>JAXDNJ010000026.1:0-66949 GCA_034669505.1 Methylobacteriaceae bacterium
AGCGTGTACGTCTCGGGATTGAATTTCTTCGCCTCGAACCGCTTGACGACGTCGGCAGCTTCGGGGCGTAGCCGCGGATCGGGGGGGAAGGTCATCAGCGTTCCCTCGGCACCTGGACCGGCGATCGCGGCGAATTCTTCCGACGCGATTCCGTCGCCGCCCATCAGCGGCGCCTGTACGCCCTGATCGCGCATCTGCCGCACGAGCAGGCCGGCTTCCGTGTGCACACCGCCGTAGAAGACAACATCGGCGCCTGACGCCTTTACCTTCGACACGATCGCCGAATAATCCTTCTCTCCGACGTTCAGCCCCTCATAAAGCACTTCGCGGATACCGCCGGTGTTCAGCGCTTTCTTTGTTTCGTCAGCCAGACCCTTTCCGTAAGTCGTTTTGTCCTGGACGATGGCGATCTTCTTTCCCTTGTAGTTGTCCACGAGATACTTCCCGGCGACGCCGCCCTGCTGGTCATCGCGGCCGCAAGTGCGGAACATGAAGGCGTAGCCGCGCTCGGTGATTTGCGGATTGGTCGAGGCCGGCGTGATCTCGATAATGGCGTTCTCGTTGTAGGTCTCCGAGGCCGGCATGGTCACGCTCGAATTGAAGTGCCCGATGACCCAGGTGATGCCGTCGCCGACGAATTTATTGGCAACGTTGCGGCCCTGTTTCGGATCGGCGGCATCGTCGCCGATCGACAGCGACAGTTTCTTGCCGAGAATGCCGCCGCCGGCGTTGATGTCTTCCACCGCCTGCTCGACGCCGTAGCGCAGCTGCGAGCCGAAGGCGGCATTCGCGCCGCTGATCGGACCGGCGACCCCGACCTTGATCTGCGCCGAGGCGGCGCCGGCATAAGCCAGCGCGGCGGCGGCGAGCGCCGTGAGAAGCAATTTGCGTTGCATGTGACTCCCCGATTTCCCATGATGATCGCGGTTTTGCCGAGACTTGTCATCTTGGCTCTTCGTCGCCACGCGCGCGCCAGGCGAACGGTCCGGCTGCGACAAAGGCGAAGGGATATTGCCCCACCATCTGCTGCACCTGGCGTATCCGGAACGCGATCGCGGCAACTGCAAGCAGGATGACGAAGGCCAGCAGCGCCGGTCCGAGAGCGAGGATGTCCTCGCCGAAGAGGGCGTAGTGCAGGAACCGCACGGCCGCCGCCAGTGGGATCGTGTAGGCCAGCGCCTGCCAGAAGGGACGCCAGGTGAGGGCGATGGCACGGCCGGTTGCAAAGGCGGCCGCGCCCCCCAGGACGCAGGTGAGAAGGAGGAAGGTCCAGAGGTTCTCGGGCATTAGAGTGCTCTAGGTCCCTCCGTTGGCCCGGGCGAGGTAGTTGGCTTCCGTGCCCCGCCTTCGAGATAGGCCGCGCGCACTTTGGGGCTCGCGAGAAGCTCCGCACCCGTGCCTGCCATCATGATCGCGCCGTTGACCAGGACGTAGCCGCGATGCGCCAGCCGCAGCGCGTGATAGGCATTCTGCTCGACGAGGAAGACGCTCAGTCCCTCCGCCTTGTTGAGATCGGCGATCACCTCGAAGATTTGCTTGGCGATCAGCGGCGCAAGTCCAAGCGACGGTTCGTCCAGCAAGAGAAGCCTCGGGCGCGTCATCAGCGCGCGGGCAATCGCCAGCATCTGCTGTTCGCCGCCCGAAAGCGTGCCGCCGCGCTGTTGCGCGCGATCCTTGAGACGCGGAAAGATGGTGAAGACACGCTCGATGTCTTCGGCGAAGCGCGCGCGATCGGCGAGCGCCCCGCCCATTTGCAGGTTTTCCAGAATCGTCATGCGTGGAAAGATGCGTCGGCCTTCCGGCGATTGCGCGATCGCGAGCCGCGCGATCTCATGGGTCGGCAGCCGCGTAATCTCACGGCCGTCGAACGTGATCGTGCCGTCTTGAGCGCGCGGATCGCCGAAAATCGTCATCATCAGAGTGGATTTGCCGGCCCCATTGGCGCCGATCAGCGCAACGATCTCGCCTTCGCCCACATCCACGTCGACGCCCTTCAGCGCGATGATGTTGCCGTAATAGGCGGTAACGCCGCGCACGCTGAGTAGCGGCGCGCTCATCTTACGCTGCCCGCGGCGAGTGCGGCCTCGATCTCCTCGACTTCGCCTTCATGCTCAACGCCGAGATAAGCGGCGATCACCCGCGCGTCATTGCGGATTTCCCGCGGCGCGCCATCGGCGATTTTCTCGCCGTAATCGAGCACGACGACATGATCGGAAATCTCCATCACGACCGACATGTCATGCTCGATGAGCAGGATCGACGTGCCCTGCTCGTCGCGAATGCTGCGCAAGAGTTCGTTCAGCTCAGCCGATTCGCGCGGGTTGAGTCCGGCGGCGGGCTCATCGAGACAGAGCAGCGTCGGTTCGCTCATCATCGCTCGCGCGACTTCGAGTCGCCGCTGCGCACCATAGGGCAGCGCACCGGCGGGATCGTCGGCGCGCGCGGTGAGGCCAATGCGCTCGAGCCACGCGCAGGCGCGGTCGAGCGCCTGCGCCTCGCGCTTGCGATACGCCGGTAGTCCGAGAAGTCCGAACAGCGAATAGCCGGACGCGCGCATCAGCGGATTGTGTTCGCCGACCATGAGGTTTTCGAGCACCGTCATGCCGGCGAAGAGCCGGAGGTTCTGGAACGTGCGCGCCACCCGCGCCTCGCGCGCGATCTCCTGGTCGGGCATGCGTTCGAGCAAAAACAGACCGTCCTCTCTTGAGTAGCGCGTGCCCGAATTGGTCAGCGCCGTGACAGCCGCGTCATCCAGGCGCTCGCCGGATGAGAGCACGAGGCGCCCGGCGCTCGGGCGGTAGAAGCCGGTGATGCAATTGAAGAGGGTGGTCTTGCCGGCGCCGTTCGGACCTATGAGAGCAGTGATATCGCCGCGGCGCACGTGAAAGGATAAATCGTCGACGGCGGTGAGCCCGCCAAAACGCATCGTCAGATGCTCGATTGTGAGCAGCGGATCGGACTGCATCACTTCGATCCGCGCGCCATCAGCCGTGGCCTTCTTTGACAAGCGCGCCGGCAATGGCGCGGCGCTCGCCGAGCGCGATCGTCGGTGCGCGCGTGGCGACAAGGCCGCGGGGCCGCCAATTCATCATCATGACCATGGCCATGCCGACGATCAGCATGCGGTATTGCGTCGGATCGAATTCCTCGCCGAAAATCCGCTTCAGAAAATCGAGTTCGCGCAAGATTTCCGAACCGCCGATGATGACAACCGCGGCAAGCGCGACGCCAAGCTGCGAGCCGCGCCCGCCGAGCACGACGATGGCGAGGATCGTCGCGCTTTCGATGAAGGTGAAGCTCGATGGCGACACGAAACCTTGGCGCACGGCGAAGAACGCGCCGGCAAACCCGCCGAACATCGCGCCGAGCGCAAACGCGGCGAGCTTGAGTTTCACGGTGTCGAGCCCGAGCGAGCGGCAGGCAATCTCGTCTTCACGTAAGGCTTCCCAGGCACGACCGATCGGCAGGCGCCGTAAGCGCACGGTGACGAAGTTGGTGAGCAGCGCGAGGCAGAGGATGAGATAATAGAGAAAGATCACGCGATGAATCGGCGAAAATTTGAGGCCGAACGTTGCGGCGAAACCGTTCGGCCCGGCCGTGAACGGCAGCCCGAAAAAGCTCGCGCGCGGAATGCTCGATATGCCGGCATCGCCGTTGGTCACGACACTCCAGTTGACCAGCACGATGCGGACGATCTCGCCGAACGCCATCGTAACGATCGCGAGGTAGTCACCGCGCAGCCGCAGCACCGGAAACCCGAGGAGCATGCCCCAGAGCGCCGCGAGCAGCCCCGCGAGGGGCAGACAAATCCAGAATGACAGGCCGAAGGTCGTCGACAGCAGCGCATAGGAATAGGCGCCAACCGCGTAGAAGGCGACGTAGCCGAGATCGAGCAGACCGGCGAGACCGACGACGATATTGAGCCCCCAGCCGAGCATCACGTAAATCAGAATCTGGATGCCGTAATTGTCGATCCATTTGAGCGACCCCTGCGGCCCCAGCGCGGCAAAGACGGCGAGCGGAAAGACAAAGAGCAGCGCGAGACCGGCGGGTCCGATAAAGCGCGCGACGCGATAAGCGGAGGCGGGCAGCGCCGCATCGGTTGCCGGTTTGCGGCGCGGCCTTATGTCAAACAACGCCAGAAGAAAGCGCCCGGCAAACACGATCGCCGCGGCGATGAAAAGCCACGACCAGCGCCCCTGCAGCGTCAGCCTGTTATCGATGTCGGGCTCGGCGCGTAGCGCCAGGATCGGAAAGGCAAGACCCGCGGTGATGATCGCCGCGAGTGCGGCATCCTTCAATGCCCGCACTAAGTCAAACGCACCCGGCGCCGCCGCGCGCAGCGCCATCACACCTTCTCCACGTCGGGGCGGCCAAGTAGCCCGGAGGGCACGAAGATCAAAGTGATCGCCAGAATCGAGAAAGCAGCGACGTCCTTATAATCCGCGGAGAAATACGCCGACCAGAACGTCTCGATCAAACCAATCAGCAATCCGCCGAGCACCGCCCCGGGCAGCGAGCCGATGCCGCCGAGCACAGCCGCGGTGAAGGCCTTCACCCCCGGCACGAAGCCGTCCGACGCGCTGACGACGCCGTAATAAAGCATGTAGAGAACGCCGGCGACGGCGGCGAGCGCTGCACCGATGACGAAGGTCAGCGCGATCGTGCGGTCAACATCGACGCCGAGCAGCGCCGCCATCTTGGCATCCTGCTCGCAGGCGCGTTGGGCGCGGCCGAGCGGCGTCTTCTGCACGATGTACCAGAAGGCGGCGAGCAGCACCGCGGTGACCGCGACGATCAGGATCTGCTTGTAGGAAAGCGTCACGTTGTAGCCGCCGGGGCCGGCGGTGACGTGGATTACATCCGTGAAGATCGGCGGCACGGCTTTGTTGCGCGGCCCCTGCACGACGTACACGAAATTAGCGAGGAAGATCGAAGTCCCCAACGCTGAGATCAATGGCGCGAGCCGGAATGAGCCGCGCAGGCGCCGGTAGGCGACGCGCTCGATGACAAAGTTCCACAGCGAGGTGAGCGCCATCGCGGCGATGAGCACCAGCACGAAAACGAGCGGCAGCGAGGCGAGGCCGACGAACTGGGTGAAGGCCAGAAAAAGGATGAGCGCGATAAACGCCGACAGCATGAACACGTCGCCATGGGCGAAATTGATCATGCCGATAATGCCGAAAACCATCGTGTAGCCGATGGCGATCAAACCGTAGATCGAGCCGAGCGCGATGCCGTTGATGAGCTGCTGGAGGAAAACGTCCATGAAGGGCGCGGGGAGCCTAGCCTCGGCGAAGCAAATCGCCCTCGAAAATCACTCGGTCGAGGCTAGCAAGCGCCATGCCCGCCCGCAAATCGCCGCAGGGCGTGAGATGCCCTTCCTTAACCTGGATCGGCTAAGGCCGGTGCTGGATGCCCGCCCTTGACCTATATTGGACGGGAATCACCGGGAGGCGGATGGCTGCCGAGAGCGCGATAGCGGCGCAGTTGCCGGAGGAGACCTGGGCAGTCTCGGATGAGACGCGCGCGGCCTTCCGCGATGCCATGAGCCGCGTCCTTGCGGCTGTGCACATCGTCACGACTGATGGGCCTAAAGGCAGGGCGGGGATCACCGCAAGCGCCGTGGTCTCGGTCTCGGACGATCCGCCGACGGTCCTCTTCTGCATCAACAAGAACGGCCGCTCGGCCGAGCGTTTTCTCGGTAACGGCTGTTTCTGCGTCAACACGCTCGCCTCCTCCGACCAGTGGCTCGCCGACCATTTCGCCGGGCGCTCGCGGATGCATCCGGCCGAGCGCTTCACCCATGGGACATGGCGCACGCTCAGGACGGGGGCGCCGGTGCTGGAGAGCGCGCTGGCCGTCTTCGATTGCCATGTCACCGAGGTGATCACCGCTTCCACCCACGCGATCCTGATCGGCGCGGTCGTCGAAGCCCGCTATGCGCCTGGTCAGAGCCTCGCCTATCTCGAGCGGTCCTACCGCCACATCTGACCTGCCGGTGTCCAGGCGGGACAGGCCAAACCGCCCATGATAAGAGGCTGGTAGCGGCGCCCTGCGCGGTCATGCCGCGCGCGGCCGGAAACACGCCATGGGAGGGACTTCATGAACCGCAGAGACATGCTGAAGCTCGGGCTCATCGGCGCCGCTATGCCGGTCCGCGCCTTCGCGCAAGCGCCGAAGCCGCTGAAAATCGGCGTTCTCAATGACATGTCGAGCGTCTATGCGGACTATCAGGGCATCGGCTCGGTCATCGGGGCGCAGATGGCGGTCGATGATTATTCTCAAAAGCTCGGCGTGCCGGTGGAAATCATCTCGGCGGATCACCTGCAGAAACCCGACGTCGGCGTCTCGATCGCGCGGCGCTGGTACGAAAACGAAGGTGTGGACGTCATCATGGACGTGCCGAATTCGGCCGTTGCGCTAGCTGTCGACGCGCTGACCACCGAAAGAAACAAGGTGCTGATCGGCTCCGGCGCCGGCTCCGATGTGATGACGGGCGCGCAATGCTCGCCCAATTTCGTCCACTGGACCTACGACACCTGGTCGCTCGGTCATTCGCTCGGCCGCGCGCTGGTCGCCGAGGGCGGCAAGACCTGGTACTTCATCACCGCCGACTACGCGTTCGGCAAAAGCCTCGAGAAGAGCGCGGTGGATGCGGTCGAGGCTGCCGGCGGGAAAGTGCTCGGGGCCGCCCGCCATCCGATCAACACTGCGGATTTCTCGTCGTATCTCCTCCAGGCCCAAGCCTCGGGCGCGGACGTGGTCGGCATCGCCAATGCCGGTGACGACACCAACAACACGCTGAAGCAGGCGGCGGAGTTCGGCCTCGGCCAGAAGCAGCGCATGGCGGGGCTGATCCTCAACGTCACCAATATCCCGAGCCTTGGGCTAAAAGCCGTGCAGAACGTCAAAATCGCGACGCCCTATTATTGGGACCGCAACGACGAGTCGCGCGCGTTCGCCAAGCGCTTCGGCGAGAAGCATCCGCGCCACAACATGCCGAACGACATGCAGGCGGGGATGTACTCGGCGACCATCCACCTCATGAAGGCGATGGCGCAGACGAAGAGCGCTGCCGACGGCAAGAAGCTAGTCGAGGCCATGAAGGCGATCCCGACCGACGATCCGATCTTCGGCAAGGGCTCCGTCCGGGTGGACGGCCGAAAATTGCATCCGATGTATCTGCTATCGACGAAGAAGCCGGAGGAATCGAAGGGCCCGTGGGACGTGTTCAATGTGGTGCGGGAAATTCCGGTCGATGAGGCCTGGCGGCCGCTCGCAGAAGGTCACTGCCCGTTGGTGAAGATGTAAGGCCGTCTAGTTCCGCAGCCGGTAGCCCGTCTTGAAAATCCAGGCGACGATGGAGAGGCAGATGACGAGAAATACGCAGGTCATCGCGAGGCTGACGCCGACGCTTACATCGGAGATGCCGTAAAAGCTCCAGCGAAAGCCGCTGATGAGATAGACGACCGGATTGACCAACGCGACCTTCTGCCAGAACGGCGGCAAGAGGTTGATCGAGTAAAAGCTGCCGCCGAGAAAGGTCAGCGGCGTGATGACAAGCAGCGGGATCACCTGTAGCTTTTCAAAGCCATCGGCCCAGATGCCGATGATGAAGCCGAACAGGCAGAACGTGATCGCCGTCAGCACGAGGAAGCCGACCATCCAGACGGGATGATCGATGCGCAGCGGCACGAAGAAGAACGCCGTCGCAAGGATGATAAGACCGACGAGGATGGATTTCGTCGCCGCGGCGCCGACATAGCCGGTGACGATCTCAAGATAAGAGATCGGCGCCGACAGAATCTCGTAAATCGTGCCAACGAAGCGCGGGAAGTAGATGCCGAAGGAGGCGTTGGTGACGCTCTGCTGCAACAGCGTCAGCATGATCAAGCCCGGCACGATGAAGGCGCCGTAGCTGATTCCTTCGATTTGCGTGATCCGCGAGCCGATCGCCGCGCCAAATACGACGAAATAAAGCGAGGTCGAGATGACAGGCGACACGATGCTCTGCAACAGCGTGCGCCGGGTGCGGCTCATCTCGAACATGTAGATCGCGCGGATGGCTTGTAGATTCATGATCAGCGGCTCGTCAGATCGACGAAGATGTCTTCGAGGGAACTCTGCGTCGTGCGCAGGTCCTTGAACCCTACCCCGGCGCGCTTCAGCTCTTCGAGCAACGTGGTGATGCCGGTTCGCTCCGCCTTAGTGTCGTAGGTATAGACGAGCTCGCGGCCTTCATCTGCCAGCGCGATGTCGTAAGCTGCAAACATCGCCGGCACTGCTTCGAGAGGCGCGTTCAGCTCAAGCGTCAGCTGCTTCTTGCCGAGCTTGCGCATCAGTGTCGCCTTGTCCTCGACAAGGATCAGCTCGCCCTTACTCATCATGCCGATCCGGTCGGCCATATCTTCGGCTTCTTCGATGTAGTGCGTGGTGAGGATAATGGTCACGCCGGATTCGCGCAGTTCGCGCACCAACTGCCACATGTCCTTGCGCAGGCTGACGTCCACGCCGGCGCTCGGTTCGTCGAGGAAGAGGATTTGCGGCTCGTGCGACAGCGCCTTGGCGATCATGACGCGCCGCTTCATGCCACCCGACAGCGTCATGATCTTGTCGTTTCGTTTGTCGAAGAGCGACAGGTCCTTCAGTACGCGCTGGATATGGGCGGGGTTCGGACGCTTGCCGAAGAGACCGCGGCTGAAGGAGACGGTTTTCCAGACGGATTCGAAGGCGTCCGTCGTCAGTTCCTGCGGGACGAGTCCGATTTTGGCGCGCGCCGCGCGATATCCATCGCGGATGTCGTGCCCATCGACGGTGACTGAGCCGAGCGTCGGATTGACGATCCCGCAAATGATGCTGATCAGCGTCGTCTTGCCGGCACCGTTCGGCCCGAGCAGCGCGAAAATCTCGCCGCGGCGGATGCTGAGATCGATGTTCTTCAGCGCCTCAAAGCCGGAGGCGTAGGTTTTCGACAAATCGGCGACGCTGATCACGGCGGGCGGTACGGGGGCGTGCAATAGGCGGGCTCCAGAGAGGCCGTTGGCTTATCCGAAGCGTGCCTTTGGGGCTAGTCCCGGCCATAGCGTAAGCGCAGGCGCTACTTCTTCGCCGCCGCGATCTCGTTCAGCACGTCGCCAGCTTCCTTGAAAGCGTGGTTCGCCTTCGGCACGCCTGAATAGATCGCGCTCTGCATGATCACTTCTTTGATTTCGTCCTGCGTCAGGCCGTTGTTGATCGCCGCGCGCACATGCAGGCGGAATTCGTCCCAGGCGCCGAGCGCGATCGTCGTCGAGAGCACGCCGACCGAGCGCATGCGCCGGTCGAGACCGGGGCGCGTCCAGACCTCGCCCCAGGCCGTGCGGGTAATGAATTCCTGGAACTCCTTGTTGAAGGGCGTGACGTTGGCGAGCGATTTGTCGACCCAGGCATCGCCGAGGACGGCACGCCGAACCTTCATGCCGTTGTCGTAACGGGTCTTCTCCTCCGCCATCACCGGCCGCCCTTGCGCGCTGTTTTCTTTGCCGCAGCTTTTTTCGCCGCTCCCTTCCTTGCTGCACCTTTCTTTGCGGGCGCCTTTTTGGCAGCTGCTTTCTTCGCAGGAGGTTTCTTCGCCGCGGCTTTTTTCGTGGTGCTCTTCTTCGCATTGGCCTTCTTCGCCGGCGCCTTCTTTGTCGGAGCCGCCTTTTTCGCGGCAGTGCGCTTGCGTGTTGCCGCTTTGCTCGCGACGGGCTTCCGCGGCGGCTTGCGTCCCGCGGCATGGCGCGGCGGCACGCGGCGTGCCGGCGCGACTTCCCGCGCCGTCAGGAAATCGATCACAGCTTGGTTGAACGCCTCCGCCTGCTCGATATTGGAGAGATGCGCGGCCTCGAGCGTTACGATGCGCGCGCCGCGAATTGTATCGGCGATACGTTTGCCCATTTCAGGCGGCGTCGCCGGATCGCGCGAACCGACGACTACCAGCACCGGGTTTGTGACCGAGCGGATCGACTCGCGCTGATCCATGTCGCGGATCGCGCTGCACGAGCCCGCATAACCGTGCGCAGGCGTCGTGTGCAGCATGCGCACGATCTTCTCGACCGTGTGGGGTTCGCGCGCGCGGAATTCCGGCGTGAACCAGCGCTCGATCACACCGGGCGTCAGCTCTTCCATGCCTTTGTCGAGCGCGGTGCGGATGCGCTGATTCCACAGATCCGGCGGCGGCATATGCGAACCGGTATTGGCAAGCACGGCGCGGCCGATGCGCTCCGGCGCATGCGTGAGCAGCCATTGGCCTATCATGCCGCCCTTCGACAGGCCCATCCAATGCACCTGGTCGAGTTCGAGCGCATCCATGATCGCCAGCGCATCGCGCCCGAATTCGTCGATGGAATACGGCCCGTCCGGCGCGCCGCTTTTGCCATGGCCGCGCGAATCGTAGCGGATGACGCGGAAGTGCTTGGTCAGTTCGGGGACCTGCCAGTCCCACATATGCAGGTTCGTGCCGAGCGAATTCGACAGCATCAGCGCCGGCGCATTCTCCGGCCCGTCCAGCGTGACGTTGAACTCGACCCCGTCCCGTTCGAATTGCGGCATCTGTTCGCCCCCTCCCGTATCCGCCGGTTTGCGCTTTGCGACAACGCGCGACGCACACTAGCGTTCTCCCGCGCGCTCGCAACAGGCGCACGCCCCTGACGCGGCGGCACCTCTCGCCTATATGAGGCCCGAGGCGCCGGGCCCCCGTAAGGAAGCGGAATGCAGATACAGCGACAGCCAGACGCCGCGAACACGCCGGAGCAGCAGCCCGCCGCCGTGCCTCAATCGATCGACGCGACGCTCGATCTGCTCGCCGGTGCCGATTACGTCGCTGATCGCGCCCTCGCCACCGTGCTCTTCCTGGCGCTGCGGCTCGGACGCCCGCTCTTTCTTGAGGGCGAAGCCGGCGTCGGCAAGACCGAGATCGCCAAGGTGTTGGCGAAATCGCTCGGGCGGCAGCTGATCCGCCTGCAATGCTATGAGGGCCTCGACGTCGCCGCCGCTGTCTATGAGTGGAACTACGCCGCGCAAATGATGGCGATCCGGCTCGCCGAGGCCTCCGGCGAAACCGATCGCGAGCGGCTCGAGCACGACATTTTCTCGCAGCGCTATCTGATCGAGCGACCGCTCCTACAAGCGCTGGAGCCGTCCGCGTCCGGCGCGCCGGTTCTGCTCATCGACGAACTCGATCGCACCGATGAGGCGTTCGAAGCTTTTTTGCTCGAAATCCTGTCGGACTATCAGATCACGATTCCCGAACTCGGCACGATCCGTGCGGAAAAACCGCCGATCGTCATCATCACCTCGAACCGCACGCGCGAAATTCACGACGCGCTGACGCGCCGCTGCCTCTATCACTGGGTCGGCTATCCCGATCTGCAGCGCGAGCTGGCGATCGGCGCGGCGCGCGCGCCGCATGGACCGAAGCGGCTGACGCAAGAGCTGGTCTCGGTTGTGCCGACATTGCGCGGCCAGGACCTGTTCAAATCGCCGGGCGTCGCCGAGACGCTCGACTGGGCCTCCGCGCTCGTCGAACTCGACGCGGTCGCGCTCGATCCGGCGCTGGTCTCCGACACGCTCGGCGTGCTCCTAAAATATCAGGACGACATCGCTAAGATCGATAGCGCCAAGGCGAAAGCGCTGGTCGAGGAAGTGCAATCCGAATTTCGGACGCATGCCGTGGCCGCGGGCGCGTGAGCACCGCTTACCGGCACGACGAAGACAGCGAGCCGGCGGCGATCGGGTCCGGACGGCTTGCGCAAAACATCCTGCATTTCGCCCGCGCGTTGCGCGAGGCGGGTCTGCCGGTCGGACCGGGCAGCGTCGTCGATGCGATTCGCGCGGTCGAGGCCGCGGGCATCGGCACGCGCGAGGATTTTCGCGCCACCTTGCATGCGGTGTTCGTCAAGAAGCACGAACATTCCGTCATCTTCGATCAGGCGTTCGCGATTTTCTGGCGCCGCCGCGGCTATATGGAAAAGCTGATCGGCCTCATGTCGCCGGTGGCCGATCCAAAGACCCAGGCGCCGAAACCGAAAGCGGGTGCGACCCGCGTTTCCGACGCGCTGATGAAGCAGCGCCCGCAGCCGAAGCCTGAACAGGCGCTCGAAGTCGACACGCGCTTCACGACATCGATGATCGAGCGGCTGCAGACCAAAGACTTCGCCCAGATGAGCGCGGCGGAAATCGCCGCCGCCGGGCAGGCGATCGCAAAATTGCGGCTGGGCGACGAGACGGTGGCGACGCGCCGCTTCCGCCCGCATCCGCATCGCGACCGCATCGACATGCGGCGCATGATGCGGTCATCGCTCCGCGCCGGCGGGGCCTCCATCTCGCTGGCGTTCCGCGAGCCGGCGGAGCGGCACCGGCCGATCGTCGCGATCTGCGACATTTCCGGATCGATGAGCGACTACACGCGCATCTTCTTGCATTTCCTGCATGCGCTGACCGAGCAGCGCCGCCGCGTCTCCACTTTCCTCTTCGGCACGCGGCTCACCAACATTACGCGCGCGCTGCAGTCGAAGGACATCGACGAGGCGCTCGCCAAAACGTCCGCCGGGGTCAAGGACTGGTCCGGCGGCACCCGCATCGCGGCCTCGCTGCATGCGTTCAATCGCGACTGGTCGCGCCGCGTCCTCGGTCAGGGCGCGATCGTGCTGCTCTTCACCGATGGTCTCGAGCGCGACGGGTTGGAAGACCTGCCGCGCGAACTGGAGCGCTTGCGCAAATCCTGCCGGCGGCTCATCTGGGTCAATCCGCTGCTGCGTTATGCGGATTTCGAAGCCAAGGCCTCCGGGATTCGCGCCATTCTGCCGTTTGTCGACGAGTTCCGGCCGATCCATAATCTGCGTTCCATGGCGGAGCTGGTCGAAGTCCTGGGCCATGAGGGTTCGCTTGGGCGCGCCGATCCGAAGCTGTGGCTGAAGCGCGCGGCGTAGAACAAAGGCAAACACGATGCTCACCACCGACGAAGACATCCTCGCCAAGGCCGAGGACTGGCGCAAAGCCGGCAAGGCCGTTGCCATTGCGACCGTGGTCGACACCTGGGGCTCGGCGCCGCGGCCGGTCGGCAGTCATCTCGTCATCGATGAGGACGGCAACTTTCTCGGTTCGGTGTCAGGCGGCTGCGTCGAGGGCGAGGTTGTGACCGAAGCGCTCGACGTGATCGAGGCAGGCAAGCCGAAAATGCTGGAATTCGGCGTCGCCGACGAGACCGCCTGGCGGGCTGGACTCTCCTGCGGCGGCCGCATCGCCGTCTATGTCGAGAAGGTCGACTGAATGCGCCTCGATCTGCTGAGTGCACTCAACGGCGAGCGCAAGGCGCGCCGCGCCGCGGTGCTCGTCACCGATCTCGCCGAGGGTGCACAGCGACTGGTCCGCGCCGCAGAGATCGAGCGCGACCCGCTAGCCGAGGCGCTGGAGGAGCGCCTGCGCATTGGCAAGAGCGGCACGATCGAATCCGCTGGCAAGCGCTATTTCCTCACCGTGCAGGCGCCGCCGGCGCGGCTGATCGCGGTCGGCGCCGTGCACGTCAGCCAAGCGCTGGCGCCGATGGCGCAACTCGCCGGTTATGATGTGACCATCGTCGATCCGCGCACCGCGTTTGCGACGCCCGAACGGTTCCCCGATGTGCGCGTCATCGCGGAATGGCCGGACAAAGTGCTGCCGGAGCTCGGGCTCGATCGCTACACCGCGATCGCCTTGCTGACGCACGATCCGAAGATCGACGATTCCGCATTGGAGCTCGCGCTCAAGGCCGAGTGTTTTTATATCGGCGCGCTTGGTTCGAAGAAGACGCATGCCAAACGGCTTGAAAGACTCGCCGCCGCCGGTTTGAGCGCGCAGTCCGCCCGCATTCACGCGCCAATCGGCCTCGATATCGGCGCGGTCAGCCCCGCCGAAATCGCGGTTTCCATCTTGGGCGAAATCGTATTGTCCCTTCGCAAGAAGCCGCTGCGCAGCGAAAAGGATCGCGCCGCTTGAAATTCGGTTCGGTCGCCGCCGCCGATGCGATCGGCGGCATTGTTGCCCACGCAATCCGCCAGCCCGGCCTGACGCTGCGCAAGGGCGACCGTCTCGGCGAGCCGCAGATCGCATTGCTACGTGACGCGGGAATCGAGACCGTTACGATTGCGCAGCTCGAGCCGGGCGACGTCGGTGAGAACGAAGCGGCGTCGCGGCTCGCACAAAAACTTGCCGGCGATCACGTGCGCGTCGACAAGCCGTTCACCGGCCGCGCCAATTTGTTTTCCGAGACCGCCGGCATCCTTCTCGCCGACGCGCAAGCGATCGATCGCATCAACACGCGCGACGAACGGATCACTTTGGCGACGTTGCCGCCGATGCGCCGCGTCGTCGAAGGCGAGATGATCGCGACGGTGAAGATCATTCCGTTCGCCGTGCCGGAAGGTGCGCTGTCGCAAGCACTCGTCGCCGCGGAGGGATTCAAGCTTGCGGTCGCGCCGTTCCGCGGCATGCGGGTCGGCGTCGTCTCGACGCTGCTGCCGGGGCTGAAGGCCGCAACCGTGAAGAAGACGTTGCGTGTCTTGGCTGAACGGCTCTCTCACTCCGGCGCCTCCCTCGGCAGCGACCGCGAAGTGCCGCACGAGACGCAAGCGCTCGCGGAGGCGATCGACCGGGTCGAACCGGATGCCGATCTCGTTATCGTGTTCGGTGCCTCGGCGATTACCGATCGCCGCGACGTGATCCCCGCCGCGATCGAATCCGCCGGTGGCGCCATCGAGCAATTCGGCATGCCCGTCGATCCGGGCAATCTGCTGCTCCTTGGCAAAACGCGCACCGGCAAAACGGTGCTCGGGGCGCCCGGCTGCGCGCGCTCGCCGAAAGAGAACGGCTTTGACTGGGTGCTCGACCGTCTGCTTGCCGATATTCCCGTCACTGCGCAGGATATCCGCCGCATGGGCGCCGGCGGGCTGCTGATGGAGATCGTCTCCCGTCCGCAGCCGCGCGGCGGCGAGGCGCCACGGCCTGAGCCCGACAACGGCGATGAGTGAAGTTGCGACTCCTGTAGCCGCGGTGATTCTTGCGGCGGGGCGCAGCACGCGCTTTGCCGCAAATGAGTCGCGCACGACCAAGCTTGTTGCCGACCTGCACGGCAAGCCGCTCGTGCGCCATGTCGCGGATGCCGCGCTCGCGTCGCACGCCAGACCAGCCATCGTCGTGACCGGGCACGCACGCGATCAGGTAGAAGAAGCGCTTGCTGGCTTGCCGGTCACTTTCGTGCACAACAAGGATTACGCGAGTGGACTCGCGAGCTCGTTGCGAGCTGGCATCGCCGCTGTTCCGCAGAGCGCCCGCGGCGCGATCATTCTCTTAGCCGACATGCCGCTCGTCACGAGCGATCTGATCGATCAACTCATTCGGAGTTTCGGAGCGGGCGCCAATGCAGATGCGGTCGCGCCGGTGACCGAACGCCGCCGCGGCAATCCCGTCCTGCTCGCGCGCTCGCTGTTTGCTGGGGTCGCCGGGCTTACCGGCGATGAGGGTGCGCGACGCCTGCTGCAGCAGCCGGGCGCCAACGTCGTCGAGATCGCGATCGGAGGCGCGGCTGCGGCGGCCGACATCGATACGCCGGAAGCACTGGAAATGCTGCGCAAGGTTTAGCGCGCCGGATTCCAGGAACGACGCCCTTTAGATGGCGGTAACGGGGACGTGAAACGAATTGAGCCCACCTACTCCACCTGAGTATTAAATAGGCGTCCCGCTGCGTAGCGCGGGGCGGGGAGAAATCCTCGCGGCGCCGGTCCTTCTCGCCCCCTACCGAAGGGGATCGGCGCCAATGATCGCCCCACTACAAGATAGCCGCAATCTGCTACAAGGCTGGTCAGGCTTTTGCAGGAAGCGGGGCTGCAGAATTCGGCATCCACTTCGTCCGAACCTGCGCTACTTGCGGGGCGACCCGGAGAGCGGCGTGAGCGATCAACAGATGCCCGGACGAGAGGAGGCTGGCCAGCGCCGGCTGCGGCGCCTCGTCGCGACCGCCCGGGCGGCGCTCGCGTGGGAGCATATCTGGCGCGCGGCCGCGCCCGTTCTCACGCTTATCGGCCTCTTCTTGGCGGCCTCGTGGGCCGGCGCCTGGCAGGTCCTGCCGCATTGGGCGCGCGTCGGCGGTCTGGCGCTCTTCGGCCTGGCGATCCTCTTCGTGCTCTGGCGCGAGGCGCGGCTGCGCTGGCCTTCCCGCCCGGAGGCATTGGCACGGCTCGATCACGATTCCGGCGTTCCGCACCGCCCGGCCTCGGCCCTTGAGGACACGCTGGCCAACCAGTCCAGCGATCCGGCGACGCAGGCGCTGTGGTCGCTGCACCGCAAGCGCCTTGAAGCCGAGATCGCGCGGCTCAAATTGGCAGTGCCTTCGCCGCGGGTCCCTCAGCGCGACATTTATGCGCTCCGTGCGGCAGCCCTGGTCCTCGTCGTCGCCACCGCTATTATCGCCGGGCCGGAGCGCTATGCCCGTGTTGCCGCGGCGTTCGATTGGCGCATGCCCGGCGCGGCGGCGCCGGGCGTGCGGGTCGACGCCTGGATCGATCCGCCGCCCTATACCGGCAAGCCGCCGGTCATGCTGCAGATCGGGCGCACAACCGAGTCGGCCGTGCACGCGGCCGGCTTGTCGGCGCCGGTCGGCTCGACAGTGGTCATTCGCGCCTCCGATCCGAGTGCCCTCGCCATCGAGACGCAGGGTGCTCTTGCCCCGGCCGAAAAACCGCCGGACAGCAAGCCCGCCGGGGCCGCGGCCCGACAGGTCCAGGGCGAGAGCCGCCTCACCCTCAAGGGCGATGCGCATCTGATCCTGCGCCAATCCGGCAGCATGCTCGGCGCCTTCGACATCGTGGCCATTCCCGATCGCCCGCCCACCATCGAACTCAAAGAACAGCCCAAACCCAACGTGCGGGGCTCGCTCAGCCTCGCCTACAAGATCGACGACGATTACGGCGTCGTCGGCGCCGAAGCCCGCTTCGACAATCCGATCCTGCGCGACAAGCCGGTGACCGGGCGCCATCTCGTCGACCCGCCGCGCGTCGGGCTGGCGTTGCCGTCCGGACCGGGCGGCCTCGGCGACGCGACGACGACGGCGGACCTCTCCGAAAATCCCTGGGCCGGCGCACGGGTGAGCATGACGCTGCATGCGCGCGACGAAGGCAACAACGAGGGTGCCAGCGATCCGCTTGAAATCCTGCTGCCGCAGCGGCCCTTCGTGAAGCCGCTTGCGCGCGCACTTGTCGAGCAGCGGCGCAATCTCGTTCTCGCCCCCGACGCACGCGCCCGTGTCGAAAACTCCCTCGAGGCCTTAGCAATTGCGCCGGACAAATTTGGCACGACCGCCGGCGTCTATCTCGGACTGCACTCGGCGCTCTACCGGCTGAAGCGCGCGCGCACCGATGCCGAACTCCTCGACGTCGCCAATTATCTCTGGGAGATGGCGCTCAGGATCGAGGACGGCGATCTCTCCGATGCCGAGCGCGATCTGCGCGCGGCGCAGCAGCAATTGCGCGAGGCGCTGCAGCGCGGCGCGAGCGACGAGGAGATCAAGAAGCTCACCGAGAATTTGCGCGCCGCGCTCGATAAATTCCTGAAGGAGCTCGCCGAACGTCAGATGCGCGAGCAGGGCGATCAGCAGCAAGCCGACCGCAACGCGCCGCGGAATAATCGCACGGTGACGCCGCAAGATCTGAAATCCATGCTCGACCGCATGGAGGACATGGCGAAGAACGGCTCGCTCGCCGAAGCGCAGCGCATGCTCGACCAGCTGCAGAACATTCTTGAGAATCTGCAGACCGCCAAGCGCCGCAACCAGCAAAACTCCGCGTCGCGCGAAATGAGCAAAGCGCTCGATGAACTCGATAAGCTGACGCGCGAGCAGCAGGAATTGCGCGACCAGACATTCCGCAAAGGCCAGCGCGAGCGGCAAGCGATGCGCGATCGCCAGCAGGGCCGTGATCCCCAGGGCCGTCAGCAACGCCAGCGCGGTCAGCAGCCGCAGGCCGGCCAACAAGGCGATCAGGATCAGAACGCGCAAGGTGAGGGCGAAGAGCAAGAGGCACAGGGCGCGCCTTCGGAAGAAGAGTTGCAGCAGCGCCAGCAGCAGCTCCGCGACCGTCTGGCTGAATTGCAGAAGCGGATGAAGCAGCTCGGGCAAAGCGGTGAGAGCGGACTCGACGACGCTGAAGACGCGATGAAGGACGCGGAGCAGCAGCTCGGCAAAGGTCAGAGCGGGCGTGGACAGGCGGTCGATTCGCAGGGTCGGGCGCTTGAGGCGCTGCGCCGCGGTGCGCAGCAGCTCGCGCAGCGCATGCAGCAGCAGGGCGAGGGCGATCCCTCTGACCAAGCGGAGGACGATGGCGGCGAGACGCCGGACGGCCAGCCGCGGCAGGCGGGTCGCGACGGCCGCGCCGACCCCCTTGGCCGGCCGATGGCGAACGATCCCTACAATCCGCGCTCACGCTACGACCCGCTCGGCGCGCCGCCGGCGCAGCGCGCCCAGCGTGTGCTTGAGGAATTGCGCCGCCGCATCGGCGATCCGTCGCGGCCGCAGGAAGAGCTGGATTATCTCGACCGTTTGCTGCGGCGGTTCTGAGCCAATTCCCTTCGTCTCAGGCCGTCGGGGGCGCACCGATAACGCTGCGCAGTGACCGGCGCTGCGCCACCTTGTCCGGCCGAAGCCGTTTGCTGTGCTACGCATAGACTGCCAGTTAGGCGCGCCGGAACCGCCCCCTTTGATCTCGCTCTTCGATCTTGCCGCGCTTCTGCTCACGCTGTCGGCGCTGTTCGGTTGGCTGAACCATCGCCTGGTGCGGCTGCCGCATACGATCGGGCTCCTGGTGATGGGGCTTGCCGCCTCCCTGCTGCTCGTGCTGCTCGATTTGCTGTTTCCGAGCCGGCATCTCTACGACCAGGTAAAGCTGCCGCTCCTGCAGATCGACTTCACGCAAGTCATGATGAACGGGATGCTGGCGTTCCTCTTGTTTGCCGGCGCGCTCAATCTCGACATGGGTGCGCTGCGCGATCGCGCCTGGCCGGTCGCAATCCTGGCGCTCGTCGGCACCGTCATTTCGACTGCTATCGTCGGTCTTGCCTTCTTCGGCGCGGCGCGGGCCCTCGGTTATCCGATGCCGCTTGCCTGGGCTTTTGTTTTCGGCGCGCTGATCAGCCCAACCGATCCCGTCGCGGTCCTGAGTACGTTGAAGAATGTGAAGGTGCCGCAGGCGCTCGAAGTCGAGATGCAGGGCGAAGCTTTGTTCAACGACGGCGTCGGCATCGTGCTGTTCACCGCGCTTGTTGCCTTCGCCAGCGCTGCGGGCGGTGCATCGACGTCCATGGAAGGCCTGTTGGAAAGCGTGCTACGCGACGCGTTCGGCGGCCTGGCGCTCGGGGCGCTGACCGGCTACGTCGCCTATCGCGCCATGCGGGCGATCGACGATTTCGCCGTCGAAGTGCTGATCACGCTGGCGCTCGTCGCCGGCACGTACGCCTTGGCGCAAAAGCTCGGCACCAGCGGTCCGCTCGCCGTCGTCGCGGCGGGACTGCTGATCGGTGAGCGCGCGCCGCGCTATGCGATGAGCGAGCGCACGCGCACCTATGTCTCGGCGCTGTGGACGCTGATCGACGAGGTGCTGAACTCCGTTCTGTTTCTGCTGATCGGGCTCGAAGTGCTGGTACTGAGCTTCGAGCCGAGCGCGCTCGGGCTTGCGGCCGCCGCGGTGCCGATCGTGCTTGCCGCGCGTCTCATCTCAGTTTCGACCCCGCTCGTCCTCTTCCGTTGGAAGAAATTGTCGGCGCGCAATGTGCCATTCTTGACTTGGGCGGGTTTGCGCGGCGGCATTTCCGTTGCGCTCGCCTTGGCGCTGCCTGAAAGCCCGGCAAAACCCGCGATCCTCGCCGCGACTTACGCCGTCGTGCTGTTCACGATTGTGGTGCAGGGCTCGACCCTCGGCATCGTCGCGCGGTGGACGGTCGGGCAGGTCAGTGAGGTGCGGAGGTAATTTCCGTGTAGCGGCGCCTATTTGTCAATCCGCTCCGCAACTAACGCCGCCATCGCAAGCGAAGCCTCATCGCCTTGCTCCCGCAATCCCGCGACAACGCCTTCGCGGTCGGCGACGGGACGGTTCTGGCTGACCTTCCACTTGCCCTCAATGCGCGCGATCGGGATTTCGATACCGACGATCGCTCTGATTTGCATCGCGACGAAATCCCCCGGCGCGTCTTCGACATGCCAGGGCGCGGCGCGTCCGCTCTCCTGCGATCGCGTCAGCTCGCCGATCTGCTGGCGCAGCCACGCGGCATCTTCGATCGCGCGCGGCCGGCCCCAGGCATGCACGGTCGCGTAGTTCCAGGTCGGCACGACTTTGCCGGTCTCGCGCTTCGTCGCGTACCAGGACGGCGTGATGTATTCCTGCGGGCCCTGGAAGACGACGAGGCATTCCTCGACGGCGTTGAGTTCGCGCCATTGCGGATTGGCGCGCGCGACATGGGCCCGTAACGTGCCGTGCTCACCGCGCTTCGAATCGATGAGGAATGGAACCGGGTTGGCCATGAGGCCGGCGGGACCGGCAGTGATCAACAGACCGAGCGGGTGCGCGCGGATCAGATTGTGCTGAACCGCGAGCCGGTCCTCACGATGAAACGGCGGCTGATACATGGGGCGACTCTAGCACGCAGCTTGCGACCAAGAACATTGATTGCGTGCCATTGCTTTCTTGGCGGCGAGTGTGCCGGGCGGCCATCTTTGGTCAAGGCCGCGGGCTTCGCCCGCGCCGGCGTAGCCGGTCGCTTCGCGAGCCTTGACGAAAGATGGTCCGTCCCGGCGAAAATGCGCAGCCATGAAAACAATGACGGATCGTGCAATGGGAGTACAGGGCACGCAGAGCTATCCGCCGCCTATTCATCCTCGCCGAACTTATCCGCGACAAGCGCCGCGAGCGCGTTGAGCGCCTCGTCCGCCTGCGCGCCCGTCGCCGCGACAGTAATCGTCGAGCCGATGCCGGCGCCGAGCGTCAGGATGCCCATGATCGACGTGCCGCCGACCGTCTCGCCGCAGCGTGAGACCATGATCTCCGCGTCGAATTTTTCCACGCATTGCACGAACTTCGCGGTGGCGCGCGCATGCAGGCCTTTGCGGTTGATGATCGGTATGTCGCGAATGATTGCGCCGTCCGGAAATTGCGGTGGGACGAATTCGTCCGCGCAAGGGTCGTCGCTCATTTCCCGTTGAGAATCCGGCTCGCAACGTAAATATATTTGCGGCCGGCATCCTGCGCCTGCGCAACGGCCTGCGACAAGCTCGAACTCTCGCGCACCGAGGCGAGCTTGATCAGCATCGGCAGATTGGCGCCGGCAACGACCTCGACACGGCCTTCGGTCATGACCGAGATCGCAAGGTTCGACGGCGTGCCGCCGAACATGTCGGTCAGAAGCACGACGCCGGCACCGGAATCGACTTTCGTCACCGCGTCGATGATTTCCTGGCGGCGCAGTTCCATGTCGTCGTCGGGCCCGATGCTGATCGCCTGCAATTGCCGCTGCGGGCCGACGACGTGTTCCAGCGCGGCGCGGAATTCGTCGGCGAGATGGCCGTGGCTGACGAGGACCATTCCGATCATCGGCGGCGCCCGCTGCCTTTCGAGACGGTGCCCGCCCCGCCGGACGCCGCGAATTGGTGGTGAGCCCTCAAGCGCGCAACTCCCGCGGTTCCAGGGAATGCGCGCCGGATGCGGCTTCGCCCTTGGACCGGTTCAGTTTTGCGTGAGACATTTGTGCACCGCAAAGAAGATGGCAAGTACGAACATCGTCCGAGCGCCGGAATGGGCTCAGCCGTCCCCCATCCGCAACAGATAGTTCAGGACGATCCCGGCTTGCTCAGGCCGAGGCGCGGTCAAGGAAAGCTGCGGCAGGTCGATATCGCAAAGCGAAATCCTGGAATCGGCTGGGAGGCGGATCGGCGCGGCGGTCGACTCTCCGCCGAGATCGACGACGAGGCGGATCACGACCGCCTCCTCGTGCGCCAGCTCGAGGATGCCGTCGCCCCGGCTTTCGATCTGCCCGGCAATCCGCGGATGACCGCGCGCGATGAGCCGCCCGCCGCGCCGGGCGATCGCGACACGGTCGTCACCGACCAGCCGGGCGAAAAGGCCGCGGCGGCCCGCCTCTTCGAGCAGCTCCAATGTCAGCCGGCTCTTGCCGGAGCCGGAGCGGCCGCGGATCAGGAGGCCGGCCTCGCCGATCGCCAGTGCGGTGGCATGGATGTAAGTGCCGGGGCTTGCCGAGGCGGGCTCGCTATCAGCCGCGGCGGCCGGCATGCTCATCGGGCGACCGGCAGCCAGACGACGAAGCGGGCGCCGTGTGTCTCGCCTTCGGGATGATCATCTGTCGCCGGCCCGGTGCGATTCATCGCTTGGACGCGGCCGCCATGCGCCTCGATGATCTGGCGCGAGATCGACAGGCCAAGCCCGGAATTCTGGCCGAAGCCATGGTTCGGACGGTCGGTATAGAAGCGCTCGAAAACGCGCTCGAAGGCGTGCGCGGGAATGCCCGGCCCGTCATCGTCGATGATGATTTCGTAGCCCGGTTCCATCTCCTCGTGGCGTCCTGGAGCTTCGGCGGCGCGCAAGGTCACCCGAACATTGCCGCCGTCCGGCGAGAACGAGCGGGCGTTGTCGATCAGGTTGTTGCAGACCTGCCCGAGCCGGGAATCATGGCCCTGAATGACCCAGGGAAGGGCGTCGCTCTCTTCCTCCGGAGGGTCTGTAATCGCGAGCGTCACCGCAACGTGGTGACCATTCGAGGCCTGATTGGCGATCGAGACCACGGCGCTAAGCATGACCGAAAGATCGAGCGGCTCCATCGCGCCGCGGGCTAGCTCGGCATCTAGCCTGGATGCATCCGAAATGTCGCTGATCAGCCGGTCCAGGCGGCTGACATCGTGCTGGATGACCTCGAGGAGCCGGCCACGCGAGGCTTCCGTCTTGGCGATCGGCAGCGTCTCGACGGCGCTGCGCAGCGATGTCAGCGGGTTCTTGAGTTCATGGGCGACGTCGGCGGCAAAGCTCTCGATCGCTTCGATGCGCGTATAGAGCGCTTTCGTCATGTCCCGCAGCGCGCCGGAGAGATGTCCGATCTCGTCCGTGCGATCGGAGAAATCGGGGATCTGCTGGCGCGAGATGATGCCGCGGCGCACGCGATCGGCGGCTTCCGCCAGCCGCCGCATCGGCTCGGCAATCGTGCCGGCGAAGAACAACGACAACAACAACATGACGCCCGCGGAGACGACAAAGATGCGGATGATCGCCCAGCGTTCGGAGGCGATGATCTGGTCGATGTCGCCGCCCTGGGTCGACAATAGCAGCGCGCCGCGCACCGTGCGAAAGCGCTGGATCGGCACCGCGACCGAGACGATCGTCTCGCCCTGCGCGTTGATGCGCACGACCGAATCTTCCCCGCCGCCGAGCGCGGCGCCGACTTCCGGATAGGCCTTGCCGTTCGCCGCGCCGATATCCTCGTAGATCGGCAGCTCGCGGCGGCCGAGATGGGCGCGCAGATTCGCCCAGAAGCGATCGAGCCAGGACTGCGAATCCTCCTGGTTCGGCGCTGGCAGATCGGAGCGCAGGATGGTCGAGCGGCTGGTCAGCGAGCGCGAATCGATGAGGAGATAACCGTCGCGGTCATAGATGCGGGCCCGCGTCCGCGTCGGCGAGACAAGACGCCGGAGCAATGGCCCGACGCGCTCGGGATTGATGGAGAATTCGAAGGACGGCCGCGCCTCTTCCGCGACGTCGTAGCTTTGACCCGGCGCAAGCTGCAGCAGCCGCTCCGGATCGATCGTGATCGCATCCGAATCGACAGTGGCGGAGGCAGCGATCGCGGAGGCGATGATCTCGCCTTGCGTCGCAAGGCTCTGCACGCGGGCATCGATCAGCCCGGCGCGAAACTGGTTGAGATAGAGAAAGCCGATGAGCAGCGCGACAAGGCCGCCCAGATTGAGAACGACGATGCGGCGCGTCAGCGAAGACGAGAGGCGATGTTCGACGGCGCGCGAGAATTTGCGGGCGCGGACGCGCATCGCCCGCACTGTGCGGGGCGGGGGCCGGCGCGTGACCTCGATGTCGGATGTTTTCTGGACCTCGACGCTCATATGAGCGGCGCTCCGTCCGCTCTCACGCTTCCTTGAAGCGGTAGCCGACGCCGTAGAGCGTCTCGATCATCTCGAAATCGTCGTCGACCACTTTGAACTTCTTGCGCAGCCGCTTAATGTGGCTGTCGATCGTGCGGTCATCGACATAGACCTGATCGTCGTAGGCGGCGTCCATCAGCGCGTTGCGGCTCTTGACGACGCCCGGACGCGTCGCCAGCGCCTGCAGGATCAGAAACTCGGTGACGGTCAGCGTCACCTGCTCGCCGCGCCATGTGCAGGTATGGCGCTCAGGGTCCATCTTGAGATCGCCGCGCTCGAGGATTTTCGCCTCGGATTCCTTTTGCTGCGCAGCCTCCTTCGGATTGGCACGGCGCAGGATCGCTTTCACGCGCTCCACCAAGAGGCGCTGCGAGAATGGTTTGCGGATAAAATCGTCGGCGCCCATTTTTAGGCCGAAGAGCTCGTCGATCTCCTCGTCCTTGGAGGTGAGGAAGATCACCGGCAGGTCGGATTTCTGACGCAGGCGCCGGAGCAGTTCCATTCCGTCCATGCGCGGCATCTTGATATCGAAAATGGCGAGGTCCGGCGGATTGGTCTTCAGTCCATCGAGCGCGGTCGAGCCGTCGGTATAGGTCTGCACGCGGTAGCCTTCGCCTTCGAGGGCAATGGAGACCGAGGTCAGGATGTTGCGGTCGTCGTCGACCAGCGCGATTGTCGGCATGAAGAATGAACCCTTGAATGAGGCAGTGACAGCTTGCGTGGGCGGATCACATGCGTGTCCGCGGAGTGGAAGGAGAAGCTCAGCGGCATGCTTCCAAAGCGGGGACCATCGGAACCGTTGACGGCCGGACGTGGCGCCGCGCGTCGCACGGAGCCACAGCTGCCGGGCGAGTCGCCCCGGCGCGGAGGCCCGTTATAGCCGTGGAAGAAAAGGAAATCACCCCCTTGCCACAATTTGCCGGCGAGGCTGGAGCTTTGCCTGGGGAAGCCGGGGGCGAGACGAACGCCGCTTATGATGCGCGCGGCGAGGCGAAACGCCTGCTTCGGACGATCCGCGCCGGCGGCCTAGCGACGCTGGCCGAGAGCGGACATCCCTTCGCGAGCCTCGTCAATGTCGCAACGGATTTTGACGGCAGCCCGTTGCTATTGCTGTCGCGCTTGGCGGTGCACACGGCCAACCTCGAACGTGACCCGCGCTGCTCGCTGCTTCTGTCGCAGAGCGGCAAGGGTGACCCGCTGGCGCATCCGCGATTGACGTTGATCGGGCAGGCCGCGCGGACTGCAGACGAGCACGTCCGCGGCCGCTTTCTACGCCGACATCCGAAATCGGAGCTTTACGCCGGCTTCGCCGATTTTTCCTTCTGGCGGATCGCGGTCGAGCGCGCGCATCTCAATGGCGGCTTCGCCCGCGCCGCGGATTTTGCCGGCGATGCGGTGCTGACGCAGCTCGATGGGGCCGAGGCGCTACTCTCGGCCGAGGAAGGCGCGGTCGCGCATATGAACGAAGATCACCGCGAGGCGCTTGCGCTTTATGCGACGCGCTTGCTCGGCGAGCCGGACGGCCCCTGGCGCGCGACCGGCCTCGATCCGGAAGGCATGGACCTCGCTGCAGGCGACCGCAGTGCGCGGCTTAGATTTGATGCGACGTTGAAGGCGCCAAGCGAGCTTCGCGCGGTGCTTGTCGCGTTGGCGGCGAAGGCGAGAGCGCTTCCTTAGCCAAGCGGTCTCGTCAGCGCACTTCCGGAGAAATGGTTCAGCCCACGGAAGCAAGACGCTAGATTGCGGTCCAACGCTGTGGCGCGCGGGTCACATACGCCTCCCAATTTATCTCACGCGTACTTTTTTGTTGCTTCAGTCGAAAGTTGCAGCTCCTTTAGAGATCAGTCGAAAGCATGAAAGTGGCCGAAGGAGAAGGGCAACTCAGATGTTCCCGGTCAGGTTTGGCGCGATCTCTGCCGGCGTTTTAATGCTTAGCGCGTGTGGCACTTACGTGCCGGAGATTGAAGAATTCTGGGGCACGCCGAACGACGCCACTATCAAGGTCAACAAAATATCTGGTCAAGTCGTTTGTGAGTTACGTAGGGCTGTCCAAAGAGTGTTCTGGGACAGCGAACATAATCCTCCAGAATTCGTTCCCGCTCCTGGACATCCCGCACCGCAGCGGCGCGATCTAAAATGGTTCGAAGCCTGGGCCGTGCAGGTAACATTGAATTTGAATATCGTCGAGAACAGCGCTCTGACTCCAGGCGTCACCCTGACCAGAATACTGCCCAACTCGGTGATTAAGTTTCCTGTCGGCGGCGACGTACTAACCGGGCAATCAACCGCATGGGGACTTGGTGGAACTCTTTCGTCCACAGCCACCCGTACGGACAAACTGAACATGTTCTTTACCGTGAAGGAACTGAAGTACGGACCCCCATCGATGAATTTGGACTGCCTTCCAAACTCACCTGCTAACGCAGATCTATTCATACAAAGCGATCTCAAACTATACGATTGGTTGTCCGCAGCGCTACTCCCTTACGATGCGAATATCATCAACTACGCCAATAACGCCACGGCGCAGAACGCAATCTCTCATGAGGTGAAGTTTCAAATAGTATCCAACGCAAATCTGACCCCTATGTGGAAGCTTGTGCGAGTTGCCGCTAACACCTCCGGCACTTTGTTCGCCGCCGGACGAGACCGGACCCAGGACCTGACTATCACTTTTGGCCCTCCGAACGGGACCAAGGCCCCTCAATTAGCCACACCAGCTGAAAACGCCCATTTGGCAACGCAAATCGGCTTGGCAGTCAGTCAAGCACTTCGAAGTCCTTAATCACCGACGAAGCCGACGCGCGCTGACGAAGTCACAACCAGGAGATTGAGATGGCCTCCAAAAACATCATTCCCAGAACGGCCGGTGCTGCGCGAAATCGGGGCGCAAGGAAGGCTCGAAAGGTGAACCACTCAAAACTCTCGGCGAGTGAAAAGAAGAAATGGGTGCTTTTCAAGCAGGCGGCCCCGTCGACGCCACGGTCGCACATGATATGCTACTATAATCCCAAGACTGGGGCTTGGGACGACTGCCATTGGGTTAGCTAGGCCGGCCCGCTTTTGGCGGGCAACGCACCGCACGGCGCCAAACAAAGGGTCGGGGAGTTGCGCGCGGTGCTCGTCGCACTGCGGGCAGGACAAGAGCCCGTCCTGATCGCGGCTCATGCCAGCCGCACAATCTGCCCCCGCGCGGCTCGACCGCGTTTGCGTGGAGCACGGCGATACACACTGCGCATCCTCGGTGCCCCCTGTGCTCGACAATAGGTGTCCAGGGGAGACTCAGCTGCCAGACAAGCTGAATGAAGCACCCTTGCGCTTCCCACTTGATGAATCTAGCGCATTTGGCGGTTTGTGCCGCTCGTATTGCACCGCCGCAAGGTTGGGCACCGCTTGCCCCGCCGCCTGCTCAAGATTAAAGCAGGGAACCTTCGCTTTACTCCTCTCCGTTAAGCGGGGAACAACCGCCGAATCAGGCGGGGACCGTTCGGGAGAACGCCATGAAACAGGTGGGCAACTTCAACCCGGCCTTCACGGCCGAGGCGTTCGGCCTGCAAGGCCTCAAAGGCGTGTCCTACAATCTGGACGCCCCCATTCTGTATGAAGAGGCGATCCGCCGCGCCGAGGCGCAGATCGCCCATGGCGGCCCGCTTGTCGCGGAAACAGGCGTCCATACCGGCCGCTCGCCCAAGGACAAGTTCATCGTTCGCGACGAGGTGACCGACAAAACGATCTGGTGGGACAATTCCAATTCGATGAGCCGCGAGCACTTCGACGTGCTCCACAAAGATTTTCTGGAGCACGCGAAAGGCAAGCATCTCTTCGCCCAAGACCTCTATGGCGGCGCCGATCCCGCCCATCGCGTCAAAGTGCGCGTGTTCACCGAATACGCCTGGCACTCGCTGTTCATCCGCACGATGCTGATCCGTCCGCCGGTCGAGGATTTGCGCTCGTTCATGGCGGACATGACCATCATCGATCTTCCGTCCTTCCGCGCCGACGCGAACCGCCATGGCTGCCGCTCCGGCTCCGACACGGTGATTGCCGTCGATTTCACCTGCAAAATCGTGCTGATCGGTGGGTCGAGCTACGCCGGCGAGATGAAGAAGTCGGTGTTCGGCTATCTCAATTTCGTCCTGCCGGCCCTGAAGGTGATGCCGATGCATTGCTCGGCGAATGTCGGCAAGAACGGCGATTCCGCTTTGTTCTTCGGCCTCTCCGGCACCGGCAAGACGACGCTGTCCGCCGATCCCGACCGCATCCTGCTCGGCGATGACGAGCACGGCTGGAGCCGCGACGGCATCTTCAATTTCGAGGGCGGCTGCTACGCCAAGGCGATCAAGCTGTCGCGCGAGGCCGAGCCCGAGATTTACGCCACGAGCGAGCGCTTCGGCTCGGTCATGGAGAATGTCGTCCTCGATCCACTGACGCGAGTTCCCGATTTCGACGATGGTTCGAAGACCGAGAATACGCGCATCGCCTATCCCCTAGACTTCATTCCCAATGCGTCGCCCACCGGACGCGCCGGGCACCCGAAGAACATCGTCATGCTGACGGCCGATGCGTTCGGCGTCATGCCGCCGATCGCCAAGCTCGATTCGAGCCAGGCGATGTACCACTTCCTCTCCGGCTACACCGCAAAAGTCGCCGGCACGGAAAAGGGCGTGACCGAGCCGCAGGCGACCTTCTCGACCTGCTTCGGCGCGCCCTTTATGCCGCGCCACCCCTCCGTCTATGGCAACATGCTGCGCGACCTCATCGCCAGGCATCACGTCGATTGCTGGCTCGTGAATACCGGCTGGACCGGCGGCAAGTTCGGCACCGGGCGGCGCATGCCAATCCGCGTGACGCGCCGGCTGCTTGCCGCGGCGCTAGATGGCTCACTCAACAAAGCGAGCTTCCGCACCGATCCTTATTTCGGCCTCGCCGTGCCGACATCAGTGCCGGGGGTCGAGCCGCACATCCTCAACCCCGTGAAGACCTGGCAGTCCAAGGCGGAATTCGCCGAGACCGCGAAGCGGCTTGTCCAGATGTTCCGCGACAATTTCGTGAAGTTCGAGCCGCATGTCGATGCCGAAGTGAAGGACGCCGCGCCGACGATGCAGATTGCGGCGGAGTAGTTCTTCGGCGCGATCGGACTAGGGATTGCAGCGGCGAGTGGGCATCGGCCCGCTATTTCGGCTGAATGCTCCCGCTCGGCGTGCCCGTCGGGCTGGTCGTGCTGGTGCTGGCGCCGTTATCGCCCGCTCCGGTGACGACGACTTTCAGCTTTTTGTGCTTCTGCTTATGCGCATGTTCGAGAAGCTCTTCGAGCGCCCGCGCGGCGCCGGGGAAGTCGGCGAGCGTCATTCTGGCGGAGGCGGGCGCGCTGAGGAAGGCCAGCGCTGCCAGGGCCACAAAAGCGGTTGCAAGTCTTTTCATGAGGCGGTCTCCTCATCGCAAGCGGGATACGGCGTCGTGGGGATCCTTGTTCCACCAGACGCGCGCCGATGCATCAGAATGCTGGAGACAGGCTTGGCCTACGCTGAATTCAAAGCGCGCGATTTGAGCGCTGGAAGAATATAAAATCCGACCAACCCTTTCTTAACCATCGGACAACCCATGGCCCTGAAGCTCCCCGTCCTCCTCGGCTCCGTACGGCGTGACCGCATGGGCATTCGCGCCGCGCGCTTCGTCGTGCGCGTGCTGGAAGAGCGCGGCCACGCGCCGACGCTCGTCGATCCGATGGAGCTGCAACTGCCGCTCCTTGATCGCATGTACAAGGAGCATCCGAAGGGTCAAGCGCCGGAGAACCTCGAAAGGCTAGCCACGCTCTACCGCGCCGCCGACGGCTTCGTCATCGTCTCCGGCGAATATAACAACGGCATCCCACCGGCGCTAAAAAACCTGCTCGATCATTTCCTCGAGGAGTATTTCTGGCGGCCCTCCGGCATTGTCTGTTATTCGCAAGGATCGTTCGGCGGCGTGCGCGCGGCGATGCAGTTGCGCATGACCTTGGCCGAGCTCGGCATGTCGAGCGTGCCCTCGCTGATGCCGATCCCCGCGATCCAGACCGCGCTCTCCGAAGACGGCATGCCCGCCGACGCGCGGCTCAACAAATCGATGATGCGCTTTCTCGACGAGTTCGAGTGGTACGCGCGGGCTCTGCAGGCCGAGCGCGCCAAGGGCCTGCCGAGATAGTGAGCGTTAGCGCGCCGAATGCGCCGCGGCGATCACCACCGGCAGCATGAGCTCGGGCACGAGATAGGCGAGCCACATGGCATGCGGTTCCGGCAGTCCGACCATCCAGATGGACACGAGCCGCCCGCACCCGGCCAAAAAGACGCCGAGCGCCAGGAGATAGACGAGCGTTCCCTGCTCGCCGATCGTGATCGCCGCCCAGACGGCGATCAACCCGGTGGAGAAGTAGACGCCGGCCATGAAGCGATGGACGTTGTCGAGCCGCGCGGACGTATCGGGCTCGCCGAGCACGAATTGCAGCGCGCCGCCCGACAGCGCGATCGCGCCGACGAGGAACAGGCACACCCGCACCACGATCTGGCTCGTCTGCAGCGCGGCTTCGGGCATTTCGTGTAGCTCCAGTGGGTGCGGATGTGTTGAATGAGCCGGTCTCTGGCGAAGTGCAAGCGCGTCGCGCTCGCCGTCGCCTCCTGGTTGCTGTAATGCCGCGGTAATGACGGGCGCGATAACTCTCCTGATGCTTTCGAAACGGGTACTCATTTCGGCGATCGTTTTGGCCGCTGCGGCGGGAGGCGTCGCCGCCGCCGATCGCGATCTCCTGTGGGGCGTCGTCAAGGTTTGTGTCGCCAATCACGAGCTGACCGGCGGCGCCTTTCCCTGCCTCGACGTCAACACCGAGCAAGGCGTGGCGCGCGGGTTTGCGGTCGTTCGCGCGCCCTTGAAGCAGACGCATATCGTCGTCACCCCGACAGCGCGCGTCGCCGGCATCGAAGACCCCGCGCTGCAATCGCCCGATGCGCCGAATTATTTTCAAGATGCGTGGGGCGCGCGCAAATACGTGCTCGACGCCGTCGAGCGGCCGATAGCCGAGCGCGACATCGGCCTTGCCGTCAACTCACGCCCCGGCCGCAGCCAGGATCAGCTGCACATCCATGTCGATTGCCTGCGCCATCGCTACGCGCAGCTCGTGCGCCAGCATGATGCCGGCCTCAGCGCCGAGAAATGGACCCGCCTCACTTTCGCGCTGCGCGGCCGCTATTACTGGGCGATGCTCGTCAATTCGCCCGACCTCGCGGCGACAACCATATTCCGCACCGCCGCGACGCTACTGCGCGTCTCGCCCGGTCGCATGGAGGACGTGACCGTGGTCGTGATCCCGCGGCTCGACAAAGGCTTTTATCTCCTCGCCGACCAATACACGCCGGGCGCGATGGGCAAGGGGCATGGCGAGTTTCTGCTGGATCATGCGTGTGGGGGGTAGGGAGCAACAGGCGCACGTCATCCTTGCTGCGAGGCCCAGGCCGCCGTTTGCGAAAGCCTTCCGAGGCGCGGGGCCGGTTAGTCCCCACGCCGCAGGCGCCGCTTCCCGCCCGCGAGACCGGCACCGGACCGGCCTCGCCTTACGTGGCGGGAATGCGACGAGGATAAAAGCGCGCGGGGAGACCGGGATAAGTTTTTTTAAAAAATCTCTGGGTCTTTGGAGCGCGCCGAGTCTGCTTGTATAGAAGTCCCGGCGATTTGCGCCGTTCCTCAATGCTGCTCAAGCACTCCCTTGAACCCGCCGACAATTGCGTCGTGGAAGCGAACGAGCCATTCCTCGGCTTCAGCAGCACGCGCGTTTGCAGCCTCGGCGCGCTTTTCCGCCGTCTGTAAACGCAGTTCCAGACCCTTCACCTGCTCGGCGTAGTATTGATTGAGCTGTTGGGAATAGCGCTCCGCGGTCGCGGCACGCTCTTCAGCTAGCCTCACGGCTTCGCAGGCTTCGTTGACGAGATCGATCGCCGACGACCAGTCTCGCCGCTGAAGCGGCTTTTCTTCGCGACCGGAATCGCCGCCAGCAGCGCCGCCGCCGGCTCCGGACAGAACCAAGCGAAGCACCTTCTCCGCTTCCGTGCTCGCCTCGGAACTCGGCTTTTCAGGACGAAAGCCCTCTCCACCTAGCTTTTGAGTTTCCATTACCGACACGCTCCAAATCGAGAAACTTCACACGTACAAGGGTTCTTAGCGCTCCGCCGATGCCTTTAGCATCCTGACATTGCTTTCGGGGTCGCCGCCTTCTGGAGCGGCATCGGAAAAGCTGCGGTCGTCCATCGCCGCCGCATTTGCCGGAAGTTCCGGGTTGAAGTTTCCCCTGTTCTTTTTCAGCGCGGATATCTGGTCGAGAAGCTTCTCGCGGCTGGAGCGGGCAATGCTGAGCGCGCCTTGCACGAGCGCGCGCTCCGCCTTTTCGTTTTGCAGCTGTTCGATCAGCTTGCGATTGGCATTCTCAAGCGCCGCGTGCTCCTGCTCGGAGCGCGCTGTTATGGCCGCGATCTGCTCGGAGAGCGCCGCTGCTCGCGAGTTGGCTTGTTCAATCTGGGCATCTTTGGCGACCATCGCACGCTCCAGCATGTCGCATCGCGCGGCCACGTCGCGGAGCTTTCCTTCGGCTGTCGTAAACTCGGCCTTGGACTGGCGCGCCTCGCCCTGTGCGAGGGCGAGACGGCGCTCTGCCGCGACCTTCGCGTCGAGCGCTTCCTTCGCAGCCTTATCGGCGCGAAGCATCTCTTCGCTTTTTTCCCGGCCAAACTGCCGGGCCTGTTCCAATAATTTGAGTGTGGTGGCGTGCCGTGTGTTCAAGCTCTCAAGCTGCCGGGCGAGCGTGCCGCGTTCGTTGTCCCAAGCGGCTACTTCTTGCGCGCGTGTCTGCTCGAGGGCAGATCTGAGGTCACGCTCGTTTGACAGCCTGCTTTCCAGACTGCCGATCACCAGGCTCGCATCGTTGACCTGCGCTTCGAGGTCGGCAATTCGACGGCGCGAGGAAAGCACTTGTGGCGAAAGCTGCTCCACCGCATCCTGAAGGCGGGCCAGTTCAGCCGCCATTGTTTCTTTTGTGTCAGCAAGATCGGATGCTCTCGCCTGTTCTGCGGCGAGCTTCTGCTCCGCCGCCGCCAAAGCGCTTGCGTGACTATCCACAAGCTGGATCAGCGTTTCACTTCGCTCGGACTGCGCGGCGAGCTGGTGCGTGACAAAGGCTGCTTGCGAACGACTCTCATCGAGCGCGTCCTGAAGCGTTCGGGCACGCTCTTCAGTTGAACTTGCAGCTTCTTCTAAGCTGCCGAGCTGCTTTAGAGCGGCCGCGAGATCGCCCCGAACCGTCCCAGACAAGCTCCTTTCGTCTGCCAGTTCTCGGCGCAGCTCCTTGAGATCGCCACGCTCCTTCCCGAGCAGTGCTTCCAGCTCGAGGACGCGCGTTTGCGCTTCCTCATGCGTTCGCACGAAGGTCGAAATCGGCTGCACGAGCGAAGCGAAGTCGTCGCGCAGAGTTTGCATCTCATTGAGCCGACTGGCGAGGTAAGCCATTTGCTCACCCACCTTCTCACCGAGCCGGCCCATACGGTCGAACTGCGATCCCTCCGGGGCGGCAGTCGGCGGGGCAGCCGGTTGCGGTGCGCGCGCCGGCGGTTCCGCCTCGGGCCGCGCAAAACCCAACTTCGATAAAAATGATGATGCCGCCGTCATTATCCCGCTCCCAGCCTAAGCCGTCTCATGCAAGATGCGCGCGATTTGATGACCGCACTGAGATTGGTTTGCGGCCGTCAGGTGAGCGAGTCCCAAGCAAACCATCCGAGAGGCCATGGGATATAGCAAGCTGCAGCTCGGCCAGCTGGGCTTCCGCGCGCGCGCCTCGGGCGGCTTGACCTTCAACACGTTCCAATTCGTCCGCCAGCCGCTCTGCCCGTTCTTCACTTTCGCGCAACTGCTCTCGAAGCTCGGAGACAAGCACTCCCGCTGCTGCAACCTGTTGCCGGGCGGCGGCCAAAACTGAGTTCACGTTGCGCTGCGCCTGTGCTTCCGCGCGCACGGACGCCATTTCCCCGGAGGCACGCTCCACTAGATAGAGAGCCAACCCGAGATCGATCGGCCGAGGGGCCGGTTCGCCGACATTCCTCGACCGTTGATCCGTCGTCGGCAGGTCCGTCGAAGGCACCTCCGTGCCAATCTCGTCGAAGCCCACGATTCTTCGCATTTTGGACCGGAGGGTCATGCGTCGGGGCTCACATCGCCATCAAGCAGCATTCCGCGCCGCGGGTATAACTTCCCCGGCACCGCCGAATGCGCTTTCTATGCTGCTGGTCAGTGCGTCCAGATCGCCGCTCGCGCCTGCAAGCGCCGTCTGAAGTTGGCCTGCCAATCTCTCGGCTGCGCTCGCGCGAGCTTCTGCCTCGGAGGCGCGCTGCGTTTCGGCCGCGACAGCCTGTTCGAGTTCCACACAGCGTGCATTCGCATGCTGCAATTGCGCGGACACTTCCGAATGCTTGCTCTGCGCGTTGTAGAGCGCGTCCTCCAGCTCCCGGATCCGGTTCGCGCTCGTGTGGAGAAGATTCCCGGCCTTCTGTATCCGCCCGATGTAGTTTGAAATATCACCTGGTTGCGCAGCTGCTCCGTTTGGCGCTGCTCCACGCTCTGCGCCCGAACTCAGATGGCGGTTTAGCTCAGACACCATGGTTTGGTGTAGGTTTCGAAGAGCCTCCGGGACAGGGTGGGCATCAGCGGGTTTCATGACCTTTGCACCCATCGGATTCATCCCAAAGTGCCCGTTATTTCAGTGAGTTGAAAACTCTCGTCGACCGTGCGCACCTTACTAAATACTTAAGCGGAGCATAGCAAAATTTCGGCCAATCCCGCGGAAATTAGGCGCGTGTCACAAAAACGCAACGCTCGAAATTAGATCTGTAACTGCCAAGTGACACGTCCAAGCCGCAATGCTGCAGAATTATCCAGCACGCCGCAGGAGTGCTCGGCCGAATTCGGCCGCCTTGGACTCGGGCTTAGAGTCCGCTTTCTTGGCGTCCACTCTGCGAAGCCAGTCCTGAATCTCCTGAAAGCTGGGGGCGTCGCTTTCTGGTTCCTCGCGCAGCGGCTCAGCCAAACCCGGGGAGTTTGGCGCCTGGACTTCCGACAAAACTCTAGCTGCGGTCCCTATCGCATCAACGATGTCCTGGAAGAGGGGCACCAGCCGCTGGCGAACAGCGCTGCTGTCGTGGCGTAGGCGTCTTGAAGAGGCGTGTTCAGCCAGGAGCACCTGGAGCAAACCGCCGACGCTCATTCCCTCATGCGCGGCGAGCTCCTCCGCGGCGCGTTGAGTCGCTGGATCGACCCCTAGAATTGTCCATGCTGAATGCCGGTGCATGCGATTCCCCCGAGTTGCCGTTCTCAAGGGAGCGCAGAACTGGTTAAATTAGGGTTAACGCGTGTTTCTTATTGAAACACATTGTCGGATACGGCCGTCTGAAGCCCGTGCTTTCTTCTGTGTCCGAGTGCCAACAGCTTAGGTTGCGTATCCTCGTTATGCCCGAAGCTCCCACAGATCCGCCCGATCCACGGCACGACCTGCTCGAGGAAATGCACTACGCGCTCCGCTTGGCGGAGGAGCGAGAGCGGAACGCTAAAGAAAATATAGATCGGGTAAAGCGGCAATTTGCTGCGCAGTGCGCGAGGCTTGAGGAGCACGCTCAGTCGGCCGAGAAGAATGCCGAGCGCGCCGAAGTCGGGGCCGCAGACGCCGAAGACCGCGTCAGCAAGTCCTTGCAAGCGCTCCGAGTGCTACGCCGTCAGCTCACGCCCCATGCGCCCGACAGCGAAAGCAAAGGCGCGGGCGATGGAAGAAACCGTGCAAGATACAGTTAAGCTTCCTTGAAATCATAATGAAGGGTTCACAATTGCGCCTGATTCAAAGAGTTTTTCAAGATTAGATGCGGCGGCTTAGTAGTGAGTTGAGCTTCATGAGTAAAGGATCGGATAACGCCGTGCACGTTGTGGCGGAATCGCCGCGCTCCGTGCGTGAGGAAATACTGCAATCAGCAAAGATGCGGGAGCCGGCAGAACAACCGGGGTCCTCGTCGGCCGAGTCTCCTTTCGATATCTCGGCTCCCTTAGCTCGCATCGAGGACACGGGCCAGTTTATAGAAAGCTGCCTCGAGCGAATTCATGAACTCGAGACCCAGATCCAGCAAGTCGAAAGCAAGCAAGCGGAAACCAGTGCTCAGCTGAGAGAAGCCACGCAGCGGAACATCGAGGCGGAGCAAGCTTTGGGCTTCGAGCGGGAGCGTTCTGCTCGAGCCGAGAAATTGGCTGCCGCCGTTGCTCGCCGCGCAAAGGAGCTGGAACTTGCGCGGTCGGACGCTCACGAAAAATTGGAAACCCTTACCGGTGCGCTTGAGGGAAGGTTTCGTGAGCTTTCGGGGCTGCGGGGCTTAGTTCAGGCAGCGGCCTGATTTTTAGAACTCCCGTCGGCTGCCCGGCGGGATCTCTCCTTATCCAAGGCAATGCCGATGGGGCTCCCGTTTGGGAGCTTCGCGTCCCTGCACGGAGACATCAATGAAGCTGCGAGCTGCGGCAATGGCCGCTTGTCTCGTGGGCACCGGAACTTACGCGCGTGCCTACGACTACGTCGATGCCAAGGGTTATCGACACTGGTGCCAACTGAGCTGCGAGCGTAAGGGCATACACGTTCCCAAGCCTGGCAAGGTCAAGCCTGGCGAGGTCAACTCGGGCGAGATCAAGTCTCGCGCAGGCAAGGGCATCAATGAGAACGACCTCGCCTGGGAACCGCCCCCCGGCGTCAAATGGCAAGTCGTGCCGGAAAAGCCCTCGCACGCAGACACAAATTTGTTCAAGCCCAGCGCGATCGCGAAACAAGACACGCGGCCATAGATATCGGGCGGGCTTTCTCATGCAGAAGGAATGGGCGAAACGCTGGGTTCGTGCCCTTATCAGCGGCCGGTATTCGCAAACCAAGCACTGCCTTCGCGACGGTGTCGGCTACGACCCTCTAGGGGTCTTAGCCGACATTTCCGGACTGGGCTTTTACAGCGACTTTCCAGTGGAAGATGGCGAAGAACACAAGCCGCGGGGCTTCCTCCTATATGATGATGGAGAAGCCGCTCCGCCGACCGTGCTCGGACAATTGGAGACGTTGGCGGAAATTAAATTTGAGACGATCGGAATTGTCGCTGAGATGAACGACCGCGGTGTACCCTTCAATGAGCTCGCCGCGTTCATCGCCAGGAATTGGGAACACCTTTAACAGAAAGGCCGCTTCCTGACGCTCCAGCCGAGGGCGAGAGGTGCGCACGGCATCGTCACCGCGCTCCTCACGCGGGTTGGAGTTGGAATGAAAGGACACGGGACGCCGGGTCACCGATCCTAATTTTTATTTGCCGGTTCCCCGGCGTCCGCATGTGCGGCGACTTTGGGCGTCTCGCGTCCCGCACTTCACGGACCTTGGGCTGGCCTGAGCCACCTTTGGTCCGCTCGCAGCCCGTCTAGCAGGCGGCCCGGTCGTATTGCCGGGCGGGCGGGTCACTCGGCGCGTTACCTCGTCCGCGCCGGCAGGTTTCGCCGCCGGCGGGTGTCGGCTTGACGCCGTTTGTGAAGAGCCTCCTTAAGGCGCGGGGCCGGTTAGTCCCCACGGCTTGAGGCGCCGCTTCCCGCCCGCGAGACCGGCACCGGACCGGCCTCGCCCTTACGTGGGCGGGAATGCGGGCAGGATAAAAGCGGGCGGGGAGACGGGGATAACTTTTTTTGCTATTTTTTGCTGCTGATCGGTGGCGGTCCTTCCCCCTTGCGGAGAAGATCAGCGGAACTGAGGAAGCGTCCCGCATCAGTGCACTCTCCGGATGGTCTGCGATTTTTCATCCGGCCACTTCGCCGGCCTGATCTCAACTGCCGTTCAAGGCGGAGTCTCGTGGATGCGGTAATCGGTTGAGACAAAGCATATTTCGTCGGTCCGGCACAACGCTGGAGCAATCCCGGAGTGGTTCCCGCAGTTGTTGTTGCTCTGCGTGATCGCTCGCACGTTCACCCATCCCTCATGCAGCAGGCCCTCGTACTGACTCAGTTCGCGAAAATAATATGGAATTAACAGTTTCTGCTCGTCCTCTACCGACACCGGATAAGACCCCACCCATTTCCAATCACACGCTTCATGGTCCAATGCGGCAATCTCGGAGGGAAATTGTTGGTTCCGCACCTCACTCGAACGGCGCACCCAGTCGGGCGAAAGAAGTACAGAAACGAACATACCATTAGTAACCTGCGTCTTCTTTAGCAGTTTGCCAACGGCATTTAGCGATGAAATGTCATGCAACACGAAAAAGGATACAAAAATCAGATCTAATTGCTTTTGATTGAGTCGCTGCGCCAGCGTATCCAGCGCTGCCTCATCCGTTAAATCAAGCTGTTCAAACTCTAAGTTCTCGGGCGCTCCGAAAACCTCGCGCGCCATTTGCACCAAGTGGTGATTTCTGTCCACTCCCATTGCTGCTTCCACAACTACATCTCTCTCTTGTAATAGGCGTCTGACAAGAGCCGTATGCATTCCGTGACCGCATCCGAGGTCCACCAAGATACAACTGCGTCCCTTCGGCACACCGTCAAAAATCGCAGAGAGCTGGGGATATACGAATTTTGACCAGAACAGTGAAAATTCCGGCGTCCGTGCCAACCACGCCGAAGCATAATTAGCCTCCGCTGAAGTCGTAAGTGGTGAAAGCGAGGCTTTGAGCCGCTTGGCGGATGGTGCCGTGGAAGCATTTGAATATTCCGCCGCTGGAAGGAACATTACCCGCTCAAAACCGATTGCCCTTGCTAAGGTCTCGTCGTTCGTGGCGACGATGACCAACAGCCCATGGCTCCTACAGAGGTCGAGGACATTGGCCAATGCTTGGCGTTCACTGAAGTCCGCGTCGGCTGCAGGTTCATCGATATATAAAATCGCTCGAGCAGCTTTGATGGCTTTTGCCAAGGACAAACGCCGACGACTCTGCCAATCAAGATCGAATGGGTTTATAGAAACTTTCCTATCCAATTGCAGCAGCGATAGAACTTCGTGGAACGCCCTAGCTGTCATTGACCCGGCCGAGACGGCGTCAAGTTCTCCTCGTACATCCTTGCGAGTCAGCGTCAGATCTGGGTCGGGGAATGCAAGCGAGAGCTGAGGGCTGCCACGTTCAAACCAATCTGCAGCGGCGATGCCATCAACCCGAACAGTCCCAGCGCTGGGAGTGATATCTCCGGCAATGATATGAGCGAGAGTAGATTTCCCCGAGCCGTTCGGCCCGCAAATCACTATACCCTCTCCTGGCGAACCTGTTATCGATAAGCCCCCGTAAAGACGAACTGCGGATGTGGGCACAGTGTAGTGCAGTTCATGTATAACGAGAATCTCCGGTCGGACGCGCGCCTGGGTGGTCGCTTCGTGAGGGAACTCGGTGCGTCTCCCCATAGCCGCAAGGACTCGGTTTCCCTCCGAACGAGCCCTCAGGCACTTGGTAAAGGCGTGGGTGCAAACGGACGCCTCGCCTGAAGCGGCAAAGATGCACGCCACGTTGCGCGCTCGGCAGAACTGGAGGATGAAGGAGAGAAGCTTCGTCCGGTATCCTGAATCAATGAATTCAAGTGGACTGTCGACGAGAAGTAACCCTGAGCAGACCGAAAGAGCGCTACCAAGAACCAAGCGCTGTTTTTGCCCGGTCGACAATGTGTCAGCTCGCAAGTTAGCGGCAAAGGATAGTCCTAAAACCGGAAGAAGAAATTCAGTAGTGATCCACTGGGTCTCTGTGCTCCTTCCCCGCAGGGCTTGCGGAAGAGCTAACTCCAATCGAGTCGTCTTGAAGCAAGCGGAGAGCTGATTTTCCGGATTCCGCGAGACAAGGACGGTCTGTTGTGCTTCTGGCCCGCGGCCGCAAAGGTTGCTGATATCCCCCTCAGTCTTCCAACCGCTGTGCCGCCGATCCATTGAGCCAGTCACCGTATTGAAAAAGACCTCCCGAGCGAAATCACTAGCCAGAAGCAGTAGGGCAGATTCCCCCCCGTTTAAAATTAGCGGTTCGAAGGAGTAAACCTCCTCCTGATTTGGTGAAGTAATCGTGAACGAGCTGGCTTGTAATACAGGCGTCAATCAAATCCTCCGGCTGCGAGTTTACTACTGAGCAGGCGGGCAATGGCGACCAATGCCAAGCCACAACCCAGCGCAACAATATCGTGAAGCATGAATTCGTTAGACACTAAAGTTACAGGTCGTGCCTCGCTTTGAATAAGTTTCGACTTCAATGCCGACTGCGCTTCATGCGCCCGCAGGAGCGATCGAAAGAAAATTGACGAAACGACGTCGGAAAGAAGGATGAATCTCGCGCTCCAAGTGTTCGCCACGCGGCCTGACAGTCTGTGCAGCGTGAATGCCTGTCTTCCGGAGTTTCGGAGTTCATTTAGAGCGACCATGCAGCGAGATAGAATCGCGATTAGTGCGAAGGGCACTCCACAACGCAGAAGGAATGCAGTTGCGCGGTCATTGTCAAAGGTGCTGCTTACCAGCGCAACTGCGCTAATAAGAAATAGAATAGGAAGCAACTTTGCCGCTACCGTAGCCGGGCAATGAGCCACGAGTTCCTGGAATGCACTGTTTCGGCCAGCGCCGCCCACGTCCGCGGCGTGTTCCAGTAACGTTTCTACCAGCAAATCCCTACAAAGAATGACCGTGTAAAAAAACGCTCCCCACCCTGCCGTCCATAGCAAAACCTTGTTGAAATCGCGTCGTATAGAGGGGTCGCCGAAGGCATAGGAAAACACGACATTCAGGGCCATTGTAATCCCCCAACTGAGCGCGTTTTCGCTTCCGATATGACAGCCCGTTTCGAGGAGTGCGAAGGCCGGAACTGTGATCGGGTGAAATGTAGTGAATTGGGTATATACTGCCATCGTATCGGCTAGCGAATTTTCGCCCATGCGGGCGCGCGGAGGTAAATAAGATAGACAAGAAGACTAACGGCGCCTTTGTCGAGTGCGTCGAAAACGAAGGCTCCGGTCGCTATACTACTTAAGAGAGCCATGCCGGAGCTTCGAAAGAATGCCGTGATGTAATCCGAACCGGTGAACGTGACGCCCGAAAAGAGGTATGTAGTGATTGGAATCGACAATATAGAGGATATTGGACCTAAAATGAAGGTGCCGAGGACGACAGTAGGAACTAGGCGCTCGCCGTAACCGAACCGCTTTAGATACCAAGCCGCGATGGTTACTCCGACGGCAGTACCTACGTATGCAATCGTTATTGGGGTCGTGATGACGCCGACTGCGAGAATACCTAAAATAGCGGAAAACACCCCTGCGACCGGACCATAAAGTAACGCAACCAGTACTGATCCAACCACATCGAGATAGATTGGAAGTTTTGCGAACTGTACAAGGAAGCCAATTGCGGCATTTAATGCTGCGCCTATGGCGATTGCAACTGCAACGGGGCCTGTTAAGGTTTTCATTGTAACCTCGCCTCTGTTCGTCTTCGCCCAAAAGCCCGCACACAGCAGGAAAAAGGCAAGACTGTAGATGGTCAGCAGTCCTGCCGAGACGCCGACAGTAAAGGGCGGCGGAAGATGTCCATACTGGTTGCAGAATAAAAAGATGATGGTTGTCATCAAGCAAGGCAAATCGACGGCCAAAATTAAAACTGCAAAATTCAACGACGAGTCTGTTTTAGAGTTCTGGCCATAGTGAGAAAGTACATCTACCACTAAGTAGGCAACAAATAATAGAAATGAGATCGATGAGACGTCAAACCAAACATCTTGTCCGGTTTGGTTTTTCATTGTTGCGAACAAGAAAGGAGTTGCTGCGGCGGACAAAACTATGGCAATGACGGCAAACGCCAAAACGATTGCGCGAGGCCACACACTTCCTTTCCGAAATGAAGTTGCTGCAATATAAAAGAGAAGCAGCGCGCTAACAAAGTTGCCGCCTGTAGAGACGAGGGCCCATACCGAAACCGAGTCGGATAACTTAAGCGCTGTGATTCGAAACTCCGGCGCAAACGCGCGGTCCAAGCGCTCCACAAGTGAAGTTTCAATGAAGCGGCCGGCATCAATCAGAAAAGCATGCGAGCCGCTGGCCGCTGGCAACCCGAGATGAATCTCCTTGAGCGCCTCCCAAACCAGGACTGCTAGAACGGTGAACGATACAAATTGGAGAAGTGCGAGGACACCCCACGGCTCTCGGGTCTCAACACCTGCAGTTGGCGGCACGCTTCCTTGTTGATCCAGTTCTATTGCGGCCAAGCTATCTCTCCAAGGTAGCTTGATCCTAGCCGGAGCGCGCACCTCTGGCAATCAACGGTTGCTCGCAATGCCTGATAATTTAGCCGCGTCCTCGCTAAAGCTCCAAGCGTTCGGAAGCACCGCGCGCTTCGGCTTAGCCCGCAAGAAAAGCGCATCTGTGATCCTCACCTTCGAAAGCCCCGATCCCCCCAATTCCCCCTTGCAGCCGTCCGCCACAATCCTCACATGAGCCTCATCGGGGACCGGGCGGCGTGAGGGCTAACCCTCTCCCGTCCCGCCCAATCTGGCCGTGCGCGCTTCGGGCCGCGGCCAAGGTCTTGCGAAAGAGAGGATTATCCACCCATGGCAAAAATCATCGGTATCGACCTCGGCACAACGAATTCCTGTGTCGCGGTCATGGAAGGTTCGACCCCCAAGGTCATCGAGAATTCGGAAGGGGCGCGGACGACCCCGTCCATCGTCGCCTTCACCCAGGACGGCGAGCGCCTCGTCGGCCAGCCGGCCAAGCGCCAGGCCGTCACCAATCCGGAACGCACGTTCTTCGCCATCAAGCGCCTCATCGGCCGCACGTTCGACGATCCGATGACGAAGAAGGACATGGGGCTCGTCCCCTATAAGATCGTCAAGGGCGGCAACGGCGACGCCTGGGTCTCGGCCGACGGCAAGCAGTACTCGCCCTCGCAGATTTCCGCCTTCACCCTGCAGAAGATGAAGGAGACGGCCGAGGCCCATCTCGGCGGCCCGGTCACGCAGGCGGTGATCACGGTGCCTGCCTACTTCAACGACGCCCAGCGCCAGGCCACGAAAGACGCCGGCAAGATCGCCGGCCTCGAGGTGCTCCGCATCATCAACGAGCCGACGGCGGCGGCACTCGCCTACGGCCTCGACAAGAAGGGCTCCGGCACGATCGCGGTCTACGACCTCGGCGGCGGCACGTTCGACGTGTCGATCCTCGAGATCGGCGACGGCGTCTTCGAGGTGAAGTCGACCAACGGCGACACCTTCCTGGGCGGCGAAGACTTCGACATGCGCCTCGTCGAGTACTTGGCGGCGGAGTTCAAGAAAGAGCAGGGCATTGACCTGACCAAGGACAAGCTCGCGCTGCAGCGGCTGAAAGAGTCCGCGGAGAAGGCGAAGATCGAGCTGTCGTCGGCGACGCAGACCGACATCAACCTGCCCTACATCACCGCCGACGCCTCCGGGCCGAAGCACATGACGATGAAGCTCACCCGGGCGAAATATGAGTCGCTCGTCGACGATCTCATTCAGCGTACCGTCGAGCCCTGCCGGAAGGCGCTGAAGGACGCGAACTTGAGCGCAGGCGAGATCAACGAGGTGGTGCTCGTCGGCGGCATGACCCGCATGCCGAAGGTGCAGGAAGTCGTAAAGCAGTTCTTCGGCAAGGAGCCGCATAAGGGCGTCAACCCCGACGAGGTCGTCGCCATCGGCGCGGCGGTGCAGGCGGGCGTGCTGCAGGGCGACGTCAAGGACGTGCTGCTCCTCGATGTGACGCCGCTGTCGCTCGGCATCGAGACGCTCGGCGGCGTGTTCACGCGGCTCATCGACCGCAACACGACGATCCCGGCGAAGAAGAGCCAGGTCTTCTCGACGGCGGAGGACAACCAGACCGCCGTCACGATCCGCGTCTTCCAGGGCGAGCGCGAGATGGCGTCGGACAACAAGCTGCTCGGTCAGTTCGACCTCGTCGGCATTCCGCCGGCGCCGCGAGGGATGCCGCAGGTCGAGGTCACCTTCGACATCGACGCCAACGGCATCGTCAACGTCACCGCGAAGGACAAGGCCACCAACAAGGAGCAGCAGATCCGCATCCAGGCCTCGGGCGGATTGTCTGAGTCCGACATCGACAAGATGGTCAAGGACGCGGAAGTGCATGCGGCCGAGGACAAGAAGCGCCGCGAGCTCGTCGACGCCAAGAACCAGGGCGAGGCGATGGTTCACTCGGCCGAGAAGTCGGTTGCCGAATACGGTGACAAGGTCTCGGGCGCCGACAAGAGCGCGATCGAGGCGGCGGTGACCGCGCTGAAGAGCGCGCTCGAGGGCGAGGACGTCGAGGCGATCAAGGCGCGCACCAATGATTTGGTGCAGGCGTCGATGAAGCTCGGCGAGGCGATGTACAAGGCGCAAGGCGCGCCGGGCGGCGGCGAAGGCGGCCCCGATGCCGGCGCCGGTGGTGGCGGCGGCGGCGCTGGTCACGAGGCCGATCATTCGGCGAAGAACGACGACGTGATCGACGCGGACTTCAAGGAAGTCGGCGGCGACCACAAGAAGTCGGCGTAAGCTGCGTTAGAGTAGAGCGCGTAACAAAGGCCCGGCGGCAACGCCGGGCCTTTGTTGTTGTTCCGCTAAGGGACACGGGCGAGGGTGACGCCACCAATCAATTGCAGCCGGCGGACCGAAGCCGGCTCAGCTCGGTTTGAAAGTCCGACAACAACACTGTCCCCTCCTCAGCGGGTAGCGAGGCCGCGAGTTCCGGAAACAGTTTCTCCCAGCTTTCGGTCTCGCCTTTGCTCCAAGGCATGATTTCAGCGTCCCGCGCGATGCGCAGCAGTCGGTTGAGGCTCTTGCGGATATAGGCCGGATCGGGCGAGCGCTGCGCCGGCTCGGTGCGGTCGGAGCGAAAAAGCGGAAGCTGGCTCATGCGCGAGACTTTATTCGCATCGCGCGCTCGATTCACCTGCTTGCCGACGGTCCATGGCGGCGTCCGCCTTCGTTCTCCACAAGATTCCTCTCGTCCGGAGAGAGGCGGTAGAGGTCGTACAGAATATCGTTCAAAGCCCGCTCGTCCGCCTCGATCGCGGCAGCCTCCTTGCCCAATTCCGCCACGCGCTCGATGAACTGCGCCACTGCGGGCGCATCGGACGCCGCGGGTGAACGCCGCAGGTCCGCTGCGAATCGCTTCGCCTCCCGCGCCGGCCCACTGAGAAGTAGCCAACGCCAATAGGTTTCGGCCAATCGGCCGGCATTTGCATCAAGATAGATTTTGTCCAGCACGACGGTGCCATTCGCATAGAGACGTAGCTCGCCGCGCTCGAAGCGCACTTCGCGTCGACCGCCACGATTAAGCGCGGCCTGCAGCGCCTCGACGCGCGCCGCTTCTATTTCGTCGAGCCGCTCCTCGGCCCATTTGCGACGATCGGTGGCGAGCCGCAGTCCTCTGGGCGCCTGCTCGGTCATCTCCGGCAGAGTCGGCAGGTCGGGCCAAAGCCAGCGCGCCGGGTGGCGCGTCCGCGCTAACACTGAGAGACGGTCCGCCGCCTCCTGCAGAAGGTCTCGGCGATGCGTCCACCTCTCTTGTAGCCGCCGCGCGCGGGCCGCGACGTCAGCGCACGCCTCCGGCGAGGCGTTCGGAACGGGCAACGGCGCGATGAACTGTTTGTTTGCTTCGTACCAGCCGCCCTGCTTTGGTTTGCCGATGCGGCGAAAGATGAAGTCAGCGACAGGGCCATTCAGAACACCAAGAAGATACGATTGATCGACGCCATTAGCGGGCAAGATGCCGTTGACACGGACGTTATTCAGGTACCTAGCCCCGGCATAATCAGCAGAGACACGCATCTTAGGTACAGTCTGTGCGACGATCAACTTTAGAATATCCTGCTTATCGATGTTCTGATGACGCCCGAAGCGATACCAGCCGTCATCGTCGAACGAGTTCGATTCTCGCGCGCGTAGCTCGCTCTCCCATTTGCGCAAGTGAGCCCATGCTCTTGGAAAGCGCCGGGCCATATCGGCGGCTGGAACCAAGCGCATGGCGGCGCGTGCGTCCCGTTCGTAGGGAAATAACAAGTAGGTGTCCGTCTCCGGCTCCTCGTAGCGTTTCGCTTCCGGCCCGGAGACGAGCGGCTTCATCATCGCATCCTCGATCTCGACCTCGTAAGACACGGCACTCTTGCCTTTCGGAGTGCATTTGTAACGATCGGTCCCAAGCTGCTTTAGATGATAGATGTGGTCGGCACTGGTCTGTATTCCGACAATGATCCCACTCGTTAGCGATGGGTCATCCAGCCGCAAGCAATCGCTTGCCAGCCGTTCAATTAGCGCCCGCTCCGGTCCTGTGGCTATCAACCACTCGCCATCCTCCGTAAGAGAGTCATACGGGACGGCAAGGTCCGCATCAGACCAGTCGACATCCGCCATCTCGCCCTTCGGGGCTGCGGCAATTCGAACAACCTCCTGCGGCTCGTATGTGTAGAACTGTAATGCCGTGTAGGTGATCACATCCTCGAAAACCTGATGCGCCTTGAAATCGAGCCAGCGTTCGAGGTGGCGGCCGCGACGCACGACACGGCGTAATCCCTCGCCATACTGATTCACCGCCCAAAGACTTGGAGCGATGAAGGCCATGCGCCCCCCGGGCGCCAGCAAACGCATTCCCTTCTCGATGAAGGGCAGATAGAGATCGAAATTCCCGGTCTGCGCGCTGACATAGGTGTCGTCTCCGCGCTGAGCTGAGAGATAAGCAGCCACGTCCGGATCGACCTTCATCAGGTTCTGCAGCTTCACGTAAGGCGGATTGCCGAGCACGATGTCGAAGCCCGCGTTCCGGTCCGTGGGCCGGATCTCCGGAAACGCGGCGTCCCAATCGAACGCCCTCACGCGTTCCTCTGCTTCTGCGGTTCGCTTCCGCCCGGTCCAGAAATCCTCCCCGACCAAACTGTTGCCCACGCGGATAGTGCGCTCCAGCGATGATAGCGGCGCAGCCGCCCGCGCCGAATGCAGCCACAGCGCGAGCTTCGCTATTTCGACTGACGCGGGATTAATGTCGACGCCGTAGACATTGTCGCGCAAAATCTCGGCGATGAGCGGCGGCTCGTCGATGGCGCCCGGGACGACTCCGTGCGCGCGCTCCACATCGCGCGCCGCCGCGATCCGCTCCGCCAGAAGCCGCCGAAACGCCGAGATGAGGAAAGCACCCGAGCCGCAGGCGGGATCGATGATACGAATGGCTTTCAGCCGCTCGACATATGCAATTGCCGCGGCAAGCGTGGGGGGCCCTCCCTCCGCACCGGGATAGCCGCAAGACTTTCGCGCATCTGCAAACCATGGTCCGAGCGTCTGCTCGACGAGATAGTTTACGACCACTTCAGGCGTGTAATAGACGCCGTCACGCTTTCTTTTGGAGAGCTTCGCGACTGTCTCGCGGCCTTCGAGCTCTCCTTCCCGGTATTCCAGTTCGGTAATGGACTGCTCGAAAATGTGGCCGAGAGTGTAAAGACTCAGGCTTTCCCTTACGTCACCGCGTGCGGCGTAGTTGTATCGCGCGCAAAGATAGAGAAGCGTGGCACGATCACTCTCAAGAGACGCATCGTTCCCTCCCTGCCCGGCCTTAGCAAAGATGTGGTTGGGGATGCTCAAGCCGTCGATTAAAGGATCGGGTGCGAACAGCCCACCATTGATCTCTGGTAAGCTGACGCGGTTCAATAGGCCGCCGGTGTTCATCTTCTCGAAGACGCGCTTGAACTGTTGCCACAGCTCCGAACCGTTCTCATCATAGAAGGGTTCATTGCTGCGGCTGCGCATGAAGTCCCGAATTAATTGAGGTGGGAACAACAACCGCTCGCCCATGTCCTCGCAAAAGAATGCGAAGATGAAACGGTCCAGCAGTTTCTGGGTCAGCCGCAACAATTCGCCGGGCTTACCCGGGAAGCCCCGATTGTTCAGCCTCAGAACATTGTGGAGGCGCTCGCGTACATCTTTGTAGTAGTCATAGAATTCACCTTCGAGACTACGTTCGCGTGTCCATTGCTTCTCGATAAGGCGGAGCAGGAACGGCCGCCCCGCTTCGGATAGCAGCATGTCGCGTGAGAACAGTTTTGCGAAAAGATAGCGGTCAAAACGGGCGTCGTCGGATTCGCTGAGAAGATCGTATTCGCCCGCGAATAGGTCTTCGCGCCGGATCACGAAGCGCATGTATTCCGCTGGAGCGCGATCCCACCAATAGAGGCGGAACTCGTTCATGTCCGTAACGAGACCCCACCACGGCTGTACCGGTTCGTTGCCGAACAAGCCGCGCCGTGCACCGCGGATATAGTTGAGGCATTGCTCGACTGGTGTGCGCGTGCTGCCCTTCCGGTTCTGCTTCGCCTCGAGCTTGGAGCGGATGTCCTTGAACTCACAGAGGACCTGCGGGACTGCGTCCTTGCGACCGCGGAACCAACCAAGCGCAAGATCGGCCTCGCCGGTGCCGCCCGCTGCCCCCTCCCCAGCAATAGGGAACTTTGGTATGATCGTATGGTCCTCCGGCCGAACTCGACCCGCTTCGCCATAGCTCCAACTGTCGACGAAAAATGTCTGCGTGAACGCTCCTTCGGCCTGGGTCTCGTTCAGGCGCAAGCGATCGTCCCAATCCCGAAGACGCTTCAGCAGCTCTGCGTCGCGTTCTTCGGTATAAGCACGGTAATCAAGCTCGAACTGCGCACGTAGAAAAGCTCGGGTGACAAATGAATGGCTGTCGTCGAACACGCGAGGGCTTTTCTCCGCGCTGCGGCGCGCGAACTAGCGATGCCCAATTCAGCGGTCATTCGCAACCGTTGAACTTGGGCGGGACCAGCGACGCCACGCTCGATGCCGCGCGTCCCTCACCCGCCATCCCCTAGGGTGCCTCACCCCTCTTGACTCCTCCTGAATATAATCCTACATTCCCCCCGTCCCCGCCCCGCAGAGGGCGTCTCTAGAGCGATCTTGAACGTGGGCGGGGACCGGCGCCCGCGCGGCGAGGCCGATCCAGCCTCGCTCCCGGGAGGCTCTTGCAAACGGCGCTCACGCCGAAACCCGCCCGCGGCGAAACCTGCCGGCGTGGACGAGGTGAGGGCGCCGAGTAACCCGCCCGTCCGGCACTAAGACCGGTCCGCGGCTCAGATCGCTTAAGCGGATCAAGGTGGCAACACCGAAATCCGTGAAGATGCGGGACGCGAGGGACAGAAATCGCCGACACGCGGACGCCGGGAAACCGGCAGTTAAATACAAAGGATCGGTGACCCGGCGTCCCCGTGTCCTCTCGCTCTCTTCTCGCGCACGCCGCTTGCGTGCGGCGGCGTCGACGCGCGCCTCTCCCGCGGGCGTCATGGCCCACCCCTCCCCCGCGCGGCCCAGGCTTTGCCTTGCGGTCGTCACGTCGGCTGACTATAGGGGCGCAAGGACGGACGGAGGGAGCCCGGGACCGCCGACATCGAGACTGAACGTCGCTCGGAGACGGCCGCGCCGCTCCGCCGCACAGGAATTTGTCATGCGCGCCCCTCTCGGCGGAGGACCACGCCTTCTTCTGCGCCGGCTCCGCGAGGTGATGGCCGAGCCGGTCAGCGCCCAGGCCCGCCTCGACAAAATCGTCATCCTGATCGCCTCCAACATGGTCGCCGAGGTCTGCTCGGTCTATGTGCTGCGCGCCGACCAGACGCTCGAACTCTTCGCCACCGAGGGCCTCAATCGCGAGGCCGTCCACCTGACCACCATGCGCTCGGGCGAGGGTCTCGTCGGACTGATCGCCAAGAGCGCCGAGCCGCTGGCGCTGTCGGAGGCGCAGGCGCACCCGGCCTTCTCCTACAAGCCGGAGACGGGCGAGGAGATCTACCACTCGTTCCTCGGCGTGCCGATCCTGCGCGGCGGCAACACGCTCGGCGTGCTCGTCGTGCAGAACCGGGCGCGGCGCGTCTATCCCGAGGAGGAGGTCGAGGCGCTGCAAGTCACCTCGATGCTGCTCGCGGAGATGATTGCGTCCGGCGAGCTGCAGTCGATCGTGCGGCCGGGCGACGACATCGCACTGCACCGGCCGATCGCGCTCTCGGGCGCGGCGATCTCGGACGGCGTCGGCCTTGGGCACGTGGTGCTGCACGAGCCGCGCGTGGTCATCAAGCAGATCGTCGCCGAGGACGTGAACGGCGAGTTGCGCCGGCTCGAGGCCGCCATCGAGGACATGCGCGCCAACCTCAATCGGTTGATCGACGAAGGCGACGTCATCGGCGCAGGCGAGCACCGCGACGTGCTCGAAGCTGTGCGGATGGTCGCCAACGACCGCGGCTGGATGCGGCGCCTGCGCGAGGCGATCGCGACGGGGCTGACGGCCGAAGCGGCCGTCGAGAGCGTGCAGAACGATGCCCGGGCCAAGCTGCAACGCCAGACCGATCCTTACATGCGCGACCGGCTCCACGACCTCGACGATCTGGCGAACCGGCTCTTGCACCGGCTGACCGGCCAGAGCTTCGTCGTCGACCGGGCCTCGATGCCGGACAATGCGATCCTGGTGGCGCGCACGATGGGCCCGGCCGTGCTGCTCGAATACGAGCGGGCGCGGCTGCGCGGCCTCGTGCTGGAGGAGGGCGGGCCGACGAGCCATGTCGCGATCGTCGCGCGGGCGCTGGGCATCCCTGCGGTCGGCGAGGTCGCCAACATTACCGATCTCGTCGAGACCGGCGACGCGATCATAGTCGATGGCACGTCCGGAGACGTCCGCGTCCGCCCGCAGGCCGACGTCGAGAACGCCTATGCCGAGAAAGCCCGCCTACGCGCGCGGCGGCAGGAACAGTACCAGAAGCTCCGCGATGTCCCGGCGACGACGAAGGACGGCATCGAGATCAAGCTGCACATGAATGCGGGACTCTTGGTGGATCTGCCGCATGTGGAAGAAACCGGGGCAGCTTCCATCGGCCTTTTCCGCACCGAGCTGCAGTTCATGCTGGCGGCGCGCTTCCCACGTATGCGCGAGCAGTTCGACCTCTACCGCACGGTCTTGGAAGCCGTTCCGGACCGGCCGGTGACGTTCCGCACGCTCGATATCGGCTCGGACAAGGTGCTGCCGTACATGACGAAGGTTGAGGAGGAAAACCCCGCCCTTGGCTGGCGCGCCATCCGCATCGGGCTCGATCGTCCGGCGCTCTTGCGCCTGCAATTGCGCGCGCTGCTGCGCGCGGCGGCGGGGCGCGATTTGCGCATCATGTTTCCGATGATCGCGTGCTGCGCGGAATTCGACGCGGCGAAGAAAATCGCCGAGCGCGAGATCGAGTATCTCAAAAAGCACGGTTACGCGACGCCAACCCGGCTCGAACTCGGCGTCATGATCGAAGTGCCGTCGCTTCTGTTCGAGCTCGATGCGATTTGTGCGAAAGCCGATTTTCTCTCGGTCGGCTCGAATGATCTGACGCAATATCTTTTCGCCGCGGATCGCGACAACAAGCGCGTTGCCGACCGTTTCGACGTGCTCTCCGCGCCTGCCTTACGGGCGTTGGGGACGATCGCCGGCGCCGGCCATGCCGCGGGAAAGCCGGTGACCCTTTGCGGCGAGATGGGCGGCAAGCCGCTTGAAGCACTGGCGCTGGCGGCGATCGGCTACCGCTCGCTGTCGATGTCGCCTGCCTCGATCGGACCGGTGAAGGCGGCGCTGATTTCCACGGATCTCGCCGAGACGGAGGCGTTTCTCACGCCGCTCGTCGGCGCCCATGACGGTGCGCATTCCTTGCGCGCGCATCTGCGCGATTATGCCGAGCGGAGCGGGATTCCGCTTTAGGGAATCGCGGCGCTCTTCTTTCCGAGTCGTGAATTGGCAGCTACACCATTGAGGTGGTGACGGAATCAGAGTTTTTATCCATGACTCGTATTCAGTTCAAAATCTATAATCCGAATTAGGTTGACCGTCCCACACCTTAAGATAGCATAGAGCCGTTAGTGAGAATGAGGAGACAATCATGCCTATTACCAGCACCAAGGAAGACCTCCTTCCCGATATCAAATACGAGATCGAGCCTCCCGCCAATTTTGCGCCGTCTCAAGCGATGGAGATGGCCCCACCGGCGGACAGCCTTGCCGCTAAAGTATCCTCTACCGGCGGATCGATCACGCTTATTGGTGCGTTCGGTTGCTCGCTTGTTCTGCATTATATTATCTCGGGCTCCGGTATCGACCTCACTTTGCAGTTGAGGACGCCGGTCGGTTCAAAAACGCTCGGCCATGCAGTGCTCAATGCCCAGCATCCTACAATCACGCTCGGCGGCTCGATAAGCTCGTTCAAGGCGCAGGTTAAGCTGTCGTTCGATGTTCACAAGTTGAACCTTTCCGCGGAAGCGACGATTTGTGTGCCGTTCCTCGGCTGCAAACGGGGACACGTCCAAGTCCATATTTGAGACGCTCAAGCGGGTCATCCGGTCGCGCGCCCGCACCTCGTGTGGGGGCGCGGTCGCTTGGGAAGAGGCTGCTCTCGCCTATCCCGTTGCGATCAACGGCCGGCAGGACTGTTCCGGAAGGCGTCCTGCGGCGCCGATGGCGCGCCTATGCCAGTTCGCGCTTGTCGACAACGCGCTTCGCCTTGCCGAGGGAACGCTCCAGCGAATTCGCATCGACCACCGCAACGGTGGCGGTGACGCCGATACGCTCTTTGACAAGACGGGCGAGGTGCTCTCCGGCGCCGTCGCGCAGATGCGGCTTGTCCGACTCGGGCCGCACCTCGACATAGATGGTCATCACATCGAGCCGTGCCTCGCGCGTCAGCACGATGAGATAATGCGCCGAGAGCGCTTCCGTGCGCAGCAACAGTTCCTCGATCTGCGAGGGAAAGACGTTGACGCCGCGGATGATCATCATGTCGTCGGAGCGCCCGGTGATCTTCTCCATTCGCCGCATCGACCGCGCCGTGCCCGGCAACAGCCGCGTCAGATCGCGTGTGCGATAACGAATGACCGGCATCGCCTCTTTGGTGAGCGAGGTGAAGACGAGCTCGCCCCTCTCTCCTTCCGGCAGAACCGCGCCGGTCTCGGGATCGACGATTTCGGGATAGAAATGATCTTCCCAGATGTGCAGACCGTCCTTCATCTCGACGCATTCGTTGGCGACGCCGGGGCCCATGACTTCGGAGAGGCCGTAGATATCGACGGCATCCATATCGAAGGCGTCTTCGATCTCGGCGCGCATGGCGTTCGTCCACGGCTCGGCGCCGAATATCCCGATCTTTAAAGGCGACTTTTTCGGATCGAGGCCGACGCGGCGGTATTCGTCGAGAATGGCCAGCATGTAGGAAGGCGTCACCATGATGATCTCGGCGCCGAAATCCTCGATGAGCTGCACCTGCCGTTCGGTCATGCCGCCGGAGACCGGCACGACAGTGCAGCCGAGGCGCTCGCCGCCGTAATGGGCGCCGAGCCCGCCGGTGAACAGCCCGTAGCCGTAAGCATTGTGCATCACCATGCCGGGACGTCCGCCAGAGGCGACGATCGAGCGCGCCATGAGACCGGCCCAAACATCGATGTCGTTCCTTGTGTAGCCGACGACGGTCGGCTTGCCGGTCGTGCCGGAGGAAGCATGAACGCGCACCACCTTGTCGCGCGGTACGGCGAAAAGACCGAAGGGATAATTTTCGCGTAGGTCGGCTTTGGCCGTGAACGGAAACTTCGCCAGGTCTTCAAGGCGGCGGAAATCGTCGGGATGGACGCCGGCTTTGGCGAATTTCTTGCGGTAAGCCGGAACATTTGCGTAGACGCGCTGCAGTATCGCGGCGAGACGCTGCGTTTGCAGCGCTGCAATCTCATCGCGCGAGGCAAGTTCGATCGGCTCGATCAGCTTGCGGTCCGGTTCGACCCGCGTGCGCATCAGGCGTTCGCTTCGTTGAGCCAAGTGCCCTCGATCACGCGCGAATGGCCGCGAAAGGCAGCGATGACAATGCCGTCGGCGCGCGTCACGCTCACATCATAAATGCCAGAGCGGCCGCCGCGATGCACTTCGCGGGCATGCGCTGTCAAGACATCGTCGAGCTGCGCCGGCCGCAGGAAAGACACGGCGCAATGCTGCGCGACGACCTTTTGATTGTAGGTGTTGCAGGCAAAGGCAAAAGTCGAGTCGGCGAGCAGAAATATGAATCCGCCGTGGCAGATTTTCTGGCCATTGACCTTATCACTCGTGACTGGCATCGAAATCTCAGCTTCGCCAGGCCCAACGCGCAGCAATTTCATGCCGAGCGCGCGCGAGGCCTCGTCGTCCGCCCACATCGCATCGGCGCAAGCTCGGGCGATCGCCGCCGCATCCCCGGTCACGCGCGGCCTTTGTAGGCGGGCTTGCGCTTTGCAAGAAACGCCGTGACCCCTTCGATATAATCGCTGCCGCGCCCAATCTCACGCTGCAGGTCGCGTTCCAGATCGAGCTGCGCGTCGAGCGTATTATGCCCTGAGGCGTCGAGCGCGCGTTTGATCATCGCCAGCGAGCGCGTCGGCGCTTCGCCGAAGCGTTCGCAGATGCCCTGCGCTTCGCTCATGAGGTCCGCGTCGTCGACGCATTTCCAGATGAGGCCCCAATCGGCGGCGGTCTCGGCGGATATCGGCTCGGCGAACAGGCAAAGGCCGCGAGCGCGCGCTTCGCCGACAAGCCGCGGCAAGAAAAACGTGCCGCCGGAATCCGGCACGAGACCAATTTTGGCAAAAGCCTGCAGAAAACTCGCGGAGCGGGCTGCAATGACAATGTCGCAGGCAAGCGCGATATTGGCGCCGGCGCCCGCCGCAATACCGTTGACCGCGCAGACGACGGGCATCGGCAGCGCGCGTAGCCGCCGGATCAACGGGTTGTAATGGCGATCGATGAGCAGGCCGAGATCGGCCGGCTTGCCGGCTTGCGGCGGCTCGAGGTCGGCGAGGTCCTGGCCGGCACAGAAGCCGCGCCCCATCCCGGTGAGCAGGATCGCACGGCAGGTCTTGTCGGCCTCGGCGTCATCGAGCGCGGCGGCGAGGGCGCGATGCAGCTCGGTCGTGACCGCATTGAGCCGCGCCGGACGGTTCAGCGTCACGACGCGATATGTGGGGCGTGCTTCGACAAGCACGGGGGCGTCACTCACCGGGCGGTTCCTCTGCTTTTGCAGCGATTGTGCATCGGCGGATGACAACGTCAATCGGCTCACTCACGCAGAAGCGGCTTGACGCGGAATGGATTTGGAGCCGCAATCGCACTGGCAAAGGCACGCTACCACGGGAACAAGAGATGATCCGAAGCAACGGCCTCGCATGCGCAGTTGCATTTGCGCTTGCCTGTTTAACACTCACGCGGCCGAGCGCGCACGCCCAAGACTTCGCCGACCAAATCCTCTTCAACGGTAAGATCCTCACCGTCGATAAAGACTTCTCCACAAAAGAAGCGCTGGCAATTCGCGATGGACGCATTCTCGCGACCGGCACCGCCGCCGACATGCAGACATATGCCGGCGACAAGACACAAAAGATCGATCTCGGCGGCCGCACCGTGATCCCCGGGCTCACCGACATGCATCTGCACGGCATCCGCGCCGCGCTCACTTATTCGATCGAAGTGAGCTGGATCGGCGTGCCGAGCCTCGAAGAGGCGCTCGCGCGCATCAAAGCCGCGGCGCAGAAAGCCGCGCCCGGGACATGGATCATCGTCGCGGGCGGCTGGACCGACATCCAGTTCAAAGAAAAGCGCAAACCGAATCAAGCTGAGCTTGTCGCCGCCGCGCCCGACAATCCCGTCTACATCCAGCACCTCTACGAATGGGTGCTCTTGTCGCCGCGCGCGATGGCCGAAATGCAGATTGCGGGCGATACCGATCTGCCGAAATTCGGCAAGCTCGTCAGGGACGACAGCGGCAAGCCGACCGGCGAGATCGAGGGAAACGGCATTACCTTCACCGCGCTCTTCAATAAGCTGCCGCGTCCGAGTTTTGCGCAGGAGGTCGAGGGCACAAAGGCTTTCTTCCACGAACTCAACCGGCTTGGCGTCACCGGCTTCATCGATCCTGCCGGGGTGAGCGTCGGCCCGGCCAGCTATCAGCCTTTGTTCAAGCTATGGCAGGACAAGCAGCAGACCGTTCGCGTCGCCTACACCATCTCCTCGCAAAAGCCCGGCGCCGAGCTCGAGGATTACAAAGCGCTGACGCAGCTCATGCCATCCGGCTTCGGCGACGACATGCTGCGCTTTGCAGGCATCGGCGAGATCGTCATCTGGGCGGCATGGACCGACGGCGATCCATCGGATGAGGCGATGGCGAAACTCGAAGCGGTGATCCGTTGGGCGGCGCAGAGGCGCATGGGTTTCCAGATCCATTGGAATCCGGAGCGCACGGTCGACAAGCTTCTGACCATCCTCGAGCGCGTCAATGCAGAGACGCCGCTCAGTGATCTGCGCTGGTGGATCGACCATCTCTATGACGCATCCGACCGTTCGCTCGCCCGGATGAAAGCCCTCGGCATCGCCTGGGGCGTGCAAGACTCGCTTTATTTCAACGCCGCGACGTTCAAGAAGATGTTCGGTGTCGCGGTCGCGCAGCGTTCGCCGCCGGTGAAGAATGCGCTGCAAATGGCGCTGATGGTGGGTGCCGGCACCGACGCGCATCGCGTCTCGAACTACAATCCGTTCGTGTCGCTGCGCTGGTTCATCAACGGCAGGACGATCGACGGAACGGAAGCGATCGGACAGGCGCAGCATCCGACGCGGGCGGCGGCGCTGCGCATGTACACCCTGAACAGCGCCTGGTTCGCGCATGACGATGACAAGCGCGGCTCGCTCGAGCCCGGCAAATATGCCGACCTCGCCGTGCTCACGAAGGATTACATGAGCGTGCCGGAAGAGGAGATCGGCGGCATCGAGTCGGTGCTGACGATGCTAGGGGGACGCGTGGTCTACGCCGCCGGACCGTATGCACACTTGGCGAGGGAGTAGCCTGCCTACGCCGCCCCAACCTGGTTCGGATTTCCCTGAATCTCGTTGACCCGCTGCTGGTAGAGCCCGACGAAATCGATCGGGTCGAGATACAGCGGCGGAAAACCGCCGTTGCGCACCCCGTCGGCGATGATCTGCCGCGCGAACGGGAACAGCAGGCGCGGGCACTCGATCATCACGATCGGATGCTGCTGATCGGCCGGCACGTTGGTCAGGCGGAATATGCCGGCATAGGTGAGCTCGAACTTGAATAACGTATCAGCGGACTCGCCGGCGCTGCCCTCGAGCACGAGGCTGACTTCGAAATCGGTCTCGGCGAGCTGGCGTGCGTTGACGTTGACCTGGATCGAGATGTTCGGGCCCTTCTCCTGCGGCCCGAGCGAGCGCGGCGCATTCGGGTTCTCGAACGAGAAATCCTTCATATATTGCGCCAGCGAGTTGAGGGCGGGCCCCGCGGTGGGCGTCGAGCCGTTGCCCGGCGTATCGGCCATGTCAGAAAGCTCCTGGAGATCGCGGGCGCTAGGGGCCGGCGGACCGGAGCGTCGTCGGCTCCGGGAAAGGGGCGCGCCTAGCACGTATGGCAGGCCATCACAAGCTGAGCGCCGCTGCCCCAAGGGCGCCGTGAAATGATCTGGACAGGGTCACAACAGGCGGGCAACACCCTATATCAAGACCGACGGTTCGCTCCGTCGCGTTGTTTCCGAGCAGGCCATGCACGAGCCCCTTGATATCACCACGATCATCTTCGCCCTGCTGGCAGTCTTTGTGGTCTGGAAGCTGCGCTCCGTTCTTGGCACGCGTACCGGCCAGGAAAAGCAACGCGACCGCTCCTTCTCGCCGCGTCCCGAGGAGGCGCGCCAGCCCATGGCTGGAGGCAACGTCATCCGGCTGCCGGGCGCGGCGGCGCCGGATGCCGGCCCTGCCGCTCCGCCTCAGCCGGCCGCCGACCGCTGGAAGGATGTGGTCGAGCCGGATTCGCGAGCGATCCCGGGTCTCGACGCGATCGCCGCGGCCGAACCGGGTTTCGATGCGCGGGGCTTCCTCGCAGGCGCCAAGTCCGCCTACGAGATGATCGTCACGGCCTTCGCCAAGGGCGACCGCGCGACGCTGCGCCGGCTCCTCGCGGATGATGTCCACGAGAGCTTCACCCATGCGATCGCCGAGCGCGAAGCGCGCGGGGAGCGGGTCGAAATGACCTTCGTTTCGCTCGAGAAGGTCACGATCGACGATGCGCAGGTGAAGGGCTTGCTCGCTCAGATCACCGTGCGATTCTTGTCCAAGCTGATCACCGCGACGTACGACAAATCCGGTGCGGTCATCGACGGCAGTCCCGAGCGCGTCGTCGACATGACCGATATCTGGACCTTTGCCCGCGAGATCGGCTCACGCGACCCGAATTGGCGGCTGGTCGCCACCGAGACGGCGCACTGAGGCCTACACCCGCTTTTCCGGCGAGCGGCAGAGATCGGGAATGATGCAGCGCTCGCATTCGGGACGGCGCGCTTTGCACGTGTAGCGTCCGTGCAGGATCAGCCAGTGATGCGCATGGGTCTCGAACTCCGCCGGGATGATCTTCTCCAGTCCGAGCTCGACATCGAGCGGCGTCGCGCCGATCGCAAGCGGAATGCGGTTTGACACACGAAAGACATGCGTGTCGACCGCGATGGTCGGCTGCCCAAACGCGACGTTAAGCACCACGTTTGCAGTTTTGCGGCCGACGCCCGGCAGGGCTTCCAATTCTTCGCGACGCGTCGGCACTTGACCGCCGTGCTTCGCGATCAGCTGTTCGCATAAGGCGATCACGTTCTTCGCTTTCGTGTTGAAGAAACCGAGCGGCTTGAAGCGCTCGCGTAAATTCGCTTCGCCCAAGGCAAGCATCTTCTGCGGCGTGTCGGCGATCGGAAAGAGATCGCGGGTTGCTTTGTTCACCCCGGCATCGGTCGTTTGCGCCGAGAGCACGACGGCAACGAGCAGCGTGAACGGATTGATGAAATCGAGATCGCCCTTCGGCTGCGGATTGGCGGCGCGGAAGCGCCTGAAAATCTCGCGCACGGCCGCGGCATCGGCGGGCTTCGGGCGGCGTGCGACCCGTGTCTTGCCGCCGGGCTTCAGCGCCGTCTCGGGCGGCGCAGCGATGCGCTGTCGCGGCGCTCTGGCGGGGCTACCGCGGCGCGGCGCTCCTGTCCTCTTCATCTGCGCCATGGATGGGTTATAACGAGGCTTGCCGCCTCGGCAAAGGCAGCGAGTATCAAGGGCTTTCGTCGTGGCCGATCCCACCACACGCCAGATATTTACGGCTCGCATCGTGCCGCACCGCTCGCTCAGCCGGCAGAACTTCCGTTTGCTTGTGATGCTCTTCTCCGCCGCAAGCTTCTTTACCAGTGTGCCCTTCGTGATTCTTGGCGCGTGGCCGATTGCCGGCTTCATGGGCGCAGACGTCGCGCTTTTCTACTTCGCGTTCCGGGCGAACTACCGCGCCGCCCGCGCCTACGAGGACGTCAGCGTGACGCCGCTCGAACTCGTTCTTGCGAAGGTGAGTCCACGCGGGCTGCGGCAGGAATGGCGCTTCAATCCGAGCTGGACGCGGCTCGAGCGGCGCGAGCATGAGGAGTTCGGCTTGCAGCAGTTGTCGCTCGTGTCGCGCGGCCGGCGCGTCGAGGTGGCGGCATTCCTGGGGCCGGATGAAAAGGCGGCTTTTGCCCGCGATCTTTCGCGCGCGCTCTCGGAGGCGCGGCGCGGCCCACAATTTTCCTGAAACGAAAACGCCGCCTGCAAGACGGCTGTTCGTTTGACATATCGAACGAAACGTCCCATAAAACGGACGCCTTCGCGGAGAGTTCGCCATGCTTCTGAGTCGTCGCTCATTCCTGCAGTCCACGGCCGCAGCCGCAGGACTCGGCTTGTCCAGAGCCGCTGAAGCGGCGCCGAGCGAAATCCGCCTCGACTTCGCGACTTACAATCCGCTGTCGCTCGTTCTCAAGGAGAAGGGGCTTGTCGAGAAGGCTCTCGCCAAGGACGGCATCACCGTCCGTTGGGTGCAGACGCTCGGCTCGAACAAGGCGCTCGAATTCCTCAATGCGGGTTCGATCGATATCGGCTCGACCGCCGGTGCTGCAGCGCTGATCGGGCGGATCAACGGCAATCCGATCAAGACAGTCGGCGTCTTTTCGCGGCCAGAATGGACCGCCCTCGTCTGCCGCGCCGACACGCCGTTCACCTCGCCCGCCGATCTCAAGGGCAAGTCGGTCGCCGTCACCCGCGGCACCGACCCACACATTTTCCTGGTTCGCGCGCTCGATTCCGCGGGGCTGACCGAGAAGGACGTCCGTCTCGTCCTCTTGCAGCATCCCGACGGCAAGACCGCCCTGATTCGCGGCGATGTCGATGCTTGGGCCGGCCTCGACCCGATGATGGCGCAAGCCGAAATCGAGAACGGCGCCAAGCTCTTCTATCGCAAGCCCGAGGCAAACACCTGGGGCGTCCTCAATGCGCGCGAAGCTTTTGCAGCGCAGAACCCCGAAGTCGTGAAGCGCGTCCTCGCCATCTACGAGGAGGCGCGGCAATGGGCGCTCGCCAATCCCGCCGAACTGCAGGCGATCATGGCCAAGGAAACGAAGCTCCCGGCCCCGATCGTCGCGCGCCAACTCGAGCGCACCGACCATACGAACAAGGGCATCACCGACGCCACGCGCCAGACCGTACTCGAAGCCGGGCTCGCTCTGCAGAAAGCCGGTGTCATCAAGCTCGATGTCGACGTAAAGGGCGCGACCGAAGCGCTGATCGACGCGCAGTTTGCGGCGTCGTAAGCGCTGACCCTCAGGCATAGGCGGCGCCGCCAACACTCGTGATTGCGCGCGGCTTCCGGAGGTTCTACTTCGCTGACGATGAAGGCGCCGCGTTCCATTCTCAACAATCGTCTGGCGGCCGGGCTCGTCCTGCCGCTCGCCGCAGCCATCCTCTATGAGGCCGCAGCCCGCCTCGGCTATGTCGAGGCGCGGCTCTTGCCGCCGCCGAGCCGCATTGCCGCGACGCTGTGGTCGCTCGCGGTAACCGGCGAGCTTTGGACGCACGTTGCCGCAACGATGCTGCGGCTCGCCGCAGGTTTTGCGTTCGGTGCCGTCGCCGGCATCCTGCTGGGCGCGCTGACCGGCGCCTCGCCGGCTGCCTCGCGTGTCCTCGATCCCACGGTTCAGGCGCTGCGCGCCATTCCCTCGCTCGCCTGGGTGCCGCTCTTCATCTTGTGGCTCGGCATCTTTGAGGCGTCTAAAATTACACTCATCGCCGTCGGCGTGTTCTTCCCGGTCTATCTCGGGGTGATGGCGGCGATCACCAATATCGATCGGAAGATCGTCGAGGTTGGTCGCGCGTTTCGCCTGCCGCCGCTGGCGCTGACGCGCCGCGTCCTGTTGCCGGCAATCCTGCCGGACTGCGCCGTCGCGCTGCGATCCGGCCTCGGTCTAGGCTTCATGTTTGTCGTTGCCGCCGAACTGATGGGAGCATCGGAGGGGCTGGGCTTCCTGCTTCTCGATGGCCAGCAACTCGGCAAGCCCGATCAGATCCTTGCCGCGATCCTCGCCTTCGCGGTGCTCGGCAAACTTTGCGACGGCGCGCTTGTCAGCGCCTTCCGTCCGCTGCTGCGCTGGCAGGATTCATTTGCGCAAAGCCTGTCCCGACCTGCCGCCGCGCCGATCGCGCCCCCGTTGCCCACGCACTGATGCTGCAACTGGAGTCGCTGTCCAAAACGTTCGCGCCGGACATTGCTGCGATCGCCGACGTATCTCTCGAAGTCGCTCCCGGCGAGATCGTGGCCCTCGTCGGCAGTTCCGGTTGCGGCAAGACGACGCTTTTGCGCCTGGTTGCCGGCCTCGATGCGCCGACGAACGGGGCGGTCTCGCTCGAGGGCGAGGCGATCCATGCGCCGCATCCGGCGATCGGCGTCGTCTTTCAGGAGCCGCGGCTCTTACCTTGGTTGAGCGTGGCGCAGAATGTCGGGTTCGGCCTCATGGACCGCTCCTCCGCCGAGCGGGACGCGCGCGTCGATGCGGCGCTGCTGCGCGTCGGCCTTGCCGGCTACGGCACTCGCTGGCCGCGCGAATTGTCCGGCGGCCAGGCGCAGCGCGTCTCGATCATCCGGGCGCTCGTCACCGAGCCGAAGGTCCTGCTCCTGGACGAGCCGTTCTCGGCCCTCGACGCGCTGACCCGCGCGAGCCTGCACGATCATCTCATCGGATTATGGGAGGCGCAGCGCCCAACGCTCCTCCTTGTGACGCATGATGTCGAAGAGGCGGTTGCCTTGGCCGATCGTGCCGTCGTCATGCAGCCGCGGCCGGGCCGCGTCTTCGCCGACATCGCGCTCGATCTGCCGCGCCCGCGCGATCGGCTGTCGCCGGCCTTCACCGAGGCGAAGCGGGTGATCCTCGCGGCACTCGACGGCTCGCTCGAAGCGAACGCCGCGATGCGGCCGCTCAAACATGCCGCCACCGGTTCGTGGTGGTAGTAGTAGTAGTCAGATCAGGAGAGAAGATGATGGATGCAGCTGCCCTCCGCGCTCAACAAGCTCCCCACAAGGAGCGCTACAAGAGCGAACCCGACGCCGCAATGATCACCTTGAAGGCACGGGGCTCGATCGACGACTCCAAGATCGCCTGCAAGGTGGAGACCGGCCGCGCGCTCGCAGTCGCCGGCCTGCATCCCGCGACCGGCGGCTCCGGCGCCGAACTCTGTTCGGGCGACATGCTCCTCGAAGCACTCGTCGCCTGCGCCGGCGTCACCTTGAAGGCGGTTGCGACGGCGCTCGAAATTCCGCTGCGCGCCGGAACTGTGCGGGCCGAGGGCGATCTCGATTTTCGCGGCACGCTTGGCGTGGCGAAGGACGCGCCCGTCGGTTTCCGCGAAATCCGCTTGGCGTTCGACCTCGACACGGATGCACCGCAGGAAAAGCTCGATACGCTGATCAAGCTGACAGAGCGGTACTGCGTCGTCTTCCAGACGCTGAACGCGCCGCCGAAGCTCGACCTGAAAGTGCGCGTCGCCGCCTGAGGCACGTCACCCGAAACCACGCTACGCCTCGTCAAACATGGCGCGTAGCGCGGGCTTTGCAGGGTTGCGTGCCCAAAAGCCCTATGTTACCTGACCGGCGCTTTCGGAGCGCGGGGAATTGCGCTGCGCTCCGTTTCCAGACATGTCTTTGCTTCGAGGTTTTACGGCCTGCCGCTGTGCCGACGAGCCTTGCGGCAGAAGTTTCCGCCGAGGACCGAGAACCGCGTGGCAAAAGAGCAACCGATCGTAACGGGAATGGCCGGCCGCTATGCCACCGCCCTGTACGAGCTCGCCAAGGAACAGCACGCGACCGAGGAGGTCGCAGCGGCGCTTGTGACCTTCCGCAACATGGCGCAGGAAAGCGCCGACCTGCGCCGGCTGATCCGTAGTCCCGTCATTGCGGCCGACGCACAAGTAAGGGCGCTTGAAGCCATATTCGCGAAATCCGGTATCTCCGGTATCGCGGCAAACTTCCTGAAGCTCGTCGCAGCGAAACGTCGGCTCTTCGCGATCGATGCGATGACCCGCGACTTCGAGAAGCTGCACGATGCCGAACGTGGCATCAAACGCGCCGAAGTCACCGTTGCGCATCCGCTTTCCAACGAGCATACCGCCGACCTGCAGCGCACGCTGCGCGATGTCACCGGCGGCAGGGATGTGGAAGTCACGACCAATGTAGATCCCTCGATAATCGGCGGGATCGTCGTCAAGCTCGGTTCGCGCATGGTCGACGGATCGGTACGCACTAAACTGAATTCAATCCGCACACGTATGAAAGAGGTCGGCTGATGGATATCCGCGCGGCAGAGATTTCCGCGATCCTCAAAAACGAGATCGCCAATTTCGGCAACGAAGCCGAAGTCACGGAAGTCGGCCAGGTTCTCTCCGTCGGCGACGGTATTGCGCGCGTCTACGGTCTCGACAATGTGCAGGCCGGTGAGATGGTCGAGTTCGAGTCGGGCGTCCGCGGCATGGCGCTCAATCTCGAAAGCGACAATGTCGGCATCGTTATTTTCGGCACCGACCGCGACATCAAGGAAGGGCAGACGGTCAAGCGTACCGGTTCCATCGTCGACGTGCCGATCGGCAAGGAGATGCTCGGCCGCGTGGTCGACGCGCTCGGAAATCCGATCGACGGCAGAGGCCCGATCAAGACGACGCGCCGCGCCCGCGTCGACGTGAAGGCGCCAGGCATCATTCCGCGCAAATCGGTGCACGAGCCGATGGCGACGGGCCTTAAGGCAATCGACTCGCTGATCCCGATAGGCCGTGGCCAGCGCGAACTGATCATCGGCGATCGTCAGACCGGCAAGACCGCCGTCGTGCTCGACACGATCCTGAACCAGAAGTCGATCAACGAAACCGGCAGTGAGTCGGAGAAGCTTTATTGCGTCTACGTCGCCATCGGGCAGAAGCGGTCTACAGTTGCGCAATTCGTCAAGGTGCTGGAAGAGCGCGGCGCGCTCGATTATTCGATTATAGTCGCGGCGACCGCATCGGATCCCGCGCCGATGCAATTCCTGGCGCCGTTCTCGGGCTGCGCCATGGGCGAATATTTCCGCGACAACGGCATGCATGCGCTGATCATCTATGATGACCTATCGAAACAGGCCGTCGCCTATCGTCAGATGTCGCTGCTGCTCCGCCGTCCGCCCGGACGCGAAGCCTATCCCGGCGACGTGTTCTATCTGCATTCGCGCCTGCTTGAGCGCGCCGCGAAACTCAACGAGGATAACGGCGCGGGCTCGCTGACGGCGCTGCCGCTCATCGAGACCCAGGCGAACGACGTGTCCGCCTATATTCCGACGAACGTGATCTCGATCACCGACGGGCAGATATTCCTGGAGACCGACCTCTTCTATCAGGGCATCCGCCCGGCGGTGAATGTCGGCCTCTCGGTGTCGCGCGTCGGATCGTCGGCGCAGACGAAAGCGACGAAGAAAGTCGCGGGCCGCATCAAGGGCGAGCTCGCGCAATACCGCGAAATGGCAGCCTTCGCGCAGTTCGGGTCCGACCTCGACGCGGTGACGCAGCGTCTGCTCAATCGTGGCGCGCGTCTGACGGAGCTTCTGAAGCAGCCGCAATTCTCGCCGCTGAAAATGGAAGAGCAGGTCGCCGTCGTCTATGCCGGCGTCAACGGCTATCTCGATCCGCTGCCGGTTAACCAGGTGCGGCCGTTCGAGGAGGGCTTGCTGGCGCTGCTGCGCACGCAGCACATGGACATTCTCGACGCCGTCCGAACGTCGCGCGATTTGACGGACGACACCGCCGGCAAGCTGAAGAGCGTCGTCGAGCAGTTCGCCGGTAATTTCACCAAGGCGCATGCCTGATCGAGCGCGTCGGCTGGGCTCCGGCGGCGATTGACGGCCAGAGACTGATGGAATGGCAAGCTTAAAAGACCTGCGCAACCGCATCGCTTCCGTCAAGGCGACCCAGAAGATCACCAAGGCGATGCAGATGGTCGCCACGGCGCGGCTCCGCCGTGCCCAACAGACGGCCGAAGCCGCACGTCCTTACGCGGAGCGCATGGGCAAAGTGCTTGCCAACCTCTCAGCCGGGATCGGCGAGGGGTCGCCCGCGCCGGCTTTGCTCGGCGGCACTGGCCGCGACGAGACGCATCTCCTCCTCGTCTGCACCGGCGAGCGCGGATTGTCCGGCGCGTTCAATACCGCGATCGTGCGGCTCGCGCGCGAGCACGCGCTGACGCTGATGAGCCAGGGCAAGACGGTAAAATTCTTCTGCGTCGGCAAAAAGGGGTACGATCTCTTGCGCCGCCAGTTCGAGCGCCAGATCATCGAGCGAACCGATCTGCGCGGCGTGCGCAATATCGGCTTCGATAATGCCAACGAGATCGGCCGGCGCATCATCGCGTTCTACGATGCCGGCGAGTTCGATGTCTGCACGCTTTACTTCGCGCGATTCAAATCCATCATCGCGCAGATTCCGACAGCGCAGCGGCTTATTCCGGCGCAAGTCGCGGGGGCGACAGACACCGCCGCCGAGGACCGCGTCTATTACGATTACGAGCCGGACGAGGAGGATATCCTCACCGCTCTCCTGCCGCGTAACATCTCGGTGCAGGTGTTCCGTGCGTTACTCGAAAACATGGCGTCGTTCTACGGCGCGCAGATGAGCGCGATGGATAATGCGACGCGAAACGCCGGCGAGATGATCCGCAAGCAGACGATGCTGTACAACCGGACGCGCCAGGCGATGATTACCAAGGAACTGATCGAAATCATCTCGGGCGCCGAGGCGCTCTGAGTTGTAACTAAAGAGGACGTGTGATGGATATGAGCAACAGGGCCACGGGGCGGATCACGCAGGTCATCGGCGCCGTCGTCGACGTGAAGTTCGAGGAGCATCTGCCGGAAATCCTGAACGCGCTTGAGACGACGAATGGCGGCAACCGCCTCGTTCTCGAAGTTGCGCAGCATCTCGGTGAATCCTCAGTGCGCTGCATCTCGATGGACATTTCCGAAGGCCTCGTGCGCGGGCAGGAGGTGACCGACACTGGCGCGCCGATCTCCGTGCCGGTCGGCGAAGCGACGCTCGGGCGCATCATCAACGTCATCGGCGAGCCGGTCGATGAGGCGGGGCCCGTCAAAGGGGAGGCGCTGCGCCCGATCCATGCGCCCGCGCCGTCTTATGCCGAGCAGGCGACGGAAGCGCAGATTCTCGAAACCGGCATCAAGGTCGTCGACCTGCACGCGCCTTATGCGAAGGGCGGCTAGATCGGCCTATTCGGCGGCGCCGGCGTTGTCAAGACCGTGCTGATCATGGAACT
>JAXDNJ010000027.1:0-66396 GCA_034669505.1 Methylobacteriaceae bacterium
GTGAACGGCATCGTGCTCGGTCTGCTTTATGGGCTGATCGCCGTCGGCTTGGCACTTATCTTCGGCGTGATTGAAATCGTGAATTTCGCACACGGCGAAATGGTGATGTTCGGCGCCTTTGCGATGGCGTTTGCCCTGCCCTTCTTCGCCCTCAGCTATTGGCCCGCAGCAACGCTAGCAATTGTCGTTACCGGCGCTCTCGGGCTCGTCCTCTACGAACTCCTCCTTGTCAGAATCGAGCGCACGGAATTCGAACGCAGCATTCTTGTGACACTCGGCATCTCGATGATCCTGCTCTACGGAATGCAGTATCTCTTCACCGCGACACCGCGCCTGGTCGACACGAATTACGGTTTCGACGGCTTCCAATTAGGCGATATCCGCGTCACCTGGATCCGCTGTCTCGCTGGCCTCGCCGCGCTCGCTGCCTTCATCGGGCTCGGCGTGATCCTCAAGTTCACCCAGTTCGGGCGCGCGATGCGCGCGATCGCGCAGAATCGCGAAGCCGCGCTGATGATCGGCATCAAGCCGCAACAGGTGGCGCGCAACGGCGTCATCGTCGCGGCAGGTCTGTGCGGACTGGCGGGCGCTGCGCTTGCGCCGATCCAATCCGTGCAGCCGGCGATGGGACAGGCGTTGATCTTCAAGGCATTCGCGCTCACTGTTATCGGCGGGCTCGGACATATGGGGGGTGCCCTCATCGTCGCCATTCTGCTCGGACTTATCGAGAGCTGGTCTGCCGCCTTCACCGACGCGGTCTGGCAGGAGGCCTCCGTCTTCCTGATCATGATCGCGATCGTATTGGTTCGGCCCGCAGGCCTGTTCGGCGGAAAGCAGGTTCGCCTGGGATGACGCGCGCCGTTTTCACCGCTGCGGCACTAATTGTCCTCGCCGCCCTGCCCCTGTTCGTGCATTCCAATTATGTGCTGTCGATTGCGGTCTCCGGCTTCATATTCGTCGTCTGTGCCGCGGCGCTGAACCTGATCTACGGGTTTGCCGGGCTTCTTTCATTCGCACAATTGGGGTTTTGGGGGATCGGCGGCTATGTCGCGGCGATCGCGGTTATCGATGGGCGCTTGCCTTTCGCGGCGGGCGTCATCCTCGCCGGGGTGGCAACTGCATGCGTCGCCCTGATCATCGGGGTTGCGATCCTCCGGACGAACCGGCACGCTTTCGTCATCGTCACCCTGACCTTCGCGCTGCTCTGCGCTCTGGTGGCGCGCGATTGGATTTCCGTCACCCGCGGACCCCTGGGCATTCCCGGTCTGCCGCCGGCGAGCATCCTCGGATACGCCTTCTCCAATCCGACGCGCTTCTACTATCTTGCGTTCGCGTTTGCGGTGCTCGCGCTCGGGCTGCTCTATGCGCTGGTCACGTCGCGGATCGGCCTTCTCCTCAAAGCGATCAAGCAAAACGATGCGCTGGCGCGCTCGCAGGGTATTTCCCCGATGCCCTACAAGCTTATGGCATTCGTTCTCAGCGCCGCGTTGACCGGCATGGCCGGCGGCATCTACGTGTTCCATCTGCGCGTCGTCGACCCGACGTTCCTGGATTTCTACTACATGCAAACCTTTCTGATCTTCGTGGTCATCGGGGGCCCGGGAAGCTTCTGGGGAGTCGTCATCGCCAGTGCGCTGATGGTTTCATTGCCGGAGGTGTTGCGGTTCACCAACGAGTTTCGCATGGTGATTTACGGGGTGGTGCTGGTCCTTGCCATGCTCGTTATTCCGCGGGGGCTTGCAGGTGTGTTTCACGACCGCCGGCTGAGGGCCATTCGGGCGGCGCTGACGTAAATGGCGCTTCTGGAAGTGCTCGGACTGTGCAAAGCCTATCGCGGCGTGCGTGCGGTGCGAGACACATCCTTTCATGTCGAACCCGGCACGATCACCGGCCTCATCGGACCGAACGGCTCGGGCAAGACCACTGCGATCGATTGTATCACGGGGTTCCAGAAATCGGATGCGGGCCGCGTCCGGCTCGGCGACATCGACATCACCGGCCGCCCGCCCGAGCGGATCGCGCGCGCGGGCCTCCTGCGTACGTTCCAGGCGGTCCGCGTCTACGAAGACTTCGATCTGATGCAGAACCTGGTGGCGGTCGCCGCGCCCTTCGCCGGCGTCACCGGAGCGGACATGCTCCTGCGCCGACGCCGGTTTCGAGACGCACACGAACGCACTAGAGCGCGGGCACGAGAGGCGATCGATCTCGTCGGGCTGACCCGCCTGATCGAAGCGCCTGCGGCCATCCTCTCCTATGGCCAGAAGAAGCTGCTCGCGCTCGCCGCCGTTCTGATGGCCAATCCGAAGCTCGTCATTCTCGATGAACCGGTGGCCGGCGTGAACCCGACCCGCGTCAACGAGATCGCCGACCTGCTGCGCAGGATCAACCGGCAGGGAACGACCTTCCTCATCATCGAGCACAATGTCGAATTCATCGCCAGCATTTGCGATCACGTGCTGGTGCTCGATCAAGGCAGACTGCTCACGCAAGGCCCACCCGCGACCATTCGGCAAGATGCACGCGTTCTCGACGCTTATCTCGGACGCGAAGGCGGGCGGCCGCAGAATCGCGAGGCAGTCTCGTGACGGCGCCGCTCCTCGAACTCGTCGCGCTCAGCGCCGGATATGCGGACGTAGAGATCGTGCGCGACTTCGATCTAAGGCTCAACCCTGGCACGATCACCACTTTGATCGGGGGAAACGGCGCGGGCAAATCGACGCTGCTGAAAGCAATCTACGGCTCTTGCCGCCGGTTTTCCGGTCAGATCGTCTTCGAAGGCATGTCGGTCGAGCGACAGGATCCTTGGGAGCGGCTGAAAGCCGGCATAGGCTTCGTACCGCAAGGCCGCTGCAACTTTCCGCTGATGAGTGTTGCCGAGAACCTGAAGATCGCCTGCTACACGATGCGGAAGCCAAGTCATGCGCCCGCAATCGAGCGCGTGACCGCTCTTTTTCCGGTCCTGCGTCAGCGCTGGCCCGTTTCGGCCGGCAATCTTTCCGGCGGCGAACAACAGCTTCTCGAAATGGCGATGGTGCTGACAACAAGCCCGAAATTACTGCTCCTCGACGAACCCTCGCTCGGCCTCTCACCCAAGACACAAATGCAAGTCTTCGATTCGGTGCAAGAAGTCGCCGCAGCCGGCGTGACCTGTCTCATCGTCGAGCAGAACGTGCACGGCGCCTTGCTCATCTCGCAGACCGCAATCGTCATGGAACTCGGACGTAAATTCATGGAAGGATCCGCCGAAACCGTGCGGCACGATCCCCGCATTCGCGAAGCCTATCTCGGCGGCAACATCAAAGAAGCGGCAACCGCATGACCGCCGCTCGTCTGGCCGTCGATATCGGCGGCACCTTCACGGATTTCGCTATCGAGAGCGGCGGAAAACGCTGGACACACAAACTTCTGACAACGTCACGCGCGCCGGAACTCGCGGTGTTGAAGGGAACCGGGCAAATCCTTGCCGACGCGGGCTTGAGCCCGGGCGATCTCTCGATGGTCGTGCACGGAACGACCCTGGCCACCAATGCGGTAATCGAACGGAAGGGCGCGAAAACGGCGTTGCTGGTGACCGAGGGCTTCCGCGACTCCGTCGAAATGGCTTACGAAAATCGTTTCGAGCAATACGATATCTGGATGGAACGGCCGCCGCCGCTCGTGCCACGCCATTTGCGATTGCCGGTACCTGAGCGGTTGAGCGCACGCGGCGAGATCATCAAGCCGCTCGATGAGCGCGCCTTTCCGCCGCTTGTCCAAACATTGGAACAGGCGGGAATCGAGAGTGTCGCGATCGGGTTTCTGCATTCCTACGTCGACGCGGTGCATGAACAAAGGGCGGGCGATATCTTGGCGCGTCTTGCGCCGCATCTGTCGATCACGTTATCCAGCGAAGTCTCGCCGGAGATGCGGGAATATGAACGCTGGTCGACGGCCTGCGTGAATGCTTATGTCCAGCCGGTCATGGCAAGCTATCTCGCACGGCTGGAGAACGGCTTTCGCGCGCTTGGGCTCGCCTGCCCGCTTTATCTCATGACGTCAGCCGGCGGACTGACGACCATGGAGATGGCGCGCCGCTTCCCCGTGCGCCTGGTCGAATCCGGCCCGGCCGGCGGCGCCGTGCTGGCGCGTCACATCGCGGAGGAATGCGGGTTCCGCAACATCATCTCCTTCGACATGGGCGGCACGACGGCAAAGATTTGCCTGATCGACGATCTGAAGCCGCAATATTCGCGCGCCTTCGAAGTCGCGCGTCAATATCGCTTCATGAAGGGCAGCGGATTGCCGATCCGCATCCCGGTCGTGGAGATGGTCGAGATCGGCGCCGGCGGCGGGTCAATCGCGGAAGTCGATACTCTGTCGCGAATTCAGGTGGGGCCGGAAAGCGCCGGCTCGGAACCGGGGCCTGCTTGCTATCGTCGCGGCGGCACGCGTGCGACCGTCACCGACGCCGATGTCGTTCTCGGCCGCATTCGCGCCGACCATTTCGCAGCCGGCCGCATGCATCTGGACAGCGAGGCGGCTGCAAAGGCGATCGCCGAGCACGTCGGCACAAAACTCGATCTCGACACCAAACGCGCCGCTCTCGGCATTTCGGAAATCGTCGAAGAGAACATGGCAAACGCCGCGCGTATTCACGCGGTCGAGCGCGGCAAGGATTTATCGGGCCGCGCCATGGTCGCCTTCGGCGGTGCGGCCCCGCTGCATGCGGCGCGTTTGGCGGAGAAGCTCGACGTGCAAACCATCATCGTTCCGACAGGTGCAGGCGTGGGCTCCGCTGTCGGTTTCCTTCTTGCCGCCGTTTCCTACGAAATCGTGCGCACGCGATATTCGCTGCTCGATGAGAGCTTCGCGGCTGGGCCGATCCAAGCCTTGCGAAAGGCGATGCGCGAGGAGGCGGAAGCCGTTATCCGGCAAGCGGTATCCGGCGCCGCATTGACCGAAGATTGGACCGCCGACATGCGCTACCACGGACAGGGACACGAACTCGCAGTGACGATCCCGCAGGGCACACCCATTGTGCCCGCAGATTTGAAGACGCTGTTCGAGCGCGAATACGAAATTCAGTTCGGCCGCGTGATTCCGGGGCTCGACGTGGAGGTCCTGAACTGGACGCTGCGCCTCTCCGCGCCGGAACCGGAAGTGCAACCCTGCCCTGCCTCCCCGCCGGATCGGCGGGTGAGGACCACAACAGCTTCGGAACTCGTCGATCCTGCGACTGGCGAAAGCGTTGCGGCCGAAACCCACCTTCGCGCCGATCTCATGCCCGGCGACGCCATCGCGGGCCCGGCTTTGATCATCGAGGACGAGACGACAACCTTCGTCGCCCCGAACTGGGACGCGCGGATCGACAGTCTCGGCTACATCGTGCTGACCCGGAGCTGATCTCATGCAGGACTCCGCCGCGCTCTCGAAAATCCACCTCCAAATCATGTGGGACCGGCTGATCTCCGTCGTCGAGGAACAGGCGCAGGCGCTGGTGCGCACCGGCTTCAGCACCTCGACACGCGAGGCCGGAGACATCTCCGCTGGCGTATTCGATATTGCGGGGCGGATGATCGCACAGGCGGTGACCGGCACGCCCGGCCACATCAATTCGATGGCGCGCGCGGTCACGCATTTCATCGCGAAATTTCCGACGCAGACGATGCGCGCCGGCGACGTCTTCATCACCAACGATCCGTGGAAGGGAACGGGGCACCTGCACGATTTCACCGTCGTCACGCCGGTCTTCCGCGATGCCCGGCTGGTGGCGCTGTTCGCCTGCACGTGCCACGTCGTCGATGTCGGCGGCCGCGGCATGGGACCTGACGGCCGCCAGGTTTACGAAGAGGGACTCTACGTTCCGCTCATGCGCTTCGCTCGTGAAGGCGAGGTCAACGAGACCCTGATCGAGATGGTGCGGGCGAATGTCCGCGAACCGGTGCAGGTCGTCGGCGACATCTATTCCCTGGTCGCGTGCAACGACGTCGGTACCAGGCGTCTCCTGCAGATGATGGACGAATTCGAGCTCGAGGACCTGTCCTCGCTTGCCGAACACATCCTGACCCGCTCGCATGAAGCGATGGTCGAAGCCATCCGGGACGTGCCGAACGGAACCTACAAGAACAGCATGCGCATCGACGGCTACGACAAGCCGATCGACCTCGTCGCGGAACTCACCGTCGACGACGAACACATTCACGTCGATTTCACCGGGACGTCGGCGGCTTCTTCCTACGGCATCAACGTGCCCTTCTGCTATACCGAAGCTTACACGGCGTTCGGCATCAAGTGCATTGTCGCGCCGAAGGTGCCGAACAACGCCGCCTCCCTCGCGACAATGACGATGAGCGCGCCGGAGAATTGCATCCTGAATGCGCTGCATCCGCTGCCGGTCGCAACGCGGCATGTCACGGGACAGATGCTGCCCGACGTCGTCATCGGCTGTTTGCATCAGGCGCTGGCGGGCCGGGTCCCGGCGGAAGGCACCTCCTGCCTGTGGAATCTTTTCGCCTTCGGCGGAGCCGGCCGCGTCGACGCCGATCCAGGTGAGATCGCGCACGCGAAAGCGTTCAACGTGATGTCGTTCCATTCCGGTGGCGCCGGCGCGCGGCCCGGCAAAGATGGACTGTCGGCGACCGCCTTCCCAAGCGGCGTGCGTAACGTGCCGATCGAAGTCACCGAAGCGTTGTCCCCGATCCTCGTGCGCCGCAAGGAATACCGCACCGATTCCGGCGGTCCCGGCGAGTTTCGCGGCGGACTCGGACAGGTGATGGAGGTCGTCACGCTGGACGAGGCGCCATTCGGCATCAGTGCCAATTACGATCGCATCGATTTCCCGCCGCGGGGCCGCGACGGCGGGCGCAGCGGCGAGCCGGGCGCGCTCCAGCTCGCGTCGGGACGCAAGCTGCGAGGCAAGGGCCAGCAGACCGTCGCGCGCGACGACGTGCTGACGATCCTCATGCCCGGCGGCGGCGGACTCGGGGATCCGCTCCGGCGCGATGCGCAGCGGGTCGCGGAAGACGTGCGTCACGGGTTGATTTCGCCAGAAGCTGCACTCTCCGATTATGGGGTCCTCCTGCGCGACGATGGTTCGCAGGACGAAAGCGCAACACGTGCGGTGCGAGAGCAGAAATCGAATCCTGCGAGCGGAGAGAACGCGTGAGTGTCATCGTCAGCGCCGGTTTGCCGACTGGAATGGAGGGCCTCACCTATCCGATTCCGTTCTCCGAGCCGGAGGCCGTGATCCGCATCGCCCAGCATGCAGAGCGGCTCGGCTATCATTCGGTCTGGGGCAACGACCACATGACCACGCAGCATTATGTGCGCGCGGAATTCCCCGTTCCGCCGCGATTTTGGGAGCCGCTCATCACCTATGCATTCGTCGCCGCGCATACAAAAACGCTGCGGCTCGGGACCGGGGTCCTGGTTCTTCCCATGCGGCGCGATATCGTCGTTCTCGCTAAGCAGCTCGCGACGCTCGACCACTTCAGCGGCGGGCGCGTGGAATTCGGCGTCGGAGTTGGAGCTTATCGCGAGGAATTCGAGGCGCTGTGGCCCGACAGCAAGGCCCATCGCGGCGATATGGTTGAGGAAGGGGTGAAGGCAATCCAGGCGCTATTCGGCACGCGCAGCGCGTCTTTTGACGGAAAGCATTATCAGTTCCGCGATGTGGAGCTCTATCCGAAGCCACTGCAAAAGCACCTGCCGATCTATTTCGGCGGCAACAGCGCCAAACATATCAGGCGGGTTGCCGAATCCGCAGACGGTTGGATTCCCGCGGGTATGGAGCCCGAGCGGCTGAAGGCCATGGCGGACGAGATAAAGCAGCTCGCCACAGCAGCAGGACGCGACGCATCAAGGATAGCAATCGCGCCGCAATATGTCGTGCATGTCGGCAAGACCGATGACGCCGCGGCGGCGCGCTTTCGGCAGAGCCAGATGTACAAACACCTTGTCTCGCTCGGCAAATCGACGCTCAAGGCGCAAGAATCTCTGCCGATGGAAGACATCAATCTGATCGGCAGTCCGGCATCCGTGATCGAGAAAGCGCAGAGATTGAAGGAGGCCGGCGTCACGCATTTCCTCGGCCTGTATTTCGCCGCCAATGACCTCCAGGAATTGCTCGATCAGATGCAGCTTTTTGCGCAAGAGGTGACGCCAAAGATTGTCTGATCCTGCAAACGAGCCGGCAGAAACCGAGACGACGGCGCAGAAACCCGCGCAATGGCTAGAAGGCTCGCCATCGACCGCGATCGGCCAGCGTTCGCTCGCCGATCCGCGGCATCTTTTTCCGCTCTATCCGCCGCTGCTGCGCGGTTGCCCGGCAAGCAGTAGCGACGAGATGCAATACCCGCTGGAGATCGACTACGAATACGCGCGCGTCGCGCCTGATGTGTTCTCGCAACCGCCTTTGCCGGGACTACAGCGCTGGGCGCCTCTCCTGCCGCCTTTAATGCCCGGCCTTTCGCTCGGCGAGGGCGGCACACCACTGATCGCGTCCGTGCGGTTGGCGAACTGGATCGGAACGAGCGCCCCTATTCTGCTCAAAGACGAGAGCCGGAATCCGACCTGGAGCCACAAGGACCGGCTGAATTACTGCATCACGAGTGCCGCCGCCGCGGTGAATGCAAGGGGCATCGCGGTCGCCTCTTCCGGTAATCACGGCGTCTCGGCCGCTGCTTATGCGGCGCGCGCTGGGCTGCCTTGCGTCGTCATTACCAGCCCCTCCGCGCAGCCGGCTTTCTTGCATTTTCTTGAGGCGCTGAAGGCCGAGATCATCATCGTCCCGGTCGAACGACGTTGGGCCGTTCTCTGCGAGGTGATTGAAGCAACGGGTTTCATGAGCGCCAGCAATCTGACGCGCTTCCACACCGGCAATCCGTTCGGACCCGAGGGATACAAGACGATCGCCTACGAAATCTTTCTTCAATGCGATCGCACGATGCCGGGGACTGTCGTCGTTCCGACCGGATATGGGGAGCTCCTCTACGGCCTCGCCAAAGGCTTCAACGAAATCGTGCGCTTCGGGCTCGCCGGGCACGTGCCGCGGATCGTTTCCGCCGAGCCTGCGCTACGCGGCCCGCTCGCGCAGGCAATGCAGCGCAATGCTGCCGCTGTCGAAGTAGACGGCCCACCCTCACTCGCCGCCGGCATTTCATGCACGGTCAGCAGCTACCGCGGCGTCAAGGCGCTGCGTGATAGTAGTAGTAATGGGATGGCGCTCACATTTTCCGAAGCGACGCTCACCGAAGCCGCGTTGGAGCTGGCGCGCGAAGGACTTTGGCAGGAATATTCCGGCGCAGCCGGACTCGCCCCTTTGCGCGAGGCGTATCACAGCGGGCCGCGCTTCGAGGAGCCGATCGTAGCGATTCTGACATCAACCGGTCTCAAGGAGATGCCTGCGGCGAACGTCAATTCGCATGTGAGCAGCGCTCACGATATCGCCGCGGCTATCGCGCGATTACGTGCGGGTTGAACGACGTCATGCTGAAGATTGGCGTTGCAACCAACGGATGGGAGCCGCCGGACCTCTTGCGCGCGGTGGCGAACGCCGCCGATTCTCGCTGCTCGGGATCGCTGTGGATCGCCTCGCATCTGTTTCAGAGCGATCCCATCACAAGTGCCGTCATGGCGCTGAGTACGACGGACAATCTCAAGGTCGCGCTGATGGCGGTCAGCCCGTTCGCGATTCATCCGGTCCATATCGCCATGGCCGCCGCGACTCTCGACCAATATTTTCCCGGCCGTGTGGAGCTCTGTCTCGGCGTCGGAGCTCCGCTCGATCTGAAGAGTGCGGGCATCGAAGCTTCGCATCCGCTGCCGCTGATGCGCGAAGCGCTCAAGGTTACGCGCGGGCTGCTGATGGGCGAAACCGTGCGGTTCGAAGGCGAGCACTTCCGTCTGTCCGGCCGCCGCTTACTCGCGGGCAGACGGGAGGTGCCGATCGTCCTTGCGGCGTCTGGGCCGAAAATGCTGGAACTCGCCGGCGCCGAGGCAGATGGCGTCCTCGTCAGCGCCGCAACGTCCCCGGCATTCGTGCGCTGGACTCTGGACCGCGTAGCCGAAGGCGAAGCACGCAGCGGACGCAAGGTGCATAAGTGCGCTTTGGTCTACACCGCTGTGTCAGCGGACGAGCATATTGCTCATGACAAGCTCAGACGCACGCTGGCTTTCGTGCTTCGCGGCGCACACCACGCGCGCAATCTGGAGCTCGCCGGGTCGTCCCTCGATCAGCAGGCGCTCGCTGCGGCCTATCGGGAGGAGAATTGGGAGAAGGTGGATCGCCTCGTCACTGATGAAGTGCTGCGCAATCACGCCGCGAGCGGCACGCCTGACCATGTCGCGGCCGCTTTCGCCGCCTATGAAGCCGCTGGTCTCGATGAGATCGCGATATCCGGCTTCCGCAGCTTGGACGATCTGACCGCGATTCTCGAACGCCTGACATGACCTGCGTGAGCTGAACCGCTCACGCTGCCAAGATGGCGACTTGTGGCTGGCGCGCGACCTGACCGTAGGTCGTCGTGCGTTGGCGGGGCATGCGGCCGGCGACGATAATCTTCGCCTCCATCTCCTGCACCTCCATCTCTTGGCCGTGGCTGGCGCCGGCCGAGCGCGAAATGCTCTCGTCCATCAGCGTCCCACCGAGATCGTTGACGCCGGCATCAAGGCAAAGCTGCACCCCGGTGCGGCCCATCTTCACCCAGGAGGCCTGGATATTGGTGACATGCGGATGGAGCACCAGCCGCCCGACCGCATGCATCAGGAGCGCCTCGCGGAAGGTCGGCCCGCGCCGCGCCTGGCCTTTCAGATAGATCGGCGCCTCCATCGGTACGAACGGCAGTGGCACGAATTCGGTGAAGCCGCCCGTGTCCGCCTGCAGATCGCGCAGGCGCGTGAGGTGACGCGCCCAATGCTCGTAGCGCTCCATGTGCCCAAACATGATCGTCGCCGTGCTGCGCAGCCCAAGCCCGTGCGCAGTGCGCATGACATCAAGCCATTGGTCGGTGTTCAGCTTGTCAGGGCAGAGCGTGGCGCGGACTTCGTCCTCTAGGATTTCCGCGGCCGTGCCGGGCACTGTGCCGAGGCCGGCGTCCTTTAGCGCGGAGAGGAATTCGGCAATCGAGACTCCAAGCGTGTGCGCGCCCTGATGGATTTCGAGCGGCGAAAAGGCGTGCACATGAATCTGCGGCACCGCCGTCTTCGCAGCCCGGCAAATCTCGATGTAATGGGCGCCGGTAAAGTCTGGGTGGATGCCGCCCTGCATGCAGACTTCCGTCGCGCCGCGCGAGGCAGCTTCGCGAACACGCGCCGCGACCTCATCGAGGCTTAGATTGTACGGGCGCCCGCGCAGCGAGTCGCTGGTCTTCCCCTTCGAAAAGGCGCAGAAGCGGCAATGGTACGTGCAGATATTGGTATAATTGATGTTGCGCGTGACGACATAGCTGACGGTGCCGCCGTTCACGTCCTCACGGAGTTCGTCGGCGGCGCGGCAGACCACTGAGAATTCCGCATCGCGCGCGCGGAACAATCTGACGATCTCCCGTTCATCGGCTGTCCTCCCGCATTGAAGTTTGGCGAGAATACGTGACAGGTCGCCGTCGCGCAGCACGTGCCGCCTTCCGATCAGCGCAACATCGTGCTTCGGCAAATCGACGATCGCGCCCGGACACCAATCGTCGAGACGCGGAAAGCCATCGCCGTCGATCCTCTGCAACAAAGGCCGATGCAGATTCGTCTCGACCCATCGCGGCATATCGCGCGCGTAAGCGGGATAGATGGCGAGACGCTCGATCAGGACCTTGCCGGCGTTGCGCGTGCGGCGGGCGAGTTCGTCGAGATGCGGCCACGGCGCCTCGGGATTCACGTGATCGGGCGTCAGCGGCGACACGCCGCCCCAATCATTGATGCCGGCCTGTACGAGCCGCTCGAGTTCGTCCGGGCTCAGATTCGGCGGCGCCTGTATATTCATCTCCGGCGCGAAGATGATGCGCGCGAGTGCGATCGTGCGCAAATGACTTTCGATTTTCGCTGCCGGCGCCGCGGCCATCAAAGTTTCCGGCTTCGGCCGGAAATTCTGGACGATGATCTCCTGGATATGGCCGAACTCGTCCTGCAGATCGCGCAGCAGCAGGAGCGACTCGATGCGCTCTACCTGCGTTTCGCCGATGCCGATGAGAATGCCGGTCGTGAACGGCACGGCTTGCTCGCCGGCCGCGCGTATTGTTGTCAGACGTGCAGCAGGCTCTTTGTCCGGCGAACCGAAATGCGGGCCGCCGCGCTCGCTCAGCCTCGCTGACGCGTTTTCCAACATGATGCCCTGCGAGACCGAAACCTTTCGCAACGCCGCGATCTCAGCCGCGCTCATGACGCCTGGATTCGCATGCGGCAGGAGATCCGTGCCTTCGAGAACCGCCTTCGCCGCCTGAGCAAGATAAGAAATCGTTGACTCGTGGCCGAGCGCCGCGAGCTCGCGCCGCGCCTGCGCGTAGCGCAGCTCCGGTTTGTCGCCGAGCGTGAACAGAGCCTCCTTGCAGCCGAGCGCGGCGCCGGCTTCAGCGATCGCCAGCACTTCGCCGAGCGAAAGATAGGCGCGTTCGCCTTGGCGTGGCGGATGCGCGAACGTGCAGTAATGGCAGACGTCACGACAAAGCTGCGTCAGCGGAATGAAGACTTTCTTCGAGAACGAGACGAGCTGACCGTGCGCGAGATCACGCCGCGCGGCGGCGGCTTGCATGAGCTGATCGACATCGCACTCTGCATCGAGCGCATAGATTTCAGCGGCGGTAAGCCGGGCCCCGCTTGTTGCGCGTTGGAGAAGACTGAACGCATTCATTGCGCCAACGCCGCCTCCTCGAACATCTGCGCCTGCCCGAACCATTGGGCGAGACAGGCCCCTGTTTTCGTTTGACGCCGCGCTCGAAAACGGGAGAGGTCCTGCGGCTGGTCGATGTCATGCATGATCGAACCGGATGCGAAAATGCCGGGTTCCACTCCGGCACGCTTGGCCGCACTTGCATGCTTTGCAAAACTATTCACGCCGAAGCACGGTGCAATAAGATCGATCGGCGAGCAACCCAAAAGATTGGTGCCGCCGTCACGCGCCGCCGCCACGAGTGCAATCGAGGGAGCTACTAAGCCTTGGACAACCGGCAGCAATTCATCCGCCTCGATCTGCGGAACGTCGCTCGGCACGACGATCATTGCATCGGCTCGCATGTCCCGTAGGAACGGCAGCGCAAGCCGGATCGCCGCGTTTGGCCCGTTCTCAAGCGGATCGTCGATGGCGCGGGCGCCGTGTGTGCGCGCGATATCCCTGGCATCTGGATCGCCACTGACTACCAGGATTGCGGAGAGGTCATCGAGCTTCCGTAAGCCTGCGAGCACATCCTGCAGCATGGCGCGCGCCAACTGCTCTCGCTGAGCGGCATCGAGTATCCGAGCCAGTCGTGCCTTGGCGCGAGCGAAGCTTTTGACCGGCACGACTGCCCAGATCGATTTGAGTTCGTTCATGCGACACCATAGCGCCGGCACGCGGATTCACTCGAAGACGCGAGCTTCCGCGCGAAGTCAAGCACGTCGCGCGCCAAGCCTACCCTGTCCTCGAGCGTATTCATGAGGGTTGCCGTCGCAAGCGTCGCCACCGGCAGCGAAGCTGCACCCGCCGCATCTGTCCGATCGATGATCAAACCGTCGATAATCCCGTCGTAGTGGCGCGCAATCGACGCGTTCGTCGCCTCGATCTCCAACTCAGCCATGATTTTCGTGGTCGGGCCCTTGATCGCCGCGCCGCCGATGATCGGCGATACGGCAATAATGGGCGCGCCGGCGCGCTGCAACAGCTCCCGCATTCCGGGCACCGCCAGGATCGGATCGACGCTTAGATACGGATTCGACGGACAGATCACGACCGCCGCAACGTTCCGCTGTTCGAACGCCGCGGCAACATCCGGCGAGACCTGCGCCGTACTTGCTCCTTCGAAGCTGATTGTCCGCACCGCAGGCGCGCAACGCAGTCCGACAAAATACTTTTGGAAGGGCAGCGCGCCTTCATCCGTTATCACGATTGTGCGAACCGCATGATCCGACATCGGCAGGATTTTTGCTGAAATCCCGAAGCGCCGCGCGAAATCGCTCACAACGCGCGTGAGGCTCTGGCCTTCCTTCAAGCGCCGCGTGCGCTCCACATGGAGTGCGAGATCGCGATCGCCGAGCTGAAACCAGGTCTCGCCGCCGATCTCCGCGAGCGCCGCCATGAAGTTCCAGGTCTCGCCCGCACGTCCCCAACCGCGTTCCTGATCGTTTAGGTCGGCCAGCGTGTAAAGCACGGTATCGACATCGGGCGAGATCGCGAGGCCGAGATGCTCGAAATCATCACCCGTATTCACGATGACAGTCAGGTCCGGCCCAAGCACTTCATAGAGGCCGCGCGCGAGCTTGGCTCCGCCGATGCCTCCACACAGCGCAACCACCCGCTCGCCCGTCACCTGAATAAATCCTGTTGCTTCGGCCGGATCAGCGCGGCGGCATTGCTGCGCTCGCCTGTCGCGGCAAACCCGCGCACATGTACCACAGGCAGCGCTTCTGCCGATTGTCCCATGACGAGCGAAGCTGCTGCCGCGAGTTCATCCGCGAGCGCAACCTCGGTGATGCGCAATGCACGGTGGTAAAGGTCCGGCTGTCCGACGAGGCTCTGCAGGGCAGGAACACCGGCCGCGCCGATCGCCACGCCGACGACGCCGTTCCGCCAAGGCCGGCCGAAACTGTCGTTGATGATGACAGCGACATCCACCTTATGCCGCCCATCGAACTCAGCCTTCAGCCGCGCGCAGGTCGCGTCGGGATCGCGCGGCAGCAGCAGGATGCCGTCCGCGTCGTCGCCGACATTGGATTGATCGATCCCGGCGTTGGCCATGACGAAACCGAGGCGATGCGCGACGATGAGCACGCCTTCGCTCGCACGGATCACTTCGGTGCTTTCGGACAGGATGGCTTCGACGTGCCGCGGGTCTTTTCGCACGATGTCGGCCAGACGGTACGCCTCGGCGGATGGCGTGAACGCCGATAGCCCAGCGCGCCGGCCCTCCGCTTTCGATATGATTTTTTGCGCAACGACGAGAACGTCGCCGCTGACGAGCGCGATGCCCGCCTCACGCAACGCAACCGAAATGATTTCGGAGAGATCGTCCCCTTCGCGGATCAGCGGAATGCCCGGCAATCCGGTATAGGTGATATGCGTCGCCGCTTTCGCAGACATTCAGGCGAGGGCTCGCAGGCGCGGCATCACATGCTCGGCATAAAGCCGGATGAAGCGCGACTGATCCTTGCCGGGCGCGTGGAAGACGAGATGCCGAAACCCAAGATCGACATATGCCTTGATGCGCGCTACGTGCTCGTCCGGATCGGACGACACGATCCAACGCTCCGCAGCGCGCTTGAGCGGCAACGCGTCGGCCAAACGCTCCATTTCCAGCGGGTCTTCGACCGAAACCTTTTCGTCCGCAGTAAGACTCAGCGCCGCCCAATTGCGGGTATCATTCATGGCGCGCTGCAAGTCCGGATCGAACGACACTTTCACCTCGATCATGCGATCGATCGCCTCGGGCGCACGTCCGGCGGACTTTAGGCCGGCTTCGACATTCGGCAGCAGCGTCTCCGTGTAAAGCGAACGGTCCTTGCCGCTCGTGCAAATGAAGCCTTCGCTCGTTGAGCCCGCATATTTCGAGATCATCGGGCCGGCACCGGCGATATAGATCGGCACCGGCACTTGTGGACGATCATAGATCGTCGCATTCACCGTCTTGTAAAACTCGCCCGCGAAATTGACCCGATCTTCGCTCCACAATTGCCGGATCAGCCGCAGCGCCTCGCGCAGCCGGGCAAACCGCTCCTTCGGCTCAGGCCATTTCAAGCCGGTCGCGGGCACTTCGTTCAACGATTCTCCGGTGCCGACGCCAAGCACCACGCGTCCCGGAAAGAGATCGCCCAAAGTGGCGAAAGCCTGCGCCACGATCGAGGGATGATAGCGGAATGTCGGCGTCAGCACGCTCGTGCCCATGACGATACGCGACGTTTTCGCGCCGAGTGCGCCGAGCCAGGAGAAGGCGAACGGCGCGTGCCCATCGGTGTGCCTCCAGGGCTGGAAATGATCGCTGATGAAAACCGAATCGAATCCGGCTTCTTCGGCGAGACAAGCGAATCCCAAAAGCTCGCGCGGACCGAATTGCTCGGACGACGCCTTGTATCCAAGTCTAAGCATGGGCGTGGCCTATCACGCACCGGGCCCGCGGCAAACCGCCCGTATTGCGACCGCGCGCTGCTTGTCATGCCGGGGCGCGAATGCCAACCTGACGCAGAGATAGCCTTGGAGGGCGAGCTTTGGCGGAACAGGGGATCGGTGCACGCCTGACGCGGAAAGAAGACGACCGCCTGATGCGCGGGCGCGGCCAATATGTCGCCGATATCCGCCTTGCCGGATTGCAAGATGTCGCTTTCGTGCGCAGCCCGATCGCGCATGGCCGAATTCGCGGCATTGCGATCCCGACGCAATATAAAGACGCGGTGTTCACGTCAGCCGATCTTGTCGGCGTGAAGCCGATCCGCGCGGTATCGAGCCTGCCGGGCTTCAAAGCGTCGGAACAGCCGGTGCTTGCAATCGGAAAAGTCCGGCAGGTCGGCGAGCTTGTCGCGATGTGCGTCGCGCCGACGCGTGCGGAAGCGGAGGATATCGCCGCGTCCGTTACGCTCGACATCGAGGAAGTGCCCGCCGTTCACGACATGCTTGCGGCGCGCGCGGCGGGCTCGCCGCTTGTGCACGAGCACTGGGGCGACAACGTCTTTCTCGAAACGTTCGCCGACGTGGACATGCAGAAAGCGCTGAACGCGCCGATCAAGATTACGCGCGAGCTTCGCACATCGCGCCAGGCGATGTGCCCGATGGAGGGCCGTGCCGTTGTCGCCGCCTGGGATTCGCGGCTCGAGCAGCTGACGCTCTACACCGCGACGCAGATGCCGCATATCAATCGCAACGGCTTGTCGGAATGCCTGTCGCTCGATCAAGCGGCGGTTCGGGTCGTCTCACCCGATGTCGGCGGCGGCTTTGGCTACAAGGGCATCCTGCTTCCCGAGGAAATCTGCCTGTCGTGGCTCGCGATGAAGCGCGGCCATCCGGTGCGCTGGATCGAGGATCGCCGCGAGCATCTGACGGCGAGCGCCAATTGCCGCGAGCATCATTATGTCATCACCGCCTACGCCGATCGCGACGGCCGCCTACGCGGCATCGATTGCGAGGCGCATGTCGATTCCGGCGCGTATTCCTCGTATCCGTTCTCTGCTTGCCTTGAAGCGGCGCAGGTTGTCAGCATCCTGCCTGGCCCTTACGATTTCGACGCGTATCGCTGCCGCACCTGGGCAATTGCGACCAATAAATGCCCAATCCTGCCCTATCGCGGCGTGGCCCGTACCGGCGTCTGTTTCGCGATGGAGATCATGCTCGACGCGATCGCGCGAGAGATCGGGATTGAACCTTACGAGGTGCGGCTGAAGAACCTCGTGCGGCCGGAGCAAATGCCGTTCGACAATATCACCAAAAAGCATTTCGACAGCGGTGATTATCCCGAAGCTTTGAGGCGCGCGGTCGCTGCCTTCGATCTGCCGGGAATACGCGAGCGGCAGAGGCGCGGCGAGGCCGATGGGCGGCTGATCGGCTTCGGCCTCGCGATTTATTGCGAGCAGGGCTCGCACGGAACGTCTGTCTACGCCGCGTGGGGCGTGCCGATGATCCCCGGCCACGAGCAGGCGACCGCCCGCATGACGCCAGACGGCGGCCTCGAATTGCGCGTCGGCGTGCATTCGCACGGCCAGAGCCTGGAGACGACGCTGGCGCAAGTCGCCCACGAAATTCTCGGCGTGGATGTCGCGAAAATCCGCGTGGTTCTCGGCGACACGGCGCTGACGCCGTATTCCACGGGCACCTGGGGCTCGCGGTGCGCCGTGATGGCCGGCGGCGCGGTTGCGAGCGCCTGCCGCGAGATTGCCGAACGCGCCAAGCAGATCGGCGCCAAGCTGCTGCAGGCCGATCCGGGGAGCGTGAGCTTCCGCGAGGGCCGCGTCGTTTCCGCCTCCGGTGACGTCGGCATCGCCGATATCGCGCGCACTTGGTACCTGCGGCCGCAGGATTTGCCCGGCAATATGCATCGCGGCGGGCTCGAGGCGACAATCGGCTACAAGCCGCCGGTCGATTCCGGCACGTTCAGCTACGCCGCGCATGCGACGCTGGTCGCGGTCGATCCCGAGGTCGGCGACGTCGAGATTTTGGACTACGCGATCATCGAGGACGGCGGCAAGCTGATCAATCCGATGGTCGTCGACGGCCAAATCTATGGCGGCTACGCGCAGGGGATCGGCACCGCGCTCTACGAAGAGATGCCGTTCGATTCCGCCGGCCAGCCGCTCGCGTCGACCTTCGCCGATTATCTGCTCCCCGGCCCGACTGAAGTGCCGGCGCCGCGGCTTGATCATATGGAGACGCTCGCGCCCTACACCTTGTTCGGCCAGAAAGGCATCGGCGAAGGCGGCGCGATTGCCCCACCCGCGGCGATCACCAATGCCGTCAACGATGCGCTGAAAGGCTTCGGCGCGGAGCTTCTGGTCTCGCCTATCACGCCGCGCCGCGTGCTGGAGGCGATCGCGGCAGCCAAGTCGAAGCAGGGCGAAAGGGCTGGGGTGCCGGCGTGAAACCGGCGCGTTTCGATTACGAGCGGCCGAGCGATTTACGCACCGCTCTCGAACTTCTGGCGGGTGAAAATACGACGGCGAAAGTGCTCGCCGGCGGACAATCGCTTGGGCCTTTGCTCAACCTGCGCCTCGTGCAGCCTGACGTGGTGATCGACATCACCGCGATTCCCGAGATGATCCGAGTCGAAGAAGATGCGGAGCACCTTCTGCTCGGCGCCTGTATCACCCATGCCGATATCGAGGATAGCCGCGTGCCGGACGCGACCAACGGCGCGATGCAGCGGGTCGCAGCCGGCATCGCATATCGCGCCGTGCGCAATCGTGGCACGATCGGCGGGAGTCTCACCAGCGCCGATCCCTCGGCGGATTGGGTCTCGGCGCTGGCCGCGCTCCGCGCCGAGGTGATCCTGCGTGGGCGGGCGGGCTCACGCACCTTGGCAGTCGAGGATTATATCGTCGGTGCGCTCGAAACATCGCTTGATGTGGGCGAGCTTCTCGAAGCCGTGCGCATTCCGCGGCTGTCGAAGAGCGCGGGATGGGCTTACGTAAAGAAATGCCGCAAGACAGGCGAATTCGCGCATGCGATCGGCGCGATTCTTGTCGATCCCGAGCGGAACGTCTGCCGCGCAGTGATCGGCGCGACAGAGTCGCGGCCCATCGTGGTTGCCGACGCACGCGAACTCTTCGGGGGGGGCGCGGATGCAGCCGCGCTGAAAGCGTTTGATGCACGTGTCGCCGATCGCATCTTGATTGATGCAGGAATGGGCGACGCGATTGACCGTCAAATCCACCTCGTCACGCTGCGCCGTGCGGCGACGGAAGCCGCGCAATGAGCGGCGTCTCGCTCACCGTGAACGGCAAGGCGATGACGGGTACCGTCGAACCGCGCACGAATCTTGCGGACTTCATCCGTGATACGCTCAATCTTACCGGCACTCACCTCGGCTGCGAGCACGGCGTCTGCGGCGCCTGCACCGTGCTCATCGACGGGGTGCCGGGGCGGTCCTGCATCACCTATGCGCTCGCCTGCGAGGGCGCCGAGGTGACCACGATTGAAGGCCTTGACGATGACGAGATCACGCGCGAATTGCGCGCCGCTTTCGCGCGCGAACATGCGCTGCAATGCGGCTATTGCACGCCGGGCATGCTCATCTCGGCGCGCGACCTCGTCGTGCGGCTGCGAGACGCCGACGAGCAGGAGATCCGGGTGGCGATGAGCGGCAATCTTTGCCGATGCACTGGATATGTCGGCATCATCCGCGCCGTGCAGATGACAATTGTCGATCGGCGTGCGCGGGGCATCGCGCCTGTACAAGGCGGAGGGCGCACCGCTTTGGGGCCCGTCGGCTCCGGGCATGTAAGTGCGAGGGAAAGCGAGCTAAAATTTCGTGCCACTCGGCGCGAAGAGCCCGCCTCTACCGCCGCAGGTGCAGAGATCGCCTTCCAGGCGCTCGATCCGAACTGGCAGCCGCAGGCTTCATTCGAGCAGAATTTCGTCGTCCATCACCCGCTCGAGAAGGTCTGGGACTTCTTCGGTCGCATCGAGGAGGTCGCGACCTGCTTGCCTGGCGCCTCAATCAAAGAAGCATCGCCCGATCGCGCCGCCGGACAAATCCGAGTGAAGCTTGGCCCGATTTCGGCCGAGTTCCGCGGCATCGCGCAGATCGAGCGCGACGAGCGCACGCATTCCGGCCGGGTTCAAGGTGCGGGCAGCGACGCGCGCACCAGTTCCGCGACGCGCGGCGACCTCAGCTACGGGCTTGTCCCCCTCGATGAAAATTCCACTCGCGTCGACGTGACGATCGGCTATCGCCTCACCGGAATGCTGGGCCAGTTTGGCCGGGCGGGCCTGGTGCGGGACCTTGCAGCACGGCTCACCGCCGCCTTCGCGCAGAACGTGGAGGCCAGGTTGAGCGGGCGTGCGGAATCCACTCCGCCGGACGCATTGAGTTTCGGCGCGCTGATCGGGCCGATGGTTGCCGAACGCGCACGACGATTGTGGGAGAGCCTGCTCAGCTGGCGCCCGTAGGTGCGGCGGCTTGGAAGATTGTCTCGCCTTGCGGAGGGTAATATGGTGCGGCCTCGTCGCGGCTCGGCTGCGCCTCTCCTCTCAACTGACGAAAAGCGATGATGAATTCGATCAACCTCAACGCCGATATGGCGGAGGGTTTTGGCGCCTATGACATCGGCAACGACACCGAATTGCTGAAGGTCATCCGCTCGGCGAACATCGCCTGCGGATTCCATGCCGGCGATCCGCTCACGATGCGCCGCGTCGTCGAAGGCGCCAAGAAGGAAGGCGTCAGCATCGGCGCGCATCCCGGCTTCGACGACATCTGGGGTTTCGGCCGCCGCCGCATCGACATGAAGCCGAGCGATCTCGAATATATGGTCGCTTATCAGATCGGCGCGTTGCAGGCGCTCGCGGCTTATTCCGACATGAAGGTCACGCATCTGAAGCCGCACGGCGCGCTGAACAACATGGCAGCCGAGAACAAGGAGTACGCTTTGGCGATCGGGCGCGCCATCAAGGCTGTCGACCGCAACATCATCTATGTCGCTCTCGCGGGCTCGGAGATGGAAAAGGCGGGGCACGAGCTCGGGCTGAAAGTTGCGCGCGAAGGTTTTTGCGACCGGCAATATGATGACGACGGCAATCTCACCTCGCGCAAAATCCCCGGTTCGGTGATTTCCGATCCGGAAGCCGCGACGAAGCAGGTCATCGAGATGGTCGTCAACAAGACGATCGTGTCGCGTCACGGCAAGCGCATCCCGTGCGATCTCGATACGCTTTGCGTTCATGGTGACGAGCCGACCGGTGTTGCAGTGGCGACAGCCGTTCGCAAGGGCCTCGAAGCAGCGGGTGTCAAAGTGGTGCCGCTGAGCGAAATGTCGTTCGGTTGATGGCTCGTATCGCGGAGGAGATGGTCGTCACGCCGGACGTTGTCAACCCGGCGCGGCTGAAGTCCGCTATCCGGCGCGCGCGCGAATATGGCGTCGTTCTGCCAAGATTCAGCGAACTGGCCAGCCCACCTTCGGGCGCACACCACCTCGACGGCATCGATCCCGACGAGCCGCGCTCGGAAAATCTCTGGCGGGTGAATTGGTACAACGGTGCCGACCGTCGCCATCGCGTCGATGTGCCGGCGCATATCGTGCTGCCCGAAGCGCTGACCGGCGTGAAGGCGCCAATCGTCGTGCTCCTCGGTTGCCGGTTTCCGATGATCGGCGCGCACAAAGTGCTGCCGGCTTATGCAGCTCTTGCACAGCGGCTCGCGACCGGGCGCTTCGATCCGGCCAAGCACAAGGCGATCTGGCCCTCGACCGGCAATTATTGCCGCGGCGGCGTCGCGATATCGCGCATTCTCGGCTGCCGAGGTGTCGCCGTCCTGCCGGAAGGCATGAGCCGCGAGCGCTTCGACTGGCTGGAGAAATGGGTTGCCGATCCGTCAGACATCATCCGCACGCCCGGGACGGAGAGCAACGTCAAGGAAATCTACGATAAATGCGCCGAACTGGAGACGGACGAGGCGAACGTCATCCTCAATCAGTTCTCCGCGTTCTCGAATTATATGGCGCACTATGTCTGCACGGGTGCCGCGTGCGAACGGGTCTTCTCGCATGCGCAATCGGGGACCGGTGAGCGGCGGCTTGCGGCCTTTGTCGCCGCGACGGGTTCCGGTGGCACGCTTGCGGCCGGCGATTGTCTAAAAACAAAGCACGGCACGAAGATCGCGGCCGTCGAGGCGCTGGAATGCCCGACCATGCTCGAAAACGGCTATGGCGAGCACAATATCCAGGGCATCGGCGACAAGCACATCCCGCTGATCCAAAATGTGATGAACATGGATGCGGTGATCGCGGTTTCCGATCGCGCGAGCGATCGGCTGAACCTGTTGTTCGGCAGCGATGTCGGTCGCGACTATCTCGTGAAACGCCGCAAGCTCGATCGCGAGCTGGTCGGTTCCTGTGCAGATATCGGCATATCCGGGCTCGCCAACATCGTCGCATCGATCAAGCTTGCCAAGCATCTCGATCTCGGCGCGAACGACATCGTCATGACCGTCGCGACCGACAGCGCTGCGCTCTACGGCAGCGAACGCGAGGGCTACGCCGCGAAGCACTATCCCGACGGTTTCGACGAAGTGAACGCCGGCGAGATTTTTGCGGGCTCGCTGGAAGCGATCAGCGACGATCACATGCTCGAGCTGCGCCACCAGGACCGCAAGCGCATCTTCAATCTCGGTTACTATACCTGGGTCGAGCAGCAGGGCGTGCGTTTCGAGGATTTCGAGAAGCGCAAGGATCAGTCCTTCTGGCGCGGATTGGTCGACAGCATCCCCGCCTGGGACCGCCTGATCGGTGAGTTCAATGCCGAGGCCGGGGTGGCTCGGAACTCCTCGCGCAAGAGCGCCACCGCATGAACGAGCCGGTCGTAAAGCCCTATCTGCAGCTTCGTGAAGAGCTATCGCGCCGCGACAAGAGCCTCCGTGAAAAAGTCGTCACGCTCGAAGAAGCGGCCTCCTTCGTGCAGGATGGCGCCAGCGTCGGCATCGGCGGCTCGACTATGTCGCGTACGCCGATGGCGATGATCTGGGCGCTGATTCGCGCGCACAAGAAGCATCTCAGCTGCTCGCGCAGCATCGTTTCGACCGACGGCGATCTCTTGTTCGGCTCCGGAATCTGCGATCACATGATCACGAGCTGGTTTGCGCAAAGCATTTTGTGGGGTCTCTCAAAGGTCATGCGCCACCACGTCGAGAAGGGCTTGGCGCGTTATGACGAGTGGAGCCACATGGCCGTCGGCATGCGCTTCCGCGCCGGCGCGATGGGCGTGCCGTTCATGCCGATCCGCTCGATGCTCGGCTCCGATGTGTTGAAGCAGCGCCCGGAAGCCAAGGAGATCGACTGCCCTTTCACCGGCGAGAAGCTGTTGCTGGTGCCGGCGCTCAATCCCGACGTGGCGCTGATCCACGTGCAGCGCTGCGACGCCTACGGCAACGCACAGATCGACGGGCTGCAATTCATGGACATCGATCTCGCGATGGCGGCGAACCGGGTAATTCTCACGAGCGAGCGCATCGTCTCCAACGACCAGATCCGCCGCGCCCCGGACCAGACCAAGATTCCGTTCTTCTGTGTCGATGCGGTCGTCGAAGTCCCGTACGGCTCAGCGCCGCACGAATGCTACGGCGCCTACGAGCCGATGATGCGGCACATGGAGGCTTATGTTGCTGAGGTGAACGGCGATCCGATCGGCGGCCTCAGGGATTATCTCGACCGCTATGTCTACGCACCGAAATCTTGGACGGAGTTCCTGTCGCTGATCGGCATGGATGAAGTGCTCGATGTAACGCGCCGCGGCCGGAGCATCTACGATGATTGAGCCGCATCGATACACCGCCAGCGAAATCCTCACCGTGCTCAGCGCCCGGCAACTCAAAGACGGACAGGTCGTGTTCGCCGGCGTCGGTATTCCGCTGCTCGCCGCCACACTGGCGCAGCGCACGCGCTGTCCGGGACTGACGATCCTCTTTGAGGGCGGCGTCATCGGCGCCTTCGTCGAACCCGGCAAGCTGCCGCCATCGACGAACGACCAGCGCTGCACCAAGCGCGCCAACATGGTGCTCGGCAGCGCCGAAGTGTTGTTGTTGTTGCAGCGCGGCTATGTCGATGTCGGCTTCATGGGCGGCGCACAGATCGACCAATACGGCAACCTGAACTCCTCCTTCATCGGCCATCCCGCGCATCCGAAGACGCGGCTGCCCGGCACCGGCGGCGGCAACGATATTTCGAGCCTCGCCAACATGATCGTCGCGATGAAGCACGAGAAGCGCCGCTTCGTCGAGCACGTCGACTTCATCACGAGCCCCGGGTTCATAAGCGGCGGCGATTCGCGCGCGAAAAGCGGCCTTCCGACCGGCGGCATGTTCCGCGTCGTGACCGAGCTCGCGGTGTTTTCGTTCGAGGACGCGGAGCGGCGCATGAAGGTCGCCGCCCTCAATCCCGGCGTGACGCGGCAAGAGGTACAGGACAAGACCGGCTTCGAGCTGATCTTCGACGACGATCTCGCCGTCACCGAGCCCCCGAGCGAGCACGAGCTTTCGACACTGCGGATGCTCGATCCCGAGCGCCTGTTCACCGCCTGACCTGAAGTTGGAGAATCCCGCGTGAAGACTGCACTCAGCGGCACGTTCGGCATCGCCGCGCGCAATTTCACCGCCTACCCCGAAATGCCCGATGCCAAAGAGCTCGTCGAGTATGGCGTGCGGATGGAGGAGCTCGGCTTCGACTCGATCTGGGTCTGGGATCACATCCTGCTCGGGGTAGAGCCGAATTTCCCGGTTCTCGACTCGCTCACCACGCTGACCGCGATCGCCGCGCGCACCACAAAGATCAAGCTCGGCACCGGCGTGCTCGTCTTGACGCTGCGCAATCCCGTGACGCTGGCAAAGCAGCTCGCAAGCATGGACCAAGTCTCCGACGGGCGGCTGCTCTTAGGCATGGCGTCCGGCTGGTACAAGCGCGAGTTTGACGCGGTCGGCATCCCGTTCGAAAAACGCGGCAAGCTGATGGACGAGAATCTCGAAATCCTGCGGCGCCTGTGGAGCGAGGAGCAAGTCAACGGCAGCTACATGACCCACCAGATTTCAAAAGCGGTCATGTATCCGAACCCGAAGCAGACGCACATGCCGATCCTGATCGGCGGCTATGTCGATCGCGTGCTCAAGCGCGCCGGCACCGCCGGCGACGGCTGGCTCACCTACTTCTACAAGCCGGATGACTTCACCAAATCCTGGAACAAGGTGCGCGCCGCGGCCCAAGAGGCAGGCAAGAACCCTGACGAGCTCCTCAACGCCAATCAGCTGCCGATCATGATCGGCGCCTCGCGCGACGCCGTGCGCGAGGACATGATGGACTGGCTGAACAAGGAATGGGACTTCCCCTCGCACAGCGACTGCACGCGCGAGAGCGCGATCATCGGCTCGGTCGACGAATGCGTCGCGCAGCTCAAGGAGCACATCGCCGTCGGCGTACAGAAGATCATCTTCGTCCCATACAAATATCGCATGGACCAGATCGAGATCATCGCGCGCGAAATCATCCCGCGGTTGAAAGCTTGAAGGCGACCGCACACGAGCAACCTTAAGCTGCTGCAACAGGCTTTTACCTCGGCCGGAACTCGGCTTAGAATGAGCTTTGGCACGTCGTATGCTAAGAAAACGATCGCCAGCAAGAATTCTGTCGGCCCGGCTCCTCGGGACGCCGCAGCGGAGGATTAGATGATCAGCATGAAAAGCTTGGCGGCTGGCGCCGCCCTCGGACTGCTACTCGGAGGCGCCGCCTCTGCTCAGGAGAGCATCAAGATCGGCGTCAACGAGCCGCTGACAGGCCCCTTCGCCGCCTCCGGCACCTATGTGACGAACGGCGCGCGCATCGCCGCCGACGAGATCAATGCCAAAGGCGGCGTTCTCGGCAAGAAGCTCGAGCTCGTCATCGAGGATAACAAGAGCAATCCGACGGAAGCCGCGGCGGTTGCCGAAAAGCTTATCACCCGCGACAAGGTACCGGTGATCATGGGCGCGTGGGGCTCGAGCCTGACACTCGCCGTCATGCCGAAGCTCGCGGAATATCAGGTGCCGATGCTGGTCGAAACGTCGTCCTCCGGCAAGATCACGACATCCGGCAACCCGTACATCTTCCGCATCTCGCCACCGTCGTCAGTGGAAGCGGCGGCGTTCAAGCCTATGGTGCCGAAGATGGGCATCAAGAAGGTCGACTTCCTCGTCATCAACAATGATTGGGGACGCGGAGCGGCCGACGATTTCGGCAAGATGCTGAAAGGCGAGAACATCCACGTCGGTCTCGTCGAGACGATGGACCAGTCGGCGCAGGACATGAGCGCGCAGCTCGCCAAGATCAAAGCCTCCGACGCCGATACGATGATGGTGACGACCGCGGTCGAGCAGCTGACCCTTGTCCTGAAGCAGGCGGCCGCGCTCGGCATGAAGAAGCAGATCATCACGACCGGCGGATCGCAGAATCCGGACCAGCTGGTCGCGCAGGCAGGCTCGGCGGCGAACGGCACGATTCATCTCGCGACGTTCGCGCCGTGGCAGCCCGACTCGACGCCCAATCCGCAGGCGGCGAAATATTTCATCGGCGAGTGGAAGAAGCGCGGCTTCGACTTCCCGGGCGTCACCGAAAGCTTCCGCGGTTATGACGGTATCCGCACGATCGCAGCTGCCATCGAGAAGGCCGGCAAGGCAGAACCCGAGGCGATCCGCGCCGCGTTCTGGAACGTCGATATCAAAGGACTGAACGGCGACATCAAATTCCAGAAGCAAGGCCCGGCCGGCAAGGAAAGCGGCCAAAGCGTGCCGAACGTCTACCTCATCAAGATCGACGACGGGAAGGTCGTCGTCCCGACGATGTGATCAACTGATCTCATCCTGAGGAGCGCTCCCTTACGGGCGCGTCTCGAAGGACCGAAAGGCAGTCAGTTTGCCCATCCTTCGAGACGCACGCTTCGCATGTCCTCAGGATGAGGTCGTTGTTTTTTGCGTGTGCTTACGCGAAACATAGCGCAGCTCCTTCCGATCAAGCCGTTTGTCCGAGTTTCTCCAGCACATCGCCAATACGCTGATCCTCGGCGGCACGTATGCGCTGCTCGGGATCGGGCTCACGCTTATCTTCGGCATCATGCGAGTGGTGAACTTCACCCATGGTGAGCTCTATACGTTCGGCGCCTATTTCGTTTTCCTCGTCTCTTCCGTTCTCGGACTGAATTTCATCCTCGCCTTGCCGGTCGCGATCATCGCCGGTCTCCTGCTCGGTGCGCTCATCGAATTCCTGCTGCTTCGCCCGATGCGCGGCGCGGATATAGACACGACGATGCTCATCATGATCGGCGCCATGATCGTCATGCAGAACAGCGAGCAGTTGGTCTGGGGCGGCGTTGCAAAATCGGTCTCGACGCCGTTTCCGGAGACGCCGCTGGTGATCGGGCCGGTGTCGGTCTCCTACCTGCGCGTTTTCGTGCTCACGATGGCGCTTCTGCTCATCGGGGCAACCTATATCCTCATCAACAGAACGAAGCTCGGCAAAGCAATGCGCGCGACGTTTCAAGATCGCGACACAGCTTCGCTCATGGGCGTCAACGTGCAAGCGATCTACACCGCGACCTTCGCGATCGGCTCGAGCCTCGCCGCCGCGGCGGGCGCGCTGCTTGGCCCAGCCTATGTGATCTCGCCGCATATGGGTGACATCGCCTCGCTGAAAGCGTTCGCCATCGTCATTCTCGGCGGCCTCGGCAACATCACCGGCGCGACCATCGGCGGCTTCATTCTGGCGCTCGCCGAGGAGCTCGGCGCCGGATACGTGTCCTCCGGCTACCGCGACGCCATGGGCTTTCTGATCATCATCGCCGTATTGCTGGTGAAGCCGACGGGCCTTTTCGCGCGGGCGGAGCGCATCGGGTGAGGCGTGCCCTTCCTTTCCTGATCGTCGCTCTGCTTGCTTCCGTTCCGGCGTGGTTGAGCGATCCATACATATTGAACGCCTTCATCACGACCGGCATTTTCACGATCGCGGCGATGAGCCTCAATCTGCTGCTCGGGTACACGGGACAGCTCAGTCTGGGCCATGTCGCCTTTTTCGGCATCGGCGCTTATGTGAGCGCGTTGACCTCCCTCGGCTTCGATGTCGAATTGTTCGATTGGTTTCACGTCGTGCACGAGCCCTGGCCCGTGGTTTACGGCTTTCTTCTCGCCATCGTGTTTGCCGGTCTCTGCGGTTATCTCGTCGGGAAACTCTCGTTTCGGGTCCGCGGTGCCTATTTCGTCATTGTGACAATCAGTTTCGCCGAGGTGGTGAGGCTCGTCGCGCTGAACTGGGTCGAGCTGACGCAGGGCCCGCTGGCACTGACGAATATCCCACCGTTTACACTCGGATTGCCGGGTCTCGGCTACGCGACGCTGTACGGCAAGACCGGCAATTACTTTCTCGTCCTCAGTGTCGGCGTGCTCGCTTACCTCGTCATCAAGCGCCTGGTCGAATCGCGCATCGGCCGGGCGATGATAGCGCTCAAAGACAATGAATCTCTCGCCGTCTCGGTCGGCATCAACGTGACCGGCTATCTCGTGCTTGCTGCCGTCGTTTCGGCGGCCATCGCGGGCGCTGCCGGCAGCCTCTACGCGCATTATCTCCGGATTATCGATCCCGATATTTTTCTGTTCCTCTATACCGTGACGATGGTCATCATGGTGATCACCGGCGGCAAGGGCACGCTCGCCGGCCCGGTCGTCGGCGGCGCGATTTTCGGCGCGATCCCGGTGATCCTGCGCTCCTTCGCAGCGCCCGAAGTGCAATGGATCCTCTACGGCGCGTTCATGATCGCCGTCATCTTCGTCTTGCCGCAGGGCATCGTTCCGGCGATCGAGCGCCGGTTTTCCTGTGGTACTGCAAAGACGCAGCGGATCGCCTCGCAATCGAGCGTATCCGTCGAATGACAAGCGCTACACCTGCGCTGACAATCGAGCACGTCGCCGTGCATTTCGGTGGGCTTGTCGCCATCGCGGACATGAATTTCGTCGTCAAAGATGGCGAGCTTCTGAGCCTCATCGGACCGAACGGCGCCGGAAAGACGACCGCATTCAACGTGATCACCGGTTTCTTGGCTCCGAGCAAAGGCGACGTACGCTACCGCGGCACATCACTCAATGGTCTGAAACCGCACCAAGTCGCAAGTCTCGGTCTTGTGCGCACGTTCCAGCGCACGAGCGTTTTTCGGGCACATACGGTGCTCGACAACGTGCTGGCCGGCCTGCATCTGCGCGGCCGCTCGAGCATCCTCGACACGCTTTTCAGACTGCCGCGCGAACACGAATCGGAGCAGGAGCTGCACGAAGCGGCATGGGAAATCCTGACCCTCGTCGGCATCGACGCGCACGCGCACGAATATGCCGGGGCCCTGCCCTACGGCGATCAACGGCTTCTCGGCGTCGCCCTGGCGCTTGCCGCAAAACCCTCGATGCTGCTCCTCGATGAGCCCGTGTCCGGCATGAACGCCTCCGAGACCGGCCGCTTCATGCGGCTCCTCGGCAAGCTGCGCGAGCTCGGCATGACGATCCTCCTCGTCGAGCACGACATGCCAATGGTGATGGGCGTCTCCGACCGCATCGTCGTCCTCAACTATGGACGCATCATCGCGGAAGGACCGCCTGCCGCCATTCGCGACAACCCGGACGTCATTCGCGCCTATCTCGGGCACGCCGCAGCGAAACGCGCGGGGACAGCGCATGCTTGAAGTGCGCGATGTCGAATGCCGCTACGGCAGCGTCGCGGCTCTGAAAGGCGTGTCGCTGCGCGTTGAAGCAGGCCAGATTGTCGCGCTCATCGGGGCCAACGGCGCCGGAAAGAGCACGATGCTGCGCGCGCTCTCCGGCCTTCTGCCGCCGGCGCGCGGCAGCATCATCTTTGATGGCGAGGACATTGCGCACTGCTCGCCGCCGCAGATCCTGAAGCGCGGCATCGCCCACTGTCCGGAAGGCCGCCACGTCTTTCCCGATATGAGCGTCGAGGAGAATCTCGAGATGGGCGCCTATCTCCGCCACGACGTCGCCGAGATTGCCGCCGACCGCGCGCGAATCTTCGAGCAGTTTCCGCGTCTCGCCGAGCGGCGGAAGCAGATCGCCGGCACCTTGTCTGGCGGCGAACAGCAGATGCTGGCGATCGGCCGGGCATTGATGTCGCGGCCGAAGCTCATCCTCTTCGATGAACCCTCGCTTGGGCTTGCACCGAACATCGTCGAGCGGGTGTTCGAGATCATTGCCGGGATTCGCTCTAGCGGCGCGACCGTACTCATGGTCGAGCAGAACGCCTATGCCGCGCTAGAGATGTGCGACTACGCCTATCTCATCGAATCCGGCGTGATTGCGACGTCAGGCAAGGGCGCCGATCTCATCGGCAATCCGCATGTGCAGGCGGCCTATCTCGGCGGCTGATGTCGGCCAGCGCCAAGCTCCAGATGAATCGATTCCGGTGGCGCGCCCAAGGGGAATCGAACCCCTGTTTTCGCCGTGAAAGGGCGACGTCCTGGACCGCTAGACGATGGGCGCTGATTTCGGACACCAAACCGGCTCCGAACGGCGCGGACATTAGTGGCGCCGCACCCAGCTGGCAAGAACATCAGGCGCGGCGCGAACCTGAAGCCGCCAGATCGAGAACGCGAAATCTGACGCGCTCCGTACCGCCCCAGCGGTCAAGTGTGAGGTGGCCGGCGACATGCGTGCGCTCGCCGCGCGCCGCCAGGATCGCATCGCCGAGCGGGCGGCCGAGCACGCCGAAAGCGAGCGCTTCGAGGCTGCCGCCGTCGTCGCCAGTCAGGCGAAACCGCAAATGCCCCGCGCCGATTTCGGAGACGTGTTCGAGCCGATGGCCGGCGACCACGATGACTGGCTCCGGATTGCCGGAGCCGAACGGTCCGGCTTTCTCCAAGAGATGCACGATCTCGGCGGTCACGCCAGCCGCGGTGAGCACGGCGTCGACCTTCATGGAGGCATCGGCGCGCGCGGCGGTGACTGCCGGCCCCAGCCGATCCTCCAGGAAATCGCGAAACCCCGCGAGACGCTCGCGCCGCAGCGTCACGCCGGCTGCCATGGCGTGGCCGCCGCCCTTGTCGAGTACGTCGGCATCGACCGCCTCGCGGATGGCACGGCCAAGATCGATGCCGGGAATGGAGCGTCCGGATCCGGTGCCGATCTCCCCGGCGAAGGCAACCGCGAAAGCCGGCCGGTCGAAGCGCTCGCGCAGCCGGGCGGCAACGAGCCCGACGACACCCGGATGCCAGCCGTCGTCGCCGACGACGATCACGCCACGCTCGCCCTCGATCGCCAGGCCTTCGAGGACCATCTTCTCAGCGGCCTCAAGCGTCGCCTTCTCGACGAGGCGCCGCTCGCTGTTCAGCCGATCAAGCTCGGCAGCGATGCGAGCGGCCTCGTCGGGATCGGTCGACAGCAGGAGCTTCGCGCCGAGCGAGGCATCGCCGATGCGCCCGCCGGCATTGATGCGCGGACCGAGAAGAAAACCAAGATGATACGGCCGCGGCGGCTCGTTGAGGCGCGCGCAATCGAGGAGCGCGGTCAGGCCGGGCCGGGCCCGAGCCCGCATCGCGCCGAGACCCTTCACGACGAAGGCGCGGTTGAGGCCAGTCAGCGGCGCGACATCCGCGACCGTCGCCAGCGCCACGAGATCAAGCGCGGCGAGGAGATCGGGTGCTGGCCGCGACGAGGACCAGAAGCCGCGCTCCCGCAGCGCCCGGTTCAGCGCGACTACTACCATCATTACCACGCCTGCGGCACAGAGCTGGCCGAGGCCGGAGAGATCGTCGAGCCGGTTCGGATTGACGACGATCGCCTCGGGCAGGATTTCGGCCGCCTGGTGGTGGTCGATGACGATCGCGTCGAACCCAAGCGCCTTGGCGCGCGCCAACGGCAGGTGGCTCGTCGTGCCGCAATCGACGCAGACAAGAAGACCCGCTTCCTGCCCTTTCAGCGCCTCGATGGCCGCGACGTTCGGGCCGTAACCCTCGAAAATCCGGTCGGGGATGTGGATGAGGCGCGGACACCCCGCAGCGTCGAGGAAGCCCGCGAGCAGCGCCGCCGAACAGGCGCCGTCAACGTCGTAGTCGCCGAAAATCGCGACGGTCTCACGCGCTTCGATCGCATGGACAAGCCGCGCGACGGCGGCCGCCATGCCTTGCAGGCTGTTCGGCTCGGGCATGAGCGCCCGCACGGTCGGATCGAGATAGAGCGCGGCGCTCTCGTGGGTGACGCCGCGCCCGGCAAGCACGCGGCAGAGGATGTCGGGATGGCCGTGCGCCTGGGCAATAGCTAGCGCGCGGGCTTCGCCCGCCGGGTCGAGCCGCGGCTTCCAGCGCCGCCCGAGTGCGGAGGCGTCGACGCCGAGGATGGAGCGGTCGGGCGCCAATGCTTGCCGCTCCCCTGCTCCTGGTGGGGATGGCTGCGCAGGTTGCAGGCCAATCTCGTCGGCCCGAACGAGTTCCAGCGCGTCAGACACCGGCGGCATCAATGGCGAGCGCGCGCTGCAAAGCCGGCCGGGCGAGGCAGCGATCGAGATAGGCGCGGAAGGCGGGCTTCGCCTCGACGATCTTGAAGACTTCGATGCCGAACCAGAGATCGCTGCCGATCATCACGTCCGCTGCGGAGAAGCTTTCACCGAGAATCCAGGGTCCACCCGCAAGCGCCTGTTCAAGAACAGCAAACACGCGGTCGTAAGAGCCCCAGCCGGCGGCGCTTTCCGGCAGGTTTATGCCGGTGAATTTCTGCGCAAAGGCCGGCTCGATACAGGCGGGTGCGAAGAACAGCCAATGCAGATAGCGCCCGCGACGCGGATCGCCGATCGGCGGTGCGAGGCCGGCTTGCGGGAATTTGTCCGCGATGTAGGCGCAGATTGCCGCCGATTCCGCGAGCTTCGCCTCGCCATCGGCAAGCGCCGGCAGCTTGCCCATGGGATTGACGGCGAGGAAGGCCTCGTCCTTCTGCCCGCCTTGCGTGATGTTGACGGGCACGCGCTCGTAGGCGCAGCCCGCCTCCTCAAGCATCCAGAGCGCGCGGAGGCTGCGCGTCTTCGGCCACCAATAGAGTTGCATCCGGCCCCTCCGAGCGCCGAACATAGGGAGAACGGCAGCCCATGTCGAGGCTGCGAGCTTCGGTTGGATAGGCTATCCCAAGGCAAGAGACCGGTATGGATCAGAAGATCGTCGCCCTGCGTGACCGCCCGGACCTGTTGCCGGTCGTCGCCAGATGGGCGCACGAGGAATTTTGGGCCCGTCTCGGCAAGACGCTCGACGAGATCGAGCGCCTGTTCACGCCGGTTCCGCGCACGACCTGGCTGCCCCGGACCTTCGTGCTTATGGACGGTGAGGTCCCGGTCGGCACCGCCTCCATCACCGAGCATGATCTCGAAACCCGGCCGCAATGGATGCCGTGGCTGACCGCACTTGCCGTCGATCGCGCCGCGCGCGGCCGCGGTCATTCGCGCGCGCTCGTGCGCTTCGTCGAAGACTTCGCGCTGGGGAACGGCGTCGAGACCCTGTGGCTTTATACGTGGTCGGCGCAAGGCCTTTACGCGAAACTCGGCTGGCGCGCAGTGGAGCGGCTCGAGCACCATGGCCGCGAGGTCGTGGTGATGAATAAACGTCTGTCCGGCTGACGCGACCTCACTTCACCTGGATGAGATGATCATGCGCCAGCGCGGTGTCGACGAATTCGATCACCGACACGATCTTATCTCCTCGAACTTCCATAAATCCGGAAGCAAGCGCCACTCTTCACGAACGCGTGATCATGCCAAGGCCCGCAACTTCCTTGCAGGCCGCTCCGTAGAGAGCTGCATTCCGACCTTTCGGAATGTTCTCTTGGAGATAGACATGCCGCATTCAATCCATCGTTCGCTGAAAATCGCTCTCGGGGCGGTCCTGCTTTCAGCAACCGCGATCCCGCTCGGATCCCATCCGGTGTTCGCGCAGGAAAAAACCGTAACCGTCGGCGGCGCGCCAATGTATCCGTCGAAGACCATCGTGCAGAACGCCTTGAATTCGAAGGATCACACGACGCTGGTCGCAGCCGTAAAGGCTGCCGGTCTCGTCGACACGCTCTCCGGTCCCGGCCCGTTCACGGTGTTCGCACCGACGAACGCAGCGTTCGACAAGCTGCCGCCTGGTACCGCCGACACGCTCGTTAAGCCGGAAAACAAGGCGACGCTGACCAAGATTCTCACCTATCATGTCGTGCCGGGGAAGGTGAGCGCTGCCGATCTCGCGGCAAAGATCAAGAGCGGGGAAGGCAAGGCGATGCTGAAGACGGTCGAAGGAGAAGAGCTGACGGCGGAAATGTCCGGCGGCAAGGTCTTGCTCGTCGACGCCAAGGGCGGCAAATCAACCGTGACGATCGCCGATGTCAATCAGTCGAACGGCGTGATTCATGTCGTCGACACCGTGCTGATGCCGAAATCGTAAACTCCAACATAACCATGGCCGGACGTGCTTAAACTCGCTCCGGCCATGGACACGGCTCGGCGGAGCAGCGGAAGGCGCGTCGGCCTCGGGCTTGCAGTCCTGAGCGCTTATCGGCAAGAGAGCCGTGTGCTTCCCTCAGATGATCTTTCGGCGCTGCTGATTGCGACGGCGTCCGGCGACCGGGTCGCGTTCCGCCGGCTCTACGACAGCGTCGCTCCAAAACTTTTCGCGATTATCCGGCGTATCAACCGGGACCCTGCCGGTAGCGAGGAAATCCTTCAGGACGTCTTCCTGCGGGTCTGGAACAATGCGGGAAGCTTTTCTCCGGAGGCAGGCTCGGCCATGGCGTGGCTTGTCACCATCGCGCGTAATCGGGCGATCGACGTTATCAGACAGAAAAGGCCGGTGCTCGCTCTCGTCAATGATGCGGGCGACCCTTACGATTCCATCGCCGATACGGCGATGAGCGAAACTTATCTAAATGATATCGCCGCGCTGCGGACTTGTCTCGGCTCGATAGAGGAACCGACCCGCACGTGCATTCTGCTTGCCTATTACGAAGGTTTTTCCCGCGACGAGCTCGCCGCGAAGTACGCTGCGCCCGTGAACACAATCAAGAGCTGGTTGCATCGCGGCCTTGCCAGCTTGCGTGATTGTCTGGAGAGCGCCGCATGAACGGCGATCTGGAAAACCTCGCCGCGGAATATGTGCTCGGTACGTTGGATAGCGCCGAGCGCGCTGAATTTGAGCGCAGGCTTGCAGCGGAGTCCGACGCCCGGCAAGCCGTGCAGCGCTGGCGCGAGCGGCTCACGCCTCTAGCCGAGTCTGTCAAGCCCATCGCGCCGCCAGACGGTGTCTGGCGCGCCATCGAGGCTCGGCTCGGCGAGCCCGCGATCGAGGGAAGCGCTTCGGTCGTCGAGCTGCATCGGCTGCGCCGCAAGGTCGTGTTCTGGCGCGGCGCAAGTGCAGCGGCCGCTGCATTAGCCGCGGCACTCGCATTCTTCGTGATCGATCGCGAGCTTTTTGCGCCCGCACCTCAAGGCAAATCCTATGTCGCCGTGGTCAATCGCGGCGGCGATGCCCCGGCCTTGATCATCCGCGTCGACACCGCATCGCGGACGATCTATGTGTGGCCCCTCGCGGCCGAAGTGCCACCGGGACGGAGCCTCGAACTCTGGTACATCAATGCCGGAAGCGCGCCGAAATCTCTCGGTCTGGTCCAAGACGCGCCGCTGCGCCTCAAGCTGCCTGACAACCCCGCCGCAAACAAAGTGACACTCGCGGTCACGTCGGAGCCGACGGGCGGCTCGCCGACGGGATCTCCGACGGGCCCCATCGTCTACTCCGGACAATTGTTCGCGGAGTAGATCCAGGCGGACCGGTATTTCGTGAGGTCACTCCGCACCCGCCTCGGAGCCGACAAGCCTGTCGAAATCCGCCAGAACAGATTGGATCAGCTTTTGCCGCCGCGGGTCTTCCGCCGTCGGACTTTCGGCGAACAGCTTCAATAAATACGCCGCTCTTTCCGCCGCCTCCGACCAGTCCTTCGCCGGCGCGGCCAGCATGAAGTGTTCGAGTTCCTCCTGCCGCGTCCTCAGCGCCATCTGATCGGCGCGCACCGCCCCTTCCGAGCGGCGAACCAGAGTCGCTTTCTGGGCAGCCATGCCGCGGTGCAGATCGAGATCGTCCGGTTTCTCAGCCATGAGCGGGCCTTCGCGTGCCCTCGTTCACCTCGCACATCCCGGAGCGATCAGCGCTTCGCGTCTTTCTCGATATGCAATGCCAATGTACGCGCCGCGTCATTCAAGGAGCGTCTTTTCAGCTCGCTTTCGCCGCTGCCGAACTTCGTTGTAACCGCCAGGACCGTCTCCACCCCGGAACCATGCACTTCGAAGGTTCCAACGTGGGCGATGCCTGAACTTTCATACTGAAAGGAAGCTTTGTGGGATTTAGCCATGATATCTGCAACTCCGCTCGTCCGGGACTATACCACAGTTTCCTTGGGACGGATATCGAATAAGCGCTCGCCGGGTTTGCGAGGGCCCGTTGCCTACCCGGCGAAATAATCCTCTATAATCCGGTCATAAATGCGCGTGAGCGCCTGCACATCGGCGATTGCGACGTGCTCGTCGAAAGCGTGCATCGTCTGCCCGACAAGACCGAATTCAACCACCGGGCAGTAGTTTCTGATAAAGCGCGCGTCCGACGTGCCGCCGCTCGTCGACAGGACGGGCGTGCGCCCAGTTTCCGCTTCGATCGCGCGTGACACCGTCTGAACGAAAGCGTCCGGCTCGGTGATGAAAGCAAGCGAATTGCACGGTAGGCAGATCAGTTCCGCTTTGCCATTGCCGGCGGCTTTTCTGATCTCCGCGTCGAGCCGCTCGCGCAAGGTCTCCGGCGTCCAGTTATCGTTGAAGCGCACGTTGAAGCGCGCGCGCGCCTCGCCCGGAATGACATTGAACGCGATGTTGCCGACATCGACCGATGTGACGACAAGCTGCGATCGATCGAAATGCGCATTGCCTTTGTCGAGCACGACATCGCTGAGCGCGCTGACGATGCGCGCCATTGTGGGCAGCGGATTTTCTGCAAGATGCGGATAGGCCGAATGACCCTGCCGTCCGGTGACGACGATTTCGCCGTTGAGCGAGCCGCGCCGGCCGATCTTGATCATGTCGCCGAGCGCGTTCGGATTGGTCGGCTCGCCGACGATGCAATGGCCGAAGCGTTCGCCGCGCCGCGCCGCCCATTGCAAGAGTTTCACCGTGCCGTTCACGGCCGGACCTTCTTCGTCGCCGGTGATGAGCAGCGACAGCGAGCCCTTCGGCGGACCACAACGCCCGAGATAATCGAGCGCGGCGGCAGCAAAAGCCGCAACGCCGCCCTTCATGTCGGCCGCGCCGCGCCCGAAAATCACGCCGTCGGCAATCTCGCCGGAAAACGGATCGAAGCGCCAGCGCGTGAGATCGCCGGGTGGCACGACATCGGTGTGGCCGGCAAAGACGAGATGCGGCTCGCCGTCGCCGATGCGTGCGAAGAGATTGTCGACGTCGGGCGTGCCCGCTTCACTGAACCGCACGATGTCGGTTTCGAAACCGGCATCCCCAAGCAGCCCCGCGAGATAAGTGAGCGCCCCGCCCTCTTCCGGCGTGACGGATGGACAGCGGATCAGCGCCTGCAGGATCGCGACAGCATCCGCGCGTGTTTGCGTCTCCTCCGCCGGCGCCGCCTGCGTGCTCAATGCAAGCGCACCCTCACTTCAGAAGCTTCATGAGCGCGCGGCCGGTTTTGGAGCGCAGCTCCTTGGCGTCGAGCGTGCCTTCCGTGTCGGCATCGGCTTCTTTGAACAGCTTTTCGGCGAGGCCGACATATTCGTCCTTGGAGACGGTGCCGTCTTTGTCGGGATCGGCATCGCCCCTCATGTCCTTGCCGATGCGTCCGCCGAGTTCCTTCTTGTCGAGCGTGCCGTCGTGATCGCGATCGAGCTTGTCAAAAGCGGCGCCGGCGGCAGCCTTCACCTCGTTTAGATCGAGCGTGCCGTCATTGTCAGTGTCGAACTTCATCTTCGCCTTGCCTGCAGCAATAGCGGGATCGAGCGAGATGGCGATGAGCGCTGAAGCAAGGCCGGCGATCAGCGCGCGGCGATCCGTGTTGAAGAGCATCGAAGCCTCCGGAGAGAGAATCTCGTGTTACACGAATCAGATAACCCGGGTGCGGCGGACGGGCAATCGCGCCGGTTTGGGCGGAGCGCGCAGATCGTTCGCGCGGCGCCCCTTCGTCATATCCGATCATGATGATTTTTCTCAGCTAATTCGCATGGCGCTTCAAAGCGTAAGCGAAGCCGCGTTTCGGCCCCAATCGACCCTTACGGCTAAGCTTGGCTGGACGGCGCAATCAACGAGGCCCGCGCGTGACTTCCGATCAACGCCGCAATGTGATGGCATGCCGCAAACTCGCCCAGCAGCGGGTCCTGCGGATCATGCAGCAGCAATCCGTCGAGCAAGCCGCACGTGAAGCGACGGAGCGATCAGCCGAACGCGAATTTCCTCGCGCGCGAAAGCTGCGAACGCCTCTGCCGAATTCGGAAAAGCGCGATTTCTAGCGGCTCAGAACGAAACTTTGATCCCGCCCGATCCGTAGAAATCATCGCCGCCGCGACGCCCGAGCGTGCGCGTCGCGGTGAGAGTTACCGCAACGTTCGACACCATGTCGGCCTGCACGCCGCCGGCGACGCGGCCATAGACGCGCTGGGAGCCGTTCGGCACCGTCCAGGTGTTGGTGATGAGCGGCGCCGACACCGCGCCGAACTGGATGATCCTGCCGTTGCCGCGGAAATCGTCTTCGGCGGTCAGGTTCAGATACGGATTGAACGCAACGCCGTTAAAGATGACGGGATAGCGGATTTGCGCACCGGCACTGCCGACGACGGTGTCGACGGTTTGCCGCCCAATTGTAAGCACGAGCGCGGGATCACCGTTCTCGGTGAACCCGTTGATATTGGCGCGGGCATATGTGGCTCCGACGATGGGGCCGATCTTGAAGAGCGGACCGACATCGAAGAGATAGCCGACCTTGCCGCCCGCGATCAGGCTCGAGCCCGTGGGATTCGACCTGATGATATCGACGACGCCGAAGCGCATATTGCGGTATTGCTGCACACCCCCGCCGACAAAACCCTGCGCGAAGAGATGCGCGCCGACCCAGGCGCCATAGACACCAACCTGATAAGAATTGGTATCGGTCGTGCCGTTACCGTTGAAAAGTCTGGCGCTCGGATTGGCGTAATTGAACGCCGCGCCGATGAAGGCATTGTTGTTGATCCGGTATTCGGCGCCGAGCGTGCCGCCGACGGCGTCCCAATTGTAGCCGAACGATTGCTGTGTATTCGACTGCGAGCCGAAGCCGCCGCTGGCGAGCACGTAAACTGACAGGGGACTCGGAGGCTTCGGCGGCGGCAGCGCCTCGACGAACGGCCCCTTCCTAACCGGCGCATAAGCCAGCGGTTCGGGCACGATCACCGACGCCTCGCGGAAAAGATCGAGGCGCCCGAACATAACCGCGGCGAAGCCCTGTGCGGCTCTTATCCCCATATCCCCCTGCGCCGGCAACGTGAACGGCGCATCGAGGCGGTTGACGATGTACTCGCCGAGGACGGCGAATCCGTGCGACGTCAGGTGAAGCTGGTCCACGTAGAAAAGGTATTGGCTCTGCAGAGCCGGATTGCCGAGACAGGTGAGCGGACAAGCCCCGGCACTGGTGAAGCCATAGAGTGCCGGGTTGGCCCCTATTTCGCGTCCGATCAGCGCGATGTCGACATATTCGACACGCACGCCAGCCCGCGCGAACAAAGCCAGAGCCGATTGGGTCTGCAGATTGTAGGTCTGGCTGAACAGCGAGCCCGCCGCGACGTTCGGCCTGCCCGTCGCTTCCGGCAGCGTGCTCACGTCACCGACGGTGAACACGACATTGCGTGCACCGGCGCCGACCAGCGCGCCAACGCCGGCAATCGCTTGCGCGGCGCTGACTGCGGCTGCTGCCGGTGCGCCGGCAAGGCTTCCGCCGGTCTGATAATAAGCGCGCGCGTCGTTGCCGCCGATCGACAGCGCGAGAACGTCGGTCGGAGCAAAGCGCCCGCCGGTAGCCAGGAATCCCGTCCATTCCTGGAAGAAGCCGGGAATGCCGGGTCCGACCACATTCGTGGTGCCCGTCGTCGCGCCGCCGATCGCGAAATTGGCTTGCGGAACGCCGAGCAACAGCGACATCGTGTCGACGAAATTCGTACCCCCGCTGAACCGGCCGGTCGGGTAAATCGGACTGAACGTATGCGTGATCCGGAATAAATTGCCGGTGTCGGCATAACTGTCGCCGAATCCGTAAACCGCCGTAAACGGGTTTTGCGCCTGCGCTGCCGCCGCGGAACCTGCCAGAAGCGCGCCGGCGCAAACCGCCGAACTGATCCGGCGCCTGATGCGTGTCCCGATCATGTGCGCTTCCTTGGGTGCCCAGTGCCTTGGCGGCTACTTATGAAATCAGCACACGCATCTTTCCTGATCACGTAACTGCCTGCAATGGTTGCAGTCGGCCCTTGCGCGAATTGGTTGCGCTGTGCTCAGGCGGCCACAGCTGCCATTAATCAATACCGTTTCGAGAGATCGGCAGGCTAGATTTGGAGCGGGTGAAGGGAATCGAACCCTCGTATTCAGCTTGGAAGGCTGCTGCTCTACCATTGAGCTACACCCGCGGCGCCGTTTTCGGCCGCGGCCGTATCTAAGCAATCCGGCCCGGCCTGTACAGGGTCGACGGCTCGCCCTCCTGGATGCTGGCCTCTTGGCGCAGTTGGTTTATTCTGCCGCTTCCGCCAACCCGGGAAAAAAGATGTCTGCGCCGAGACACGATTTCGAAGAAGACGAGGACCTCCGCGGCCTTGCCGATGCGGATTTTCTCGCGATCGGGCTCGGCGGCACCAACATGATGGCCATGCTGTGGAGCGTCGCGATGGGGCGGCGCGCCGTCGGCATCGAGATGCGTGGCGATCCGTTCCTCGGCGTGCACTGGAACATCCGCGCCGATCTATACCATCAGCTCGGGCTGATCGATCGCATGATGCTCGAGCGCTACGGCGAGGCAGGCGTGCCGAAACGCGCCAACGGCATGATCTTCCGTCTCGCCGATTGCTTCTACCATCGCGACACGGTTGCAGGTGACATTGTCCCCGACGAGATCATCGACGGGTTCGACACGCATCAGCATATCGTCGGCACAATCCACCACGTCGAATTCATCGACGATCGCTGGCGCGATGGCGTTCCGCATCGTGTCGTGACTCTGCTGCAACCGCCGAAACCTCCGGTGGAGCCAGCGCCCGAAGAGATCCGTACCGACATGGTAGCCGTGCTCGACGGCCCCTCGACCTTCCAGGCCGGAGCGGCGGCGATCTTGGTGCTGTTGCGCCGCTATCTCGAAGCCATAGAGGCGATGGACCTGGAGAGCGGCGTGGAAATACCGCGGGTGCGTTTGTTGACGCGCCATCGCGTCGTGCCGGGCAAAGACGATGGTTTCATCCGCCGTGAAGACGGCCGCGTGCAAATCCGCGTCGAGCATCTGCAGGAGCTCGATTTTCGCGGCAAGTTCCTGCGTGTGCGTATGCCCGGGACGTCGCCGATCGACCTCGGCGTGCCGGAACTCTTCATGATCGCGCAAGGCTTCGACAGCAACGACGCGACGCGGCTTGGCTTTCGGCAGGAGGATGTCGCGGTCGATCACGGCGATGGCCGCGGCGCCGTCGTCGCGCAAGCTGATTTCTTGGCCGGGTTGATCGAAGTGCTTGTCGGCGGGCGTCTGCGCCGCCGCATCAGTTCGGAATTCGATGCGGACGGCAAAGAATACTGGGTCCGCCAGATTGCGGTCGGCCACGAGAATGATCCCGAAGTCGGCTGGGTGCTGATCCAGGTGCCGGACTTCAAGACATTCGATCCGATCGAAGCAGGTCTCGTCAGCGCCGACATAGACCAGGAATCACCTGAATATTTCGCCGCCTACCAGCTCCTCGTCTACGATTATTATATCGAGCAGGCGTCGCACATTCTCGAGCTGCCGAAGAAGAATCTCAAAAAAGTCCAGATGGTCTACGGACCGAAAATGTTCAGCCTCGTCGAAAAGATGGGCGAGGAGGCGCGCGTTGCGACAAACGGCGTTGTCGGCGGCGACTCCTTCGGCAACGGTCATTTCCTGACCAGCGGCGGCGCGATGACCGGAATGGTCGGCCACAGCGCCGGCGTGTTGCGCTATTGGAAAGCGCGCGATGGCGGCGCCGATGCCGAGACCGCCATCTGCGATCTTGCTCAAAGCATCAGGGAAGGCACGCAGGGCTGGCTTGAGGTCAGCGCGCAGGAATATAGCCAGGCGGTGCCGATCAATTTCGGCGCCGAGCGCATTGCCGCGATCGCCGCTGCGACTGGCCTCGACACCAAGGCGCGCGCGCACGCGATCGATGCGACGCGGCGCAAGCGGCACTCGCTGCTGCCGCTCGATCCTTCCGATTGGCGGCGGCTTTTCCTGCGCAACGGCCGTGTCCTTTCCGCGCCGCTCCCTGAACTGCACGCGATGCATCCGGCTCTGCGCGGGCAGCACGGAACAAAGAAGGGGGCGAAGGCGGCAATCGTCTTCGTCGCGCCGGCGATCACGCCCGACGCACTGCCCTTCATCGACGCGGTTCTGTGTCAGCCCGGCGCGCGATTGGCTCTCGTGAGCGAGGCACCGGCCGGTGCGCTTCCGGAAAACATCCGCGAACGCATTGCCGCGCACATCGAGATGCCGCTTCGCGACACGCAAGACATGAGCGAGGCGGTCAATCGCGCGATCGCGGCGATCGGCCGTCCGGACGCATTGCTCGGAACGCCTGATGTGCAGGTCGCACTGGCCGAGATTCGCGAAGCGCTCGGCATCAGGGGCATGCGGGCGCAGGCGGCGCGCCGCTTCGTCGATGGCGCGCATGTGACGCGAACGCTGGAAGGGCTGGGCCTCACCGTCGCGCCGGCTGGCCGGATCGAGGGACAACAATGCTCGCTTGAAGTGATGAGCATCGGCGGCGTGCCGGCATGGTTTGCCGCGACCCGCCGCGATGGCAGCGAGAACGGCGCTGCGCGCTCGATCGTCCTGCCGCGCGAGATCGATGATCCCGCCGACGCCGACATGCGGCAGATGGGCTTTGCAGCCCTCCGCGCGCTTGGGATGGATACCGGCCTTTCAACCATCACATGGACGCGACGCGCCGATGGACGTGCCGTCATCTCAGGCATCGCGCCAAATCCGCCGGATGCCGCGATCGTCACCCTGATGGGAATTGCGCACAAAGCCGATATGTACCGCGCCTGGGCGAACGGCGTCGTGAACGGCCTCTTTGCGCCGATCCCGCGTCCATTTGCTTCCGGTGCGGTGTTCTTGTCCCACCGCAACGGACATGCCGCGGGGGCTGGCAGGCTCGAACGGATGCGCCACGACATGGGCGACATGATCGTCGAGGTGCGTGATGCTGGCGACGAGTCCGAGGATATCTCGATCTTCGTCAGACATGCGCAGACGTCGGCAGTCGAGCAAGCGCTCGCCGAACTCGCGGCGGCGGTGTAACCGAACCGATTATTCCGAGACTTGATAGCGATCTACCCTGGCGCCGCTCACCTGGCCTGCCGGCATCGGCGCCTGCCCGGCCAATAGATCGAATATCTGATGCGTCAGCTGACGGTGCCGGTGCGAGAGGACGCGCGCCATCGCCGCGACGAGCTTGTAGGCGCCGAGACTGCCCTGCGCGAGCAGCCCATCGAAGCGGTCGCGCCTGAATCTGAAGATGGTCAGCGGCCCCGCCGCCCGCACGCTTGCCGAGCGCGGCATTCCGTCAAGGATGGCCATTTCGCCAAAGCATTTTCCCGGGCTGAGCCGCGCGATTTCGGTTTCCGCCTTCGTGTCAGCGTCCTTGAGGACCCGCACTTCCCCTTCGAAAATCACGTACCAGCTGTCGCCGCTCGTGCCTTCGCGAAAGACTTCCTCGCCTTCCTGGAGGCGCAGAACCTCCATGATCCGTACGACCTCGGCCCGCTCGAACGGATCGAGACCGTCGAAGAAAGGGGTCGAGACAAGGAACTCGATGGCGGCATCGAGCGAAATGGGCTGGTCCATTGAGCGTATCCGAGGTCTCTCCCGCAGACGGGCGCGGCAACAGCGCCAGTTAAGCGCGCCGGGCATGGCCTCGACAAGCGCGCAGCGGAAATCGACACCTGGTCGCGCTTCTGCGGACGCCGCCTATATCCATCCTTCCCGATCGCAGTGCCGCCCATCGAAAGCGCCCGTATGCCTCCCCTGTCCGTCCTCGACCTCGCCTTCGTCACCACCGGCACGCCGCCCTCTGCGGCCTTGCGCAACAGCATCGATCTCGCGCGGCACGTCGACCGGCTCGGCTATCACCGCTTCTGGATCGCCGAGCACCATAACCTGCCATCCGTGGCGGTTGCCGCGCCCGACATCCTCATCGGCCAGATTGCGGCAGTGACGCAGAACATCCGCGTCGGCTCCGGCGGCATCATGCTGCCGAACCACGCGCCGCTGATGGTCGCCGAGCGCTTCCGCACGCTGGGGGCGCTGTTTCCAGGACGCATCGATCTCGGCCTCGGCCGCGCGCCGGGCACGGACGGCGTGACGGCGGTGGCGCTGCGCCGACGGCAGGAGCGGCGCGAGGGCGACGATTTCCTCGAACGCCTGCAGGAGCTCGTCCTTTGGGAGACCGGCGGCTGGCCGGCAAACCACCCGTTCCGCAATGTCGTTGCGATGCCATCCGACGTGCACCTGCCGCCGCTTTACCTTCTTGGATCAAGCGATTACAGCGCGGAACTCGCAAGCCGGATCGGCATGGGTTTCGCCTTCGCACATCATTTCGCGACCTACGATGCGGTGGCGGCGATGCGCAGCTACCGCGACGGCTTCCAGCCGTCGGGCTGGCGCGAGCGCCCCCACGCAATCCTGGCGATCGCGGCCATTTGTGCGGAAACCGAAGCCGAAGCCGAGCGGCTCGCCTCCAGCATGGACCTGAACTGGTTGCGCCGCGCTCAAGGCGAATACCATCCGCTGCCGAGCCCGCAGGAAGCCGCCGCCTACCGCTATACCGATCAGGATCGTGCGAGGATGCGAAAGAGCCGCGAGCGGCTCTTTGTCGGCACGCCTGACATGATCGAGGCGCGGCTCAAGCCGCTCATCGAGGCGACGCAAGCCGACGAGGTGATGATCACCAGCGCGATCTATGACCATGCGGCGCGCAAGCGCTCATATGAGTTGCTCGCGCAGCATTTATCGTCGGTGGCGTTGATGCGAGCTTCTCCTTGACGGCGCTTTAGAAGTTCAGGGTGGCGCTTGGAAATCTAGCGCCGTTTGCGCCTCGTCTCGCAGCATGCGCAGGCTGCCATCCTAGCCGTGCATAACCTTTTCGCACGCCTCGGGCCTCTCCAGCGATCCTAACTTGCTCTCACCGATCCCGACATGACAAGCGTTCTCGTTTTCGGCTCGATCAACATGGATGTCGTCGTTACGTGCGCGCGGCATCCACGCCTAGGCGAGACTGTGGTCGGCACGAGCGTCGCGTTTCATCCGGGTGGGAAAGGCGCCAACCAGGGGATCGCGGCGGCGCGCTGCGCCGGCAAGAGTTTTCTGATCGGCAGCATCGGTGCTGATGAATTCGGCAAGCAGATGCTGGCACATTTGCAAGAGAATGATGTCGATACAAGTGGAGTTGCGATCGAAAGCGGCGGGTCAACCGGCGTTGCGATCATCACCGTCGATGCTGCGGGCGAGAACGCGATCGTCGTGACGCCTGGCGCGAATGCGCTAGCAAAAGCGCCAGCGCATTTGCCGGACACGCTAAGCGGCCCAGTCATCGCGCTCGCGCAGCTCGAAAGCCCGATCGCAGAAATCGCGCCTCTGTTCGCGCGTGTCAGGGCGACCGGCGGAACGACAATCCTAAACCCCTCGCCCTATCGGTCGCTGCCACGGGACCTTTTGCAAATCACGTCAGTGATGATTTTAAACGAGCACGAATTCACGCAGCTTACCGGCAGCGTGTCGACCGATCAGCCGCAGGACATCATTGCTGCTCTTGAATCATACGAGAGTCCCCTCCCCTGCTGCATCATTACCCTTGGGCCCGCGGGCTTCGTCCTCGCCGAGCGCGACCGCGCACCGATCCACATCGGCGGACACGAAGTCGCAGCACTCGACACCACGGGCGCTGGCGATTGCTTTGCCGGCTGGTTTGCCGCGGAACTCGCGCACGGCCGCCCTGTGGAAGAGGCTGCGCACCGCGCCAATGCCGCCGCGGCGATCAGCGTCACCCGCGCCGGCGCCGGTTCTTCGATACCGACCCGATCGGAAGTCGAGAATTTCTTGGGCCGCTAAGCGGCCCGTCGCTCGAAACACCCATCCGGCAGCAAACCTACCGGATGAGTTTCGCCAGCTCGCCTCAGCGGCTCTTATTGACCGCGGCCTTCAACGTTGCGCCGGCCTTGAAGCGCGCGTTCTTCGAGGCCGGAATCTTGATCGCCTCGCCGGTCGCCGGATTGCGGCCCTTGCCGGCGGCGCGCTTCTTCACCGTGAACGTGCCGAAGCCGGTGATACGTACCTCTTCACCTTTTTTCAGCGCCTTTGTAATGCCCTCGATGATCGTGTCGACGGCGCGATTGGCGGCCGCCCGAGACATTTCCATCTCGCCCGCAACGTGCTCGATCAAGTCCATCTTATTCATACGCATCTCCTTGTCCGTTTCGCGGAGGAAGTCTCCGTCGGCCGGCAGACACTTCTGGGATTCGCGCGTGGGATTGCGCCCGCGAATCACGCCAGGCCAGCAGAATCCCGTGTTGGGCCGAAGACCGCGGAAACGCAAGGCAGGCACACAGGCAAGCGCTGATTTTCCCTTGAAAACCGGGGGCTGCAGCGCGACGGCAAAAAAAAGGCCGCAAGCCCTAGGGCTGCGGCCTTGTCGTTTTGGGACGCGAAGATCAGTGCGCGATAACGCCCGTCTCTTCGCTGGCGGCGAGCGCCGTCGCCGGGGCGACGACCGCGCTCACATCCTCTTCCCACTTGATCGGCTCGGGCTGACGCACGAGCGCGTGCTGCAGCACTTCGCCCATGCGCGACACGGGCACGATCTCGAGCGCGTTCTTGACCGAAGCCGGGATGTCGACGAGGTCTTTCGCATTCTCCTCGGGGATCAGCACCTTCTTCAATCCGCCGCGGAGCGCTGCGAGCAGCTTCTCCTTCAGGCCACCGATCGGCAAAATGCGGCCGCGCAGCGTGATCTCGCCGGTCATGGCGATGTCGCGCTTGACTGGAATGCCCGTCAGCACGGAGACGATGGCGGTGACCATCGCCGTGCCCGCGGACGGACCGTCCTTCGGCGTCGCGCCTTCCGGCACGTGGACGTGGATATCGCGCCGGTCGAAGAGCGGCGGCTCGATGCCAAAGTCGATGGCCCGCGAGCGCACGTAAGACGCGGCGGCAGAGATCGACTCCTTCATCACGTCTTTCAAATTGCCCGTGACCGTCATCTTGCCTTTGCCGGGCATCATGACGCCTTCAATCGTGAGCAGTTCGCCGCCGACCTCTGTCCAGGCAAGACCGGTGACGACACCGACCTGATCCTGATCCTCGGCTTCGCCGTAGCGGAACTTCGGTACGCCGATATAATCGGAGAGGTTCTCCTCGGTGACGAGGACCTTCTGTTTCTGCTTCTTGCTGAGCAGCAGTTCCTTCACGGCCTTGCGCGCGAGATTGGAGAGTTCGCGCTCCAAATTGCGCACGCCGGCTTCTCGGGTGTAGCGGCGGATGATCGTCAAAAGCGCGCCATCCTCGATCGACCATTCCTTATCGGTGAGGCCGTGCTTCTTGACGGCATTCGGGATCAGGTGATCGCGCGCGATCTCGAGCTTCTCATCTTCCGTATATCCCGCAATGCGGATGATCTCCATGCGATCCATCAGTGCCGGCGGGATATTGAGCGTGTTCGCTGTCGTCACGAACATCACACTCGAGAGATCGTAATCGACCTCGAGATAGTGATCGTTGAACGTCGAGTTCTGCTCGGGGTCGAGCACTTCGAGCAGCGCCGAGGACGGGTCGCCGCGGAAATCCATGCCCATCTTGTCGATCTCGTCGAGCAGGAAGAGCGGATTTGCGGTCTTTGCCTTACGCATCGACTGGATGATCTTGCCGGGCATCGAGCCAATGTACGTGCGCCGATGGCCGCGGATCTCCGCCTCGTCACGCACGCCGCCGAGCGACATTCGCACGAATTCGCGGCCGGTTGCGCGCGCGATCGACTTGCCGAGCGACGTCTTGCCGACACCGGGAGGACCAACGAGGCAGAGAATCGGCCCGGTCAGTTTGTTGGCGCGGCTCTGCACGGCGAGATATTCGACGATGCGCTCCTTCACCTTCTCAAGGCCGAAATGATCGGCGTCGAGCACTTCCTGTGCCTGCGCCAGATCCTTCTTGACCTTGGAGCGCTTGCCCCACGGGATCGACAGGATCCAGTCGAGGTAGTTGCGCACGACCGTCGCTTCAGCAGACATCGGCGACATTTGCCGCAGCTTCTTCAGCTCGGCGGTCGCCTTGTCGCGCGCTTCCTTCGACAGCTTCGTCTTCTTGATGCGGTCCTCGAGCTCGGCGAGATCGTCCTTGCCGTCCTCGTCGCCGAGCTCCTTCTGGATCGCCTTCATCTGCTCGTTGAGGTAATATTCGCGCTGCGTCTTCTCCATCTGGCGTTTCACGCGCGTGCGAATCCGCTTCTCGACCTGCAAGACCGAGATTTCGCTTTCCATCAGCGCAAGGCATTTTTCAAGCCGCTGCGCAACGGACACGGTTTCAAGCACGGTCTGCTTATCCGCGATCTTCACCGCGAGATGCGAAGCAACCGTGTCGGCGAGCTTGGAATAATCATCGATCTGCGTCACGGCAGCGACGACCTCGGCCGAGACCTTCTTGTTGAGCTTCACATAGCCTTCGAATTCGGACACGACTGAGCGCGCCAGCGCTTCGACCTCGACCGCATCGGCGCTCTGATCGGCGACGAGTTCGGCTTCTGCTTCATAATAATCTTCCGTGCGTGAATAGCCGCGGATGGCGGCGCGCGCCGTTCCTTCGACCAGCACTTTCACGGTGCCATCGGGGAGCTTCAGAAGCTGCAACACGGAGGCAAGGGTGCCGGAGGTGTAGATCGCGTCCGTGGTCGGGTCGTCGTCGGTCGCGTTCTTCTGCGTGGCAAGCAGGATGAACTTGTCGGCCTTCATCACTTCTTCGAGAGCGCGAATCGACTTCTCGCGGCCGACGAAGAGCGGCACGATCATGTGCGGGAAGACGACGATATCGCGTAGCGGCAGGACCGGGTAAGTGTCCAGCTGTCCTAGCGGTGGCAGCTCACGCTTCGGGGTTGTCATTCTTTAGATCCTATCTGCAAAGCACTCGCCGAACGCTAAACTTTAAGCCATCCGCCGAGCCGGACGAGACCTGAACTCAGCACCAACCGGATGAGCCGGTTTCGGCTGCGGTTCAGGGGCGTCCCCGCCGCAGCCCATCAGGCACCGCGGCGGTGATTTACACACTCGTGAGATGGCGTCTCACGAACACAGTTTCAAGCTGAACGCCGGCGCAAGGCTGACGCGCGCAGCGGCTCATGAACTACGCGCCGGAACGGCCTGCGCTCACGCGCTGGCGCCTGTTTTCTCGGTTCGCTCCGAGTAGATGTAAAGCGGGCGTGCCTTACCATCCACGACTTCCGGACCGATGACCACTTGCTCGACGCCTTCGAGGCTCGGCAGATCGAACATCGTGTCGAGCAGAATGCTCTCCATGATCGAGCGCAGGCCGCGCGCACCGGTGCGCCGCTCGATCGCCTTCTTGGCAACGACGTTCAGCGCCTCGTCCTGGAAGGTGAGTTCAGTGTTCTCCATCTCGAAGAGACGCTGATACTGTTTGACGAGCGCGTTCTTCGGCTCGGTCAGGATCTTCTTCAGCGCGTCCTCGTCGAGGTCTTCGAGCGTCGCGATCACCGGGAGACGGCCGACGAATTCGGGGATAAGCCCGAATTTCAGCAGGTCTTCCGGCTCGACCTTGCGCAGAACTTCGCCCATGCGGCGGTCGTCCGGCGATTGCACTTTCGCGGCAAAGCCGATCGAGGTGCCCTTGCCGCGGCTGGAGATGATCTTCTCCAGGCCCGAGAAGGCGCCGCCGCAGACGAACAGAATGTTCGTCGTGTCGACCTGCAGGAATTCCTGCTGCGGATGCTTGCGACCGCCCTGCGGCGGGACCGAAGCAACGGTGCCTTCCATGATCTTCAAGAGCGCCTGCTGCACGCCCTCGCCAGACACGTCGCGGGTGATCGACGGATTGTCGGATTTCCGCGAGATCTTGTCGATCTCGTCGATATAGACGATGCCGCGCTGCGCCCGCTCGACATTGTAGTCGGAGGCCTGGAGCAGCTTCAGGATGATGTTCTCGACGTCCTCGCCGACGTACCCAGCCTCGGTCAGCGTCGTCGCGTCGGCCATCGTAAAGGGCACATCGAGAATGCGCGCCAGCGTCTGGGCAAGCAGCGTCTTGCCCGAGCCCGTCGGGCCGATCAGCAGGATGTTCTACTTCGCCAGCTCGACGTCGTTGTGCTTCGAAGCGTGATTGAGCCGCTTGTAGTGGTTGTGGACGGCCACGGAGAGGACGCGCTTCGCCTGGTTCTGGCCGATGACGTAATCATCCAAAACCTTGCAGATTTCCTTCGGCGTCGGGATGCCGTCGCGGGTCTTGACCAGCGAGGATTTGTTCTCCTCACGGATGATGTCCATGCAGAGTTCGACGCATTCATCGCAGATGAAAACCGTCGGACCGGCAATCAGCTTGCGGACCTCGTGCTGGCTCTTCCCGCAGAAGGAGCAGTAGAGCGTGTTCTTCGAGTCGCTGCCGACCTTGCTCATCTTGGTCTCCTGTCGGCCGGTTCGCGGGACGAATCGGTCCGATTGTCACATTAGTTTGAGCCGGCCTAACAAAAGGTAGACTCGGGTGTTTCCCTCACAAAAGCCGGCGGGAATCCCTGCCCCGCAGCCTCCCTCCTTCGCATTTCCCGGGCCGCCCCAGCCAGGATGCAATCACGCTCGCCCTACCCGATCAATCAATCAAGGCATTTTCCGGTCTGACCGAAGCCGTTGCGTCAGATTGCGAACGGCTCCGGTTCAACCCGGAGAGGGAGCAAGCGATATGCCATCGGACGGCAATTGTGCCCGTCCCTGGATTTTCCGCCCGTGTGTCGCCGAAACTCCTCGCGCCGACTTCAGGCTGCCTTGACCGGCAGCTGGTCTTCCGGACGCTTGTCGTGGACGTTATCGACGATGCCGAAGGCCTTGGCCTCGTCAGCCGACATGAAGTGGTCGCGGTCGAGCGTGTTCTCAATGGTGTCGTAGTCGCGACCGGTGTGCTTGACGTAGATCTCGTTCAGCCGGCGCTTGATCTTCATGATGTCTTCAGCATGCCGCAGGATGTCCGAGGCCTGACCCTGGAAGCCGCCCGAGGGCTGATGGACCATGATGCGTGCGTTAGGCAGTGCGAAGCGTAGCCCGGTGTCCCCCGCGGCCAAGAGGAGCGAGCCCATCGAGGCCGCCTGCCCGACGCAGAGCGTAGAGACCTTCGGCCGAATGAACTGCATCGTGTCGTAGATCGCAAGACCCGCCGTGACGACGCCGCCCGGCGAGTTGATATACATCGAGACTTCCTTCTTGGGGTTTTCGGCCTCGAGGAAGAGAAGCTGGGCGATGATGACCGAGGCCATGTGATCCTCGACCGGCCCGGTCAGGAACACGATGCGCTCGCGCAAGAGGCGGGAGTAGATGTCGAAGCCCCGCTCGCCGCGGCTCGTATTCTCGATGACCTGCGGAATCAGATACTGGCTGTAGACTTCGAGCGGATCGCGCATCGCATTCCTCGGCTTTCCGGGTGGCGAATCCACCTGCCCGGCCGTGCAAAGATAGTCAGCTGCGCGCTTGGCGCAATGGGCGCGGCAGCTTGGATCCCGCGGAGGACGTGCGGCGAAGCGCCTTAAGCACCCTTCGCGTCTTCCTCCTCCACCCGGAACAGCTCGTCTTTGTCGACCTTGCGGTCGCTGACCTTCGCTTGCGCGACAATATGATCGACGACCTTGTCCTCGAAAATGGGGGCGCGGAGTTCGGCGAGCGCCTGCGGGTTCTTGCGGTAATGCTCCCAGATCTGCTGCTCCTGGCCGGGAAAGGCACGGGCACGCTGCACCAAAGCCTGGGTTACCTCGTTGTCGTCGACTTTGACGCCCGCCTTTTCGCCGACTTCGGCGAGGACGAGGCCGAGGCGCACCCGGCGCTCCGCGATGCGGCGATAGTCCGCGCGCGCCGCCTCTTCCGTTGTGCCCTCGTCGGCGAAGCTCTTGCCCGACTGCTGCTGGTCGGCCTGAACCTGGCGCCAGATGCCTTCAAATTCCTGGTCAACGAGGCCCGCCGGCAATTCGAAGGCGTATTTCTTGTCGAGCGCGTCGAGGAGCGCCCGTTTCAGCTTCTCGCGTGAGGCGCGGGCCCATTCGCCCTGGAGATTGCCACGGATGGCCGTCTTCATCGCCTCCAGCGAATCGAAGTTGAAGCCCTTGGCGAAGGCATCGTCCATGGCTAGCTCGCCGGGGGCGGCGACCGTCTTCGCGGTTACCTCGAACGTCGCCTCCTTGCCGGCAAGATTCGGCGCGAGGTAATTATCGGGGAAGCGCACATTCATGGTGCGGCTCTCGCCCGGCTTCATGCCGAGGACCTGATTTTCAAAGCCGGGAATGAAGGTGTCAGACCCGAGGATCACGTCGACATCGGTGCCGGCGCCGCCTTCAAAGGGCTCCCCGCCTATCTTGCCGACGAAGTCGATGGTCACCTTGTCGGCTTTCTCGGCGGCAGCTTCCTTCGGCGTGTACGTGCGGTTCTGGCTCGCCATGCGGTCGAGCACCTGCTCGACCTCGGCATCGGGAACATCCGCGACGAGCCGCTCAAGGCTCACGTCCTCGAAAGACCCCACCTCGAATCTGGGCAGGGTCTCGAAGGCGACGGTGAAGGCGAGGTCGCCCTTCGCCTCCATCACCTTCTCCATCTCGCTCTGGCCGCCGGGGAAGTCGAAGCGCGGCTCGAGCGCCAGACGCAGTGCGTTCTCCTCGACAATCTTGCGGTTGGCCTCCGTCACCGCCTCCTGGACGACATCGCCCATGATGCTGCGGCCGTAGACGCGCTTCAGATGCGCGACGGGCACCTTGCCGGGACGGAAGCCGTTGATGCGGACCTTGCCCTTGAGATCAGCGAGCTGCGTTTCGAGTTTCGTCGCGAGTTCCTCGGCTTGCAGCACGACCTTAAACTCGCGCTTCAATCCTGCCGAAGAGGTTTCCGTGACCTGCATTGCCTAAACCTTCCAAACCTGCTGCGCGCCCAGGCGCGCAATCTCACGAGGCGATCTCTGGAGAGCGGCCCCATTGGTGCGGGCGGAGGGACTCGAACCCCCACGACTTGCATCACTGGAACCTAAATCCAGCGCGTCTACCAGTTCCGCCACGCCCGCGCCGAGCGGTGACCCCTGCGCCTCACTCGATCAGCCAGCGCGGCGCCTCGGGTGGCGCTCTATAGCAACGCGCTAGATGGGATGCAGCAAAAAAGTGGGAGCAGGCCGAGTCGGGTTGAGTTTGGCGAACGCCGCATCAAGATCAGCGCGCGCCGTTTCCGCGCGTCGAGATCAGCTTCAGCCAAGGCGCCGAATGAAAGGCGCTCATGAGCAAGTACATCGGGACCATTCCGTTCAGCGGAGACCCGTGCCGAGCTGTGCAGAGCGCATCCATCGGCGCCCCGCCGGCAACGCCGGTAAGCAGCGCCATGGCGGCAAAGGCCGGCGCGGCCGCGAGACATAGCCATTTGGCTATGCCGCGTGCTGCCGCGGCGCTCACGCCATCACTGCTGGCGCCGCTCGATTTGACAGGACAGGCGTCTGTCATGCCTTCGCGTCCGCGTCGAGATTGCGGAAGACGGCCTCTCCGGCGTCAGACACCTCGACCCACTTCGGGTCGGGCGAAGCTTCCGGGGCGTAATTGTCGTGCCAGTTCCACCACTTGTAGGTCGGTGTCTGGGGGTAACTCTCCGGCGAGTCCTCCCAAGTTTCCTGGCGGCCGAGTGGCGTGACGTCGAGGTAGCTCCAGGTGGTGCCCATCGCCTCGTCGCCACGCCAGTTGACGAAGTACGTGCGAAACACGCGCTCGCCATCGCGGAAGAACACGTTGTGGCCGTGGTACTCGTCAACGCCAAAGTCCGCGTCGAAGCTGTCGGTAATGGTGTACCAGGGCATCTCCCAACCCATTCGCGCCTTGAGGCGCGCGATGTCCGCCTGCGGCGCCCGCGAGGCGTAGGCGAGGGTGGTGTCGCGAGCGTTCAGATGGGCCAAGTGGGAGACCTGGTCGGCCCCGAGCGAGCAGCCGCGGCAGGCGTGCTCGGGCCAGCCGAACACCCCGGGCTCGAAGAAAGCGCGATAGACGATCAGCTGCGGGCGGTCCTCGAACAGGTCGAGCAGGCTAAACTTGCCCTTTGGCCCCTCGAATTCGTACACCTTCTCGACGGCCATCCACGGCATCCGCCGGCGTTCGGCCGCGAGCGCGTCTCCGGCCCGCATATGGGCTTTTTCCTTCACGAGCATCTGCTGGCGCGCAGCCTCCCACTCCTGCCGCGACACAATGGGTGGCGTGTTCATGGCGGTATGTCCGACTTTGCGGGCGTTTTCAGGTGATCTAGTCATGGTCGTTACAAGCTCCGAATTGAACGAGCTTCTGGGCTTTCGGGCTGAAGCGCGACCCGATCGCCGCCGATCGCTCATTGCTGGTCATGAGCGAACTTACCGCCGGGCGTCGAAACGGTGGGAGTGACAAGTGTGACGGGATTCCAGTGGACTCGCTGATCACGGCCGCGGCGCGCGCGCTCGCAGCCGGCGATATTCTCGGCGCGCTGAAGCGGGTCGCGCTGCGCGATGATGCGTCTGCGCTCGCGCTTCGAGGTATCGCGATGGCGCAGCTCGGCGAGCTCGTTCGAGCGAGGGCACTCCTGGGAAGTGCGGCACGCGCCTTCGGTCCAAGAGAAGCCGTGGCCCGTGCGAGATGTGTCGTCGCCGAGGCCGAGATCGCGCTGGTGTCACGCGACCTGGGCTGGCGGTCGAAGGCGGTGGACGCGGCGCGCACGACGCTCGAAAAACACGGCGACTGGGTGAATGCCGCGCATGCGCGGCATCTCGAGGTCCGACGTCTTCTCCTGATCGGGCGTCTCGACGAGGCCGAGCGTGTGCTCGCCGCGCTCGATCCGGCGCCGTTCCCGTCGGCATCGAGGGCCGCTCATGAGCTGGTGGTTGCCGGTCTCGCGATCCGGCGCCTTAACACGAAGGCGGCGCGCGCTGCACTCGCTCGGGCCGAGCATGCCGCGCGCCACGCCGGTATCCCCGCACTGGCGGCGGAGGTCGAAAGCGCGTCTCTCGTACTGAACACGCCCGCAGCACGCCTGATTGCGCGGGGCGAGGAACGCCCCCTCCTTCTTCAGGAGGTCGAAGCATTGTTGGCCTCAAGGGCTCTCGTCGTGGACGCGTGCCGTTACGTCGTGCGGGACGCTGGCACGGTGGTTTCACTCGCGACGCGTCCTGTGTTGTTCGCGCTCGCGCGCGCGCTGGCCGAGGCGTGGCCCGCAGACGTGCCGAGGGACGCGCTTGTCGCTCGGGCATTCCGAGCCAAGCACGCCGATGAATCGCATCGCGCGCGGCTGCGGGTCGAAGTCGGCCGGCTTCGGGCGGAACTTCGGACGCTGGTCAGCGTCCGCGCGACGAAGCAAGGCTTCGCGCTGGCGCCGCGTGGCCCCCATGAGATCGTCGTGTTGGCGCGGCCACTCGAAGAGCAGCATGGGGCGGTACTCGCCTTTCTCGCCGATGGGGAGTCGTGGTCGAGTTCGGCCCTGGCGCTCGCGCTGGGGACCAGTCCCCGCACGGTGCAGCGGGCGCTGGGCTCGCTTGCTGTCGCGGGCAAGGTGAAGTCGTTTGGCCGCGGGCGGGCGCGTCGTTGGATGACCCCGCTCACACCAGGATTCACGACGACCTTGTTACTCCCCGCTCCACTACCGAGCGATTAGGGTGGAGGCATGATGGACTAACGAGGATGAAAGCATGAAGCGATCAGCGGCCGAAATCATCCGTGAGTATGGACCCTTTCCGGGAGCGGACCACGTGCATGGTGTTACGTTTGACGGCCAGCACACCTGGTTCGCATCCGGAGACAAGCTGAATGCCTTCGACCCTGCGAGTGGGAAGACGGTGCGCTCAATCGATGTCGCCGCGCATGCCGGAACGGCCTTCGATGGACAACACCTGTTTCAGATCGCCGAGGACCGCATACAGAAGATCGATCCCCAAACCGGCCATGTCCTCGCGTCGATTCCTGCGCCCGGCGGCGGCGCGGACTCGGGGCTCGCCTGGGCCGAAGGGACACTGTGGGTGGGGCAGTATCGGGGCCGGAAGATCCATCAGGTCGATCCGCAAACAGGGGCGATTCTGCGCACGATTGAGTCCAACCGCTTCGTGACCGGGGTCACCTGGAGCGACGGCGAGCTCTGGCACGGCACGTGGGAAGGTGACGAGAGCGATTTGAGGCAAGTCGACCCTCGAACGGGAGAGGTCCTGGAGAGGCTTGAAATGCCACCCGGAGTAAGCGTATCGGGGCTTGAGTCCGATGGCGGCGAGCAGTTCTTCTGCGGTGGGGGATCGAGTGGGAAGGTGAGAGCCGTGCGTCGGCCCAAGCGAGTCTCCGCGGCAAGCCGTGTCCCAGCGCCAGCCAGCGCCGCAAGCGGCGATTAGCAGATCACCGGTGTGTACCGAAAGTTAGATTCGGCCGTCCCGCGGTGCGCCGGGACACAGGGGCCGCGCGTACTTGTCTCCCCCGGCGTTTCCACCGACTTTCCCACCGCTTGACGGCACGCTACGTTTGCTAGAACGTACGGGTCGTTCTTTATACCGCACGATCGGAGCTGCACATGGCCGATGCCCTTGCCCCGGGCTTTGCGACCCTCGCTGTCCATGCCGGCGCGCAGCCGGACCCGGCGACCGGCGCCCGGGCGACGCCGATCTACCAGACGACCTCCTTTGTCTTCGACGATGTGGACCATGCCGCCTCGCTTTTCGGACTGCAGGCCTTCGGCAACATCTATACCCGCATCACCAACCCGACCAACGCCGTGCTGGAATCGCGCGTCGCTGCGCTCGAAGGCGGAACTGCAGCGCTGGCGGTCGGATCAGGCCACGCGGCGCAGGTCGTGGTCATGCATGCGCTGATGACACCCGGCGACGAGTTCATCGCCTCGACGAAGCTCTACGGCGGCTCGATCAACCAGTTCAATCATTCCTACAAAAACTTCGGCTGGAACGTGAAATGGGCCGACCCGGACAACCTCTCGAGCTTCGAACAGGCGGTGACGCCGAAAACCAAGGCGATCTTCATCGAGTCGATCGCCAATCCCGGCGGCATCGTCACCGACATCGAGGCGATCGCGGCGATCGCCAAGCGCGCACGCGTGCCGCTCATTGTCGATAATACGCTCGCCTCGCCGTATCTCATCCGGCCGTTCGACCACGGCGCCGACATCATCGTGCATTCCGCGACGAAATTTCTGGGCGGTCACGGCAATTCGATCGGCGGCGTCATCGTCGACGGCGGCAAGTTCGATTGGCTGGCGGATAAACGCTATCCGATGATTTCGGCCCCGCGCCCGGAATATGGCGGCATGGTTTTGGGCGAGACGTTCGGCAATTTCGGTTTCGCCATCGCCTGCCGCGTTCTGGGCCTGCGCGATCTCGGCCCGGCTTTGTCGCCGTTCAACGCGTTTCTGATTCTGACCGGCATCGAGACGCTGCCGCTTCGCATGCAGAAGCATTCGGAGAATGCGCTTGCGGTGGCGACACATCTGCAGGGGCACGAAAAAGTGAAATGGGTGAGCTATCCTGGCCTTGCCGGCGACCGTTACCACAATCTGGCCAAGCGCTATTGCCCGAAGGGCGCCGGCGCGGTGTTCACCTTCGGCCTCACCGGCGGTTATGATTCGGGCGTTGCGCTTGTCCGCAATCTCAAGCTCTTTTCGCATCTCGCCAATGTCGGCGACACGCGCTCGCTGGTGATCCATCCCGCGTCGACCACGCACCGGCAATTACTCGACGAGCAGAAGATCGCCGCCGGGGCGGGGCCTGACGTCGTGCGGTTGTCGGTTGGGATCGAAGATAATGTCGATTTGATTGCCGATCTCGATCAGGCGCTCGCCACTTAAATTTTGAGAGGCGGACATGCTGCTGCTGAAGCCCGGCTGCGAATGCTGCGACAGGGATCTGCCGCCTGAAGCCATAGACGCGATGATCTGCACCTTCGAATGCACCTTCTGCCGCGATTGCGTAGAGACTCGGCTCAATGGCCGCTGCCCGAATTGCGGCGGCAACTTTTCGGCGCGCCCGATCCGGGCGCCTGCGATGCTGGTGAAATACCCCGCCGCGACGGAGCGGAGGTTTAAGCCGGAGGGGTGTGGCAGGGCGGCGTAAGGCAAGTGTCATTCCCGCGAAAGCGGGAATCCAGTCTCTTCCTTCGCGGGTCGGGAATGAGGAGCGATGAAAAATTACATCGCGAAGCACTTAGACGACGATTTCGTTCCAACATCCCTCATAAAAACGCTGAACTCATACTCTCGTTTTTATCGCTGAATTGCGTAGCTTAGCGCTCGTTAAATTCTGTTCATGAGCGCCAAAAGATGTCCGACACAACGCTATCGCTCTCGACGCCGAGCCGGCAGGGGCTGACCGAAGATTGGGTCTCGCTCGGGATCGGGCTCTTCGTCCTGGTCCTCGCGCTCGCGGGAACGGCAGGCCCCGACCTCTTGGGCTGGGTCGTCACGACGTCGGTGTGGACCGACGTCACGCAGGCGCTGGCGCCGGCAGCAAAATCATATGCATGGGTCGGCGGCGGCGCGAGCTTGCTCGCGACGTATGTCGCGCTGCTCGTTGTCCTCTCGATCGCAGCGGCGGCGCTCGAGGCCGACGTGAAGCGCTTCGCGCTCGCGTTCACCGCAATCTTCTGGATCGCGTATGCCGCGTGGATCGTCGGCAGCTACGCGCATTTCGCCGCGGTGACACCGGCGGATTACAAGAAATTCGGCATCGACTGGTCGCTGCGTCTCACCAACGAAGGCGGCTTCGTCTTTGCGCTCATCGCGGGCTTGATCATCGCCAACTTCTTTCCGCGCTTCGCCGAGTGGCTGAAAGAGGCGGTGCGGCCGGAGCTCTACATCAAAACGGCCATCGTCATTCTCGGCGCGTTCCTGGCGGTGACGATCGCGGGCCGCTTGAGCTTCGCCTCGTCGATCGTGCTGCGCGGCGTCGCGGCGATCGTCGAAGCCTATCTCATCTACTGGGCCGTGGTTTATTTCGTCGCGCGCAAATATTTTGGCTTCAACAGGGAATGGGCGGCGCCGCTCGCCTCCGGCATTTCGATCTGCGGCGTCGCGGCGGCGATCGCAACCGGCGGCGCTATCCGCGCGCGGCCGGTCGTGCCCGTTCTCGTCTCCTCGCTCGTCGTCATCTTTGCAGTCGTCGAAGTGCTGATCCTGCCCTTCCTTGCGCAGACCTTCCTTTATCACGAGCCGCTGGTCGCGGCGTCGTGGATGGGACTTGCGGTGAAGACCGATGGCGCCGCGCTCGCCGGCGGCGGCATCACCGAGGCGCTGATCCTCGCCAAGAATTCAGCGGAGGGCGTCAATTATCAGCCGGGCTGGGTGCTCGGCACGACCGCGGCGGTGAAAATCTTCATCGACGTGTTCATCGGCATCTGGGCGTTCGTGCTCGCCTTCATCTGGACGAACTACATCAACGTGCGTCCGGGCGATCGCGCGCGGCCGATCGAGATTTGGCAGCGCTTTCCGAAATTCATCATCGGCTTCGTGCTGTCCTTCGCCATCGGGCTTTATCTGGCGCTGACAGCATCGCCTGCGGCACTGGCGAAACTGACGCCGGCGATCGGAGAAGCCAACACGTTCCGGGTGATCTTCTTTATCCTGACCTTCTTCTCGATCGGCGTTCTCTCGAATTTCCGCAAACTTTGGGAAGACGGCATCGGCAAGCTCGCCGCCGTTTATGTCGTGAGCCTCTTCGGCTTCGTCATCTGGGTCGGGTTGCTGATCTCGTGCATATTCTTCGCCGGCGTCAAACCGCCGCTTGTGAGCTGAAGGAGGCAAACATGTCGGAAGAGAATTTCAAAACCGCACTTGGCCATGCCGCCTACGAGCCGCTTCTGCCGATCGAGAAGAAGCTCATCGGTTGGAGCCTCGGGTTAGGCGTGACGCTGCTGGTGATCTTTGCGGCGCTGAGCCGGTTCTTTCCGGTGGCCTAGTGACCGAAGTCAGCACTTGTGGTGGCGACACCACTCCCGATAATCGCGCTCGACCGCCGCCGCCGCCGTCTTTGCGCTATCGTATAGCCAGCTGGCGCGTCGGCGCTCGAGGTCAGACATGACCGCCGAGGCATTCGCATCGGCCGCATGGATCGCCCCGAGGTCGAAGCCCATCTGCGTTAAGACGAGCCGTTGCAGCTCGAATTCGGGCGCCTCACCCAGTTCCACCTTGCGTGAATCAGGCGCCAAGCGGCGATAGATAAAACCGTCTTTGACGTCGAGGTAGGGATCGGGCGCCCGATCCATCTGCGTCGCAAGCTGTTTGAAGTACAAAGTCACAGCTTTGTTGTCGCGGGCCCAATCCCACGCCGATTGGACCAGCGCTTTTGCCTCGCGCACGACCTGGCCGCCGCGCCAATCGGCAACCGCGACATATCGGGGCCGCCCGAGGCTGCCGCCGCCGGCACTGCGTGTCGCATAGCGTATGTTCTCAGCACCGCTAGGTAAGCGGTTGGCCAGCTCGTGTGCGACTGCCGGGGGAATTGGCTCAGTGGGCGCCGGATATTTCGCGACTTTTTTCCAGAATTTCCGACGCTCACTGACAGGACAGGCGGTATAGCGGCGCAGCCAGCGGTCTTTTTCATCGAGCAAAGTAGGGCGCGGCTTGGCAAGCCCCGCCGCATAACCCTCGATGATAGCCGTGGCCGCAGCGCGATGACTCGCTTTCTGCTCCTGTTTACCAGCAAGGCGGACGCTGGTCGCCAATCTGACGAGATCGAACGCGTACGGAATGATGGAAGCTTCGTCGAAATCGTTGACGCCCCAGACAAGGCGCCCGTCCTCGTCGCGCCACGTCCCGAAATTCTCTGAATGCAAATCGCCTACGGAGAGAACCGCCGGCGTCTTCATCAAATCCGGGAACAGGGTGGGCATCTGCTTTGCCCAACGGAAATATGTCGCCCGCAAGAACATGAACGCGCTCTCGCGCATGCGATCGTGCTTCTTCTCGACGTCCCGATTGACAACAGCGCATTGTTTCGCCAGCCAGGCTTCATAAGCGTCGTTATCGGCAACAAAGGACATTAACAGCCTCCGAAAGGAGGGACAGGCACTGACAACGATCAGGGAGCTTACGCGGTGCCGCGGCCTCAGACCAGCCGGCTCTGCACCACCGCGGCGGCAATGAAGCTCGCAAACAGCGGATGCGGCTCGAACGGCCGCGACTTCAATTCGGGGTGATATTGCACGCCGATGAACCAGGGATGGTCGGGGAATTCCACGGTCTCCGGCAAGAGCCCGTCCGGCGACAGCCCGGCGAAATGTACGCCTTTCTCCTCGAGCCGCTGGCGATAGGCGGTGTTGACCTCGTACCGGTGGCGATGGCGCTCGGAAATCTGCGTGTCGCCGTAGATCTGCGCGATACGCGAGCCCTCGTTTAGCCGCGCCGTGTAAGCGCCGAGCCGCATCGTGCCGCCGAGATCGCCTTCGGCCATGCGCCGCTCGAGCTCGTTGCCACGCATCCATTCGGTCATGAGACCGACGACCGGCTCCTCGCACGGGCCGAACTCGGTCGAGCCCGCGCCTTCGACGCCGGCGAGCGAACGCGCCGCCTCGATCACCGCCATCTGCATGCCGAAGCAGATGCCGAAATACGGCACCTTGCGCTCGCGCGCGAAGCGCGCCGCAAGGATTTTGCCCTCGGTTCCGCGCTGGCCGAAGCCGCCGGGCACGAGAATGCCGTTGACGTGCTCGAGATGGGCGGCGGGATCGGCCGATTCGAAAACCTCACTTTCGATCCAGTCGAGATTGACGCGCACGCGATTGGCGAGCCCGCCATGGGCGAGCGCCTCGTTCAGCGACTTATAGGCGTCCTTCAGCCCGGTATATTTGCCGACGACCGCGATGGTCACTTCACCTTCCGGGTTGCGGATGCGCTCCATCACCGCGTTCCAGCGGCTCATATCCGGCTTCGGCGCAGGCTCGATGCCGAAGGCGGCCAGCACTTCGCGGTCGAGGCCCGCGGCGTGATAGGCGCGCGGCACGTCGTAGATCGAATCGACGTCGCGCGCCTCGATGACGGCGCTTTCGCGCACGTTGCAGAAGAGACCGAGCTTCTTCCGCTCGTCCTCAGGGATGCCGCGGTCGGTGCGGCACAAAAGAATGTCCGGCTGGATGCCGATCGAACGCAGCTCCTTGACCGAATGCTGCGTCGGCTTTGTCTTGAGTTCGCCAGCACTTGGGATGAACGGCAAAAGCGTCAGGTGAATATAGACGCAATGCCCACGCGGCAGGTCGTTGCCGAGCTGGCGGATCGCCTCGAAGAACGGCAGGCCCTCGATGTCACCGACCGTGCCGCCGATCTCGATGAGGACGAAGTCCGTACCTTCGTTCCCCTCGAGCACGAATTCCTTGATGGCGTTCGTCACATGAGGGATGACCTGGACGGTTGCGCCGAGATAATCGCCGCGGCGCTCCTTGGCGATAATCTCCTGGTAGATGCGCCCGGTGGTGATGTTGTCGTCCTTGCGGGCGGGGCGGCCGGTGAAGCGCTCGTAATGGCCGAGGTCGAGATCGGTCTCGGCGCCATCATCGGTGACGAAGACCTCGCCGTGCTGGTAGGGGCTCATCGTGCCGGGATCGACGTTGAGATAGGGGTCGAGCTTCCGTAAGCGGACCGTATAGCCCCGGGCCTGAAGCAGCGCCCCGAGGGCTGCCGCCGCGAGCCCCTTGCCGAGCGAAGACACCACGCCGCCGGTGATGAAAATGTACCGCGCCATGGGAACCGAGACTTAACCTCTTCGAATGCGCTTGGGGAGGGGCCGGAGACGACCCTCCACAAGCGAAGCCTTTTTCAAATGAAAAAGGGCCGGCGAGCCGGCCCGTTCGGGTTATTGCGAGCGCGGCGGCTCCGGCGCCGCAGGGGCCGCAGGCACGTTTGGCGCCTGCTGCAGCTGCTTCAGCTGGTCGAGCACGCCGCCGCCGGAAGCCGGCTGACCGGCGGGGGCGGTCGGCGGGGTGACGCCCTCAAAGATCGATTTCGGCGCGCGGCCGTAGCTCGCCATCACGGTCAGCGCGATGCTGGTCACAAAAAAGATCGCTGCCAGGATTGCGGTCGCGCGGGTCAGCGCATTGGCCTGACCGCGGCCGGTGAAGAGACCGCCGGTGCCCCCGCCGCCCCCGATGCCAAGCGCACCGCCCTCCGAGCGCTGCAGGAGCACGGTCACGATCAGGCCGATCACCACCATGAGGTGGACGACGATGAGAACTGTCTGCATGAGCTGGTCCGAGAGCCGGGCTAGAGGCCCCGGCGCTGATATGGGCGGCGTCTTACACGACGCAAGGAAATAGGGCTAGCGCCGCGTTCGGTTGAAACTCATGGGCAACTTAGCTAAGTTAGCTAATCACAAGAGATCGTCTCATGCGCGTCAGCATTCACCAGGCCAAAACCCAATTATCGAAACTCATCGCGGCTGCCGAACGCGGCGAAGAGGTCGTCATTTCGCGCCGTGAAACGCCGGTCGTAAAGATCGTCCCCGTGCAACCCGCGAAGAAGCGCGTCTTCGGCGCTTTGAAAGGTAAGATCGCTTTAGGTCCGGAATTCTTCGATCCGCTTCCCGAGAATGAGTTGGCGCTCTGGGAAGGCAAATGAGGCTTCTGCTCGACACGCATGCGCTCATTTGGTTTCTCGAGGGCAGTAAGTCGTTAGGCCGAGAGGCAAGCTGGGCGATCGAAAACCAAAGCAATGATGTGCTTGTCAGCGCCGTCTCGGCCATGGAAGTAACAAACAAATTTCGGACGGGGAAACTAAGCCAAGCGGCGCTACTCGCCCACGATTTCGAAGCTACGATAGTAGCGTACGGCTTCACGCCGCTGTCGATCACCGTCGAACATGCGAGCCTGGCGGGCAGTCTCGACATCTCGCATAGAGACCCCTTCGATCGGCTGCTCATTGCGCAAGCGCGAATCGAGCGGCTCGCGCTTGTCTCAAATGAAAAAGCTTTCGATGCTTTCGGGGTGAGCCGGTTATGGTAATGAACGATACGCCGCCGCAATCCCCAAAAAATCCGTGGCCTTCAAACTCGCGCCGCCGACCAGCGCGCCATCGACATCGGCAACGCCCATCAGTTCCGCCGCGTTCGACGGCTTCACCGAGCCGCCATAGAGGATGCGCACCTTTTCCGCCCCGCTTGCAACGATCCCGGAAAGATGCCGCCGGATAAACCCGTGCACTTCGGCGACATCGTCCGTGCTCGGCGTCAGCCCCGTGCCGATCGCCCAGACCGGCTCATAAGCAATCACCAGCCGCTCCCCGGCAGTGCCGCGCGGCACCGATCCCTCGAGCTGGCCGCCGACGATCGCCAGCGTCTCGCCGGCCTCGCGATGCGCCCTGGTCTCGCCGACACAGATGATCGGCGTCAGGCCGGCACCCAGCACCGCCTCCGCCTTCGCGCGCACCACCTCATCGCTCTCGCCATGGTCGGCGCGCCGCTCGGAATGGCCGACGATGACGTAGGCAGCGCCAGCATCCCCCAGCATCTGCGCCGAGACGTCGCCGGTATGGGCGCCGCTCGCCCCGGCATGACAATCCTGTCCGCCGATCGCGACCGCCGAGCCCTGGCAAAGGTCCGCTGCGGCGGCGATCAGCGTCGCCGGCGGGCAGACCAGCACCTGGGCGCGCGCCGCCCCGCCCTGCCCCGCGGCATCGCGGATGGCGGCAATTTCGGACAGGCTCGCGCGCAAGCCGTTCATCTTCCAGTTGCCGGCAACGAGCGGCTTCGGTCGTGTGGTCATGCGCGCGCCATAGCAGAGGCGGCGCAGCCTGCCTATCGGCGCGGCATCCCGCGCCTGCTACGCGTTGCCAGCAGAGGCGGTTTCCGCTAGTCCGGCGCTCTCTTCTCCACGGAATTCAAACGTATGCTGCAGGGCCTGCGCACTGCCTCTCAGAGCTGGTATGGCCGGGTGATCCTCGCGATCGTCATGGGCTTCATCGTCGTGAGCTTCGCGATCTGGGGCATCGGCGACATTTTCCGCGGCTTTGGCACCGGCAAGCTCGCGCAGGTCGGCTCGGTCGACATTTCGACCGAGGCCTACCGGTCCGCCTACCAGAACGAGCTGCAGCGCATCCAGCGCCAGGCGCGCCGTGGCATCACCAACGAGGAAGCCCGCGCCATCGGCCTCGATCGGCAGGTCCTGAGCCGGCTCGTCACCGAGGCCGCGCTCGATCAGAAGGCCCACCAGCTCGGCCTCGCAATGGCGGACGACGACATCGCCAAGACGATCTTCAACGATCCCTCTTTCAAGGGCCCAAACGGCCAATTCGATCGGGCGCGCTTCAACGAGCTGATCCGCAACAACGGTTATTCCGAGCGCGCTTTCGTCAACGAGCAGCGTCAGATCTATTTGCGCCAGCAAATCCTGCAGGCCGTGGCCGGCAACCTTGTCGTGCCGCAAGCGATGCTCGACGCCATTCATCGCTATCGCGACGAGACGCGCAGCGTCGATTATGTCGTGCTGCCGCCGAGTGCGGCTGGCGAGATCCCGCCGCCCACCGAGGACGTGCTGCAGATATATTTCGACGCGCGCAAACAGAGCTTCCGCGCACCCGAATATCGTAAACTCGTCACACTCGCCGTGACCCCCTCGACCG
>JAXDNJ010000028.1:0-18348 GCA_034669505.1 Methylobacteriaceae bacterium
TCGCCGCGCCGCGCGTCACATCGACGGCCGATTTTATCAGAAGCGGCAGGTCGAAGGCCTCGCTTTCGATCTCCATCATGCCGGCTTCGAGCTTGGAGAGATCGAGAATGTCGTTGATGATGTGCAACAGCGCGTCGCCGCAGCTGGTGATCGCATCGACGTTGCGGCGCTGCTCGGGCGTCAGCTGGCCCTGGCGCAAGAGGCTTGCCATGCCGAGCACGCCGTTCAGCGGCGTGCGGATTTCATGGCTCATCGTCGTCAGGAAGATCGATTTCGCCCGCGCGGCGGCTTCCGCGGCGTCCTTGGCCCGCACGAGTTCCGTGATGTCGGTATAGGACTGAACCATGCCGCCGGCCGGCATCGGCTCGCTGCGCACTTCCAGCACGGTCCCGTTCGGGCGGCGACGTATGTAGGAACGCGGCAGCGGACCCTCCCCCTTGAAGAACTTCCGCAGTTCTGCGGGCGCGAGTTCGCCCTTGGCTCCGAACTCGCCAACCTGTAGTTGCGTTTTGAATACATCTGCCGCCTTGGCGGGAAAGGTGAAGTGTTCCTTTTTAATCCCCGCATATTCGACTGCGCGCTCGTTGAAGACGAGGATTTCGCCGAGCGGCGAAACCATCGCCAACCCCTGGCTCATGTGGTTGAGCGCCGCTTCTAGAAGCGCCGCGCTCTCCGCATAAGGCGGCTCGTCGGGAGCGCTTCCTGGGCGGTAGATCGGTCCCGCGAGTTTGTGGCGCAGGCCCCTCAGCCTGCGGAAGAACATCGCATTGGCGATGATGATCGCAAGACATGCGATCACAAGGAGGGTATTGGCACCGAGCACCACGTACTTGTAGTTGTCTAGATGGGATGTCGCGAGCAGCCCCCAGAGAAGGGCGGTCGATAAAACTGCAACGGTTACAAGGGCGGGCGCTCGCCCCGATTTGACGATGCGACTGGTCAGCAGCGAGCTGACTGCGTTCATTATCGAGATACGCTCGTTTGCCATTGGTTTAGTCCGGGACAAGCTCATTCTAAGCCGATGAGGTTGCCAGTTTATGCATGGCGCGGCATGTTAACCCTAACATGTGGTTAGCGTGGTCACTACAGTTCAGATCAGGCAATCTGGCACGTGAGACCGAGCGGCAGCGGGATCTAATTGAATGGCGGTCAGTGCGGCGGCTGGTATCGGTCAGAGCTTCGTTGGAAAAGTTCAACAGCTGATCGGCGGTATTGAATACCGGCGCATCGACACACGCCGCGAACTCGAAGATGTGTTCCGTCTGAGATACGATGCCTACCGCAAGGAAGGCGCTATCGAAGAGAACCCCGCCGAGACGCTGGAGGATAAATTCGACGAAGGCGCAAATATCTGCAATTTTGGTCTTTATCTCGATGGAGAGCTGATCAGCGCTTTGCGAATGCACGTCCTTCACGGCGACCAGCGGACCTCACCGGCAGCGGCGACCTTTCCGGACCTGCTCTTTCCGGAACTCGATAGGGGCAAGACCATCATCGATCCAAACCGGTTCGTTGCTAATTTTTCCCGAGCCCGCTCCGTACCGGAGCTCCCCTACGCCACCTTGCGTCTGCCCATCATGGCTGCGGACTACTTCGACGCGGAATTGATCACGGCCACCGTGCGTTCGGAGCACCAGGCCTTCTACTCGCGCGTTTTGCGGTGCTATGCGGTTTGCGCGCCGCGAGTGTATCCCAACCTGACAAAGCTCTTCGGACTGATGGTTGCAGACTTCAAAAGGGATCGTGCGGGCGTCGTTCGGCGCTACCCGTTTTTTGATTCCACCCCCGTTGAACGGCAGACCCTGTTCGGCAATTACCGGGCCTTCCGGCGACCTGCGGCTTTGGTTCAGCTCCCCTGCTGTCAAGTGCACTAAGGCGCGTACTCATAATTTCGTCGATGTCCGCTTCACTCCGATCCTGACCGCGTTTGTGCAACTGCAGCAAATGTCTCGATGGGCCAGATGCGGAAGTGAGACGCTACTCGCGAGTATTTAATGGTCGCTAACGCCCGTAGCGCGGCCTATATTGGGCTTTGCGGAGTCTCTACCCTACATCCTGGGCGCTTGAATGATCATGCCGGCGCGCAAGTTACCGAGTAATTCGGCAACTTGTTCTCGATTCTCCAACCTCAATTTGGCGCCCGAGAAATCGTTGAACATTTTAGAATGACCAGCAAACGAACTTCGGGTCCGCCGACTCCAATAAGCTTCTGCCCATTTCATCAGGTCGGCGGCGTCTCCACTGGTTGCTCCTCGCCGTAGCCCGCGAGCGAGTAGCCCGGCGCGGCAAAGACCCCACGGAAAATCCAACCAGACAAGTGTAGTTGCCTTTGGAATGGCCATCTCCGCAAGCCACCCAAACACGCCTTCGATGATCCAGCGCGGCTGGTTTGAAACATCGAGAGCCATTTGCCGCGCAACGTCTTCGTTGCGCTTTGCGCCGTACCCGTCCTGCTCCCAATGCAACAGATCGAGATCAATCACGGGAATATGGACTAAACTGGCAATGGCCTCGGCTAATGTGCTCTTCCCGGACCCGCTATTCCCTATAATCACTGTGCGTTCGGCCAGAGATTCAAGCATTCACGTCACCGATTGTTCGCGCGGCTCGTGCAAGATAACATGTCGATCCTAGTTTTCGAGCCAAACCAACAACAAGGCGCGACTTCCGATTTGGGTCATTTTCGACGGTTTCGGCGGGGATCGTCGGTCGGTTTTGCCCGTGAGCGCCGTACTATAAGGACCGGGCTCGGAGCGTTGCTTTCGGCCAGACTGCCATGATTCAAACTCCCGAACTGGGGCTCGAATCATGCGCTACGAACTCGCGGACTATGAATGGACTGCCATCAAGCCGATGCTGCCGAACAAGCCGCGTGGCATTCCCCGGGTGAACGACCGCCGTGTCCTCAATGGCATTTTCTGGGTCTTGCGCTCCGGAGCACCCTGGCGTGATCTGCCCGAGGCGTTTGGGCCGTACACCACTTGCTACAACCGCTTCGTCCGCTGGCGGCGGGCTGGTGTCTGGGGCCGCATCATAGACGCACTTGCCGCATCCTACGATGCCGCTGTCCAGATGATCGATACCTCGATTGTCCGCGTGCATCAGCACGGAGCCTGCATCACAAAGAACCAGCGCCAATCGATGGGAAGATCACGCGGCGGCTTGACGAGCAAAATTCATGCGGCGGTCAATAGCAATGGTCTGCCGGTACGGCTGGCATTGAGCCCTGGCGAGGCTCACGACGTTCGACTTGCCGGGCACTTGCTGTCTCGTCTGAAATCCGGGTCGATGCTGCTTGCCGATCGTGGCTATGACGCCGACTGGATTCGAGAGCTTGCCATGAAGAGGGCGCGTGGGCCAACATCCCGCCGAAAAGCAACCGTAGCGATCCGATCTGCTTCAGCCCGTATCTCTATCGCGCGCGCAACCGGGTCGAACGGTTCTTTAACAGGATCAAACAATGTCGTCGGGTGGCGACGCGCTACGATAGGCTCGCCGCCAACTACCTTGCCTTCGTCCAACTCGCATCAATCAGGTTGTGGCTGCGGCTTAATGAGTCCGCGTCCTAGCCGGAGCGAGCAAGGCACGCCAGCCTATCGCCCCGACAGAAGAACAGCGACGCAAGTCTCGTCAGCACGCACTCACGCGCGCAGCATGATCGGCACCAGCCCGTCGAAATGCTGATCTGAATATGCAACGACGCCGGCGCCGACGCGCTGGAACGTCAAGTTCACCACCTTCTTCCCGACCGCGAGGTTGCGGATTTCGAGGCTCTCAATGCCGGTCGGCAGCCGCGGATCGTGGATGCGGATTTCCTCCCGCCAGGCCGAGATGGAAATCCCCAACGCTGCCTGCAAAAGCATGAACAGCGAGCCCGACGCCCAGGCCTGCGGTAGGCAGGCGACGGGATAGGCGACCGGCGCATCGCCGCGCCCGCGGCGCTCAAAACCGCAATAAAGCTCCGGCAGCCGCATCTCGAATCGCACGGCCGCTTCGAACATGTCGTCGAGGATGCGCACCACGCCGGCGCGCTCCCCATAGCGGGCCATGCCGGCAACGCAAAGCGCCGTGTCGTGCGGCCATACCGACCCGTTGTGATAGGACATCGGATTGTAGCGCACCTCGCCCTCGGCGAGCGTCCGGATTCCCCAGCCCGAATTGAATGGGCCGGTGAGCAGATTGTCGATGACCGATCGCGCCCGTTCCGGCGACGGCAGTCCGGTCGCCAGCAATTGCCCGGAATTCGAGCTGCGCACCCGGCAGGGGCGCCCGTTGCCGTCGAGCGCGAGGGCGTAGAGGCCATTCTCGTGCATCCAGAAGCGGCTCTCGGTCATATCGCGCAGACGATCCCCTTCAGCGTTCCAATGTGCCGCTCGCTCAGGGTCACCGCGTCGTGCCGAGAGCGCGGCCATGGCGCGGAAAGCCGCGAAGCAATAGCCCTGAACTTCGATCAGCGCGATCGGCCCTGCGGGATCGCTGCCGTCGGCGTGGAAGACCGAATCGTGGCTGTCCTTCCAGCCCTGATTGGCAAGACCGCTTTCTTCCGCGCGCAGGTAGTCGACAAACCCATCGCCGTTGGAATCGCCGTCGCCCTCGATCCAAGTCATCGCGCCAAGGAGCGCCGGCCAGATCGTGTCGATGAAGGCAAGATCGGCGGTGCGCTCGGCATAGGCGCCGGCGAGCATCACGAAGAGAGGTGTCGTGTCGACGCCGCCGTAATAGAGGCCGAAGGGCAATTCGTGCAGCGCGACCATCTCGCCCTTGCGGGTCTCGTGCATGATCTTGCCCGGCGCGGAATCCTGGAAGGCAGAGCGCTCCTTGGCCTGGTTCGCGGCGAGGAACGCGAGCACCCCGCGGGCAAGCGCAGGATCGAGCCACAGCATCTGCAGGGAGGTGATGATGGCGTCGCGTCCGAACGGCGTCGAAAACCAAGGTATTCCCGCGTAGGGGAAGGGCCCGGTCTTCAACTCCGTCGTCAGCAGCGCAAGATCGGCCCGCGATTTCTCGATCCAGTCGCTGAACACGCGCTCATGGGTGTGGATCGTCGCGCCCTGGCGGCGTTTGCTGCGCATGCCGTAACGCGCACGCGCGGCCGCGGCACGGAAGCGGTCGCGTGATGGCACCCCGCCGGTCTGCGGCGCGCTCTCGATATAGAGGGAGGTCGAAGCCGCGTGTCTCAAACGGATCGTGAATTCTGCTTTGCGGGCAGTGAGCCGTCGCGGCGCGCGCGAGAAGCTCGTGCAGGACTGACGAACGAGGCCGTCGAGGCCGCGATAGCGCAGACAAACCGAGGTCGGGCCGACTTCCGGATCGAGGAACGAGCCGCGCGCGCGGCGGCTGACACCGCGCACCTCGAACATGTCGCGGAAATCTGCGTCGAATTCGATTTCCAGCGGGACATGCGTCTCCGACGGCCCGAAATTGCTGAGAGTGATGCGCTCGTAGAGAGCACCTTCGAAAATGAGGCGCTGGCGCTCGACGTGGATCACACCCTGCGGCAGCGATTGCCCACCCAGCGGCGGCAGAGGCCGGTTGGTCAGGTGCGAGGTGAACAGGGAATTGTCCTGGCTGAGTGCCGCGCTAAGCAATGCCGGCCGTTTTCCACCGACCGTCAGGATCCAATAGGACAGAACCCGCGTATCGTCGCGGAACATGCCGTCGCCTTCGCCGAGAACGTTGCCGTTAGCGTCCGCGACGAGAAACGTGTCGCCGTGTTTCAGGGCGAACAGCCGCAACGGGACGCGCGGCTCGCCGCTTGACGCAGCGGGGGCGCCGCCGGTTGCCGAGCCCGGTCCTTGCTTGTCGAGCGCCGACGTGTTCGCGGGCTCATCCATAGTGCGATCGCCTCATGGGACGTGAGCTTGAGTTGCTAAGCGGCGACTTCGCGCTTGCTCGACGTCGCGAGCTGGCTTTCGTAGAGTCGCACGTAGTTTTGCGCCATGGTTGTGGCTGAAAAGCGCTCCTCGAACACGGCACGAATCTTCTTCCGCGGGAGATAGCGGGCACGTTCTATATTTTTCACGGCTTCGTCTACGCTTGTGACGATAAAGCCGGTGATCCCGTCATCGACGACCTCCGGCACGGAGCCGTGGTTCCAAGCGATGACGGGCGTCCCGCAAGCCATCGCCTCGATCATCACGAGGCCGAACGGTTCCGGCCAGTCGATCGGAAACAGCAAGGCCGCGGCATTGCCGAGGAAATCGGATTTCTGGTCGTCATTAATTTCGCCGACGAACTCGACGCCCGGTTCGTCCAGCATCGGCTTGATTCTCTCATAATAGTGCTCGTCCAAGATCTCGATCTTCGCGGCGATTCGCAGCGGCATTCCCAGGTGCCGCGCAATCTCGACTGCCCGGTCCACGCGTTTTTCCGGAGAGATCCGCCCGAGAAAAGCGAGGTAGTCGCCCTTCGGGTTATCGACAGGCGCAAACAGCCGGCTGTCGACCCCGTGGTGGACCGTCTGCGCCCACCGCACGCCGGTGAAGGGCCGCCGCTGCGCGTCGGAAATCGATACGAGCGGATATTGCGGCCAGCGGCGATAGGCGTCGGCGAGGCCTTTGATATCGAGACGGCCATGCAACGTCGTGACCGTGCGCGAGGCGATACTCTCGAAGAACGGGAGGTGGATCAGATCGGTGTGAAAGTGGATCAGGTCGAATGAGTCCGTCCGCTTGCGGACTTCGCTCATCATCAGCAGGTGCGCCGCGACGTCGGATTTCAGCGGCGCTGGGTCGAGCCGGATTGCCTGATCTCGGACGGCCACCACTTCGGCCCGGCTTTTCGCGTCGGCGCTGGTGAACAGGGTCACCTGATGACCGAGCTCGACCAGCGCCTCGGTGAGAAAGGACACGATCCGCTCGGTGCCACCATAGAGCTTGGGCGGAACCGCCTCGTACAGAGGCGCAACCTGCGCGATCTTCATCTTTTCTCCTGGCCGGAGCAGCCCGGCCGCACCGCCAAGCGTGCCTATAACGATGAAGAGGCTCGCTGGTTCGCATTTGTTAATCAGGTGCTGCGCCGCAGCATCTCCAAGGGGAGCGGCTTAAGCGCGACAGCGGAACTGTGCCCCTCCCGCCACGTTGATTCGCTCAAAGGTCGCGTTCCGCGTTCTGCGTCAAAGGGATGAGCCATGGCACCGAGGCCGAACTGGAAGGGCTACTTGAAGCTGGCGCTGGTCTCCTGCCCGGTCGCTCTCTACCCCGCCGCGAGTTCGAGCGAGCGCATCTCGTTCCACATGATGAACCGCAGCACCGGCAACCGTCTGAAGCAGCAATATATCGACGCCGAGACCGGCGACCTCGTCGAGTCCGCCGATCGCGTCAAGGGCTACGAAGTCGCGCGAAACGATTACGTGCTGCTCGAGCCCGAGGAATTGAAGGACGTCCAGATCGAGAGCACGCACACGATCGAGATCGAGCATTTCGTGCCGCGTTCGGAGATCGATCCGGTCTATTACGATTCTGCCTATTACATCGTGCCGGATGATGAAGTCGGCGCCGAGGCGTTCGCGGTGATTCGCGAGGCGATGCGCAAGCGCGACATGGTCGGGCTCGCGCGTGTCGTGCTCTATGGCCGCGAGCGCATCATCATGCTGGAGCCGCGTGGCAAAGGCCTCGCCGGCACGACGTTGCGGTACAATTACGAGGTTCGCGACGACAAAACCTATTTCGACGAGATCACGAACAAGACAGTCGCGAAGGACATGCTCGATCTCGCCTCGCATATCATCGACACCAAGGTCGGGCATTTCGATCCGAGCGAGTTCAAGGACCGCTATCAGGATGCCGTGGTCGACCTGATCCGCGCCAAACGCGCCGGCAAGCCGCTACCAACGCCGGCTGCGCCGAAACCGAGCAACGTCGTCAATCTCATGGACGCGCTGAAACGCAGCCTCAGCGCGGAGAAGGGCGGCAAAGGCAAGGCGAGCGAGCGGAAAGCCGCGTCGAAATCGAGCGAGCGCGCACGGCCGGCGGCCCCGCGCACGGCGCGCGGCCGCGCGTCGGCGAAGTCGCACGCGCGCAAGGCGGGCTAGGTCCGGCGGGGTCAGGATTTGGCCAAGGGCCTCGAAACCTACAACGAGAAGCGAAATTTCGGCATCACGTCGGAGCCGCGCGGCCGCAAGGCGAAAGGCGCCGGCTTCTCCTTCGTCGTGCAAAAACATGCGGCGACGCGGCTGCACTACGATTTCCGGCTCGAGCTCGACGGCGTTCTGAAGAGCTGGGCGATCACGCGCGGCCCAAGCCTCGTGCCCGGCGAGAAGCGTCTCGCGGTGCAGACCGAGGACCATCCGCTGGATTACGGAGATTTCGAAGGCAATATCCCGAAGGGCCAATATGGCGGTGGCGCGGTTCTCGTGTGGGATCGCGGCACCTGGACGCCGGAAGGCGATCCGCATAAAGGGCTCGCCAAAGGCCATCTCGATTTCGCCCTCAAGGGCACAAAACTGGAAGGCCGGTGGCATCTGGTGCGGCTGAAGCCGCGCCCGCGCGAGAAGAACGACAACTGGCTGCTCATAAAATCTGACGATGACGCGGCGCGTCACGCCGGCGATCCCGATATTTTGGAGGAGAAGCCGAAATCGGCGAAGACCAGTCGATCGATCGAGGAGGTCGCGGCGGATGCGGGCAGCGATGTGTGGCAATCGAACCGGACCGACTCCCCCGCCGCGGCCAAGAAGAAAGCGCTGTCGCCGGGCGAGCGCGCGAAAATGCCCTTGGAAGCGCCGGTAAAGGCGCCGGCTGCAAAGGCGAAACCTGTGGCGGCGGAGAAGAAGGCGGCACCGGCAAAGACAAGCAAATCCGTTCCGCTTAAAAAAAAAGCGCCAGCGCTCGATCTAAAAATCCCCAAAGGCGCGCGCAAAAGTAAGCTGCCGGGTTTCGTCGAGCCTTATCTTGCTTCTCTCAGCGAGCGTCCGCCGAGCGGCACCGGCTGGCTGCACGAGATCAAGTTCGACGGCTATCGATTGCAAGCCGAGATGGACCAGGGCCGCGTCACCTTGCGCACGCGCCGCGGTCTGGATTGGACGGAAAAATTCCGCGGCATCGCCAATGCGCTCGCGACACTCCCGGTGGACACCGCGCTCATCGACGGTGAAGCGCTGGTCGAGGATGCCGCCGGCATCTCGGATTTCTCCGGCTTGCAGGCCGCGCTGAGCGAAGGCCGCGCCGACGCGATCGTCTTCTACGCCTTCGATCTCCTGCACATCAACGGCTACGACCTGCGCGGCGTGCCGCTGAAAGAACGCAAGCGCGTGCTGGCCGACCTGCTCGCCTCTCAGGGCGACAAAGGCCGGATCCGCTACAGCAGCGATTTCGACGTCGGCGGTGATCGCCTGTTGCAGCATGTCTGCCGGCTCGGCGCCGAAGGCATCGTCTCCAAGCGCGTTGACGAACCTTATCGCAGCGGACGCGCCAAGGGTTGGCTCAAGGCCAAATGCTCCGATCGTCAGGAGTTCATTGTTGCTGGGTACGTGCCTTCGACCATCTCCTCGAAGGCGATTGGCTCGCTCATTGCCGCCTATCACGATGACAAAGGCAAGCTCATGCATGCCGGCCGTGTCGGCACCGGCTATTCAATGAAAGCCGCGCAGCAGCTTTTCAAGCTGCTCGATCCCGACCGCGTGCCGAAGCCGCCGTTTCCCGATCCGCTGCCCGCCGAGGCGCGGCGCGACGCGCGGTTTGTCGAGCCGAAACGCGTCATGGAAGTCGCCTTCCGCGGCTGGACTGCCGGCGGACAGATACGGCAGGCCGCATTCAAGGGCTTGCGCGAAGACAAGCCGCCGCAGGAGGTCGTGCGCGAAAGTACCGGTCGCGTCAGCGATCCCAAGCCGGCGCGGCAGATGCCGGCGATCCATCTCACGCATGCTGATCGCGTGCTGTGGCCGGAAGCCGGCATCACCAAACAAGGCCTTGCCGACTATTACGTCAGCGTCTGGGAGTGGATCGAACCGCATATTGTCAAGCGGCCTTTAAGTCTGGTGCGCTGCCCGACCGGCATTGCGCAGGGCTGTTTCTTCCAGAAGCACGAATGGAAAGGGATGGATCGCGCCATCGATCTCATTCGAGATCCGAAGGACGGCGAGAAACTGGTCAGCGTATCCAATCTCGAAGGCCTGCTCGCACTCGTGCAGGCGAGCGCGCTCGAAATTCATCCCTGGGGCTCGACCGGCAACGATCTCGAACATCCCGATCGCCTGATCTTCGATCTCGATCCCGGCGAGGGTGTCGCCTTCGCCGACATGATCGCCGGCGCCAACGAAATCCGCGCGCGACTTGCGGCAATGAGGCTCGAAAGTTTCGTCAAGACATCCGGCGGCAAAGGCCTGCACGTCGTGGTGCCGCTGACGCCTTCCGCCGGCTGGGATGAAGCCAAGGATTTCTGCCGCGTCGTCGCGGAAACCATGGAGCGGGATGCGCCGCTTCGTTACACCTCGACGGTGACGAAGCGCGAACGCAAAGGCAAAATCTACGTCGATTATCTGCGCAACGGCCGCGGCGCGACGGCGATTACGCCATATTCGTCCCGCGCCCGCGCAGAAGCGGGCGTTGCGACGCCGCTTGCCTGGGAGGAGTTGCCGAGCCTCACCGCCGCCGATGTCTACACACTGGGCAATATCGAGAACCGCATGGCGCAGCTCGGCTCCGATCCCTGGGCCGAGATCGGCAAGCTCAGGCAGACGTTGCCGAAAGCGAAAGCGCCTGCATCGCGCGCCGCCGCGCCGCGCAAGCGTGTCCCCGCTTGACGAACGAACCTCCGCCGCCACACTCCAAAGACAAATACGGGTGCTGGGTGGAAGCTTCCGAGACATCACACGACGTTCTCGTCGTCGGCGGCGGCAACGCGGCGCTCTGCGCTGCGATCACCGCGCGGCGTGCTGGCGCGTCCGTTCTGGTGCTCGAAGGTGCGCCAAAGTTTTACCGCGGCGGCAATACGCGTCATACCCGCAATATGCGCTGCGCCCACGACGCCGCGACCGAGACGCTGAGCGGGCCCTATTCGGAAGCGGAATTTTTCGACGATCTCCTGCGCGTGACGCAGGGCCACACCGACGAAGACCTCGCCCGCTTCATGATCAGTCAATCCAAGGAAATCCTGAATTGGATTCCCGAGCAAGGCGTGCGCTTCCAGCCTTCGCTCGGTGGTACGTTGAGTTTGGGTCGCACAAACTCGTTTTTCCTCGGCGGCGGCCGCTCGATGCTGAATGCGCTTTATCTCACGGCCGAAAAACTCGGGGTCGACATCCGCTACGATTCGGAGGTCACCGATTTTGATATCGAAGACGGAATGTTTTTGTCCGCCACCGTGAAGAACGGCGCCGGACCTGAATTCATTCGTGCGAAAGCGCTGATCGCGGCCGCCGGAGGCTTTGAAGCCAACATCGAATGGCTGAAGCAATATTGGGGACCACCCGCCGACAATTTCCTGATCCGTGGCACGCCGTATAATCGCGGCACCGTTTTGAAAATGCTGATCGAAAGAGGCGTGCAGGAGATCGGCGATCCCACGCAGTGCCATGCGGTCGCGATCGACGCGCGCGCGCCGAAATTCGACGGCGGCATCATCACGCGGCTTGACTGCGTCGTCTTCGGCATCGTCGTCAACAAGAAATGCGAGCGCTTCTATGACGAGGGCGAGGACATCTGGCCGAAGCGCTACGCGATCTGGGGCCGGCTCGTCGCCGCGCAGCCCGATCAGATCGCCTACATCATCTTCGATGCACGCTCGCTGACACTGTTCATGCCGTCGTGCTTTCCGCCGATCGCGGCGCAGAGCATTCGGGAACTCGCGGGCAAGCTCGAACTTGATCCGGACGCCCTCGAAAAAACCGTCGCAACATTCAACGCGGCGGTGCGTCCCGGCACGTTCGATGATAAGATTTTGGACGATTGCCGCACCGAAGGTATTTCGCCACCGAAATCGCATTGGGCGCGGCGCATCGAGACGCCGCCGCTCTACGCCTACCCGGTGCGCCCGGGCATCACCTTCACCTATCTCGGGACGCGCGTGAACCGCGACGCCCGCATGCTGATGAAGGACGGCAGGCCCGCGGCCAATATGTTCGCGGCGGGCGAGATCATGGCCGGCAATGTGCTCGGCCGCGGTTACGCCGCGGGGATCGGCATGACGATCGGCAGCGTCTTTGGGCGCATCGCGGGGCGGGAGGCGGCGAAAAATGTCCGCAACTGAAAGCGTGCACGCAACTGGAACGCTGGCCGAAGCCGACCGCCTGATGACGATCTGCAATTCCTGCCGCTATTGCGAGGGCCTGTGCGCGGTATTCCCGGCGATGGAGATGCGCCGCGCCTTCCCGGATGGCGATCTCAATTACCTCGCCAATCTCTGTCACGGCTGCGGCGCCTGCTACTACGATTGCCAGTTCGCGCCGCCGCATGAGTTCAACGTCAATGTGCCGCGCGTGCTGGCGAAAGCGCGCGCGGACTCATATGCCGCCTACACCTGGCCGCGCGCGTTTGCGCCGATGTTTGCGCGCAACGGATTGGCGATCAGCCTCGTTGCGGCGGCGTGCGTTGCCGCTTTCGTGCTGGCCTTTGTCGGATGGCAGGACCCGTATGTCCTCTTCGGCATCAACACCGGCCCCGGCGCTTTCTTCAAGCTGATGCCGCATCGCGCGATGGTCGCTCTGTTCGGCGCCGCCTTTGTCTACGCGATCGTCGCGATGGCGATGGAGATGCTGATCTTCTGGCGCGACATCGGCGAGCCGATGCAGACACTGACGCGCTCAGGTCCCCTCCTCGAAGCGGTGCGCGACACGTTCCGCCTGCGCTACCTCGAAGGCGGCAAGATGGGCTGCTTCAACGAGGATGAGCGCCCGACCGACCGCCGCCGCATCTACCATCATCTGACCTTCTACGGATTTCTCCTCTGCTTCGCCTCGACGTCGGCGGCGAGCCTCTACCATTATCTCGGACGCGAGGCGCCTTATGCCTGGTACGAGCTCCCCGTCCTGCTCGGCACGGTCGGCGGCATCGGCCTCCTCATCGGCCCGGCCGGCCTCCTCTCGGCCAAACTGCGCCGCGATCCCGACATGCTCGACAAGCCGCGCCTCGGCATGGACATCGCCTTTATCGCCATGCTGTTCCTGACAAGCCTGACCGGGCTGGCACTGCTCGTCTTGCGCAGCGGCCCGGCGATGGGCATCCTGCTTGCCGTCCACCTCGGCTTCGTGTTCGCGTTCTTTATCACCATGCCCTATGGTAAGTTCGTTCACGGGCTTTACCGCTTCGCGGCTTTGATCCGTTACGCCAAGGAGAGCCGGGCATTGCACGATCCGCAAGTTCCCGTGGTTGCCGCTTCGGCGGCAGTCACCGGGCAGGGTGGGTCGCGCCCATAAATAAGTCAAAAGATTGGGGGAGGAAACGATGCTGACGCCGGAACAACGCAGGGAAAAAATCAAGGACGTGCTTCGCGTCGCCAGCGGCAATTTCCTCGAACAATATGACTTCTTCGTCTTCGCCTATTACGCACGCTATATCGCGACGACCTTCTTCCCCTCGAGCGACCCCTTCGCCTCGCTGATGGCAACGTTCGCCACGTTCGCCGCCGGTTTCCTGATGCGCCCGCTCGGCGCGTTCTTTCTCGGCGCCTTTATTGACAAACGCGGCCGCCGGATTGGCTTGATAGTCACGCTCGGCATCATGGCGATCGGCACCGTGACGATCGCGCTCACGCCCGGCTACGCGACAATCGGCGTCGCGGCCCCGATACTTGTCGTAATCGGCCGGCTTTTGCAGGGCTTCTCCGCCGGCGTCGAACTCGGCGGTGTCTCGATCTATCTCGCGGAAATCTCAACGCCGGGCAACAAGGGCTTGTACTGCTCGTGGCAATCGGCAAGCCAGCAGGTGGCGGTGATCCTGGCGTCGCTGCTCGGCTTCGTCCTGAGCCTGCTTCTCCCGCCGGAAAGCATGCTTGCATATGGGTGGCGCATTCCCTTCATCATCGGCTGCCTGATCATTCCGCTGATCATGTTCTTCCGGACCTCGCTCAAGGAGACGGAAGTCTTCGCCAGCCAGAAGACGCACCCGACCGGCAGCGAGATTGCCCGGCTGGTGCGCGACAATTGGTACATCATTTTGCTCGGCGCGATGATGTCGACGCTGACGACGACCTGCTTCTATCTCTCGACCGCGTACACGCCGACTTACGGCAAGGAAGTGCTGCACCTCGCCGAACGCGACGCGCTGCTGGTGACGATCTGTGTCGGTGCCTCGAACTTTTGTTGGCTGCCGATCGGCGGTGCTCTCTCGGACAGGATTGGCCGGCGTCCGGTGCTGTTGGCCTTGTCCGTGCTGGCGATTCTGACGCCATACCTCGCGCTGATGTGGCTTGTCTCGGCACCGTCCTTCGAGCGGCTGCTGATCGTCGAACTCTTCCTCTCGTTCATCTTCGGCGTCTACAACGGTGCGATGATCCCGCTGCTCACGGAAATCATGCCGTTCAAAGTGCGCACCTCCGGCTTCTCGATCGCGTTTGCACTTGCGACCGCGATTTTCGGGGGCATGACGCCCGCGGTGGCGACTTTCCTGGTCAAATATACAGGCGATAAGGCAAGCCCGGCTTTGTGGCTGTCGCTTGCGGCCGTTCTGGCGCTGATCGCCGTGCTGCTCCTGCGCAAGTACGATCCGGCGTTTTCGAAAGAGCGCGGCGATCTCGCCTACGCGGGATAGCTAGCTGCATCTCTGGCACTTGGCGCCATCCTTGCTGAGATCGAGAAGCCCCGGCGCAAAAATGCCGGGGGCGACAAGCTTGCCTGCGGCCTTGGAGCGATGATGCGGATTCTTGTCGGCTGTGAGATGACCTACGAGTTTCCGCAAGTCACGCCTGTCATCGCGACGCTCAACGTCCATTCGTCGCGCGTCTCCGACATGGAGCACCCGGACTTTTTGGTTACTTCACCCTCGGTGCCGGTCGATGGATATCGCGACACTTTCGGTAACTGGTGCAATCGTCTGGTCGCGCCGGCCGGACGGTTCACGCTGAAGACCGAGACGGTGGTGCGCGACAGCGGCCTGTGGGACGCGGCCGACCCGAGCGCCGCGCAGAGCCTAGTTCAAAACCTGCCGTCCGACAGCGTGCTCTTCCTACTCGGCAGCCGGTATTGCGAGACCGACATCCTCTCCGATATCGCCTGGAACCTGTTCGGCCATACGCCGCTCGGCTGGGCCCGCGTCCAGGCGGTCTGCGACTACGTCCACAATCACATTACCTTCGGCTACGCGCATTCACGGCCGACGCGCACGGCGGCGCAGGCCTTCGAGGAGAAGCGCGGCGTCTGCCGCGATTATGCGCATCTGGCGCTCGCGTTTTGCCGCTGCCTCAACATCCCGGCGCGCTATTGCACCGGATATATCAGCGACATCGGGCTGCCGCCGCCTTACGCCCCGCAGGATTTCGGCGCCTGGATCGAGGTCTTCCTCGGCGATCGCTGGCACATTTTCGATCCGCGCAACAATGATCCGCGCATCGGCAGGATATTGGTCGCGCGCGGCCGCGATGCCGCCGACGTGCCGCTGACGCTCACTTTCGGTTCGGGCGCGCTGGTGGAGTTTAGGGTGACGACGGAGGAGGTGGGGGCGAGTTAGTTGGACTCGGCGGCGACAAGCGGGCTTTCCGCAAATGACGAGACGAGCTGAGGCAGTGTGACCAATCGCGTTTCGCTCCGCAGGTGAAGAGCCGCGGCGCTGATGTGGTTGGCGCGAAGGAGGCGCTGCGCTTCGGCCTCCCCGCGGGACAGCGCCTGCGCGATTTCCTCAGGCGATAGAAATCCCACATCGCGCGTGACGAGCCGCGAGCCGAGATCGCTCTGCGGATCGAGATCGCATGCGGGCACGCGCGTAACATTGGGATGATCCGGCAGATCGACAGCGTTGGCCACAATGGTTGCTGCGGCGTCGGCAGCGGCTGCATTCGTAGCGAGGATCGTCACCGCATCGGCGATGCCGAGAGAAAAAGAGCGGCCGTGCCGCCCGCTCGTGGCAATGCCGGCGATGCCATCGCTTGCAGCAATGCGCGCCTGTCCGAATAATCCCGGGCGATCCGGCCGGTCGACCATGCCGATCGCGAAGGATTGTCCTGCTGCAAGATGCACGGCGATGTCGCCGCCATTGTTGACGTAAGCGCGGTCGAGTTCGACGGCGGCGAGCATCGCGTCAAGGATCTCGTCTGCGACCGCACCGGCGACCGCAGCCATCCGCGTGATGAAACAATTTTTCGCGAACGGCCGCACCGCCGCGTCCATGCGCTGCGCGGTCGGTCCGCTCGGCACCGGGCTCGACGGCAGCATTTCACTGCGCAACAGCGGCAGCTCTTCACAGAGTTCGTCCAAAATCGTGGTGAAGCGCCGGGTCGCGGCGGCATAAGCAACTTTGACTGCACCCGCCGCCCCGAACGCGCCGATTACAAGATCGATCGGCCCGTCATTGAGATGGAGCCGTCCGCCCGGCAGAAACGCGACCTGCGCGCGGCAATTGGGCGCCCAAATCTGTGCGTGCGCGTTCACATTAGTCTCGCACGCGGCGATCGCATCGGCCAATCCTCGCCCGGCCGCGACGGCATTTCAATCTGCTTCTTGCCCTGCTCGCGACGCACCTCTTCGAGCGGGCGCACATGATCCATGTGTCCCCCAAGCGCGGCGTAATCGGCCAGCCGCAGTGTAAATTCGATCGGCGCGACGATCGCCGGCGTCGGCACATAGCCGAAGGAGTTTTCGGGGAGCAGCGTCACGTCGACCATGAAGGTGATGCCGCCGCCCGGCCAGACATAGACGGGCGCGCCGCCCGCGGTAACGGTCGTCAGCGCCTCCTTAACGGAGCGCGTGAGCCGCACCGGATTTTCGGTGACGCCGGCACGGAGCGACCCGCCGGCGCCGCCCATGAACAGAACGGTACACAACGCCGGCTCGCAATTCTCCTTGATGCGCTCGACGGATTCGACGAGCGCGCCCGGCAGATCGCGCTGCACGGGCGTGAGCGCCTCGTCGAGCTCGTAATAGGCGTGCTGCTCGCCGGTGGTCGAGACCATCAGCATCCGCAATCCCGGCCGCGCGCCTTTGCGCGCATCGAAGCCGGCAACGATCTCCAGGGGGTCCATCACATTGGTGCCGCCCCAGCCGGCGCCTGGCTCGGCGACATGGAAATAGCGGCCGGGCGTCGAGCGCCGGCCCTTCATCTTGATGCCGGTATCGGTGATGCCCAGCACCTTGCCCGCCTGGTGCTCGGAGAGCACGCCGGTGATGTGATCGTCGACGACCACCACCTCGTCGACCTTGCCGAACCATTGTTTGGCGAACATGCCGATCGTTGCCGAACCGCAGCCGACGCGCATGCGCTCTTCCATCGCGCCGTTGACGATCGGCGGGCACCCAGCCTGAACGATCACGCTTGAGCCGCCGTCGATCGCCATCTCGACCGCCTTGCCGTTGCAAAGATCGAGCAGCGCCTCGCAGGTGACGCGGCCCTCTTTCTTGCCGCCATGGGTCAGGTGATTGACGCCGCCCAGCGACAGCATCTGCGAGCCGTATTCGCCGGTCGTGACATGCCCGACCGGCTCGCTGGCGACGCGCACCGTCGCGCATTCGGGCCCAAGATGCCGGTCCGTGTCGATCTTCAGCTTGACCCCGCAATAGGAGTAGATGCCCTCCGTGACGACGGTCACCATGTCGACGCCATCGACTTGCGAAGAGACGATGAACGGCGCCGGCTTGTAATCGGGGTAGGTCGTGCCGGCACCGATCGCGGTTACGAATGTCGTCGGCGCGCCGAGGATGTCGCCGTCCCAGTCCGCGGCTTGTTCGAGGAACGGCACGACGGCGCCGCCTTCAACGACGGTGCGCTCGAGCAGGACGTGGGGATCGACGCGGATGAGCTCGCCGTCGCGATTGGCGTAGCGGTCGCAGGCGCCGAGCATGCCGGGCTTGATGTAGCACATGACCGGACAGGCATCGCAGCGGATCTTGTCGTCGGGCGGCGATTGGATCTCGGTCACGGCGCCTCCTCGAGGGCGGCAAGTGCCCGTCCTCAGCGCGATTCCGCTGGGCGTCGGCCGCTTTACACGGCGCGGCCGATCGTTAGTGTACTAACAATTACGAGCGTGACCGCGACGGGTCAAGCGGCGGCGAAATTGCTATCGTTCAAGGCACGCCGCTTGCTAGACTCAGCGCCTTGGCAGGCCACGCGGCGTCGGAGGGTGAGATGAAGACAGCAAGGTTCATCCTAGGTTTCGCTTGCGCGGCCGTGATGGGCGCGGGCGCCACGCAAGCGCAAGACGCGATCCGCATCGGCGAGAGCAACAGCTACCAGGCGCAGGCGGCATTTCTGGAGCCTTATCGCAAGG
>JAXDNJ010000029.1:0-5331 GCA_034669505.1 Methylobacteriaceae bacterium
TCCTGTATCAGGCCGACACGATGCTCGTTGCGCTCGACGCCAAGACCGGCAAGGTGGCGTGGACCGCAAAGAACGGCGATCCGAGCAAGGGCGAGACCGGAACGGCAGCGCCGCACGTCATTAAGGACAAGGTGATCGTTGGCATTTCCGGCGGCGAATTCGGCGTCCGCGGTTCGGTCACGGCATATGACATCAAGGACGGCAAGCAAGTTTGGCGCGGCTATTCGATGGGCCCGGATTCAGACACGCTGATCGATCCGGACAAGACCACCCATCTCGGTAAGCCGGTCGGCAAGGATTCCGGCACCAACACGTGGGAAGGCGATCAGTGGAAGATCGGCGGCGGAACGACGTGGGGCTGGTATTCCTATGATCCCGCCCTGAACCTGTTCTATTATGGTTCCGGAAATCCCTCGACCTGGAATCCGAAGCAGCGGCCCGGCGATAACAGGTGGTCGATGGCAGTCTGGGCGCGCAGTCCGGATGACGGCAAGGTCAAATGGATCTATCAGATGACCCCGCATGACGAGTGGGACTTCGACGGCGTCAACGAGATGATTCTCTCGGACCAGAACGTCGGCGGCCAGGCACGCAAGCTCCTCACCCATTTCGATCGCAACGGCTTCGGCTACACGCTCGATCGCACCAACGGCGAACTCCTCGTCGCCGAGAAATTCGATCCAGCGGTGAACTGGGCCTCCAAGGTCGACATGGACAAGAGCTCGAAGACCTATGGTCGTCCGCTCGTCCTCGACCAATACTCGACGGACAAGCAGGGCCAAGACGTCAACACCAAGAACATCTGCCCGGCGGCGCTCGGCACCAAAGATGAGCAGCCGGCGGCCTACTCACCCGATACGCAATTGTTCTACGTGCCGACGAATCATGTCTGCATGGATTACGAGCCGTTCAAGGTGAGCTACACCGCCGGCCAGCCTTATGTCGGCGCGACGCTGTCCATGTTCCCGCCGAAGGGCGAGACCAACATGGGCAACTTCATCGCGTGGGACGGCAAGACCGGTAAGATCGTCTGGTCCAACAAAGAGCAGTTCTCGGTCTGGTCGGGCGCGCTTTCCACGGCGGGCGGGCTTGTCTTCTACGGCACGCTCGAAGGCTATCTCAAAGCTGTCGACGCCAAGACGGGTAAGGAACTCTATAAGTTCAAGACTCCCTCCGGCATCATCGGCAACGTGATGACCTACGAGCATGGCGGCAAACAATATGTCGCGATCCTCTCGGGCGTCGGCGGCTGGGCGGGCATCGGTCTCGCGGCTGGTCTGACCAACCCGACGGATGGTCTCGGTGCGGTCGGCGGCTACGCGGCTCTGTCGAACTATACGGCGCTTGGCGGCCAGCTGACGGTGTTCGGCCTCGTGGGGCAGTGAGCATCAAGCATAACTAAACGACAACGCCCGGCGTGGAGCTAAAGCCTCTCGCCGGGCGTTCTCATGATAAAAGCCTGATGTAAGAGGAAACGCCTGATGCGGAATGTCGTGTGTGGGGCGCTGCTTGCCGGGAGCGTCCTGTTGATGCCGATTGCCGTGTTCGCGGACGGCGGCGGCGATCCGAAGGCCGTCAAGAACGACAATGGCAAATACGTGGATGCCAAGGGCACTCCGACTTACAACATTGGGCCCGATAAAGCCATCGATTGGTACACCTATTCAGGCTTCCGCCGCTATCACTCCGAATGCCATGTCTGCCATGGTCCCGATGGCGAGGGCTCGAGCTATGCGCCGGCGCTTTCTGATTCGCTGAAGACGCTCAGCTACGAAGAATTTTACGGCATCGTCGTCGGCGGCAGGCAGAACACGAGCGCCGGCAAAGAAAACGTCATGCCCGCCTTCGCCGATAATAAAAACGTCATGTGCTACCTCGACGACATCTACGTGTATCTGCGGGCGCGTGCCAATGACGCGGTAGCACGCGGCCGGCCGGCAAAGCACGAGGATAAGCCCGCGGCCTTCGACAAGGCCGAAGAGAATTGCATGAAGGCGAGCTGATCCCGGTCTGGACCAATCATTGTGAGTATCGCTCGGTTAGCCGCTATTCTCGTTTTCGCCACGTGCGGCCTCGTAGCGCGAGCTGCATTGGCGCAGAACGAGAGCGCGCCGGACCTCTCGATCGAACTCGTCGATCCCAAAGTTTTGCGCGTCTGCGCCGATCCGCGCAATCTGCCGTTCTCGAACGAGGCAGGTGAGGGGTTCGAAAACAAGCTTGCCGAGATGCTGGCGCAGAAACTCGGCAAAACGCTCGCCTACACGTACTATCCCGGAGCGACCGGCTTCGTCCGCAATACGCTGAATGCGCATAAATGCGACGTCATCATGGGTTACCCGCAAGGCGATGACTTAGTCCAGCCGACAAATCCCTATTACCGCACGGCCTATGTCCTGATCGCGCGCAAAGATGCGGGTCTTGATGGAATTGAGTCGCTCGAAGACCCGCGGCTGCGCGGCAAAAAGATCGGCATCATCGCGGGAACGCCGCCTGCGACAAATCTCGCGGTGCACGGTCTGCTCCCGTCGATCCGATCTTATCCGCTGGTGATCGATACACGGTTCGATTCATCGACGGACAAAATGTTCAAGGACCTTCAGGCCGGCGGCATCGACGTGGCGATCCTCTGGGGTCCGATCGGCGGCTATTTCGCCAAACAATCGAAACTCGATTTGGAAGTCGTTCCGCTGGTGAAGGAAAAGAGTGGCCCGCGCATGGCTTACCGCATCGCCATGGGGGTGCGCCATTCGGACCAGAGCTGGAAACGCGAACTCAGCCGCTTCATCTCTGAAAATCGGCGCGAGATCGAGCAGCTCCTCGCAAGCTACGGCGTGCCGCTTCTCGACGAACAGGACAAGCCGGTTCGAGTGGACCCATGAGTCCGCTTGCCTGCACGCGGCGCACGGCGCTGTGCGTCCTGGTGAGTACTGCATTCGCCCCGCGCGCGAATGCGGAGGACATCGAGACGCCACCGGAACCCTCCGATTACCGCCTCGACAACTATCGGGCGCCGACACCTGCAACTCTGTCGGGGGCGCGCGTAGTTACGACTGCAGAAGCGCACCGGCTGTGGGCGGCCAAGGCTGCGATCTTTATCGACGTCCTGCCGCAAGCCCCGCGTCCCGCCAATCTGCCGGAAAATGTGCTGTGGCGCGACAAGCCGCGCTTGGACATTCCGAGCAGCATGTGGCTGCCCGATACGGGCTATGGCGCACTGGCCCCGGAGGTCGAGCGCTACTTCTTCGATAGCCTCGCGCGCGCGAGCGGCGGCGACAAAAGCAAAGCGGTGCTGTTCTACTGCCAGCGCAATTGCTGGATGTCCTGGAACGCGGCGAAACGCGCGCTGCAAATGGGATACACGACTGTGATCTGGTATCCCGACGGCACCGAGGGCTGGTCTGAGGAGGGACATCCTTTCGAGGAGCGGCGTTCCGAGCTGCGTCGGTGAGCTACTCCAGAGCAGCCGCAATGGTGCGGGCAAGCGCGCCGAGCCGCTGCTCGATCAGCACCGGTGTTTCGCAGACATACGTGAGCCCGCGCCGCCTGTCCTCGAACACGCGCGTGTCCCATTGCAGGCGATTGACTAAGTCAGCGATCTTCTGCTGATCGGCATTGGTTTCCGATTGCGCCGCATTGAGCCCCTCGACCTCCGACTTCACCCTCTCGGCCATGTCCTTCTGTTTGTGTCCGTAGCGTTCAAGCCCGGCGATGACGGCGTCACGCTCGCCGTTCAGCCGATCGAAAATACCGGCCATGAGCTGCGTCAGTTTCGCGTCCTTCCCATCCTGGGCGAGGCGCTTAGCATAGTCGCCAATAGCGGATAGAGCTTCCTCGAGCGGCGTGCGTCGTTCGGAGGCGCGCGCGACCAGCGCCGATACTTCCGGGTCGCTCCGCCAGTCCTGCGTACCATCTATCGGCGGTCCGGCCCAGATGCTGGCGAGCGCGATGGTGCCGACCTTCGCTTGGCGGCATGGCCAGTCGCCCTGATCGCGTCCGCGCGGCGCCTGCGCCGCCGCACTCGCGAGGCTCAGAAGAAGTGCCGCGATGGCGATCCGATAACGCAAGCATGCTCCATACAAATTGCTCCCGACGAAACCAGCCCTAAGATAGGGTCATGATCTCGCGCCTTCTATTCCTCTTGTGCCTATTTCCTCTGTCAGGCGTGGCGGCTGAGCCGAGACGCATCGCTGTGTTCGACTTTGAGTTGATCGACACATCCCTCGAGGGCCAGATGAAAGGAACCAATCCCGAGGAGAAGGCGCGGTTGGAACGTCTTGCGCCTGCGCTTCGCGCCAAATTCGCGGGATCAGATCGATATACCGTCGTTGATATCGCCTCCGTGACCGATCGCGCCCACGCGCAAAACCTGCAAGCCTGCGGCGGCTGCGACGCGACCCTCGCACGCGAGGCGGGCGCCGACGTCGCCCTGACCGGAACCGTGCAGAAGGTCTCGAACCTGATCCTCAACCTCAACATCTATTTGCGCGATGCCAGGGATGATCGGCTCATGCAGGCGATGAGCGCGGATTTCCGTGGCAATACGGACGAGTCCTGGTCGCGCGCACTCGATTGGCTCGTCCGCAATCGCCTCTTGGCGGAGCCCGCGCCCAAGCCGCCGTGAGTTTCTCGACGGCACCGGATATGACGCCAGTGCCGTTGATATCCGCTCACCCCGCGGCGAACGGGTGCTTTGCGGTCTTGTACTGCTGTTGCACGGTGGCGGCGTTCGGCGTGCCTTTGACCGCGCGCTCGATCGATTCCTTCGTCGCCTTGTAATTATATTCCTGGATCTTCTTGTCGTCGGCCGCCTCCCAGTGGATGAACACGCCGACGCAGATGAAAATATCGTCGGCCTCCGCCGCCGGAATCGTGCCTTCGGAGACCGCGTCGGCGACTGCCATCGCCACCGCATGCTGCGCCGGGCCGAACATCTGCACCGCCTGCTTGGCGTCCTTGATCGTCACCTTGTTGAAGAGGATCGTGTTCGGCTTCACCGGCAGGTTCGGCGCGACCACCGCGAGAAGCGACGTAAATCCATCCTTGTTGTTGGTCAGCGCGTTGGCGAACGCCGTCTCGGCGGCGCTGCCGCGCGGTCCCATGATCAGATCGATATGGGCGACCTCGTTGCCTTCGCCGACGAGCGATTCGCCGACCATGAGCTTGTTTATCGTGGCCATGAAGCATGTCCTCCCGTGTTGAACATCAGGCGCCCGGCATTCACCGGATACGCAGAACTATCCTTGTTGACAGCGTCCGATCCCGGACCGGTTGGCCAGATAGAGCGGTTCTCCCGCACACCGCAATCAACCATCCCCCGGCGGTATCGGCAAG
>JAXDNJ010000030.1:0-49577 GCA_034669505.1 Methylobacteriaceae bacterium
CGTTTCGATCTCCTTGAGGCCGATCGTCTTTTTGCGCCGGCTCTCCGGCAACAGCATCTGCGCCGCGCCGGATTCATCGATGACGTCGATCGCCTTGTCCGGCAGCTTGCGGTCATGGATGTACCGCGACGACAACTCGACCGCCGCCTTGATGGCTTCGTTGGTGTATTTGAGCTTGTGATATTCCTCGAAATACGGCTTGAGGCCCTTGAGGATTTCGATGGCATCCGGGATCGACGGCTCGTTGACGTCGATCTTCTGGAAGCGGCGCACCAGCGCGCGGTCCTTCTCGAAATACTGGCGGTATTCCTTGTAGGTGGTCGAGCCGATGCAGCGGATGGAGCCGCCGGCGAGCGCCGGCTTGAGCAAATTCGACGCATCCATCGCGCCGCCGGAGGTGGCGCCGGCGCCGATCACGGTGTGGATCTCGTCGATGAACATGATCGCGCCCGGATAGGCCTCGATCTCCTTGATCACCTGCTTGAGGCGTTCCTCGAAGTCGCCGCGGTAGCGCGTGCCGGCGAGCAGCGTGCCCATGTCGAGCGCGAACACGGTCGCGTTCTTCACCACGTCCGGCACTTCGCCGTGGATGATGCGGCGCGCGAGGCCTTCGGCGATCGCGGTCTTGCCGACGCCGGCTTCGCCGACGAACAGCGGATTGTTCTTCTGGCGGCGGCACAGCACCTGGATGGTGCGGTTGATCTCGCTGTCGCGGCCGATCAGCGGATCGATTTTGCCTTCCTTGGCTTTCTTGTTGAGGTTGACGCAATAGGCCTCGAGCGCGTCGCCCTTCTTCTTGGGCTCGTCGCCGCCCTTGGCCTCCGCCTCGTCCTCGGCGCCGCGCACAGGTCGCGACTCGGTCAGACCCGGCCGCTTGGCGATGCCGTGGCTGATGTAGTTGACCGCGTCGTAGCGCGTCATGTCCTGCTCTTGCAGGAAATAGGCGGCGTGGCTCTCGCGCTCGGCGAAGATCGCGACGAGCACGTTGGCGCCGGTCACTTCGTCGCGGCCTGAGGATTGGACGTGGATCACGGCACGCTGGATCACGCGCTGGAAGCCCGCGGTGGGCTTCGCATCCTCACGGCCGTCGGTAACGAGGTTCTCGAGTTCCTGGTCGATGTAGTCGCGCAGGTTCTTGCGCAGCGCGTCGAGCTCGACCGAGCAGGCACGCATCACGGCGGCGGCATCGGTATCGTCGACGAGACTTAGCAGGAGATGTTCGAGCGTCGCGTATTCGTGGTGACGTTCATTGGCCGCCGCAAGCGCACGATGGAGCGATTGTTCGAGGTTACGTGAGAAGGAGGGCATCTTTGCTCCGGATCGTCGTGTGCTGTGGCTCGTGCTCGGCGCCAGTTAAGGTGCGTTTGGTCGTGGTTCGGCTCACTTCTTTTCCATAATGCATTGCAAGGGATGTTGATGCTTCCTCGCATAGTCCATCACCTGCGTCACTTTGGTCTCGGCGATCTCGTAGGTAAAGACTCCGCATTCCCCGACGCCATGATGGTGGACGTGCAGCATGATGCGTGTCGCCTCTTCGGGCCCCTTGTTGAAGTATCGCCGCAACACCGCGACGACAAACTCCATCGGCGTGTAATCGTCGTTGAGCAGCAGAACCCGGTACATGTTCGGACGCCGGGTCTGGGTCCGGGTCCGCGTGATGACGGCAGTCCCGGATTGGTTACCGCCGTCGTTGCCGCGGCGCGGCTCCTTTGCCGCGGTGGGCGGGCTCACCGCCTTCGCACCCGCGCGGCCAGCAAATTGCCCCCGAAGCTCCGGCGCAGGCGGCCCGCGGCGGGCCGACTTCAACAATTCAGCGGCTTTTGTTTCGTCACTCACTGCGGCAGGTTCTCCCAGCCTCAGATATACCGCATCCCCGCAGAACCAAGGGGTAGTGTCTGCGAGAGGAGTCGCCCCGAGCGAAAGCCTAGATTTCTTTTGCTTCGCGGCGAAGACAAGGCGGGAGCGGTAAACGGCCACAGAAAAAGAAAAAGGCCCGGCATTGCCGGGCCTTAAACTCACTCAGACCTGAATGGATGGTGAGCGTGTCGCCGAATTAGCGAGCAGCTGACTGCGTCTTGGCGAAGGCGCTCTCGACCGGGCGGAACGCCTCGCGGGCGAGGTTCGCATAGAGTTCCCCGATGCGGGTCGCCTGGGCAACGAAGCCCTCATAGGTGGTCTTGGCGAAATCCGACTGGATCTGCACCGCGTCCTCGATCTTGCGGGCGCCGAGCAGCTTCTCGAGATAGGCGGAGCCACTCTCGAGCGAGCGCTTGGAATATTCGCCGGTTTCGGCGGCGATCGCCTGGATGCCCTTGGTCACGGACGCCGCAGCCGCGGTCGTCGCTTCCATATGGTCTTTGCTAAGCTTCTGGATCTCTTCGAAATTGGTGAACATCGTTGTCCTCCTTGAGGGCTGGCCCCGGAGGGCCTTGTCAGCAGGCGGCACGGATGTGCCCGGCCTGTTGAGATCAATATGGTGCACCGCACAATTTTGTCAAGGGTATTTTGCGCCGCAGCAATTCGGCTCGAATACGAGTGATTCCGTTAGGCGGAGCTTAACCCGCAAGTAACTGCCATACCGTATTTTCTGCCTCCGTGTTGTTTCGGTGCGTGCGACCGAGGCTAGATCGAGAGGCACTCGGCAATGGTGAGTCTAGGTAGACGCGGTCGCGGCACGCTGCTGAAGGGGGTGATCGGAGGTGCGGCCCTGGCGCTCGCTCTGATGACGGTCACCGCGACCCCTGCCGAGGCACGGCATCGGCATCGCGGATACCACCGCGCCCACACTCACCACGCGCATTACGTCCAGCGCTCGTACCGCCACGCCCGGCATGCGTCGCGAGCCCGCTCTACCGGCGGCGGCTATTCGCCGGCTTTCGCGGCGATGATCGTCGACGGCAATTCCGGCCGTACTTTGTACGCCCGCAACGAGAACGAACTTCGCCACCCCGCCTCCGTGACCAAGGTCATGACGCTCTACCTGCTGTTTGAGCAGCTGGAGAAGGGCAAGCTCAGGCTCGATTCCGACATCGAGATCTCCGCGCACGCCGCCGCGCAGGCGCCCTCCAAGCTTGGGCTTCGCCCGGGCGCGACGATCGAGGTCGAGGACGCAATCAAGGCGGTCGTCACGAAATCGGCCAACGACATCGCCGCCGCCATTGCAGAGAAGATCGGCGGCGACGAGGACACGTTTGCCGAGATGATGACGCGCAAAGCCCACGCGCTCGGCATGACGCGGACGAACTACGCCAATGCTTCCGGCCTGCCGAACGACGAGCAGATCACGACGGCGCACGATCTGACGATCCTCGGCCGCGCGATCCAGGAGCGATTCCCCCGGTATTATAGGTACTTCTCGACCCCGAGCTTCCGCTATGGCCGCAGCTACATGCGCAACCACAACCATCTGCTCGGCCGGGTCGAGGGGATGGATGGCATCAAGACCGGCTACACGCGTGCCTCAGGGTTCAACCTTCTGACCTCCGTCCACCGCGATGGCCATTGGATCGTCGGAGTGGTTCTCGGCGGCACCTCTTGGGCGAGCCGCGACCGCATCATGGCCGGCCTTATCGAAGATCATATCGGCGAGGGCGCTCGCTCGCGTACCGCGCTCGCCATCACCGAGCAGCCCGTTGCGGAGAGCCGCGCCGAAGCGAAGCCGGAACCACCACGAATCGAGGCGCCCCGGCAGCTCGCTCGGCCGGAAGCGATCGCCGTCGACAGGTCGGAATCCGTTCAGAGCATCAATCGCGCGCAGCCGCCGACAGTCGCCGCCTATGCGCCGCCCGCCGCACCCATCGCCTTGGCACCTTCGGTCGCCCAGGAGCGTCCCCGGCCCGCGTTCATTGCCGGTACCCCTAAAGCGTCGCCTGACGACGCGCTTGGCCAGAAAGGCCGGCTAGTTCTCGACGGCTCGACCGGCCGGCCGATCTCCGCCTCAGCTAGCGCAGGGCTGACAGCGACGCCCTCCTCAATGCGCTGGGTGGCCGGTCCAGCTGCTGCGAAGGCGGCAAAGCCGGAAATACATCAGGAAATCGCCAAGGTGGAGCCCGTGCGCGTCGCCGCTCTGCGCTCCAACGCGGAAGACGAGCCGGTCGCGCATGCCGGGCGACCGCAAAATGCTGGCTGGATGATCCAGATCGGCGCAACCGATGAAGCCGCCAAAGCCCAGGAACTGCTCGTTCGCGCCAAAAGCGAGAGCCATGCCGCGCTCAGCCGCGCGCGCCCCTTCACGGAGAAAATTCAGAAGGGGCACGAGACGCTGTGGCGGGCGCGCTTTGCGGGACTGGAGGAGGACAGTGCCGAAGCCGCCTGCCAGGCGCTGAAGCGCGCCGGCTTCTCTTGCTTCGCAACCAAGAATTAAGCGCGGACGCCGGCGTCGGCGTCCCGCAAGTTTGAGTTCGTGTTCGAGTTCGGGTGGGGGTTCAGGTATGGCGCCGCAGGAGTATGTCCTTGGCTTCGTTGACTCGCGCGGCGAGGTCCGTCGAGCCCCCGTGGTCGGGATGCAGTTTCTTCATCAGCGCCCGATGCGCGCGCGCGACATCGTCCCGCGTCGCACCCTTCCGAAGCCCCAGGACTTCATAGGCTTCCTCCTCCGTCATCTTCCCCGCGCGCCGCGCCCGCCCATCGCCGCCGGAAGCCCGCCGCGGGTTGGCATCCGTCTCTCCTGCCTCACTCCAACCGGGGAAACGGCGGTCGAGATACGGCTCTAAAAGCCGCGCACCGTCGGGATCGTCGGTCCGGCACAATCGCCACAGCGCTTCGCACTGCGTTCTGGTCAGCGAATTCAGCGCGCGGCCCTCAAGCGAGCCGGCCAATACCGTGCCGCTCAGCGCGCCTGTTGCGTGATCGAGTTCCATCTCGATCATCGCCGAGCGCACCCGTGAAATGCCCGAAGCGCGGCGGCCCTTGCCGATCGAGCGGAAGCCGATCTGGCCCTTCAAATGGAAGAAGCCGAGCATCCACAGGCCGGCGCCGAGCAAAGCCATTCCCGGTTCGACGGCGCCACGTACCAACAGGAAGACGCCAATCCCGAGCGCCGCGAAACCGCCGAAGCGGCGGACTATTTTGGCGAGCAGTGCCGGCGGCACGCGCGTGAAACTGCGCAAGCCCCAGAGGAGCAGAAAAAGTAGCAGGAAACCGGCGATGAGCGGCATCGGGAATCGTCAGCGCATTTGTGAAAGCAAGAGCCGCGCTTCGCTGGCACCCTCGGCGGCTTTGCGTTCGAGCGCAAGGCGCCCGCCGGCGGCGTAAGCCGCGGCAGCGGCGAGCAACGCGGCGAGGCGTGCGGGCGCGTTCGTATCGAACGCCGCATAGGCGCCGCCCGTCAGACGCGCGACCTCCTTGAAGGCGCTGCCTGCAACGACGCTGTCGCCCTCGTGGAACATGAAGGCCTTGACGCCGAGGAGGCCCAGCTCGCCTGCAATCGCGGCGAGATCATCGAGCCGCTCTTCCATGGAATCGCCGACAAAGACCAGCGCTCCGACGCGCGCGGCTTTGGCTTCGTCGCGCACGTGACGCAGCACCTTCTGAATCTGCGTATGGCCGCCGCGGCAATCAATCTTCGACATAAGTGCGGCGAGCCCCTGCCCGCCCGAGACGAACCGCGAGGCACGGCACTCGCCGAACCCGCGGAAATAAACCAGCTGCACGTCGAGGCCGCCAAGCGCGGAGGTCGACTCGAACATGCGGCCCTGAAGCGACTGCGCCAGATCCCAGGTCGGCTGCCGGCTCATCGTCGCATCAAGCGCGAAGATCAGCCTGCCGCGCGAGCTCTCCGCGTGCGAGACGGGCGCGCGCTCGACCCTCTGCAAGAAATCGTCGACCGCTCCCTGCCTTCCGCCGGGGGCAAGCGGCCCGCGCTGATCGTCTTTGCTCAATGCCGTCTCGTGGGCCGTGACCTCGCGCATTTAGATCGTGCGCCGCACGGAAAAGAGCAAGTCACGCTTGTGCGAGGTCGGATCAGTAAAGAAGCCCGAGCTCGCGCAATTCGCGCCGCAGCGTTTCCGGCATGTCGGCGATGTCGGCGGCGCTCGCGCCGAAATCCGCCGGCGCCTCGTGTGCGACTAGATAGCGCCAGCCCTGGAAGGCGCGATAGGGCCGCGGCATCACCGGCACGACCCTGGAATCGAGCACGAGCTTGCAGCGGTGGACGCCCTCCGCATCGGTGAACGGCCGGATGTCGAGAAGCGTCTCGCGCGCCGCGATCTGGCCGCGGATCACCCAATAGAGTGAGCCGCCGTCCAGAAGCTCGGCGGCGCGTTTCGGCGCCATGCGGGTCGTGTGGAAGCGCTCCGGCTTCTCACCGCGCTCGCGCATGCCCGAGAGGCGTTCGGCGATCCAGGATTCGAGATCGCGGATGGAATCGACGCCGACGCAGAGTTTTAGCAGGTGGAGGAGCATTGGCTGCTTCTACCGACTTCGCAGGCGCCGGCCAAACTCTCCTCCCCGCAATTCACAGGCCCGCTACCCCCTCCCGACGAACGGCATCTTGGTCGCCATGATCGTCAAAAACTGCACGTTGGACTGAAGCGGCAGGCCGGCCATGAAGAGGATCGCATCGGCGACATGCTGCGGGTCCATCAGCGGCTCGACTTTGATCGAGCCGTCGGCCTGCGGCACGCCAGAGGCCATGCGCCGCGCGAGATCGGTCTCGGCATTGCCGATATCGATTTGGCCGCAGGCAATGTCGTATTTGCGACCGTCGAGCGAGAGCGTTTTCGTCAGTCCGGTGATCGCGTGCTTCGTCGCGGTGTAGGCGATTGAGTTCGGGCGCGGCGCGTGTGCCGAGATCGAGCCGTTGTTGATGATGCGTCCGCCACGTGGCGACTGCGTTTTCATGATGCGGAACGCCTGCTGCGCGCACAGGAACGAGCCGGTCAGATTGATGTCGACGACGCTCTTCCATTTCTCGAACGGCAACTCGTCGATATCGACGCCCGGCGCGCCGATGCCGGCATTGTTGAACAAGAGATCGACGCGGCCGAACGCTTTCTCCACCTCCGCAAACAGGGCTTTCACCGAATCCGGATCGGCGACGTCGGTCGGAATGGTGATCGCCTTGCGGCCTGACGCGGGGCCCTCCTTCGCGACCGCTTCCAGCGGCTCCTTGCGGCGTCCGGCAAGTGCCACGTCCCACCCTGCCTTCATCAAGGCGAGGGCCGCCGCCTTGCCGACCCCCGTGCCTCCGCCGGTCACGACGGCGATCTTCGATCCACTCATACGCTCCTCCCTATTGTTCCCTCATCTACAGCAGGTGTGGCCAAGTGCATCAAGCCGTCCGCTCTTCCTGTGCATCCGCGCGCACGTCGCGGATGATGACGTAGATCGCCTGCAGCGTGAGCAGGATGGTGAAAGCGTCGAGCGCAAGCTCCGGCCCTCGCATCGGCGCCATGCGCGCCACAAATTGAAACAATGCATAGATGGTCGCGAAGATCGCGTCGTTGCGTGCCGAGAGCCATGTCGTCTCGATCAACGGATTGCGGCTGGCGCGAAACGGCAGCAAGGACGCGACAACCAGAAGAACGATCGCAATCGTGCTCAGCGCGGAAAAGCCGAGGAGCAAGGGCTCGACCTGTCGCGGCGCGATGATCTTTATGACCATGTCGTAGATGGTTTCGCCGATCGAAGCGAACATGATCGCAGTCCCGACAAGCGCAGCGATACGCTCCGCACGGGCGCCGCGGCCGAAGATGATTGCCGCCATGCCGTATAGAAGCACGTCGTAAATCCAATCGAGCCCGTCTTTGATAAGAAAGCCCGATCCGATCGCGGCGGCGTAAGCCACCTCGCCGGCGGCGAACAAAAGGATACCGATCGCGACGGCTCGAATGGTGATGACGTATCTGCGCGCCTCCCGCGCGGAACCGGACGTCATGAAAACGAACCCATCGAGCACCCTCGGCCGCATCTCTTGTACACCGGGTAGCGGTCTCGTAGCATCGCGACAACGAGCCTCGGGAGAAACGCCTATGGTTAAGCGGGCGGCGATTGCCGCGTTAACAGCCTTTTGCCTCGTCCTCCCGAGCCGCGCCGAAGATGCAAAGCCGATCGACCCAGCCGTGCTCGACGATGTGGCCGCCGCAAGCCGCATCCTTGCCGATCAGGCCGTCGTAGATGCATTCGGCCATGTCACCATGCGGCATCCGAGCAATCCCGAGCATTTCCTGATGACGCGCTCGCTCGCGCCGGCGCTCGCCACACCTGCGGATATCGTCGAGCTCGACCTCGATGGCAATGACGTGAACCACACGGGCAAGACGCTGTTCCTCGAGCGCTTCATTCATGCCGAAATCTATCGCGCGCGGCCGGACGTGATGGCGGTGGTGCACAGCCATTCGCCGGCTGTCATTCCGTTCGGTGTCACCAAAGTGCCGATGCGCGCGATGTTCCACAATTCGGCGTTCCTGGCACGAGGCGTGCCAGTCTTCGACATTCGCGAAAAGTTCGGCGCGACGAACATGCTCGTCTCAAATCGCGAGATCGGCCGCGCGCTGGCGGAATCGCTCGGCAACAAGGCGGCATTGCTGATGCGCGGGCACGGCGATGTCATCGTCGCACCGACGCTGCCCCTAGTCGTGTTCCGCGCCGTCTACACCGAGGTGAATGCGCGGCTGCAAGCGCAGGCGATCGCGCTCGGCGGGCCGATCGAGGCGCTCACCGAAGAGGAAGGGCTGAAAGCCGAGGACGTGAACGCGCAGATCGTCGGCCGCGCGTGGGATCTATGGAAGCGCCGCGTCGCGATCGGCAAGGCGACCGACAAGCCGAACTAAATCGCCTCGTAATGCGGCATCCGCCACGGTTCGGCCAAAGCATCACGCTCCCATTCCTGCCATGCGGGTAGCGCCTTCATCGCCGCCATATAGGCGCGCGTCGTGTCGCTCACCGGCAGCTCATAAGTATCGAAGCGGTTGACCACGGGTGCAAACATCGCATCAGCGGCGCTGAATTCTCCGAACAGAAACGCTCCTGCCCCACCAAAGCGAGCGCGCGCGTCGGCAAAAGCTTCATCGATGCGCGCGAGATCGGCGAGCACCTCGTCGCTCACTTTGATGGCGCGGCGCGGGCGGCGGAAGTTCATCGGGCATTCGCTGCGCAGTGCCATGAACCCGGAATGCATCTCTGCCGACAGCGAGCGCGCGTGCGCTCGGGCCCCGGTGCCGCGCGGCCAGATCGGAAACACCGGATAGGTCTCGGCGAGATATTCGATGATCGCGAGCGAGTCCCACACGCTCACGCTGCCGTCGTGCAGGGACGGACATTTGCCGCTCGGCGCGTGCTGAAGCATTTCGGCGCGGGTTTCCGGCCGGTTCATAGGGATGACGATATGCACAAAGGGGATGCCGAAATGCTTCAAGACCATCCACGGCCGCATCGACCAGGAGGAGTACGCCTTGTTGGCGAGGACGAGCGTGAGGGTCATTTGTCAGACGTGCCGGTGCATGGCGGACTCATGTTTCGTGTCGCGCATGGTCGCGTAGATCAGGAGCGAGATGAAAATCATTCCCGCGAGATAGTAATAGAACCAGCTCTCGTGGCCGGCCTGTTTGAAGTACAAAGCGACGGCAGGCGCCGTACCGCCGAAAATTGAAACGGTGAGCGCGTAAGGCAAGCCGACCCCCGTCGCCCTGACGGCGGTCGGGAACAATTCCGCTTTCACGATGGCATTGATCGAGGTGTAGCCGGCGACGAAAACCCACGCGGCCGAGATCAGCAGGAAGGCGATCAAGGGCGATTTTGTATCCTTAAGCAAGGTCAAGATCGGCACTGTCAGCAGTGTGCCGGCGACGCCGAAGAATATAAGCACCGGCTTGCGGCCGATACGGTCCGATATGGCGCCGTACAGCGGCTGCAGGATAGTGGCGAAGATCAGCGAGCCCGCGATGACGAAGGTCGTCTGCTGATCGGTGAGGCCGACCGACAGTTTCACGAATGTCTGCATGTACGTTGTGAACGTGTAGAACGCCGCCGTGCCGCCCGCCGTCAATCCCACGACAAGCAGGATTTCACGCGGGTAGCGTGCGAGATCACGCAGAATGCCGACGCGCTGCCCTTTACCTTTGGCTGCCTCGAACGCGTCGGTCTCGTGCAGATTGCGCCGCATGAAGGCGGCAAAGACCGCGAGCATCGCGCCGATCACGAACGGGATGCGCCAGCCCCAGGCCCTGAGCTCGTCATTTGTGAGGAAGACGTTCTGCAACAACAAAAGCACGAGAATCGCCGTCAGCTGGCCGCCGATCAGCGTCACGTATTGGAAGCTCGAATAGAAACCGCGCCGTTTCGGGTCGGCGACTTCGCTGAGATAAGTGGCGCTCGCACCATATTCGCCGCCGAGACTCAAGCCCTCGATCACGCGCGCCAATGCCAGTATAACCGGCGCGGCGATGCCGATCGAAGCGTAGGTCGGGGTGACCGCGATGATCAGGGAGCCGAAACACATGCAGACGACGGAAAGCGTCAGCGACAGGCGGCGACCGTGTTTGTCGGCGATGTAACCGAACAACCAGCCGCCGATCGGCCGCATGAGGAAGGTCGCAGCGAAGATGACGGCGGTGTTGAGCTGCTGCACCACCGGATCGCTGTTCGGAAAGAAGGCCGGCGCGAAATACAGCGCGAAGGCGGTATAGGCATAGAAATCGTACCATTCGACGAGGTTGCCGATGGAGCCGATGAAGATCATCCGAATGCGCCGCCGCATGTCGGTGTAGTCGATATGGTCTTCCCGGTCTGTCACGATCGCCTGAGCCACACGCGCCTCCTCGCGTCGTTAAATTGTGGACGCTTGACGAGCATTATGTCCCACAGCGAAAGCGTTGCAAGGACGCCCGACTCACCCAGCCTTCGATGGCTTCGGCTGCAGCTTTTCGACCGGCCCGCCGGCGTCGCGCCACGCCTTGAAGCCCCCCTCGATGTGGGCGACCGGCCTGAGGCCCATATGCTGCGCGGTCTGCGCCGCCAGCGCCGAGCGCATGCCGCCGGCGCAGAAGAAGACGAAGCGCTTTTCCTCAGCAAAGAGCGGCTTGTGATACGGGCTCTCCGGATCGATCCAGAATTCGAGCATGCCGCGCGTGCAAGGGAACGCGCCGGGGATGATGCCTTCGCGCTCGCGTTCGCGCGGGTCGCGCAAATCGACAAGCACGGTGTCACCGCGGCTCTGCAAGGCAATCGCCTCGCTCGCGGGCATAGTCTCGATCTCCGCCTCCGCCGTTTCGAGCATTTGCTTGATACCGTGCGTGATCTTCTGCGGCATGAGGTACCCTTATGAAGCTTTCCGATCCTGCGATTGAGCAAGGAAGTGCGAGAGCGCTGCCGTCTCCGGCGTCGCACCCGAGCCATCGCCCGCCAACCTCTCATAGAGCGCGGCCGCGCCGTGGAACATCTCCGCGGCGGGCGCATCTTCGTGCAGGAAGTCGGCGATCTCTTCCATCTCGGCGACCCAGCGATAGGCCTTCTGATACATGCCCGGGATTTGGCGGGTGAACCACGGCAGCAGCGCTGGCTGGCTCGCCGCCAGCTCCGCGTAGAGCGCCTCGGCAACGCCCGCCCGTGTCGCGCCGAGCATCATCGCAGAGCCCAGCGCGGTCAGCCCCTTGGTGATGCCGGCGTAGGACATTTTGAGCGCGGAGGCGGCGCCGAGGCCGCCCGGAACGACGCGGACATCGAGCCCATATCCGCTAAGTGCCAGCACCCGCGATGCCGCCTCACCCGACATATACAGAGCCGGCCCCTTCATCCCGGGCTGCGGCGGTGCACCGATAATGCCGCCATCGACGAAAGCAGCTCCGGTCGGCCCGACGATTGCGGCGATCCGCGCGACCGTCTCGGGCGACACAGCATTGCAATCGACAAAGACCGGCTTGGTCGCACTGGAGGCGAGATGCGGCGCCATGCGCGCGGCGAAAGCGATCGCATCACCCGGCGGCACGATCGACAGCAGGAAATCCGCCTCGGTAAGGCCGGCGTCGTCCACTGCCTGCATGCGCGCCGCCTCGGTGCGCTTTGCGCTCGCGCCGCTGCGGCCCGCGAGCGACGTGAGCACGCGCACGCCGTTGTCGGCGAGCCGGCGCCCGATGGCCGCTCCCATATTGCCCGGCGCGACGATCGCCACCGAAATGGACATGCCCCTTCTCCAAGCTTGCCCTGCCCGCTACGGATGCGATCTATAACGCCGATTGCACCGGATAGAGCAATGCCGCCACTGCCGATCGTCGACTTCGTCGCCCTCGTCTTCTTCGTCTTTGCCTGGGTCGGGTACCATTTCTATGTCGACCGGGTGAGCCCGCGAAAGCGCGGCCTCAATGCGATGATGAACGTCTACCGCGTCGCCTGGATGGAGCAGATGAGCCGCCGCGAGGTGCGGATCGTCGACACCGCGGTCACGGCATCGCTGCAGAACGGCACGGCTTTCTTCGCCTCGACGTCGCTCATCGCGATCGGCGGTGCGGCAACCCTCCTGCGCGGGACGGAGGACGTGCTGAAGGTGTTCTCCGACCTCCCCTTCGGCTTGCCTACGACGCGTTGGCTCTGGGAAGTCAAAGTGCTCGGGCTCGGCATAATCTTCGGCTACGCCTTCTTCAAGTTTGCGTGGTCGTACCGCCTCTACAATTATTCGGCGATCCTGATCGGCGCGACGCCGCCGGCGAATTCGCCGCATGTCGAGGAACGCCAGCGCGCGCTGATGCGCGCAGCGCGCATGAACATCGCGGCGGGCCGTCACTTCACCCGCGGCCAGCGCGCCTTCTTCTTCTCGTTTGCCTATCTCGGCTGGTTCGTAAGCCCTTATATGTTTCTGATCACGACGGCGGGAATTTTATACGTGACCTGGGCGCGGCAATTCACGTCGGACGCACGCGACGCGCTGCTGCGGGAAGAGAAACACGCCGCGCACGATCCGATCGACAAGCATTGATGGTTTGGCAGCGCGGAAATTGAGCAACGGGCGTCGATCGCATCGGCCTGCCGCGCAGCGGCTGATCAATGATCGGATGTGAGCCGCGCCACTTCCGTGCGAACGACCGGCAGCACCTCCGCTTCGAACCACGGATTGCGCTTCAGCCAGCCGCTGTTGCGCCAGGAGGGATGCGGCAGCGCATAGACGCGCGGGCGCGCGCCTTCGAAGTCGCGCCAGCGGCGCACGATTGCATCGACGCCGGCGCCCTTCGGCAGCGGACGCCCGAGCCGGCCAAAATGATAATCTTGCGCGTAGCGGCCGATCGCAAGAATGGTCTCGATCTGCGGCAGATGTGCGAACAATTCGTCGTGCCACGTCGCGCGACATTCGCGCCGCGGCGGGAGGTCGGCTTTCAGCTCGTCGTAACCGGGGAAGCAGAAGCCCATCGGCACGATAGCAATCTTCAACTCGTCGTAAAAGGTGTCGCGATCGACGCCAATCCATTGCCGCAGCCGGTCGCCGGAGGGATCGTTGAGCGGCAGGCCGCTCTCATGCACGCGAATTCCCGGGGCCTGACTGGCGACGAGCAACCGCGCCGTGGCGGAGATGCGAAACACTGGGCGCGGCTCATGCGGCAGCGGCGCCGCGCCGGGCGCATCGCGGCAGAGACGGCAAGCCCGGATGCATGCGGCGATCTCGTCGAGCCGGCTTGTAGACTCAGAGATCGACGACTTCGCCGTCATACGTGACATGCACGCCCGCCGCTTTGATTTCAGCGCTCCGCGCCAGCGCGCTTTGCCCCATATGTGTGATGGCGATACGTTTTGCGTTGAGACGCGGCAGATTGGATTTGAGTGTCGGCCAATCGATGTGATTGGGAATCGGCGCCGCGCCTGACGAGCATTCGATGACGAAGAGATCAGCCCCCTCGGCAACTTCGATAATCCGATTGTTCCAAGCGGTATCGCCGGAATAAGCGAAGAGCCTGTTCGCGTTGGCGATCCTCAGCGCCGTCGAGGGCGCGCCCGAGGGGTGCAGCATCTCCGTTGTGATAACGTCGAAGCCGGCTACGACGGCCGACGTGCCGACCGGAATTTCCATGACTGACCATTCGAATCGCCACTTATTGGTGGTGGATTTCGGAAAAAAGGCTTCCATCGCGGTGTGGAGCCGCGCGGCGGTCCCCGGCGGCCCGGCTATGACGAGTGGCGCCTTGCAGCGGGAGACGAACTGGTAGTCGAGCAGGATAAACGGCAGGGCGCCGAAGTGATCGCCATGCAGATGGGACAATACGATTGCGTCTATGTCGCAGAGTTCAAGTCCGAGTTTCCGCCACTGTGCCAGCGCACTCGCCCCAAAATCCACGACCAGGGTGCGCCCGCCGGAATCAAGCCGAAAGCACGTATGCGCGCGGCCGCCAGAGTTGAAGGCGTCGCCCGTTCCGACAAAGGTCACGCGCATCGGCGAAGCGATCTTCTAAGCTTTTGCGCTCGGGCGGGTAGAGACCTCACCGTACCAACGGGTCACGTTCTTTAAATCTTCGGATCGCGGGATGCGCGCGGGCCGCATGAAGTCACAGGCGACAAGGGCGGTAATATCGGCAATCGTGAACGCCTCGCCGGCTATGTAGCGGCGCTTGCCGAGTTCGCCATCGAGGTGCTGCAGGAATTCGATGACGCGCGGCTTGTTAGTTTCGCCGAATTCCGGAAATTGCGGGTTCTCCATCTGCGCCATCGCCGGATGCGTATGACGGAAGGCCATGGCGATGGGCATGAGGAAATGCAATTCGATGCGGCGCTGCCACATCTCGACGAGCGCCTTGCTTTTTGCGTCCGTCCCCATCAGCGGCGGCGTTGGCTGAAGCTCCTCGAAATAGCGGCAGATCGCGATCGATTCGGTCAGGACCGTGCCGTCGTCGAGTTCGAGCGCCGGCGTGCGCTGGACGGGATTAATGCGGCTGAATTCCTCACCCTTCTGCTCGAGCTTGCCGAGGTCGATCTGCTGCACGTCAGGGATTTCGATTCCCTTCTCGGCCAAAAAGACGCGGACGCGCCGCGGATTCGGCGCGGTGCGCGTGTCGTAGAGCTTCATCCCTTCCCTCCCTAAGCCAGACCCTTGACGGGTCTCGACCGGCTATTTCGCAGGCAGTCCGGACAAGGATCTCGGCCCAGATCTCCCGGCCAGTATCCAACGTGCGCGGCAAAACCCGTAATCCTCGCATCAATCCAGGGTTCGCGATGTGCGTAAACACACAAGACGCCGAGAAGTGCAGAAAAGTCCATCCAACCGGTCAGCCCTCCATTAACGTTTCCGCGGCATTGTCGAGGCGCGTCAGAAACTCGCTCTAGTTCGAACGAGCCAGTTAGTAATGAGTGAAGTCACCGCCGAGATGATCGCGCGCGGTCGCGGGGCCGACCCGGAGAGCGCAGCGCAGCGCAGGCGGCTTGCCTTCAGGGTCCGCGAGGCCCGCGAGCGGCTCACCTCGTCCGGGACCGGACACCGCGCCTTCGACGTCGAGCTCCTCCACCTTTTCGCGATCGCGCGGCGCAATGCGGCGGCCCCCACGCTCGGGCTTGCTCTTGTCGCTGCCCTCATGTCCTCGATCTGGATCACGCCGGGAGACGTGCTCGTCTGGATCTCGGTGGTGTTCGCCGCGGTGATGATCGGTTACGTTCTTGCCGGCCATTTCCTTTCGGCGACCAATGCCCAGATCAATGTGGTCGCCTGGCGCGGCCGGTTCCTCATTTCCGAAACGATCCAGGGCATCGCTTGGGCGCTGATCGCCGGGCTCGTCCTCCAGCACGGAGATGCGGACTCGCGCGCTTTTGTGCTGATCGTCTTGCTCCTCATTGCTGCCATGAACGCGACGGTCAGCGCGGCGATTCCGGGGGCGGCCTATTGCACGCTCACGCCTGTGACATTCGCGATCGTGCTCGCGCTGAAAGCCTTCGAAGGTGGGACGACGCTCCCGATCGCGACGCTCGCCGTCGCCACGCAGGTCTACTTCGTCATTCTGGCGAAGCGCCTCTACACGCAGTCGCTCGCGACCCTGACCTTCCAGGCCGAGAAGGACGGGCTGATCGCCGAACTCGAACAGGCGAAGGCAAATTCCGACGAGGCGCGGCGGCGCGCGGAGGAGGCCAATCTCGCCAAATCGCGCTTTCTGGCGACGATGAGCCACGAATTGCGCACGCCGCTCAACGCCATTCTCGGCTTTTCCGAAGTCATGCAGGGCGAGCTTTTCGGACCGCATTCCGTTGCGGCCTACAAGGAATATTCAAACGACATCCATTCGAGCGGCCAGCATCTGCTCATGCTGATCAACGAGATCCTCGACCTCTCGAGGGTCGAAGCGGGCCGCTACGAACTCAAGGAGGAATCGGTTTCGCTCAGCGCCGTCGTCGAGGATTGCTGCCGGCTCTTGACGCTGCGTGCACAGAAACGCGATATCACGATCAACGAGGCGGTCGAGACCGACTTGCCGCGGATTTGGGCAGATGAACGCGCGATCCGTCAGGTCGTGCTGAATCTTCTTTCCAACGCGATCAAGTTCACGCCGCAGGGCGGGCAGGTCACCATCAAGCTCGGCTGGACGGCGGCGGGCGGGCAGTATCTCTCGATCCGCGACACAGGACCGGGCATTCCGGAGGATGAAATTCCCGTCGTCATGTCTTCGTTCGGCCGCGGTACGCTCGCGCAGAAGAATGCGGACGAAGGCACCGGCCTCGGCCTGCCGATCGTGAAGGGCTTGATCGAGCTGCACGGCGGCATGTTCAGCCTGCGTTCGAAAGTGCGGGAAGGGACCGAGGTCATTGTCGTGCTGCCGCCGGAGCGGGTCATGAACGCCTTGCCGAAGCTCGATCCGGCGCCGCCGCAGCCGGCTTTCCAGATCGTGTCGGAGCGGGCGCCGGCCTGATCCGCTCGCCTTCCGCAAAGCCTGCCCCATCTGCTGCACAGATGAGGGGATCATGAAATACGGATACTTGCGGGGGCCGATCTACGCGCTCGCCGCCGCCCTGGCGCTGGCCGGGGTGCAGATTGCCGCCGCCGAAGAGGCGCGCGGACCGGCGCCTGGCGCAAATCGCACGGAGCAGCGGCGGCCCGACGCCTCCGCCACACCGCGCACGCCGCTGCCGCCCGAATCCGTTACGACGCATGCGATCGACATCGGCGGGCAGAGCCTTTCGTTCACGGCGCGGGCCGGCGCGGTGCGCCTCGTCGACGCCAGTAGCGGGGCGGCGCAAGCAGACATCGCTTATGTCGCCTTCGAGCGTTCCGATGCCGGGGACGTCGCCCAGCGGCCGGTCAGCTTCGCGATCAATGGCGGCCCCGGCGCCGCCTCCGGCTTTCTCGATCTCGGCGCGATGGGGCCCTGGCGCCTCTCGATGCAGGGCGCGGCGCTGTCGCCGTCCGCCCCGCCTGTCACGCAAGCGAACGCGGAGACATGGCTGCCGTTCACTGATCTCGTATTCATCGATCCGCCCGGCACCGGCTTCACCCGCATCCTCGCCGAGGGCGACGACGTGCGCCGGCACTTCTATTCCGTAAGCGGCGACATCGACATTCTGGCGGTGACGATCCGCAAATGGCTCGAACAGCACAACCGCCTCGCCTCGCCAAAATTTATCGTCGGCGAGAGCTATGGCGGCTTCCGCGCGCCGAAGATCGCGCACGTGCTGCAGGAAACCGAGAATGTCGGCGTCAGGGGCATTGCGATGCTGTCGCCGGTGATCGACTTCAGCTGGTTCGAAGGCACGACGCCGCTGACGCGCGTAGCGATCTTGCCGGCAATGGCGGCAGCCGCGCGCAACGTCAGCGACCGCAAGAGCATTGCCGATGTCGAGGCCTACGCAACCGGCGAATATCTTTCCGATCTGCTCAAGGGCCCGCGCGACAAGGCGGCGGTCGAGCGCTTGAGCGACAAAGTCTCCGGATTGCTTGGCCTCGACCGTGCCTTCGTCGCGCGCCTCGGCGGCCGAGTCGACGCCGATACGTTCCTGCGCGAGCGCAACCGCGGCCAAGCGCGCGTCGGCAGCATGTATGACGGCAGTATCTCAGCTCTCGATCCGAGTCCGAACGCCGCCGAGAGCCACTGGTCCGATCCTTTCCTCGACGCGCTGCGCGCGCCGTTGGCAAGCGCCATGGCCGACATCACCGTCAACCGCCTGAAATGGCCGGTCGGCGAATTGCGCTACGAAATCCTCAACAACCAGGTCGTGCGGCAGTGGAACTGGGATCGCGGCCGGCGCACCAACGAGTCGCTGAGCGATCTGCGCCAGACGCTGGCGCTTGATCCGCACATGCGCGTGCTCGTGATGCACGGCATCACCGATCTCATTACCTCATATTTCGGGACGAAGCTGCTCGTCGATCAGCTTCCGGCCTATGGGGATGCCCGCCGCGTCCGCTTTGAGGTCGTGCCGGGCGGTCACATGTTCTATTCGCGCGAGGACTCGCGCGCGGCACTGCGCGATGCCGGACGCGATCTGATCGAGGGGCGCCGCGAGGGCGAGTGAAGATACGCTGATAGTCTGCCTACAAGCGCCGGCGCCCCCAGCCACCGCGACCGCGGCCGCGAACGAGGCTGATGAGAAATAGCAGGACGAGCGCCCCGATCGTGGCAGTGATGATGGCACTGAGAATGCCCGTGCCGATATGTATGCCGAGCTGAGCAAACAGCCAGTTGCCGATGAAGGCTCCGACGATGCCGATGAGCAGATCGCCGATGATGCCGAAGCCGGCGCCCCAGGCGATTTGACCGGCAAGCCAGCCGGCGATGAGACCGACAATAATAATGACGAGTAAGCTTTCATTCGACATGTGCATTGTGTCCTCCCGTGCACGCCAGCCGTTGACCCACTAGGCTCGCGAAAGATATGCGCGTCAACCGGTTAGGCTCTACGGCTTGATTCACCGGCGCCGCCGTCACCATATGAGGTCAGAATGGCTTCCTGAGCGGCACGATTCGTGTGGATGCCGGCTGGAGCAGCGCTAATTCGCATGGACCAGATTCAATTCAGAGAATCATTTGACCAAGACCAAAACAAAACAACATCCCCTCCCCTCGCGTGAAGACATTCTTGCCTTCGTTGCGCGCGAGCGCGACGTCAACGGCAGATCACCCGCCAAAATCGGCAAGCGCGAGATCGCGCGCGCCTTCAATATCAAGGGCGGCGACCGCGTTGCGCTGAAGGAGCTGCTTGCCGAGCTTAAAGATGAAGGCGCGGTCGAGGCGCGCGGCAAGCGGCTCGCCAAAGCCGGCACGCTGCCAACCGTGACGCTTGCCGACATAGCCGGCCGTGACCGCGACGGCGAGCTTCTGGCCGCGCCGGTCGAATGGGACGAAGCGAGTTTCGGCGAAGCGCCGAAAATCCTCGTGCACCTGCCGCGCAAACCGCGTCCGGGCATGCCGGTGCCGGGTGTCGGAGATCGCGCGCTTCTCCGGGTCGAGGCGGTGCGCGATCCCGATAAAGACGAGCCGGCTTACACGGGCCGCGTCGTTAAAATCCTGTCGCGCAGCAAGGCGCGTGCGCTCGGCATCTTCCGCTCCGAACCGTCCGGCCATGGCGGACGCATCGTGCCAATCGACAAGAAGCAGGCGGGCCGCGAACTCGCCGTCGCCGAAGCCGATCTCGGCGGCGCGAAAGACGGCGATCTCGTCGCGGTCGACGTGCTGCGCCAGAACCGCTTCGGCTTGCCCGCCGCGCGTATTCGCGAAGTCCTCGGCGCGACCGCAAGCGAAAAGGCTGTCAGCCTCATCGCCATTCATGTGCACGACATCCCGATCGAGTTCCGGCCGGACGCGATTGCCGAGGCGGAACGCGCGCGCCCTGCCCCGCTGCAAGCGGAAGGATTTCACCGCGAAGACTGGCGCGAGTTGCCGCTGATCACGATCGATCCGCCGGATGCGAAGGATCATGACGACGCCGTGCACGCCGAGCCGGACACAGCCGCGGACAATCAAGGCGGCTTCGTCGTCGTCGTCGCGATCGCCGACGTGTCGTGGTATGTGCGGCCGCATTCAGCGCTCGACCGCGATGCGCTGGAGCGGGGCAACTCGGTTTACTTCCCCGATCGCGTCGTCCCGATGCTGCCCGAGCGCATCTCCAACGATCTCTGCTCGCTCCGCGCCGGCGAAGACCGCCCGGCGATCGCGGTGCGCATGCGTCTCACCGCGCAAGGCCGAAAAATCGAGCATTCCTTTCATCGCGTGATGATGCGTTCGGCCGCAAAGCTCTCGTATCAGCAGGCGCAGGCCGCGTTCGATGGACATCCCGACGAGACGACTCGCGCGCTCTTGCAAGACGTGCTGCGCCCTCTGCGCGCGGCTTACGAGGCCGCCGCGAAAGCGCGCGACATTCGCGGGCCGCTCGATCTCGATTTGCCCGAGCGCAAGATCATCCTGAAGGCCGACGGCACGGTCGAGCGCGTGACGACGCCGCCGCGGCTCGAAGCGCATCGGCTGATCGAAGAGTTCATGATTTCAGCCAACGTCGCCGCCGCCGAGACGCTCGAGGCCAAGCGCCAGGCGCTGATCTATCGTGCGCATGACGAGCCATCGCTCGAGAAGATGAATGCGCTTGCCGAATTTTTGGCGACGATCGGCATCAAGTTCGCCAAAGGTCAGGTGCTGCGGCCGGCGCAGTTCAATACGATCCTCGCGCGCGTCAAGGAGACTGAGCACGAGAACGTCGTCAATGAGATCGTGCTGCGCACGCAGGCACAGGCCGAATATGTCTCCGAGAATTATGGGCATTTCGGCCTCAACCTGAAACGCTACGCGCATTTCACCTCGCCGATCCGCCGTTATGCCGATCTCATCGTGCATCGAGCGCTCGTGCGCGCGCTCGATCTCGGGCCCGGTGGGTTGCCGGATATGAGCAACAACGAACTCGCCGAGATTGCCGCGCGCATTTCCGCAGCAGAGCGCCGCGCCATGGCGGCAGAGCGCGAGACGGTCGATCGTCTGATCGCGGGCTATCTCGCCGACCAGATCGGCGCGACGTTTGAGGCGCGCATTTCGGGCGTGACGCGTTCGGGATTGTTCGTGCGGCTGCTCGAGACGGGCGCGGACGGTTTCATTCCGATCTCGACGCTCGGTCAGGAATATTTCCGCTTCGATGAAGCCCATCACGCGGTAATCGGCAGCCGCTCGGGCGAAGCGCACCGGCTTGGCGATCGCGTCGAGGTGCGGCTGCTGGAAGCCGCTCCGGTCGCCGGCGCGTTGCGCTTTGAGCTGCTGAGCGAGGGCCGCGCCCTTCGGCATGCCGGCACGCGTCCCAGCTATGTCAAAAGCAAGCGCGAGAAGGAGCGCCGCGACATCAGGCCGGCTGGCAAAGCACCGCAAAACCCCACATAAGAGGTAGTCGCCACGACATCCCGAGTCCGCATGCCGACCCTCACCTACGGATCATCACTTACGCTTGCTGAGGAGCCGCCGCGGCCGCGGTGGCAACCCTTCAAACGCGGTTTCGCCGGCCGCTGTCCCGCCTGCGGCGAAGGCCGCATCTTTCGCAAGTACCTGAAGGTGGGCGACAGCTGCACCTGCTGCGGTGAAGAGCTGCACCATCACCGCGCCGACGACGCGCCGCCGTATTTCACCATCCTGATCGTCGGCCATATCGTCGGCACGCTGCTGCTCATCGGCGAGGAGCGTTGGCCCGCGGCCCCGATGTGGATGCCGATCGTCGCGGGGCTTATCCTCGCGGTTCTGATGTCACTGGCGCTCTTGCCACGCGTCAAAGGTGCCCTCATCGGCTGGCAATGGGCCTTGCGCATGCATGGTTTCGGTGGCACGCCCGTGCCGTCGAAACTGGCGGACGCGATATGAGCGACGGAACGGCTTCGCCAAAGGTCATCGAGCGGCCGGATTACGCGGAAGCCGTCGCCAGGAAGGACCCGGGCAGCAAGAAACATCCCTACCTTCGGCCGCGGCCTGCGGCGACGCTGATCATCCTGGATCATGCTAGCGAGCAGTCAAAAGTCCTGATGGGCCGGCGCCATCACGGCAGCAAGTTCATGCCCGGCAAATTCGTGTTTCCCGGTGGTCGCGTCGATCCTGCCGACCGGCAGGTGGCGGTCACGCACCCGCTGCATCCGAAGGTCGAGGAAAAGCTGGGAAAGCGCCGGGTGAAGGCCTCGCCGGCTCTGCCGTGCGCGCTGGCGCTCGCGGCCGTGCGCGAGACCTTTGAAGAAACGGGGCTCGTCCTCGGCACGAAGAGCGACAAGGCCGCGCGCGCGCATCCGCCGGGTCCCTGGTCCGACTATGCCGCGCATGGGCTCACCCCCAATCTCGCGGCCTTCCACTTCGTTACGCGGGCGATCACCCCGCCCGGCCGCCCGCGCCGCTTCGACACCACCTTCTTTGCCGTCGACGCGAAAGAGATTGCAGCGCGCGTTGCAGACGTGATCCATCCCGACTCCGAGCTCACCGAGCTCGTCTGGCTGCCGCTCGAAGAGGCGCAGAAGCTGGATCTGCCCCACATTACTGGCGTGGTGCTGAAGGAGCTGAAGACCCGGATCGCCGGCGGAATGGGCTACGACCTCCCGGTGCCGTTCTACTACGAGCGCCATAAGCGCTGGTTCCGCGAGGAGCTGTAGGACGGTCGCAATGGCTTTGGACTACACGTTAACCGACAAAGGCCAAAGCGTTCGACAAAAGCTAAAATGCAAGATTGTTAGAAGAGGTTGATATAAAGAGACGGTGGAGACATGGTTCGTCTCGTTTATGTTTTCTTCGCATTGATATCGGTGCTCGCCTGCGCTCCAAGCCCAACAGCTAGCGCCGCTCAGACGGGATGGAGCGCCAAGCATTCAGTCAATTCCCGCGCGTACTATCGACAGCGCTACGCGAAACGCTCCCATCAGAACAGGCATTTTCAACGTCCGCGGTTGAACGCATCGAAGCACAAGCCCCCGACCACCGCGATCGCACCATGGATGATCCGATCGGTTAGCCTAGGCGTCTCTCTCGATTCCACCCGACCACCGCTTTTTTTGGCGCTCATCGGCCCGCCAGGGCCGAAAGGCGAGGTGGGGCCAAAGGGTGATAAAGGTGCGAGGGGCGAAACGGGCGACGTTGGCCCAAAGGGCGATGTCGGACCGAGAGGAGATCCCGGGCCGCGCGGCGAGATCGGCATTCCAGGTCCTCGAGGAGAGCGTGGGGATGTAGGACCGAAGGGAGAGAAGGGCGACACGGGGTTGAAGGGCGAGTCCGGGCCGAAGGCAGAAAGGGGCGAGCGCGGCGCTGACGGGAGGAAGGGCGAGGCTGGAGCCCGAGGCGAGGCGGGGACCAAAGGAGATAAAGGCGATGCCGGCCCGAGGGGAGAGAAGGGCGATCCGGGTTTGCGGGGCGAGAAGGGCGATACCGGTTCACGAGGCGAAATCGGGCTCAAAGGGGATAAGGGCGACCCGGGCGTCAAGGGCGAGAAGGGCGATGCCGGGACACGAGGTGAAACCGGCCTCAAAGGCGATAAGGGCGATCCGGGCACACCTTGCATTCAAGCCGGTCCTGCCACCGACGTTTCGATTCTCGCGGCATCTGCCGCATTGCTATTCGGCTCGGGGATTGCGATCGCGCAAGGCGGGAAGCCAAGTGACGCGCAGATCGCGCATGTCGCCTACACCGCCGGCCAGATCGACATCGGCACGGCAAAACTCGCGCTGCAGAAATCCAAAAACAAAGAAGTTCGCGCGTTCGCACAAGACATGGTCCGCGACCATACCGCGGTGAATCAGAAGGCTCTGGCGCTCGTCAAAAAGCTGAAGGTGACGCCCGAAGACAATTCGACGAGCAAATCGTTGTCGCAACAAGCCCAGGGAACGGAAGCCTCGTTAAAGAAGCTCAGTGGCGCCGCGTTCGACAGGGCTTACGCAGAGAACGAAGTCGAGTATCACAAGACGGTGAACGGCGCGCTTGAGAACACGCTCATTCCGTCGGCCAACAATCCCGAGCTGAAGGAATTGCTGCAGACCGGCCTCAAAATCTTCCAAGGCCATCAGCAGCACGCCGAGCAAGTTGCAAAATCGCTTTAGCCGCGATGCGCGCAAAGCTCTACTCCTCCGCGGCAGCAGCGCTGGCGTTACTCGCCACGCATGCCGCCGCGGCGACGATCCGAGTCCATGTGGACAAGCTCGCCTTCACGCCGGCTGAGATTTCCGCGCGTGTGGGCGATACGATCGAGTGGGTGAACACGGACTTTCTTGCGCACACGGCCACCGCGCGCAACAAGGAATGGGACGTGATGATCGCGCCGAACAAAACCGGCCGGGTTACGCTGAAGCACGCGGGCAATATCGATTATTATTGCCGGTTCCATCCGAACATGATCGGGCGCATTTCCGTCGCGGAGTGAGACCTGTCCGCGGAGTGCACGGGCGTTCACCGCGATACGATCATGCGCCTAAGCGCTCGCATCGGGGTGGCGGATACGGTCAGTGATTGATCTCAATGGAAGCTGCGAATAGCTGCGAGATGGGCCTAACCCGCGACACGCTGATGTCTACTCCGCACTCGAACTAAGCGAATGCGCGGCGTTTCGCGGTAGCTGGCGTCGCGCACTCTGGCGTTTTTCTGGCTGGCAATGCCAGTTCGCCTCAACATCGATAGAGCTGAAATCGGGAGCAAGAACCGGAGTGCCGTGCTCGCTGAGAGGGAGCACCTATGCCAGCGAGAACTGACGTAGGAGACGGCCAAATGAACAACACAAACGAGCACTCCGGGACGAATGCCCCCGTCGACGCCAGTGTTGGAATACGCTTTGAGTGCAACGGCACGGTGACCCTAATCAGCAAGACAGTGGATTACGGACACGGGCACGCGGCCCCTTTCTTTGCGCAGGTGTTGGTGGACCGCTTGGGCATCCCGTTTAGCCGCATCCGGCTGTATTTCATCGGGGTGCCACCTGCCGCAAAGCGGTCGCCCACGCAGATCGCGCACCCTCTGAGCCGCGCCGGCGGCTGCAAATCAATACTGAGATGCGGCGATGCCATCGCCGCCGCCGCTGCAAAGGTAATTGAGCAGGGGCGTCAACTCGCCGCCGACATCTTGGAGGCATCTCCCCTGGACATTGAGTTCCTTATCGGGACCTCCGGGGGCTACTTCCGCATCGTTGGCACCGACCGCCGCATCCACATTATGACGCTCGCGAGCCGGGTCCGTTCACCTGGACTGAGCGTCACGCGTTAACATAGCCCGACCAAAGCACGGCATAGATAGGGCACACGAGAACTGGCCAACCGCGTTCAACACCGCATTCCGACGCGCGTGCTCGTCAAAGCAATGCACTAGCCCGCTCCAGCTCCGGTTGACTTCCGCGCCGCCAAAAGTATGTTGCCGGCGGATTTGCGGGCCGGTCTGACCGGCCCGATTTATTTGGGATTGCTTCGCGTCCCAGGCAAAACTCAGGACCCCCCTGCCATGGCCAAAGCCGCCACCATCAAGATCAAACTCGTCTCCAGCGCGGACACCGGCTACTATTATGTTGCCAAGAAGAACGCGCGCACAAAGACGGAAAAGCTGTCTTTCAAGAAATACGATCCCGTCGCGCGCAAGCACGTCGAGTTCAAAGAAGCAAAGATCAAGTAATTATCGGGTTTTCCACAGGAAAATCTTAGCTCCTCTGTCTTAGTAGATGAATCTTCTCTTGGCGGCAAAATAGACCCGCTCGACGGAACTGAATCTCACCTCTCCGGATTGAGAGTAGGCGGCGGCGGAGGTCGGTTCATGCGGAGCAGTGTCGAACAGAGCGCAAGGCAGAGCGCACGGTTCTTGCGGCACGATGCGCGCGCCGAGCTCGTCGTCGGCAAACCCGTCTGGGAGCCGGGCGGACGCAAGATCGGCACGCTGAAAGCCTTGTCCGGGCCGGAGCCCGCCGGAACGCTATACGCGATCGTTTGCCTCGGCTCATATCCGAAGGTTGGCGCCGGCTGCCGGGGCATCCCGAACGACCTCCTCATCTTTGATCCGGAACTTGGCGGATTTTCGTGCCGTGTCAGCGAGATGGCACTGAGAAGTTCACCTCCTTATTCAGGTGCACCGGACTTCCTTGACGAGAGGTGGCGCAGCAGGCTTCGCGAGCATTACGAGCTGGTAGCCGCCGGCGCCAGTATAGAGCCCGAGGCTGAGCTTCTCGCGGGCTGAACGCCAGGCAAGGTCTTCACACCAGGCAAGGTCTTCGGAATTTCTGCAGAAATCCGAGAACACGAAGGTGGCCGGCTGGGCCACGGCGTTTCGAGGAGGCCACTCCTGCCGCAAACCAGCCGGCCGACCCTACGGACCCAGGAGATGCGGCGGACCTGAGCACTCCGCAGGGTATTCAGTTCGCCGGAACGCATCTTTACGCGCACGGCGGCAGGCGTTCCGCTTGTCGGGACTTCCTTACCGCCGCCAGATGCAAACCCGTCCGGCCGAGGCGAAAGTTACAGGCCGACCCTAAAATTGCAATGAAATAAGCGTGTTGGCACAATCAACCCTTTGTTTACCTAAAGAAGTTTGGTGAATCCCCCGGGAGGATATCAAGCGGCGGCGGCGGTCACCCGGTTACGGCCGCTCGCCTTCGAGGCGTAGAGCGCGCGATCGGCGCGCTTGAACAGGGCGTCGGGATTGGCTTCGATCCCGCGGTCGGCAAGACCGATCGAGACGGTGACGGGGATCGATCCCGGCTCCTCGTCGAGCGGAAAGGCCTCGGCCTCGATCACTGTGCGAATGCGCTCGGCGATGCGCGTTGCGACCGCAATCGGCGTGTCGGGCATGACGACGACGAACTCCTCCCCGCCGAGGCGGCAGACGAGATCGGCGGTTCGCACGGCTTTGCGGACACGGGCGGAAAAGCCCTTCAGGATACCATCGCCGGCGTCGTGGCCATGAGCGTCATTGACGGCTTTGAAGTGATCGATGTCGAGGATCATCAGCGAGAGCGGGCGGCCGGTATGAGCGGCCTGGTCGAGCAAGGTCGCGAGATGCGACTCGAGATAGCGGCGGTTGTTCAGCCCCGTTAGCGGGTCGATGATCGCCATTTCGATCGCGGCCTGGACGTTGTCGCGTAACGAATCGGCGTAGCGTTTGCGCCTGAGCTGCGTGCGCACGCGGGCGACGAGTTCGTTGCGATCGATCGGGCGCACAAGATAGTCGTTCACGCCGAGATCGAGGCCGCGCAGAATGCGCGCGCGGTCCTCCGTCTCGGCGATCAACAGCACCGGCAGATTGCGGGTGCGCTCGAGCGAGCGGATCTGGCTGCAAAGCCGCAGCGCATCGGAGTTCTGTAAGCCAAGGCTGATGACGAAGAGGTCGTAGCCCCCTTCGGCGCCGCGGAACAGCGCCTCCTGCGGATCGGCTTCGACATCGACGTGGTGCACGCCGCCGAGGATGCCGGTCGTGCGCTCGGCCGAGGCCGGCCGGTCGTCGACCACGAGGATGCGGCCGTTCTCGACGCTGGCGCTAAGCGTGTGCAAGGCAGCCTCGCCGACACCGAGGCTCGCGGAGGTCGCGGCGCGGGTGCGCAGCTCGTCAACCATGACTTTCAGCCGCGCCAGCGACCGCACGCGCGCGAGCAGCGCGATTTCGTCGACGGGCTTCGTCAGAAAGTCGTCGGCGCCGACGTCGAGACCGCGAACGCGGTCCGCCGGCTGGTCGAGCGCAGTCACCATGACGACGGGGATGTGCGCAGTCAGAAGGTCGGATTTCAGCCGGCGGCAGACTTCGAACCCGTCCATCCCCGGCATCATCACGTCGAGCAGCACGATATCGCAGCGCCCCTGCGCGCAAATCGACAAAGCCTCGGGCCCGCTCGTCGCGCGCAGCACGTCGAAATACTCGGCGCTGAGCCGCGCCTCGAGCAGCTTGATGTTCGGCAGAACGTCGTCGACGACCAGGATACGCGCGGTCATGCTCGGGCTCTCACCCTTCGGTCACGTAATTGCGGACGGTTTCCAGGAATTTGACGACGGAGATTGGCTTCGACAGATAGGCCTCGCAGCCGCCCTGCCGGATCTTCTCCTCGTCGCCCTTCATGGCGAAGGCGGTGATGGCGATGATGGGGATCGAGCGCAGTTCCTCATCGTCCTTCAACCATTGCGTCACTTCGAGGCCGGAGACCTCGGGCAGCTGGATATCCATCAGGATGAGATTGGGCCGGTGGCGGCGCGCCAGCTCGACCGCCTCGACGCCGCTCTTGGTCTGAATCGTCGCGTAGCCATGTGCTTCCAACAAATCGTTGAAAAGCTTCATGTTGAGTTCATTATCCTCGACGATGAGCACGGTTTTCGGCATGGCTCGAACATCGCTTCCGGCGGGCCCGGCAGCGTGGAGCGTTCCACCCGGGAAGACCTCTTGCATCGGCATAGCTCATCCTTAATCGCGAGACCTTGATGAAAGGGAAACTGCCGCGATGATTCTGCGTCCCTCTCCTGCCACAGGGCTTCACAAGAGCGTGCGGCGGAAGCCACTCACCCGCGAGGACGCCGAGGCGCTGGCGCTTGCGGCCCTCAACTTCCTCAGCGGCGATCCAGACCGAATCGCCCGCTTCCTTGGCCTATCGGGCCTCGATCCCGGCACTTTGCGCAAGGCCGCGTCCGAACCGGGGTTCCTGCCGGGAGTGCTCGATCATCTCGCCGGCGACGAGACCCTGCTCGTCGCTTTTGCCGAGACGGCGGGCGTCGCGCCGGAACGGATCGGCGAGGCACGGCACCTGCTGGCGCCGCAGTCGGACTTCGGCTGAGCGGCTTTACCGGTTCCCCGCGACCACCTATCGAGACGCCATGAAGATCGTCCCGAATATCGATCTGAAGGCGAAGGAGACGCGGATGACGATCGCCGCCTTCGCCCTTGCCGCGCTGCTGGGCCTGGTCATTGGGGTGTGTGCGCTCCTCGTCATGGCGCCGTAAGCGGCGCGCCGCGGCTTTGCCGGCTCGGGCCGTTGCTCTAGCCTGGACGCCCCCCGAGTCGCGGGACAACCGGCTCGCCGCATGACTTCCGCCGACCCCCTCTGCCGCGATTGCCTCATTGCCGCGCCGCGGCGCAATGGCCGCTGCGCGGCCTGCGGTTCGCCGCGGCTGCTTCAGCATCCTGAACGCGACTCGCTCACGATCGCGCATATCGATTGCGACGCCTTCTACGCGGCGATTGAGAAACGCGACGATCCGAGCCTCGCTGATAAGCCGCTGATCGTCGGCGGCGGCAAACGCGGCGTCGTCTCGACCTGCTGCTATATCGCCCGCACCTACGGAGTGCATTCGGCGATGCCGATGTTCAAGGCGCTCGCTGCGTGCCCGAACGCGACCGTCATCCCGCCCGACATGCAGAAATATGCGCGTGTCGGCCGGGAAGTGCGCGAGCTTCTGTTCGAATTGACGCCGCTCGTCGAGCCGCTGTCGATCGACGAAGCCTTTGTCGATCTTACCGGCACCGAGCGCCTGCACCGCGCGAGCGCTGCCGAGACGCTTGCGCGTTTCGCGCACCGCGTCGAGCGGGAGATCGGCATCAGCGTGTCGATCGGGCTGAGCTACTGCAAGTTCCTTGCAAAGATTGCGTCGGACTTTGACAAGCCGCGCGGGTTCTCCGTGCTCGGACGCGCCGAGGCGAAGGCGTTTCTGACGGAGAAGCCCCTGCGGCTGATTTGGGGCATCGGCAAGGTCGCGGAGTTAAGGTTGGCGAAGGAGGGTTTCCGCACGATCGGCGATCTGCAGAGGCGGTCCGAAATCGAGGTGATGAAGCTCCTCGGCAATGAGGGCCGGCGGCTTTGGCGGCTGGCGAATGGGATCGACGATCGCAGCGTCAATCCGGAACGCGAGACCAAGGGGATTTCCGCCGAGACGACCTTTGATGCGGATTTTTCCGACGCGGAGACATTGCGCCCGGTTCTGTTTCGGCTGTGCGAGAAGGTGGCGAAGCGGCTGAAAGCTGCTGACCTTGCTGGACAGAGCGTGACGCTGAAACTGAAGTCGAGCGAGTTCAAGCTGCGCACACGCTCGCGCTCCGGCCTACCGCCGACGCAGCTTTGTTCGCGGCTGTTCGAGAATGCGGACGCGCTGCTGAAGCCCGAGCTCGATGGCACGCGCTACCGGCTGATCGGCATCGGCGCCGGCGATCTTGTCGACGCCGCCGAAGCCGATCGCGGCGATCTTACTGGTGACGCGGGAATAGCGCGGGTGAAATCGCGCGAGGCGGCGGTCGATGCGCTACGCGATAGGTTCGGTGCGGATGCCGTCGTGCGGGGGTTGGCGCTCGGCGGGAGGGCGCGCTAGCCCCAAAACAGAAGCGCCCATGTCGCGACGCCCACTGCAATCGCGGCAGCTGAGGGGAGAGTCGCCATTACCTGGCGCAATCGGCTCTGGGTATGCGCGCCGGCGATTTGCCAGCACAGCACGCATGACCACAGCGCCGCACCGGCGAGAAAGGCAACACGCAAAGGCGTGACGAAGCCGAGCGCAAAACCTTCGGTGCGCAGCATCGTCACGGTCAGCGCAGACAGCCCGAGAAACACGCCGCATCCGGCGATAGGCAACAGGCCCTGCGCTAAATGATGGAAGCGCGCCGAATGCCACGGCCCAAGCACGCGCGCCGCAAGCGCCAAACACGCCGATGTCGTCAGCCCGATCAGCACCGCGACCGCGGCGATGTAACCGACGATCAGCGCGCCATCGAGCGGCGTCAGCACGTCGTTATTGTCGGGATAGTTGGTCAGCAGGAACCACGGCACATGGCCGGCGAGCGGCCACATCATTCCGTGATCGACAAGCCAGGTGGCAATCGCCTGCTTCGTCTCGACGAAGACATCGCTGCCGGTCCAGTGAAAGGCGCCCGCCGCGACGCCCATGAGGCCGAACAGGATCAGCGCGGTTTCCCAGGGCTTCGGATCGTCCTTGGCAACGCGCACGATCTCGTCGTTCGGCGAGCGGCGCGACAGCGCGATCGCGCCGCGGAAGCCGCTGCACTGGCCGCACATCTGACAGAGGCTCGAGCCCTGCATCGTCTTGATCGGCACGAGCGGCGCGCAATTGACGGTGCGGCGTCCCGTCCTCGCCGCGCGCGAGGCGTCCCACACATCGTGATCGACGCGAAAGTGCAGCGGCGCGAGTTTCGTCAGCAAACCAAAGACCCCGGTCACCGGACACAAATAACGGCACCAGACGCGTTTGTTGCGGCCATAGAGATAGCCGATGGCGAGCGCCGCCGCGGTCGAGCCGCCGAGGATCAACAAAGCCGGCGCCGGATATTGGTAGACGCTGATCAGCTGGCCGTAGATGGTCGTCATTGCGAAGGCGACGAACGGCCAGCCCTTCCACATGATCCAATGGGGCAGCGCGTGGCCTTGTCCATGGCGGCTGGCGAATTGCGTCAGCGTCCCTTCAGGACAGAGAAGCCCGCACCAGGCGCGCCCGACCAGCACCATGCTCAAGAGCACGAACGGCCACCATAGGCCCCAGAAGACGAATTGCGCGAAGAGGGTGAGATCGTTCCAGATGTGCGCGGCGCGTGCGGGCAGCGGCATGAGCGCCGGAACTGTGATCAGCACGAGATAGACGGCGACGACCATCCATTGCACGGCCTGGATCACGTTGCGGCGGCGCAGCAGTGTGTCGCCGACGCGTGCGAGAAACGCGTCAATACGCTGCAGCCGTGCGCCCGGTCGAGGCGCCTCCACTAAGTTCGCAGCCGCCGGGCTCTGTATCGTCACCTCTGTCTCACCCGCGCATCCACTTACTTGGCAACTAGCACGCCTTTCGCTTGCTGGTGGAAATCGTCGAAGAACGTGTACTCGCCGGGATCGAGCGTGCGGATGATCAGGGACGACGTCGTGCCCGGCGCCAGCACCTTTTCCTTTTTCATCTCGTTGCTCTCGAACTCGGCGGGCGTCTTGCCGCTGTTCTTCAGTTCAAGCCGAAAGCGCGTCTTCGCCGGCACTTCGATCCGCGTCGGCGTGACGGTCCCGTCCTTGAATTCGATCGAAAAGGTCGGCTCGTCGGCTGCAACTGCCGGCCTTGCGACGGCAAGCACCGAGGTCAGGCCGAGGATGACACAAAGATAACGTGCGATCTTCATGTTCAGTACGATCCCTTCTTGCCAGTACCTGCGTAGGTGAATTCGTACTCGACGCTGAACGGCTCGAACCAGGGTCCGACGCCCGTCTCCTTGTCGACGTGGCGGCCGAAATGGGCATGCGGATTGGCGCTCGGTGGCTTGACGTTCAGCGTGAGCTTGTATTTGCCCGGCCCGTTCAGTTTGACGTTGTCGCCGTAATGGGGACCGTCATTGGCGACCATCGGCATGAAGTCGCCCTTCTGCGTGTCTTTCGTATCGAGCTTCGTCAACTCGTAGCTCACGACGAGAAACGGAATCCAATCGCCTTCGGAGAAGCCGTTCTTGTTGTCCTTGGCGGCCTTGATGTCGGCTTCGAGATGCACGTCGGACTCTTTCGCCGCGCGCATCACGTCAGGCGGATCCATCTCGATCGGTTGCAGATAGACGGCCGCGACTTCCATGCCGCCCTTCATCTGCGGTTTGCCGATCGGGTATTCCTTTGCCGCGATCGGACTTGCAACGAGTGCCGCGACCGCGGCAGCCGAGAGGATGCGCTTCATCAACTTTGCCTCTGAAACAAAATGTGCGTGCGAGGCTTATAGCGCGCAGCCGAGAATTGGAAATGGAAATGCTGCGCAGTGAGATTAATCTGTGCTCGTTTCGAGTTATTCTAAATCAAACCTGCGCTCGCCTAGCCGCCGCGATGCTTGGAACGTGCAACGAATTTCTTGAACGCTTCCAAAGTTTCATCGCTGACGTGGTGCTCGATGCCTTCAGCATCATGGCGCGCCGTATGCGCGCTGACACCGAGCGCGATCAGCAGCCGCTCGACGACGCGATGCTTTTCCCGCGCCTCGCTTGCAACCGCCTCGCCGGCCTCGGTGAGAAAAATCCCGCGGTAGGGGCGCAGCGTCACGAGACCATCCTCGGCGAGGCGCTTCAGCATCTTGGCGACGGTCGGCTGTGCGACGCCGAGCCGCGCCGCGACATCGACCTGCCGCGCCTCGCCGCTATCGGCGACCAAGTCGGCGATCAGCTCGACGTAGTCGGCCGCCAGCGCCGAGCGGCGCGCCGCCCGCGCATGGCGGAAGCTCGATACATGCTCCTTCACCTCAAGGAGGGGCTGGCGGTCGTGGCTGATCATCGGCAGCGCCGAGAATAGCGCTTGCAGTGGAGATTGCATAGGCTAATAATTATAGCCTATGCTAAATCTCGACGCAGCGCCGCTGCCGCCGGAACCCGAAATGGCCGACCAAACGGCCAAAGATCGCAGCCTCGGGGGCTCGCCCGACGCCGGGCGGCCGAGCCTCGGCCGGCTGAACGCCAGCATCTTCGTACCGAAATCCGGCCATTGGCTGCGCCGCCTCCTCGCCTTTGCCGGGCCGGGCTATCTCATCTCGGTCGGCTACATGGACCCGGGCAATTGGGCGACCGACATCTCCGGCGGCTCGAAATTCGGCTACACGCTGCTTTTCGTCATCCTTCTCTCGAACGCGATGGCCATCGTCCTGCAGGCGCTGGCCGCGCGCCTCGGCATCGCCACCGACCGCGACCTCGCCCAAGCCTGCCGCGAGCGCTACTCGAAGCCGGTCAACGTCGCGCTTTGGCTCGCTTGCGAGGCGGCGATCATCGCCTGCGATCTTGCCGAGGTGATCGGCACGGCGATCGCGCTCAATCTGCTCTTCGGTATTCCGTTGACGATCGGGGCGATCATTACCGCGGCCGATGCGTTTCTGATCCTCTTCCTGATGAATCGCGGCTTCCGCACGTTGGAAGCGTTCATCGTCGCGCTCCTGATCGTGATCTTCGTCTGTTTCGCGATCCAGATCGGGCTGACCGCGCCCAGCGTGAAGGCGGTGCTCGGCGGGCTTGTCCCCTCGCCGGAAATCATCACCAATCCTGCGATGCTCTACGTGGCGATCGGCATTATCGGCGCGACGGTGATGCCGCATAATCTCTATCTGCATTCGGCGATCGTGCAGACGCGCGCCTATCCGCGTGACGAGCCCGGCCGTCGCTCCGCACTGCGCTGGGCCGTTGCCGATTCGACGTTGGCGCTGATGTTGGCGCTGTTCGTCAACGCCGCGATCCTGATCGTCGCTGCCGCGGTGTTTCACGCGAGCGGGCGCACCGACGTCGAGGAGATCGAGCAGGCCTATCAGCTGCTCTCGCCCCTGCTCGGCGTCGGGTTGGCCTCGACCTTGTTTGCCGTCGCGTTGCTGGCGTCCGGGCTGAATTCGACCGTGACAGCCACCCTCGCCGGCCAGATCGTCATGGAAGGTTTTCTGCGCCTGCGGCTGCCCGACTGGGCGCGCCGGCTCGTGACGCGCTCGGTGGCGATCGTGCCGGTGGTCGCGGTGGCTGCAATGTATGGGGACGCCGGCACCGCAAAATTGCTCGTTCTGAGCCAGGTCATTCTCTCGATGCAGCTGCCTTTTGCCGTGATCCCGCTCGTGCGCTTCGTCTCGGACCGCGAGCTCATGGGCGGGCTTGTCATTCCGCGCTGGCTTGCCGGCCTATCCTGGGTAATTGCCGGGCTGATCGTCGCGCTGAACGCCAAACTCCTGTTCGATGCCGTGGCGGGCGCGCTGAGCTGACGATGGCGGGCTTGTAGGCCTTCCAACAATGCGGTGTCCTCAACACACCGGCCGCAAATCGGCAAAGGACGGGTTCAGCCGACTCACGACTTGGATTAGTGAGGAGCGGCAAGGGTTTGGAGACACGGCCCCATGCGTCGGTTTCGGCTGTTCTCATTGAGCGCAATTGCCCTCGCCGCGTCTTTCGCGGCAGCGCCGGCGCGCGCCGAGGAGGGGGACGATAAACCGAAAGACTCGATCGTCACCGACCTGCCGATATTCGCCGATGTCAAAGCTTATCGAGAAGGGCTCTTCAAGAAGGGTGTCGAGTATCAGTTCACCTACATCAGCGACATCCAGTCCAACGTGTCGGGCGGCGTTCGCCGCGGCACGACATATGAGGGCCGCCTCGAAGGAATGCTCGACGTCAATCTCGAGAAGTTTGTAGGCTGGCAAGGCGGCAAGGTGCACTTCAACGGATTCGCGATCGATGGCCGCGGACTGACGCGCTACAACGTCAACAACATCATGACGACGAGCGAGATCGAAGCGCTCTCCAGCGTACGTCTTTCCGAATTCTGGTACGAACATGTCTTCGGTGACAGAGCCGCCTCCATTAAGGTTGGACAGCTCGCCGCCGATCTTGAATTTCATACGAGGAATTTCGGCGGCCCGTTCGTCAACAGCACGTTCGGTTGGCCGGCGGCTGCGAGCGCCAATTTGCCCAGCGGCGGCCCCGCCTATCCATTCGCCTCACCGGGCGTGCGCGTTCTAATCAGGCCAGCGGCCAACAGGGAGGACGTGATTTTGCGTGCGGCCGTGTTCGACGGCGATCCGGCCGGACCCGGACCAAACGATCCGCAGGAGCGCAACAGGTTCGGCACCAACTTCCGTTTGCGCGACCCGCCGCTCATTATTGGCGAAGCCGAATTCAAGTATGGCAGCACCAAGGATGGGTGGCTCCTGCCGGGGACTGTAAAACTGGGAGTCTGGAACCATCTCGGCAGGTTTAACGATCTGCGTCTCAGTGTAGAGGGGATTTCGACGGCGGACCCTTCAAGCTCGGGGATTCCACTGCGACGCCGCGGCGAGGACGGCATCTACACCGTCATCGAACAGATGATCTATCATGTGCCGGAGGCGGAGGAGGCGCAGAGGGGGATCAGTGTTTTTACGCGCGCGTCCGGCAGTCCGCCCGACCGCAGCCTCATAGATTATTACGTCGATGCCGGTGTGAGCTTCAACGGCATCATCCCCGGCCGGCCTGACGATTCATTCGGTATCGCCGGAGCGTATGCACACATTTCCCCGAACGCTTCGCTGCTCGATCAGGAGAAGGCGTTCTTCTCGGGCGTGGCGAGCCCGATCCGCAAATATGAAGCGCTGATCGAAGCCACATATCAGTACCAGATCATGACGGGTTGGACCGTACAGCCGGATTTCCAATATATCTTCCGCCCCGGCGGCGGCATACCCGATCCGTATGATCCACTCGGCATCAGGCGCATCCCGAATGCCACGGTCGTCGGTTGGCGGAGCACCGTCAAGTTTTGATCGTCAGTCCCGACGGTTCACAGGACCGATCGGGATCCATGTTCGATTTTGCTCTGGATTCCCGGTCAGTCCTTCGGAGTGCCGGGAATGACAGTTACGCCCCCGCGACTGCCCGCTTCGCCATCACGCCAATCAGATGCGCGCGATATTCGCGCGAGCCGTGAATGTCGCCGTTGAGCGTGTTCGGATCGATGCTCAGTCCTTCGAGCGCGCCTTTTTCGAAGTTTTGCGCGAGCTTCTCTTCCGCCGCTTTCCAGCGGAACACGCCATCAGAGCCTGCGCCGGTGACCGCGACGCGCACCGTGCCGCCGGTCTTCGCCACGGCGACGCCGACCATCGCGTAACGCGAGGCGGGATTACGGAACTTCATGTATTTGAATTTGTCCGCTTTCGGGAATTCCACCGCCGTGACGATCTCGTTGTCTTCGAGCGCCGTGGAAAACAGGCCGGTGAAGAAATCCTCCGCGGCCAGCTTGCGTTTGTTAGTGACGATTGTCGCGCCGAGCGCCAGGCAGGCGGCCGGATAATCCGCTGCCGGATCGTTGTTGGCGATCGAGCCCCCGATCGTGCCGCGATGGCGCACGGCAGGGTCGCCGATCAGCCCGGCGAGTTCCGCTAAACCGGGCTGAAAATTCTTCACGGCGTCCGAAGTCGCAACATCATAGTGCCGCGACATCGCTTTGATGACGAGCTTGTCGCCCTGCACGTCGATGCCGCGCAGCTCCTTGACCTTGCCGAGATCGATGAGATGCGGCGGCGCGGCGAGCCGCTGCTTCATCGTCGGCAGAAGCGTCTGGCCGCCGGCCAAGAATTTTGCGTCTTCATTGGCGCCGAGCGTCGACACGGCGTCGGACACGCTCGATGCGGAATGATGCGTGAAGGCGTACATGTCTTAGCTCCCCTATTCCGCAGCCTGGCGCAGGCGTGCGCCCTGCGCGGCTTTCCAGACCCGTTCCGGCGTCGCCGGCATTTGTAAGTTCTCGTGGCCGACCGCGTTGGTCAGCGCGTTGATTACCGCCGGAGGCGAGGCAATCGCGCCGGCCTCGCCGCAGCCTTTGATGCCGAGCGGATTCGACGGGCACGGCGTCGTCGTCATGCCGACGGCATAGGACGGCAGATCGTGCGCGCGCGGCATGCAATAATCCATGAAGCTCGCGGTGATCAGCTGTCCCTCATCGTTGTAGATCGCGGCCTCGAGCAGCGCCTGGCCGACGCCCTGCGCGATGCCGCCATGCACCTGGCCTTCGACGATCATCGGATTGATGAGATTGCCGAAATCGTCGACCGCGGTCCAACGCTCGATCGTCGTCGAGCCAGTCGCCGGATCGACTTCGAGCTCGCAGATATGCACGCCCGCCGGGAAGGTGAAGTTGGTCGGATCCCAGAACGCGCTTTCCTTCAGGCCCGGCTCGAGCTCCTGCCCATTGAATTTATGCGCGACATAAGCCTGCAGCGCGATCGTGCCCCAATCGGCGCTCTTGTCGGTGCCTTTCACCGTGAACTTGCCTTCCTTGAACTCGATATCGCCTTCGCTCGCCTCAAGCACATGCGCGGCGACTTTCTTCGCCTTGGCTTCGACCTTTTCGAGCGCTTTGAAGATCGCCGACATGCCGACCGCGCCCGAGCGCGAGCCGTATGTGCCCATGCCCATCTGCACTTTGTCGGTGTCGCCGTGGACGATCGAGACATTGTCGATCGGAATGCCGAGGCGACCGGAGACGAGCTGCGCGAACGTCGTCTCATGCCCCTGCCCGTGCGAATGCGAACCGGTCAGGATTTCCACCGTGCCGATCGGATTGACGCGCACTTCCGCCGATTCCCATAAACCGACGCCGGCGCCAAGCGAGCCGACCGCCGCCGAGGGGGCGATACCGCAGGCCTCGATGTAAGCGGAATAGCCGAGGCCGCGCAGTTTGCCTTGCGACTCGCTTTGCGCCTTGCGCTTGGCGAAACCGGCGGTGTCGTGGATTTCCTGCGCCTTCTTCAGCGACGCGTCGTAGTCGCCGGCGTCGTAGCACATGATGACCGGTGTCTGATGCGGGAACGTCGTGACGAAGTTCTTGCGGCGGAACTCGGCGGGGTCCATTCCAAGCTCGCGCGAGGCGATCTCGACAATGCGCTCGATAACGAAGGTCGCTTCCGGACGACCGGCGCCGCGATAGGCATCGACCGGCGCGGTGTTCGTGTAAAGCGCCTTCACCTCGGCATAGATCGCCGGGATGTTGTACTGGCCGGATAAAAGCGGCGCGTAGAGATAGGTCGGCACCGACGAGGCGAAGGTCGAGAGATAGGCGCCGAGATTGGCTTTGGTGCTGGCGCGAAGTGCCGTGATCTTGCCGTCGGCGTCGGTCGCGAGTTCCGCATGCGTGACGTGGTCGCGCCCATGCGCATCGCAGAGGAAAGCCTCGGTGCGATCGCAATTCCATTTGACCGGGCGCCTGATCTTCCGCGCCGCCCAGACGCAAATCGTCTCTTCCGCATAGATGAAAATCTTCGAGCCGAAGCCACCGCCGACGTCCGGCGCGATGACGCGGAACTTATGCTCCGGCGCAAGGCCGATGAAAGCGGAAAGCACGAGCCGCGCGACATGCGGGTTCTGGCTCGTCGTGTAGAGCACGAGCGAGTCGGTGCCTTCTTCGTATTCCCCGACGGCGGCGCGCGGCTCCATTGGATTGGGCACAAGGCGATTATTGACGAGTTCGAGTTTGGTCACGTGCTTTGCCGACGCGAACGCCTTGTCGACGGCAGCTTTGTCACCGAGATGCCAGTCATAGACGACGTTGTTTGGCGCGACATCGTGGATCTGTGCGCCCGATTGCGCGCTGGCAAGATCGACGACGGCAGGCAGGACTTCGTAATCGACCTCGATCTTCTCAGAGGCGTCACGCGCCTGGGCCAGCGTCTCCGCGATCACGACGGCGACATGGTCGCCGACATAACGCACCTTGCCTTGCGCCAGCACCGGATGCGGACCGGCATTCATCGGTGAGCCGTCCTTCGAATGGATCAGCCAGCCGCAGATCAGCCCGCCGACCTTATCTGCCGCGATGTCATCGCCCGTATAGACCGCAACGACGCCCGGTGCGCTCTCGGCCGCTTTTATGTCGATGCTGTTGATGTTCGCGTGCGCGTGCGGCGAGCGCAGGAAGAAGGCGTAAGCCTGCCCCGGCCGGTTGATGTCGTCGACATAACGGCCCTTGCCCGTGATGAAACGGTGGTCTTCCTGACGCGGTATCGATGCGCCGATGCCTGTCGCGCTCATAAACTCCTCCCAAATCCGAAACGCTGCTTATTCCGCAGCTTTGCTCTGTGGCGCGCTGCCCATGTTGCGCGCGCCGGCGGCGATCGCTTTGACGATATTGTGGTAGCCGGTGCAGCGGCAGAGATTGCCTTCGAGTTCTTCGCGGATCGTCATCTCGTCGAGATTGTTGCCCTTGCGGCGCACGAGATCGACCGCGGTCATTATCATGCCCGGCGTGCAGAAGCCGCATTGCAAGCCATGATGCTCGCGGAAAGCTTCCTGCATCGGATGCAGCTCGTTTCCATTGGCGAGCCCTTCGATCGTCAGCACGTTGGAGCCGTCGCATGACAGCGCCAGCACGGTGCAGGCTTTCACCGCCTCGCCGTCGATCTGCACGACGCAAGCGCCGCATTGGCTCGTGTCGCAACCGACATGCGTGCCGGTGAGCCGCAGATTCTCGCGCAGGAACTGAACGAGCAGCGTGCGGGAATCGACATCCGCCGATCGCGGACGTCCGTTCACATTCATAGAGACAGTGGGCATGCTTCCTCCGCAGATTTCGTGTGTTCAGACGCTTGTCACGGGCGGTGAAACCGCCGTGGCGAAATTCGAGAAGAACTGGTCGGCCATTTTCTTGGCGACACCGTCGATCATGCGCGAGCCGAGCTGGGCGAGCTTGCCGCCGATCTGCGCCTCGACGTCGTAGCTGAGCTTGGTCCCTGTATCGGCCGGCGTGAGCGCGACACGCGCGCCGCCTTTGGCGAACCCGGCAATGCCGCCCTGCCCCTCCCCGGAAATGCGATAGCCGTTCGGGGGATCGATGTCGCTCAGAGTGACCTTGCCTTTGAAGGTGGCCGAGACCGGCCCGACCTTCACTTTCGCGACCGCCTCCATCTCGTTCTCGCTGGTTTTTTCCAGGCTCTGGCAGCCGGGGATGCAGACTTTCAGCACTTCAGGGTCGTTGAGCTTCGCCCAGACCGTTTCGCGGTCGGCCGGCAGCTCGACTTCGCCCTTCATCGTCATCGCCATGCGGCGGCTCTCCCAAGTCTCTTGTGCAGCCCGGCGCACGCGACGAGGCCCTGTTTCGATCCATTCTACTTCAGAAAAGGGTCTGCGCTAGCCGTCTTTCCGAGGCTCAGTGCGTGCGTGCGCGCCGCACGCGTACCGCCGCCTCGCGCCGCACCGCCGCCGCGATCGCCTGCGCGAGCTCTTCCTGACGGAAGGGCTTGTCGAGCTTGAGAAGGTCTCTGCCCGTGTCCGGCGGCAGCTCGGCGAATCCGGTCGCCAGAATGATCGGCAAATCGCGGCGCTCGGCTCTGATCGCGTCCGCGAGTTGGGTGCCGGTCATCAGCGGCATCGCCTGGTCGGTGATCACGATGTCGATGTCCTTCTCGCGCCGGAACACGTCCAGCGCCTCCTTGCCCGAGCCCGCTTCGAAGACGGTGTGGCCGAGGTCCTCCAGCATAGCGATCGTGTTCATGAGGACGAGCGCGTCATCATCAACGGCGAGGACGACAAGCGAGCGAGCGTTCTCCGCGGAAGGGTCGGTTGCAGCCCCCGCCGGTTGCGCGCTCTCTTCGGCCTGCCGGATAGCGACCGGCAGCCAAATCTCCGCGGTGGTGCCCTCGCCTTTGTGGCTCTTCAGGACGAGCCGGCCGCCGGACTGCTCGCTCATGCCGTGGACCATAGAGAGCCCGAGTCCGGTTCCCTTGCCGATGCCTTTCGTCGTGAAGAAGGGCTCCGTTGCATGCCCGAGGGTTTCTGCGTCCATGCCTTCGCCAGTGTCGGTCACCGACAGGCAGACGTAGCGGCCCGGCGCGAGATTGTCCTTCCGCTCCATCAGCCGCTCCACACGTGCGGCGACGACGATCGTCCCACCTTCCGGCATCGCGTCGCGCGCATTGACGGCTAGATTGAGCAGCGCGAGTTCGAGCTGGTTGGCGTCCGCCCGCGCCGGCGGCAGGCTGAGAGGAAAACGCGTCTCGATATGAACGGAGGGGCCGAGCGAGCGCTGCATCAGGTCGGCCATGCCGTGCACGAGAGCGGCGACGTCGAGCGATTCCGGCTTGAGCTCGGTGCGTCGGGCAAAGGCGAGCATGCGCTTCGTCAGCGACGCGCCGCGCTGGGCACCCTGGATGGCATTATCGAGAAGCCCGGTCAGCCGCGGATCGGCGGGCATACGCTTGCGCAAAAGTTCAAGAGAACCGAGCACTGCCATGAGAAGATTATTGAAATCGTGGGCGACGCCGCCGGTCAGACGACCTACCGCTTCCATCTTCTGGGACTGGAAGAACGCTTCCCTTGCTTGCTCCAAAGCCCGCTGCGCTTCCCGCTTCTCGGACATGTCACGGGTGACTTTGGCGAAGCCAATGAGGTTGCCGTCTGCATCGCGGATCGCATCGATAACGACACTCGCCCAGAAGCGCGCGCCGTCCTTGCGGACGCGCCAACCTTCCCTCTCGAAGCGCCCCTCGCGCGCCGCCGTCTCCAGGGCAGTCGCCGGCAGTCCGACCGCGCGGTCTTCTTCCGTGTAGAAACGGGAGAAGTGCTCGCCAACGACCTCATCCGCGAGATAGCCCTTGATGCGCTCGGCGCCCATGTTCCAGTTGGTAATCCGTCCCTCAGGATCGAGCATGTAGATCGCATAATCGGTGACGCCCTGGACAAGCAGCCGGAAGCGCTCCTCGCTTCGCCGCAGCGCCTCCTCGGCCACCTTGCGTTCGCTCAAGTCCCGCGTGACCTTGGCGTAGCCGAGAAGCTTCCCGGAGGGGTCGCGGATCGGGTCGATGATAACGTGGGCCCAGAAGCGGGTCCCGTCCTTGCGCACGCGCCAGCCCTCATGCTCGAACCGGCCTTCGGTCGCGGCGGTCTTAAGGGCACGTTCGGGCAGCCCAGTGGCGCGATCCTCGTCCGTATAGAAGCGCGAGAAGTGCTGGCCGAGGATTTCGGCGGACTGATAGCCCTTGAAACGCTGCGCGCCGGGGTTCCAGCTCGACACCACCCCGCTCGGATCGAGCATGTAAATCGCGTAGTCGGTAACCGACTCGACGAGGAGGCGGTAGCGGGCGTCGTCGCTCAAAGATGCTTCCAAGCGCTCGGCTCGCTCCAACAGGCCCCTCTGCCCGTCCCCAGATACGCGGGCGAGCACTATTCAGTAGAACCGCTGAAAGCAGAGGCGGGTTCCGGAGGCCGCAAGACCGGCCCAAGTTACCGCCTCGAGGAGCCGCGCCGCCCAGGCACCTTGTCCGCTTTCTTTGGGCTGTTTGACCGACGAAGCTCCCGGAAGCTACGTCTTGCTCATGCGGTCCGTTGGTTTGAAGGTGCTTAAGAAAAAACTCAGCGAGTATCTTCGTCTCGCCGCCGTGGGTGAAACCGTGCTTGTGACCGACCACGATCGCGTTGTCGCCGAGATCGTGCCGCCGCAGAAACGGGATGTGCGTGAGGATGAGTTCTGGCCAAAGGGGTGCGCGAGGGCTGGTTGACGCCAGCGCGGTTCGTCGATGGAACTCCGCCTCCGGCCAGCAAGCCGGTCATGGGCTTCGAAGACTTGATGCAGGAGATTGCGGCCGATCATGCGCAATGCCGGCAGCGGTCGGCGCCTCGCTCGCGCATGACCGCCCGGTCGCGTGTTTTGTCGGTGATGGCGGCGCGATGTACTCGCCGCAAGCTCTATGGAGCGCGGCGCGCTACAAGACGCGCGCGATCTTCTTTGTCTTCAACAATCGGCGATACAATGTACTGATGAATGTCGCGAAGGATTTCGGCACGAAGAATGCAGTTGCCGGCCGCTTTGTCGGCATGGATTTGATCGAGCCCGCGGTCGAGTTTCAGGCGCTGGCGAAATCAATGGGCGTGCCGTCTTATTGTGCCGAGGGACCGCAGCAGATTGCGGGAGCGACCAAAGCGGCGCTGGAACGGAACGGGCCGACGCTGATCGAGATTCCGATCGCTTGATAGTATTGTTCAAGCCGCCGGCCGCACGACCGGAAAATCGTGACCGACCACTTTGTCCAAGCGAATCCAACTCGGGACATGCCGCGCGAGATCTCGGTCGCCTTCGATGGTCAGGCCTTTGCCCGCGATGTCGCCCCATCGCGCTTGACCGAGATACACTTTGACGAAATCGGCGATATTGCCGCGGAAGACGAGATCGTCGCCGAAGCCGGGGTCCTTGACGCAGACATCGGCGCCAGAACGTTCCAGCACCAGCCACAGAACGCGGAATTTCGTGCGGCACGCCGGCACGCCGGAGAATTCAAAACGTAGGACCACGCGATGGTCCGGCAATGCGTCCAGAATTGCGCGCTTGCGAAAGCCCCACAACAAATAGCTTGGATCGAGATCGCTCGCCTTAACGTCGCGTGCGTGAACGAGGCCCCAATGGCCGAGCTCGGTCAGAACCGAACGGAACGCATCGCCGGCTGGGGTCAGCCAATATTCGTGACCGGTTCCGCGCTGGCGCGGGCGCCGCTCAATAATCCCCTGGTCCTCCAGTTCACGCAGGCGGGCGACCAGCACCGCCCGCGAAATCAACGGAATGCCGCGCTGGATGTCGTTGAACGAGCGAATGTCGGCCATCAGCTCGCGCAGGATCAACGGCGTCCAACGCGTCGCCAGGACTTCCGACGCTTTCGCGATCGGACAAAACTGACCGTAGCCGCTCTGCATAATGCTTACTCAAGCACTTTGACGGAGTGTTGGCCAGTTCGAAAAACAGACTTGTTGAATGGCCGACGAACGCGCACAGCATGAGACGGAGCGGAACCGGTCCCCTGTGTCCGCCAATCATGGAGAGTTCGATGAAACTCACCGAGAGCACTTTCTTTGGCGCGATCGCCCTAATCGGACTGGTTCAGCCATTGTCGGCAGACGTGATCACCGACTGGAACGACAAGGCGGTGACCTACGTGCTCGGACGAAGCCTGGGTCCACCACCGGCCGAACGCACTGTCGCAATGACGCATGTCGCCATGTTCGACGCCGTCAATTCGATCGAGCAGAGATATCGCCCTTATCTCGTGCAGCTTCCCGCCGCGGCTTCGACCTCGAAGGAAGCAGCCGCGGCGAGCGCGGCCGGAACCATCCTTGCCGCCGCCAATCCGCAAACCCAGGCGGAGATCAAAGCTGCGCTCGCAAGTTACCTAGCTGCCATTCCCGACGGCTTGAACAAAGCGGAAGGGATCAAACTCGGCGAAGCGGTGGCAGCGAAAATCCTTCAAGCACGCGCCGAGGACGGCTCGGCCACACCTGATTCATATCGCCCGAAAACGGCAGCCGGTGAGTATGTGCCGACCCCGGTCATGTTTGCCTCGATGTGGTCCAACGTAAAGCCCTTCGCGCTGACAAGCGCAGGGCAGTTCCGGCCAGCCCAACCGGTTTCCTTGACCAGCACGGAATGGGCCGCCGATTACAACGAGATCAAGTTACTCGGCCGCATCAACAGCGCAACGCGCTCGCCGGACCAAACTGAGGCCGCGCGGTTTTGGCTATCGGTCAGCGGCGATGTCTATTATCCTCTCGTGCACGCCGTTGCGGCTGCAAAAAAGCTCGGCGTCCTTGATACGGCAAGATTGTTCGCGCGCGCTCGTGTCGGTCGCCAGAGCCGACAGCCTGCTGGCGGTGTTCGAAGCCAAGTATCATTATAATCTGTGGCGCCCGATAACCGCCATTCGTAATGGCGACATCGACAACAATCCGGCGACGGAGCGCGATGCGACGTGGCTGCCGATCGCCGAGACCCCGATGCACCCGGAATATCCGTGCGCGCACTGCATCCAGGCTGCCAGCATGTCTTCAGTTCTCGAGGCCGTGATCGGAACGCGCGATATCGACGAGGTGACGATGACCAGCCGCACAGCGCCCGGCGTGACCCGTCGCTGGAGCGACTTGCATCAGTTCGTCAACGAGGTTTCGCAAGCGCGCATATGGGCGGGCTTCCACTACCGGTTCTCCACCCGTGTCGGCCAGGACATGGGCAGTGCGATCGGCGAATACGTTGTGCGCAATTACATGCAGCCCGTCGCGGTGGCGGCGCGCTGAGTGTGTCGCGAGCGAGCGGGACTAACAATCAGGCCCGCTCCTTCCGCAGCTTCTCCCACAGCGCCAAGCGCTTGCCGACCTCGCGCTCGAAGCCACGATCGGTCGGTGAATAAACCTTCTGCCGCCCGAGCTGCTCCGGCCAATAATCCTGGCCGGAAAACGCCTCCGGCTCGTTGTGGTCGTAGCGGTAGCCGCGTCCGTAACTCTCCTGCTTCATCAGTTTCGTCGGTGCGTTCAAAATGATCTTCGGCGGCATCAACGAGCCGTGCTCTTTCGCCAGCCGGCTCGCCTCCTTGTAGGCGACGTAAGTCGCGTTCGATTTCGGTGCGGTTGCGACATAGATCACCGCTTGCGCGATCGCCAGCTCGCCTTCGGGCGAGCCAAGAAAATCGTAAGTCTCCTTCGCGGCGTTTGCGACGACGAGCGCCTGCGGGTCGGCCATGCCGATATCCTCGACCGCCATGCGCACGATGCGCCGCGCGAGAAACAGCGGGTCCTCGCCGGCATCGAACATGCGCGCGAGATAATAGAGCGCCGCGTCGGGATCGGAGCCGCGCACGGCTTTATGTAACGCGCTGATCAGATTGTAATGACCTTCCTGCGCCTTGTCGTAGATCGGCGCGCGGCGTTGCACGATTTCGACCAGTGCGGCGCGGTCGAAGCTCTCACCCTCTTCCGCCGCGCGCCAAACCTCTTCCGCCAGCGTCAGGATAGCGCGGCCGTCCCCGTCGGCCATCTGGATCAGCGCTTCACGCGCGTCATCATCGAGCGGCAGCGTCTTGCCTTCGGCTTCTTCGGCGCGAGTGAGGAGCGCGCGCAAGGCGTCCCCATCAAGCGCTTTGAAAATCAGCACGCGCGCACGCGACAGGAGCGCCGCGTTCAACTCGAATGACGGATTCTCCGTCGTGGCGCCGACGAGCGTGACGGTGCCGTCTTCCATGACAGGCAGAAACGAATCCTGCTGGGCGCGATTGAAGCGATGGATCTCGTCGACGAAGAGCAGAGTGCCCTGCCCCATGCGGCGGCGTCCGCGCCCTTCCTCGAAAACCTTTTTCAGATCGGCGACGCCCGAAAAGATCGCCGAAATCTGCACAAAGGCGAGATCGGTCTCTGCCGATAAGAGCCGCGCGACGGTGGTCTTGCCGGTGCCCGGCGGCCCCCAGAAGACAAGGCTGCCGAGCGAGCCGGAGCGCAAAAGCCGCGTCAGTGCGCCGTTCGACCCAAGCAGATGATCCTGCCCTGCGACTTCGGCCAGCGTGCGCGGGCGCAGGCGGTCGGCGAGCGGATGCGGCGCCTCGCGTTCCAGTCCAGCCAAGGCAAATAAATCGCTCATTAGGCTTGGTTAATCATCCGTTAACGGTTTGCACAGGATGCTTGCGAATCATGGCTGAGAGGGACCATGCGGCGAACCTCGCTTGGAAAGCGAGAGCCCATGGCAGCAACCGGAGGGCTGAACTTCATGCGTACCATTGCATTCGTGACCCAAAAAGGCGGCTCGGGGAAGAGCACGCTTGCCGCTTGTCTCGCCGTCGCCGCGCATGAGAAGGGCGAACGGGTTTTCCTGATCGACACCGATCCTTTGATGTCGCTTTCGAAATGGGCGACAGCGCGCGGCGAGCAGGATATCGCCGTCGAATGGGTGCCGGCGCAGAAGCTGCAAAGCGCGCTCGCCATGCTCGCCAAAAAAGGCATCACGCTGGCGATCATCGACACCGGCGCGGGCGAGTCTCCTGCCGCCGCGGCCGCGATCAAGATCGCCGACCTCTGCATCATTCCGGCGCGGCCGAATGCGTTCGACCTCTGGGCGAGCGAGCTCACGCGCAAAGCCTGCAGTGCGGCGCGCAAGGAATTCGCGTTCCTGCTCAACCAGTGCCCGCCGGCGCAGCAGAGTTCGCGCATCGAGGACGGCGCCAAGGCGCTCGAGGCGATGGGCGGATTGCTGGCGCCGCTCGTCTCGACACGCGTCGACTACCAGGAAGCAGCGCGGCACGGGCTTGGCGTGACCGAGCTCAATCCGCATGGCGTCGCGGCCGAAGAGATGCGCGATCTCTGGGCCTCGGTGAAGCGCCGCATGGCGCGGGGCAAGAGCGGGGCTGTTAAGAAGGCGGCCTGAGTTCACGATCCCGCATTCCCGGAGCCGCGAAAGCGGCATCCGGGACTCAGAGCAAATGCATCTGCCCCCTGGAACCCGGATCGCATTCCGCTTCGTTAGATGCGCCCGGGGACGTGGTGGGACTTACCCCCCCAGCACCGACGTGATCACCTGGCCGCCGCGCGAGATCGCGACCTTCCATAAGCGGCGTCGGCCGCCATCGGTCGCCTTTTCGAGGTCGCGCGTCGAACTGATTTTCGTATCGTTGACCAAGATGACGACATCGCCCTTCTGCAGCTGCACGTCCGCGGCGGTCGAGCCGTCCTCGATATCCGCAACAACCGCGCCGGCAGGCAAGGTCGCCATCTCGATCGAGAATTCCTCCGCCACCGCCGGCGACAGATTGACGACGGTCGCACCCGTGAAGGGCGAACTGCCCTTGATCTTCACCGGATCGCGCGGTGGCGTCTCCGGCGCGGAGGCGAGACGCACCGGGGCGAGCACCTTCTTACCACCCCGGAGCACCGTGAACGAAGCGCTACCGCCGAGCGGTTTCGTGCCGAAGCGGTAGCCGAGGCCTTCGGGATCATCGATCGGCTGGCCATCAATCGCGGTGATGATGTCGCCGCGCTTCATGCCGGCGTCCGCCGCGGGGCTCCCCTCGACGAGATCGGCGACAAGCGCGCCGGACGGACGGTCGAGGCCGAGCGTGTCGGCGATGTCGCGCGAGACATGCTGCAGCGAGGCGCCGAGCCAGGGGCGCTTCACCAGCTTGCCCCCGCTCTTTGCGGTCAAGACTACCGTCTTCACGGTGTTGACCGGAATGGCGAAGCCGATGCCGACCGAGCCGCCGGATTTCGAATAGATCGCCGAGTTGATGCCGACCATCCGCGCATTCATGTCGACGAGCGGGCCGCCGGAATTGCCGGGATTGATGGCGGCATCGGTCTGGATGAAGAAGCCGTAGTCGGAGACGCCGATTTGCGTGCGCGCGACCGCGGAGACGATGCCTTGCGTCACCGTCTGGCCGACACCGAAGGGATTGCCCATGGCGAGCACCATGTCGCCCACTTCAATTGCATCGGAATCGCCGAGTTCCATGACGGGGAAATTCGAGCGGCCTTTAAGCTTCAGCACTGCCAAGTCGGTGCGCTGATCGCGCAGAACGATAGTCGCCTCGAACTCACGTTTGTCGGAGAGCGCAACCTTCACGTCGGTCATGCCTTCGATGACGTGGTAATTGGTGACGACGAGCCCGGAGGAATCGACCACGACGCCGGAGCCGAGCGACTGCGCGGACGGGCCGCCCGGCCGCTCCTGGCCGCTGTCGCCGAAGAAGCGGCGGAAGACCGGATCGTCAAATAGCGGATTGTTGGGCTTCGGATCGGTGCGCGAGGCGTAGACGTTGACGACGGCCGGCTGCGCCCGCTTCACCACGGGCGAGAAGGAGAGGAGCGCCTCCGACCGGGTCTGCGGGACGGCGCGTTCTTGCTGAGCATGGGCGGTGGCGGACGCTCCCAGCGTCACCAACGCTGCCGCGACGGCAGCTTTGGCCCGAATTGAAGAGAAGTACCGCATCGCTGGTTCCTCGAAAGTCGAGCGAGACTAGACCCCCACAGATCGTCAAAAATGCGAAGGGCGGCCGCCTCGAAAAGCGCCGCCCGACCAAGATCAGCTGTGCGCGAGCGGTTAGGCCGCTTCTTCCTCGCCTTGCACCGGCCCGGAATCTTGGCCCCTGGCCTCGACATCGCGGTCGACGAACTCGATCACGCCGAGCGGCGCGTTGTCGCCGTAACGGAAACCCGCTTTCAGAACGCGCGTGTAACCGCCGCTGCGCTCCTTGTAGCGCGGCCCGAGCACGTCAAAGAGCTTCTTTACCAGCGCCACGTCGCGCACTTGAGCGATGGCTTGGCGCCGCGCGTGCAAATCGCCGCGCTTGCCGAGCGTGATCAGTTTTTCGACTACTGGGCGAAGGTCCTTGGCCTTCGGCAAGGTCGTGACGATCTGCTCATGCTTGATCAGCGCCTGCGCCATGTTGGCAAACATCGCCTTGCGGTGCTCGGCGGTGCGGTTGAAGCGGCGCTTTGCGCGTCCGTGATACATCGGCTCTCTCCGGTTCTTGCGGCCGCCGTGCCAAGGAACGGCCGTCCATTGTGGGCAATCGGTGT
>JAXDNJ010000031.1:0-72247 GCA_034669505.1 Methylobacteriaceae bacterium
AGCTCCGCTCGCTTGGTAAGCGTGCAGGGCTCGAATAGGTTTCTATCACCTTCCCGTAGAACTTTGACGTGCAGCATTTCGAATACACAAGGCGCGGCCCCGAATGAACACTACTAGACAAGAGACAGAGCGTAGAAGTCCGCCGGGCCTTCTGTTTGTTTGGACGGACGTCGATGAGGCGTTCGAAGACGACTTCAATCGCTGGTACGACCAGGAGCATATCGAGGAGCGGGTTCGAATTCCCGGTGTTTTGTCAGGTACCCGCTATCAAAATCGTGGTCCGGGGCGACGCTATCTCGGTCTGTATCGCACGGAGGTTCTCGACGTGTTCGACAGTGCAGCGTATCGGCAGGCATTTTCGTCTCAGAGCCCTTGGTCCGTGACCAATTTGAGCCGAATGCGCGATCCGATGCGTCGAGTGTGTGCTATCGAAAATGAGACGGGCTTTGGAACCGGGGCTTGGCTTGCTGTTTTACTGCTCGACAGCATGTCCACAGCCGAACGTTTGGAGGCGAGTAAAGCATTTGGAAAGCGCGTCCAGGACGTCGATGGAGTAATCTCTACTCGTCTGCTGATGCCAGACACCGCAAAATCGACGCCTCTGCCTAACGAGACCTCGGAAGGGCGCAAGATGGATCCGATCCTTCTGATCGACGCTACGAACGAAAGCAGCGCCCGAGACGCTGCCAAGGCAGCTGGTAATCTCGTTCCGGCAAATGCTACGACGGCGATCCTTGCAATGATGTGGCAGCTGCGAAAGTCGGATTTAGGTCGGAGCACGCCGGCGGGAGGGCGCCGAGAATGAGCTCGCAAAGGCGAAGAACAAACCGGCGAACGCGCCGAAGTGAACGCGAGCCTGACGAGCGCCTTTCAATCCTGTATGGGTAGCATTCGCCGTCATTGGCTGAACGCGGCTGGGCTCCGCAAGTAGTAGGGAGGGAATTGTGAAGACCTTATCGCTCAGTGCAGGCGCCCTAGCGCTAGGTTCGGTGCTTGTATTACCGCCGATGGGCAGCCCGCGTGCTGCTGAACTCCAAGTGCTGGCCGGCGGCGGCATGGCGGGGCCATTGAAAGAACTCGCAAGCCAGTTCGAAGGTGCTTCTGGCCACAAGCTCGCTTTTCGCTTCGGCGCCACTCCGGAATTGATCGAGATGGCAAAAAGTGACGCCCCTTTCGACCTGGGCATCGTCCCCGTCGATGTAATGAACGACCCTGCCGCTCGGGTCCGGTTCGCGTCCGCGCCCACGAAAAACATCGCTCGAGCAGTGCTCGGCGTGGCAGTCCGCTCGGGCGCTCCGAAACCCGACATCAGCACGCCAGCTGCCCTGAAGCAAACGCTGCTCAAAGCACAATCCATCGCCACGCTACCGGCCAGCGCGACTGGCACCCAGATCATGCGAGTGTTCGAAACTCTTGGCATCACCGCGGAGATGCAGGCGAAGATCAAGGCGCAGTCTAGTCCCGCACAAGTCGTTCAGGCGGTTTCTAATGGCGAGGCGGAGCTCGCGGTATTCCTACTCAACGTGCTAACGGCGCCCGGCCTGGATGTGGTTGGCCCGCTTCCGGTTGAAGTACAAAAGGAGGTGGTTTTCACAGCGGCCATTGCCGCGAACACAAAAGAAGTGGATGCAGCGAAGGCGTTCATCAATTACTTGACGACCCCGACCAGCGCCGCGCTAATCAAGGCCAGAGGGATGATTCCGGAGTGAAGAACCCAAGATTCTGCCGTGATCGCCACTGCCGGCGCGCTTTTTTGAAGGATGACGAGCAGACACGCCGAATTGCATGGATGACCACCTGCGCAGCCCACATTGAGGCTTCGACTAAGGTGAAGGTTACGGGGTCGGTCTACCAGGGCTGACACACGGTAACGGCGGCGATTGACGCGCTCGCCACTCTGCTCACAGGTTCAAACCGATAATTTTCATTCGCAGACAATGCGTGGCGAGAGAAGCTGGGACAAGGAGCGATTTAACCGCACCGACTAGCACGAGTGCGGACATGGCGTAGCGAGGACGACCCCGCGGTTGCACTATGCATACACCACCCGAAGCTTGTTAGCCGGGATCGGCGCCTCACCTCCTTGAGGTTCGTGCATCCACAGAGACAGCCCGCGCTGTAATCCACCAGCGACATCTTCTAGGCTTCTGTGAAAGATGGCGTGCGAAGGCCTCGGGCGATCTGGCCTGAAAGGCAAGATGGCAGAGCTGGTGCGGCTGGCGCGCACGGCGTATCCGTTGCCGCTGGGCGCGCTCCGAAGCCGGCGTTCGCTCCTGTCGCTCGATAATCTGGTCGATGCCGTCGATGCCGTGCTCTCGACGGCCGGGCGGCTGCGAGGGATCCTGATCGTGTCAGACCCGAAGGCGCTGACGATTCCAGAGGCAGTTGCCGCGCTGCGGCGCGGCCTCGGCCGCCGGCCCGGTCCCATTCCGGTGCCGGTCGCAGTGCTCAGAACTGCACTCCGCGCGGCAGGACGAGGCGAGATCTACGAGCGCTTTTCAGGCTCGCTGGTCGCCGAGCCGGCAGGACTTCGGGAACTCGGCTGGTCACCGCCCGTCACAACACCGGAGGGTCTTGCTGCCCTCGCCCAGAGCTGAGACCTGCGATGCCGCCGCAGGCCGTGTTGTCTGGCCTGCAGCTGTGCTCTTGGCCTTTGCTTAACGGGAGAGGGCGCTCCTTCAGTCAGAAGGTGAATGAAAGCGGGCTTGATAATTGGGTCGATGCGAGGAATCCTTCGGTTGAATGCGCGCTGAATCAGCGAAAAGGAGGGTTGGAGAATCCTATGGCAAATTATGTTTCCAGCCCCAGAGATTGGGTGCGCAAGCAGGTCGAGCTTTACGAAGGTAGTGGTGGCACCGAAGGAACCACCCTGCTCGATACAGGGCTGGCAGTGATCATCGTAACTCACATCGGCAACAAGACCGGTGCTATTCGTAAGACGCCCCTCATGCGCGTTAAGGACGGCAGCAGCTACGTTCTCGTCGGGTCGCAGGGCGGGGCGCCGACGAATCCGGCTTGGGTGCACAATCTGCGCATCAATCCGAATGTCGAGATTCGCGATGAGACCGTGGTGCAGCCGATGCGAGTGCGCGAGGTAGAAGACGATGCTGAACGATCTCGGCTCTGGAAACTCGCCGTTGCGGCATTTCCGCCCTACGGGGAATACCAAAGCCGCACTGCCCGACGCATTCCAGTCTTTGTTGCAGAGCGGTCGTAGTGAAGGGCTTGACCTGTCGTCGGTTTGCCTATCGCCCGGCATTCCCACACTTACGAACATTCCTTCAGGCGATTTCCGGCGTCACGATTAGCCTGCCGGGTCAGCGCCAAGCCTTAGCTCTCAATAGACAAAATGCCGGAGCATTCTAGAATCGCGCGCCGTTGTTGGGGCAACCCGGAAGACCTATGCTCAACTTAGTATTTCGCTGTAACCGGAACCGACCTCAGCTTCGGCAACTGCCTGATGCAAAACCGGGGCGGAGTTCAGCGGTCTAGTTGCGAGGCATCGCAATCGCATAAGAATTCAGCAGGCGGTCTAGCATCTCATTTCTGGGCCAGTCGTTTAGCGGGAGGTTCAACAGCACCCGCATGAAGAGCGGAGCCAGCAAGGCCTCCAGGACACTCGCCCCATCGCGGTCGCTCGGAAATTCCCGCCTCAGGATGGCGCGGTCGAAAATCGCGCGCGCCAGATCGAACCGACGCTGCAGGAATTCGTGACGCGCGAACGAATGAGGGTCCTGCAGCGCGAGCATTCGCAGAAGCGCCTGGCCTTGGGGCGAGGAATACACGGCGACCACGCTGTCCAGCAGCGTCGCTAGATCGGAGCGAAGCGAGCCGGTGTTCGGTGTTGGTATCCTGGCCTGCGCGTAGTGTAGACAGCAGTCCATTGCCAATGCGCCGCGCGTCTTCCATCGGCGATAGATCGAAGTCTCATGCACCCCTGCCCGATGCGCCACCTCGGCAATCGTGAAGGCTTCGAAGCCCTTTTCAACACACACCGCAAAGCCGGCTTCGAGCACCAAGCTACGAACGCGCGCGCTGCGGCCGCCGGGCCGGCCCCGAGGCTGTCGGTGCCTAGCTAACGCGGGAGCGCCAGGAGGCTGGCTTTTCGGAGTCACAGAACGAGTCACCGGGAAGGAAATAACGCCAAAGTACTTGCGTTAGTAGCGCAGCCGTGCCAGATTTCGCTAACGCAAGTATGCTTGCGTTATTGGGAGGGCGCGCGCGATGTCGTTAAGGTCCCGTTTTCTCAAGCCGAAAACGAATTCGACGGCGCAACCGAGCGACAGTACCGGTCGACGCACCTTCCTGAAGCGATCCGGCCTGACTGCAAGTTCGCTGGCTCTGCTCGGCAATTTTCCTCTGGGCTCGTTGCCAAACGCCAGGGCCGACAACCCGCCACCGCTAGGAACCGCGGATGCAGGCTCTGCGGGCGCGGGTCCGCGGCCGGACACCGCGGCAACCGCGTCGCGCGGGGTGATTCCGGGCGTCAATCCCGAACTCAGGGCGCACGGCGCGATCTTCGAACGCAAGATCCACAAGATCGGCGATAGCGTCTATTCAGCCGTCGGCTGGTCAGGTTGCAACACCATCATGGTGGTCGGCAATGACGGTGTGATCATTGTCGATACCGGCGATGGGGTGCAATGGGCGCGAGAGGTAGCGGCGGAGTTCCGCGCCATCACCGACAAGCCGGTGCGCGCCGTCATTTATACCTGCTTTCACATCGACCACATGTTCGGCGTGAAAGCGTTCGCGACGGCCGAAGACGTCCAGGCCGGGCGGGTCGAAATCATCGCGCATGAAACCTTGCTCGCCAATGTGTGGCAATCGGTCAGGCTTGGTCCCATCCTGGGGGTGCGCACGGTCTACAATTTCGGCACGATCTTGAGTGGTACAGAGATCGAGGGAATGAATATCGGGACTGCGGCGCTTCCCCGCATTGGGGGCGAGGCGACGTTCCTGGCGCCCACGCGCACCTTCTCCGACGCGCTCGATATCACTATCGCCGGTCGCGATGAAGCTCGTGCATGTGCCGAGCGACGAAGGCGATCCCGTCACGCTTGCTCCGCTCGCAAGGGTGGAAAGCGCGCGGCGCGAAATCAATCTGATGGGAGGGCGTGACAACGTGGTGGCCGCGGCGAGCAAGGCGTTCGAGGACGGCGATCCGCAATGGGCGGCGGAGCTTGCGACCCTGCTTATCCGAATCGATCGTGACGACATGCCGGCGCGACGGCTCAAGGCAAAGGCCTTCCGTCAGCTCGGGTATGCCGAGATCAACGCGATCTGGCGCTGCTGGTATCTGGCGGCGGCGCGTGAACTCGACGTCGAGGGTTTCGATCCCATGACCATCCAGACCGGCATTGTACGATCGATTTCGTCTGCCGATCAGATCGCTTCATTGCCAGCACGGATTTTCGTCGAAAGCTTCCGGACCCGCCTCAAGGCCGAGGACACGCTTGAAGTGGCCATGACCGTTGGTTTTCGATTTCCCGATATCGGCGAAGCCTATGGCGTTGCGATCCGCCGCGGCGTGGCCGAATTCGTCGACCATCTGCCGGAAAAGCCCGACCTGACGCTGGCGCTGGACAAGACCGTGCTCGACCGCATTCGGCAAGGTAGCCTTACGATGCGTGACGCCATCCTGCGGGGTACCGTCAAATGGAGCGGTGGCTCGCCGTTAGAGATCGCCCGCTTCTTCGGTTATTTCGAAATGCCTTTCAGTGAACCGATCCGGCTTGTCGTTCGGTAGTCGCCCAAATCCGTAGCTCCTCGCCGCTATGGGTGACGAGATCATATCATCATGTTAGGCGGGGCTACCATCTCCAACTGCGGTACTACTATTTCAGGTCGGCCGGATGCGAACGGCGCCCGGACTTAGTTCTCGATCGGCGGATTTTCGGCTAGACTGCACCTAAACTAGTGGCGCGCATATACTCCGCCGCCCATGGGAGGGCGACAATGTCAATCCTCGAACATCCGAACCACCGCAGCGATCTTAGTTCCCGCATTACCGGCCGAGCGAACGCCGCTTGTCGAGCGCTGATTCTGGATCGTTTTATTGGAGACACTCTTCCGAGATTCACGTCAGCTGCCGATATCAAGAGCTTCGAAGAGAAGGCATATGCGGAGCGGATCGCAGCAACCAGCACCTTTGACGCGATTAGGCTTGGAGCATCGCACAATCCCGATGCGCCAGCGATCCAATTCCTGCCGAACGCAAGCCACGAAGATACACCTATCCTCCTCACCCATCGCCAATTTCTCGCGCGCGTTATTCAAACGGCCAACGCCCTCTACGAACTCGGCATTACTCCGCGGGACGTTGTCAGCTTCATGCTGCCGCTCATTCCGCAAAGCTTCTTCACGCTATTCGGCGGGGAAGCGGCCGGCATTTGCAATCCTGTCAATCCGCTGCTTGAGCCGCATCAGATCGCTGAAATCCTCAGGGCTGCCGGAACCAAAGTTCTCGTTGCACTCGGTCCGACGCCGGGAACCGACATCTGGGAGAAAGTTCTCAAGATTCGCAATGGACTGAGCGGGCTAGAGGCGATCCTTCAAGTGGGAGGATCATGCGACGAGGCCAACAATGTCTATTCATTCGACGCGATCGTCGGCAGGCAGCCTGCCGATAGAGTCATGAGTGGCCGCGAGATCTCGCCAGACGATGTGGCAGCGTACTTCCACACGGGCGGCACGACGGGCACTCCGAAGCTCGTGAGGCACACGCATGCCAACCAAGTTTATCAGGCATGGGGATGCAATTTGCTGCTCAAGGGTGAACCCGGCATTATCCTGCTGTTTGGGATGCCGCTGTTTCACGTCGGGGGAGCGCTGACGCAGGCCTTGGCGACGCTCTCGGCCGGAAGCTGCCTTGTGGTGTTGTCGCCTAGCGGATGGCGCAATCCTGCAGCCATTAGAAATCTTTGGCCTCTGGTAGAGCGCTTCCGGCCCGTGGCCCTCACCAGCGTTCCCACCGTTCTGGCCGCTTCGCTCGCCGTGCCGGTGGGTACCGCCGATGTCTCAAGTTTGCGTTTCATCGGTGGGGGTGGGTCCGCTATCCCCGTCGCCGTCGGCAATGCCTTGCAAGAGAAACACGGGGTTCCTGTCATCGAAGTCTATGGCATGACCGAGACCTCCAGCGTCCATACCCTCGCTTATCCGGATCGGCCCATCCGGCTCGGCTCGGTTGGCCATCCTTTGCCTTACAGCCGCGTTCGCATTGTCCAGGTCGGCGCGGATGGTCGCCTAGAGCGGGATTGCGCCGTGAACGAGATCGGCATCGTCGCAATGTGGGGCCCGGGCGTGTTCAGCGGTTATCTGAACGAGATGCACAATAAGAGTGCTTTCGTCCAACCTGGATGGGTTAATTCCGGCGACCTGGGCCGCCTGGACGAAGACGGATATCTCTGGATCACCGGTCGCGCCAAGGATCTCGTGATCCGCGGAGGCCACAACATTGACCCCGGCCCTATTGAAGACCTCCTGTTTCAGCACCCTGCCGTCAGCCTCGCGGCAGTCGTGGGTCAGCCCGATGCGTACGCGGGGGAACTGCCAATCGCGTATGTCCAACTGAGGCCCGACGCAACCATCGCCCCGGGTGAACTCGAGGCTTGGCTTCGCGAACGTACGCCGGAGCGCGCGGCAGTGCCGGTGGCGGTGATTCCGATGGCAACGATGCCCCTTACCGGCGTCGGAAAGGTATTCAAGCCACAGCTTAGATGGAAGGCGGCAGAGCGCGTCTTCGCGCAGCTTCTGGAACCTCTGTCGCATTCAGGTGTCCGTTTCGAGGTGTCCATCGGCGCGCACGAGATCCACGGCACTTTCGCAAAAATCGCTATCGCAGGCGCGTCCGAAAGCCACCGCGAAGCAATTGCTCAGCAAGTGCAGGCAGCATTAAGCCCGTTTGTGATCCGCCATGAAGTGAGCTGGGGTTGAGTGTGTAAGGAAGAGGGGCCGGACGCGAATTTGTTTGGGCCTCAAAGCGCACCTTAGGTCAATGTTAGCTTTGCGTTACTCGCTCGCGATTCAATTAGGAGAAATTCGCTCGCGCTTGAGGTTCATCTCAGCCGGTCGTGCGCTGCGGCGTCGACCCAAGTTCGCCATATTTGCTGGTTTGCGGTTAAAGACCGACGGATCGCCTCTTCTGGGCTCCATCGGTACAGATAAACAGATTTGATTATTGCGGCAACAAGATCGCTGCTCAAATGAATGCGTCTTAGAAATTCGAGCTCCGGCCCTTCCGTTTCGGCAAAGCGAGCGTTGGCACCTATCGCGACCTCGCTGTTGGGGTAGGCGCTGGCCCGTGTTGGCGTTTGCTCAGCGAGCAACGCCTTCCAGATGAGGTGATCGAATAACATGCGGTTTGGTGCGGTGCATGAGTCCGTTGTTGGCGCTATGCGACCGTGCCGAAGGGGCAATGGATCTTTTTTCTTCTTCGGATTGAGGGCTCTGAAGTGAATGTCCGAACGCGCATTCTCGCGGCGTAAAGCAGACCTTCCGCTCTCGGCCAGTAATGGGCGTGTCGTGAATGGCCGTTCTGCGCCAATAAGCTTCAGCGTTTTGATCGTTCTCCGATCTTATCCGCGATCATCGCACGCAACTTTTCGAATTGCATGCGTTCATCGTCGATCTGGCCGCGCTGCTCCTCAGATCGAGCACGCTTCTGTTGCATCGTCAGAGCGGCGATATCGCGATCGAGTTCATCGACTTGGTCCCAGAGGCGATCCCAAGAGACTTTCTCTTCCGGGGCCATAGGGCCTTTGATCACGATGGTGCCTGTTGCCATATCGACGCTGATGTCCCCGAACGCGGAATCGGGTTCGGAACCTCCAATCCGAGCGCTTTGCACCGCGCAATTTCGCCTTGCCAGTACTTTCTACAGTCAAGTGCCTTGCCGAAATATTCGCGGTAAAGCGTGTTGTTTGCAGTTTCGGTCGTCGTCAGCAGCTCGGCAAAGAGCCGCTGCGCCCGGTGCTGACCACGAGCTGCATTGACGGCCATGGCACGCACGACCGCCTGCGCGATCGGGATGCTGATGCGCTTTTCGCCCTCATTGATCGTGATCGTCCGGCAGGCTTCGTCGAGAATGATGCCTTCAGCCGTTCCTCGTTGAGCGCGGGCCGCTTGTTCCTGGCGCCTCTCGGCCGTGTTCTCCAGAGGCGCGCCCCTTAAATGTTGCAAAGCTTGACGCATACGGCGATTGCCGGCATCTTCAAAAATCTGCTTTCGATGTCCGTCAGACGGACACATGTGATTGCCACCGGGCCCATCCAATAGATAGCAGTCGGGCTGGAGAGCGGTCGTAAGCGCTACCGCATCTCTTGCAATCGCAAATGTAGCGGGAAGGAACGAACATGTCATCGCATGTCGATCGGCTGGTTGACGTCAAACAAGGCTTCATCAGCCGCGAGCTATTCGTCGACGAGGATCTCTACAAAGAAGAGCTCGACAAGGTGTTCACCAGAGCCTGGCTCTTTGTCGGCCACGAAAGCCTTGTTCCCAATCCCGGAGATTTCTACACATCGCGCATGGGGGAGGAGTCGGTCATCCTCTGTCGTGACAAGAAGGGCGAGCTGCACGTCTTCCTAAATTCCTGTCGCCATCGTGGCATGAAAGTTTGCCGCTACGAGTCCGGCAATACGTCCCTGTTCACTTGCCCCTATCACAGCTGGACGTATACGACGGACGGAAGGCTGCAAGGCGTTCCACTGTACAGGACCCTTTACGACGGCGTTCTCGATCGCGAGGCGAACTCGCTCGTCTCAGTGGCCAAAATGGTCAACTACAAGGGAACGATCTGGGCCTCGTGGGACAAGGACGCTCCTGATTTTCTGACCTATCTGGGTGACGCGAAGATTCATCTCGACCAGGCGCTTGATTGCCGCGATGGCCGCGAGGGGGGGTCGGAAGTCATTGGTGTACATAAATGGGTTTTCCCCGCGAATTGGAAGTTCGCCGCAGAAAATTTCCTCGGCGACACCTATCATAATCCGAGCCATCGTTCCGTCGATCTCATCGGCATCGGGCCAAGTGCCGCCGCGGGCAAGAAGGGCCGCCGTGACGGTGAATTGGACAACGCGCAGCACGTCTGGATCAGCTTTCCGGAAGGACATGGCGTCCACAGCGCGATCATGCCGGAAGCCAACGAATATTCGGAATCGTTTCTCGATAATCCGATTCTCGAGGAATATTTCCGGCACTGCTTCGAAGAGCGGAAGCGGCGTCTCGGCGAGCAGTCGCGCCTGATCCCGCATGTCGGCACGATCTTTCCCAATACCTCATATCACGGCCGACAGCCGCGCGGCCTGTGCGCATGGCATCCGCATAGCCCGACTTCGTGCGAGGGGTGGCGCTTCTTCCTGGTCGACAAGGACGCACCGGCCGAAGCCAAGGCGTATCTACGGCGCTATTACATGCGCTATTCTGGTCCGGCCGGCATGACCGAGCAAGACGACATGGAGAATTGGCTCTATGCAACGGCTGCGAGTACGGGCACGGTCGCGCGGCGCTATCCCTTCAACTATCAGCAATCGATGAATGCATTCACCACTGATCACCAGCTCGGGGGTGAGGTGAGCACGCAGATCACGGAGCAGATTGCGCGTGGTTTTTACAAGAGGTGGGCTTCCTATATGCGCGGCGCCAAATGGGACGAGCTGCTCGGCCATGACCAGCTGCGCAAAGAAGCCGCAGAATGACAACGAGCAAAGTTGTCATCGTTACGGGTGGCACGTTCGGAATAGGGCGGGCAATTACGATGGGCCTCGCCGGGCGGGGACATGCGGTCGTCGCTTTCGGGCTGGAGGCGCCGCAAGTCTCGAGCACAGCGGCCGCGGCGATTCCATCCTTAAAGACAGGGCTTCGCGAGGCGGGGCTCGACGCCGAACTCCTGGAAGCCGACGTATCGAATGCTGCCGATGTGGCGCGTGTGGTCGAGCGGGCGCTGTCGCTTAATGGCCGGGTCGATGGCCTCGTGAACAATGCCGCGATCGGACCGCTTGGAACGGTGCTCGACACCGATGAAGAGCTTTTCGATCGCGTTTTGGCAGTGAACCTCAGGGGCCCATATCTCTGCAGCCGCGCCGTCCTGCCGCACATGATCAAGGCCGGCGGCGGTTCGATCGTGAATATCGGTTCCGGCGCCGGCTGGGGCAAAGGCAACATGGCGGCCTATAGCGCGAGCAAGGGCGGTTTGTTCGCGCTCAGCACCGCAATGGCTTACGACTTTCTACACGACCGCATTCGCGTCAATACGGTCGTGCCGGGCGGCGGCGGCATCATCAGCGGCATGAGCGTGGGCCGGGTCGCCGGCGATATGAGCAGGTTCGGCCAAGGCGCCGCCGGCACCGCTGCCGGACGTGCGGCAACGGGAGACGATGTCGCAAACGCCGTCGCATTCCTGTTGTCGTCGGAAGCCGAGGCGATCTCCGGCACCGTCCTCGACGTCGGCTGCTTTGCCAATCAGGGTGGCCCGGTTCCGAAGAAGAGAGCCGGCTAGCGGCAATGGAGGATCTCATGAGCGTGGACACATTGGAGAGGACAGGTGCCCCAACCGCGCCGCCGCCCATAAAACGCGGTGAGGACTATTATCATCTGCTGCTCGACATCCAGGACTTCCTCTACATGGAAGCCGACCTCCTGGATTTGCGCCGCTTCAAGGAATGGCTCGACCTATTAACCGAGGACATCACCTACTTCATGCCCATGCGCCGAAATGTGAAATTTGGTCAGCATGCGGCACGGGAGAACACGTCGCAGGGGTTTGGGATCAGCTGGTTCGACGAGGACAAGTGGACGCTGACAAAACGCGTCGAGCAAATCCTGACCGGCGTACACTATGCCGAAGAGCCGCTTTCGCGTATCTGTCACATGGTCAGCAACGTGCAGCTCTTAGCAGTGCGCCCCGAGGTCAAGAACCCGGCCGAAGTCGACGTCAAGTCGAGGTTCCTTGTTTATCAGAACCGCATCCAATACGAGACGTACACCTTTGTTGGAAAACGGACCGACACCTTGCGTAAGACCGATGCGGGCTGGAAAATTGCAAAGCGGGAGATCATCCTCGACCAAAATGTCCTTCTTGCGAAGAATTTGACCGCTTTCTTTTGAGCGCAAAGGGAGCGCGCATGATCAACGTTCTCGATCTTCGACCCGGCGACAAGTTGCAGCTGCAGGATGGTGGCGTTGCCGAGGTGGTGGAAAACATGGAAGACGGGATGTGGGTGCAGGTGCGATATCTTGGCTCCTCCAGACAGAAGGACGAGAGCGACGACGCGGTGGAGCTCTGTCATGCGCAGGACATCGTAAAAATTCTGCCCCCTTCAGCGTGATGATCTTAAAGCTACCGGTGAGGGAATGCATGCTGCGGTTTGACTACATGCATAGCGATTTTCATCCGATCTTCCTGTTTTTGGGGGAGGCAGAAGATCTCTTGCAGCTGGCAAGGCTGTTGCGGGGGTTCGCCAGGGACCCGAAAGAAATCCCCTGCGAAACGCCGTTTGCGGAGTCGCCCAAGCGGGTGCGCTTAGCGCTCGCTCCGTCGGAAGACATTTACGGGATGCGAGAGGTCGCGGATGGAGCTTTCAAATGGCAGCTGAACGCCTGGCAAGCGGAGCGTATTGCCGAGCGCATCGATGCGCTCGCAAAGCCTGAAAATAAATCCGGGTCCGAGATTATCGAGTTAGGATCCGAAGGCGAAGTCCCGGTGAAGGTGTCACGAGGCGAATTCACCGACGATTTCCTAATTAAGGTCAGGTAGGTCGACCTATCTGGCTGGATTGCCACGCGCAGCACGATTTTGGCGCCGGGCGGCAGGCATAGCGACCTGCTTTTCGCCTGCCTCCGGAATCAGAGGACCGCGCGACCCCAGGAGCGTCGATACTCTGCGTCCCGCTTCGACAACAAGCCGGGCGAATTGCGACACTTGATCATCGTTCAATCGGGCGTCGGGTCCGTAAAGCCCGATAGATCCGGCGACAAAGCCTTGGTGGTCGAAGAACGGGGCGGCGACAGCGACAGCCCCAGCAAAGATTTCGCCCTGGCTCACAGCGTATCCATTACGCCGGGCCGTAATGAGGGCCTTTTTCAATTGGTCGCGCTGGCTGTTACCGCGCACCCCCGCCAGAGATGCGGCTCTGAGGTCTCCCTCGACGAAGGCCAGAATGGCCTTGCCCGTCGCGCCCTGAGTGATTGCCACGGCGTGTCCAACACCGCGCGAAATCGAAAGCACATGTTGACTCTTGCACTCAAGAACGCAGACGACGCGATCGTCTTGCAGCGTGAACAGGGCAGCGGTCTCACCAGTGCGGTCGCGCAACTTTTCGAGGATTGGGCGCGCGGCCTCGATGACGTCGACGCCCTTCAGCCACACGTGCGAAAGCTGCATGACGCCATGCGCAAGCCTGAAGCGCTGCGGATCGCCAATGGCACCGACGAGCCCGCGCGAGGCCAGCGTGTGCAGCAACCGGTACAATGTCGGACGGCTAAGACCAACACGCCGCTGCAATTCGACGACGCTCATCGTCGGCTGCTCGGGCGTGAACGATTGCAGGATCGTAATGGCGCGCTCGACGGCACGCACGCTCGACATGGCTGGGCGGGCCTCCTGGCTGTTCTCTTTCATTCTCTTTGCCATCCATCTCCCATCCAAATGACTAACGCTGCTCGGCTTGACGAGGTCAGGTAAGCACATGTTATATAGCGTGAAAAAGATGTCCATAGCGTGGACAAGGGAGGATCATAGTGCGGGATCGACGACGGACCAGCGGCAAGGGTCTCACCAAACGCAAGGCCCGGCGCGCGTCAATCGCTCTGACCCTCCTTGCGTTGTGCTGCGTCGTGCCATTCGCGGCGACGGCACAGATCAGCGACGGCGTGGTTCGCATTGGCGTCCTGGGTGACTACGGTAGCGGTCGCGACCTTGGCGGTCCCGGCTCCGTCACCGCCGCCAAGCTCGCAGCCGAGGATTTCAGCGGCAAGGTCCTCGGCAAGCCGATCAATATCCTGGGAGCCGATCATCAGAACAAGCCTGACATTGCGTCCGCCATCGCGCGCAAATGGTTCGACGTCGAGCATGTCGATGCAATTACCGATCTGGCGGTGAGTTCCGTCGGACTCGCAGTGGAGCGCCTAGCCGCGCAGATGTCGCGCACGGTGCTGATTTCCGGCGCCGCGACCTCCGAAATCACTGGTCAGCATTGTGCACCGGTGGCTACCCACTGGTCGGACGATACTTACGTACTGTCGGCCGGCCTCGGCCGCGCACTCACCGAGCGCGTTGGCAAGAAGTGGTTTTTCATGACGGTCGACCAGGCGTTCGGCACGGCGATGTATGCCGACGGCAAGGCGGCGGTGGAGAAATCAGGAGGCGAGGTCGTTGGCCGCGTCAGCTTCCCCTTCAATCCGCCAGATTTCGCCTCCTACTTCATTCCCGCGCAAAATTCCGGGGCAAACATCGTCGCGATCGCCAGCACGGGAAATGATTTGATTGTCGCCGTGAAGCAGGCGCACGAATTCGGCATGCCTGCTGCCGGTTTTACTCTGGTTGGCATGCTGACATTCATTTCCGACGTACACACGCTTGGCTTGGAGATAGCGCAAGGGCTTTATGTTGCATCGGAATATTACTGGGACGCTGACGAGGGCTCACGGGCCTTCGCCAAGCGGTTTTTCGAGTTAGAGAAGAAGCAGCCGACCAAACTACAGGCTTCAACATACGCGGCAGTCCGCCACTACCTCAGGGCGATCGAAGCAGCCGGCACAGATGAGGCGCTTGCGGTCAACAAAGCAATGCGAGAATTGCCGGTCGAGTTCTTCGGCCGTTCTGCCCGCATTCGCACGGACGGGCGGGTGATTTACGACCTCGCACTTTACCAGGTGAAGACACCGGCTGAGAGCCGTTATCCCTGGGATTATTATAAGAAGATTGCGGACATGCCTGGCGAGACGACGTTCCGCAGCGAAACGGCAGGCGGCTGTCCGTTGGTTGCGGGTGCGGGCACGCGCGCTCCAGAGGGCCAGCGCTAGATACCCGTGCGATGCGGCATCAGGGCCCAAAGCAAACCTCGAGCGGCGGCAAGGAGCGTCTCGGCGGGATCTCGCGAGCCGGCAACAGCTACCTTCGGCAGATGCTGGTAGTTGACGCCATGGCGGCCATTCGCCACGCCGAGCGGCATGGCACCAAGCGAGGCTGCCCGGACCTTCCCCCATCTGTGCAGGAGGAGGGGCCCCGGGGACAAGACAATTCAGCGAGCCGTTTTTGGGTCTGCGGCCCTGACCTTCACAGTCTCAGCGCCGCTGCTTGCTGTAGCTGCCTTCGGAATGCTGGAAGTCGCCGAGGCGCTGTGAACCAGCTCCGATTGCTGTGCCGCAAGCATGGCATCAATTTCTGCCGGGGGCACCGGTTTCGAGAACAGGTATCCTTCCAGATAATGGCAACCCGCCAAGCGCAGAAATTGTTGCTGTTCACTGGTCTCAACGCCTTCCGCCGTGACCTTGAGGCCGATTGCGCGCCAGTGCGATGACAGCATGAACGATCGCACTCCACGGTCATCACGTGATCGATGAATGACTTGTCGACTTTCAAAGGGCATTCGGCGCAAATAAGATAGGCCGGAATAACCGCTGCCAAAATCGTCGAGTGCCAAGCCGATTCCAAAACTGCGCAAGTGGCGCAGCCGCGCCTCGGCGCAGATAGCAACGAGCGCGGCTTCCTCAGCATCATGTAAGGCCCGATGCTCGTCTTCCTCTAACACGCCTCGAATTAGAAGTGGTCGAGAACGCATTTTCGAAGACCCGAGAGGCAGCGCTTATGCATGCCAATCGCCAGAGGAAAGCCGCCTTAAGGGCGAATACCTCACGCGTATGCATGATCTGACGGGCGGGCTGGAACCGGGGCACGTCGAGGCGCTTCTAGCATCATTGCGCGAGAATACTGTCATTTGGGACGGCAGCGCCGATGCGTAAAGCAGCGATTTGGGGTGCTCGCCTGTCCTTTGAACAGCGTCCTAAGCCGCTCTAGACTACCAAATAACCGTCAGCTCGCCCGGCAGGGTTTTCGTTGCCAAGTTTCCTTGAGCCTGCCAGGGTTGCCTGTCCCTTCACACAGGGGGAATTTTGGGAGGCCCGAGATGGCTAGACTGTTTGTTGATTGCCGTGATTACCCGAGCGAGAAGAACTGCACGGTCGCGATTTCTGCAGATAGCAAGGAGGAACTTGTAGACGCGGCAGCGCAACACGCCGTCGCAGTGCATGGTCATCACGATAGCCCAGAATTGCGCCAGGAGTTGGCCAAGATGATCAAGCCTGTCACTGGCAATGCGCAGCCGTGAGATCCGCAAAAGCCCTTTCGGGGGCATCCTCACAAAATAGGAGGTAAGGCCGATGATCGCTTTCAATGCTGTTCGGTTTCGAGTGAAGCCGGGGCGCGATCAGGATTTTCTGAATGCCCACAAGCACATTGGTGAAACGTGGCCTGGCCTCATGCACGCCAACATTATTAAGACCGGTGAGCGGTCCTACTGCATCATCGCTGAGTGGAAAGACATGGAGGCGTGCATTGAGGCGCGGCCGAACATGATCACCACCCTCAATTCTTTTCGCGATACGCTCGAAGACCTCGGGGGCGGTCTCGGCGTCACCGATCCGGTGGCGGGTTCGGTCGTCTTAGCGCCGAAGTAGTTCGTGGGACCCGGAACCAGTTTCCCTCGACCATTCGCATGCGTCTGAGGAGGTTGCGATGAACCTTGACGGCATAACCGCAGCGCTCTCGAGCCGCGACATGGCGACAATCGAGGAAGCCTTCCTAGCGCTCGCCAGTTGTTCGAAATTGCGTGAACTGAACGTAAACTGCCTGTTACTGCCCGGCCACTCAGTCTAGCTCGGAAACAATAGGCTGCTTGATCCATTTCCATCATGTATGAATCAGGAGTCTCGACGTGACAAATCGGATAGCAATTTTAGCGCTCTCGGCAGCAGCAATCCTCGGCGCCTCTCAGGTGGCTTACGCAAGGGGCCTCGGTAGCTTTCGCAGCAGCGGCATCCCAAACGCAAGAATGTACTCGCACAATGGAGGCTCCGACCCCTTCAGAAATTCACTAAGATCGGGAACGTCCAGAACCTCCATCACGACGGGAGAGGCAGGGAGAGCCGGGCTTATGTTAGGTTTACACTAGCGGCCACCGGAGCTTACGGCTTAATAGTGATCATGCCCCTTGACCCTCCTTCGCCGACGGCGCGGCTACCGTTCTCGACAGCCGGCAAATTTGGCCTGATCATTCCGCCATGATCTTCCGGGTTCAGTGAGGGGATATGCAGGCGACTTGTCCAATTTGTGGAAACCCCGCCGAGCGAGGAACGGATGCATCGCCGTCCACAGCGAAGCCGCCATCCGCGGTGGCGCTTCAAAGGAAGAGATTGCGGAAGCGCTTGGCGTCGCCGTTGCCATAAACGCCGGTGCGGCGCTCGTCTACTCGACGCGCGTGATGGATGCGGTCAGAGAATATCTGCACGAGGTAAGCACGACTAAGCCCAGTGCAACGTCGTCCGCGACGAGCAACGCAAGCTATATTTCAGGGTAAGACGGGCGTGCTTATTTTGCCGCAACGGCACACGACAGGAGTAGCTAATGCAGGACCACGACCTGCAACCATGGGAGCAGCTGACGCGACGGCGTGTGCTGGGTGGAATTGGACTCGGCAGCCTGGCGCTAATATCCTCACCGGCATTGGCGCAACAGACGGTCGATCTACGCGTGCCCGACGGTCCGAGTACGCGGAGAATCACCACATCGTATCCGCAAAAGGGCCGAATGATCTTGCAGCGTTGGAGCCCACCATGGCTTGAGACGCCCTTCGAAGTCTTCGACAATGGCGTGTTCACCCCAAACGACCAGCATTATGTCAGCTGGCACTGGGCGAACTTTCCTAGCGAAATTGATGTGGACAGCTTTCGTCTGACGGTGCGGGGCCAAGTCAATCAGACACTTTCGCTCTCGCTCAACGAAAGTTTGCAGGGCTTGCCGAGAGTCGATATCGCCGCGGTCGACCAATGCGCCGGCGCTTCTCGCATCTACGCCGTTCCACGCGTTGCCGGCGCTCAATGGGCAAACGGTTCGATGAGCAACGCAATCTGGACCGGTGTGCGTCTCATGGACGTTCTTGATCGTGCCGGTGTAAACCTAGTGCCATTCAAGTCCGCTTCGGTGGCCCGGACGAGCCCATAATTCCGGAGGCGCCGAAATTCCTAAAGTCGCTCACAATCGACCACGCTCGCGACGGTGAGGTGATGATCGCTTTTGCTATGAACGGCGAGCAACTTCCATCGTTGAATGGATTTCCGCTGCGGCTCGTTGTGCCCGGCTGGTGCGCGGTCTACTGGATCAAGATGCTGAACGACATCGAGGTGCTGGATCAACCCGACACCAATTACTGGACGGCGACCGGCTACCGCGTACCCGATACCCCGCATAATACCTCAAGCGAGGGGATGCGGGATACAAGATGATGCCGGTGACCCGCAATGCTCCGCGGTCATCCATCACGAGTATCCACGACGGCGATAGCGTACCGGCGGGGACGCCGACTTCGGCTCGGGGCATTGCCTTTGGCGGCGATTGCGGCGTTGCCCGCGTTGATCTTTCGATCGATGGCGGCAAGAGCTGGCAACCGACAGAGCTCGGGGCCGACCAGGGGACATACGGGTTTCGGCAGTGGCAGACACACTTTACGCTGCCTGAGCGCGGCGCGCGCTGACCTGGACAGGCCGGACTCCGGACGAGCCGAGTGACGAGCCAGCGACGGATGAGATGGTGCGCGCCCGTCTTGGCCGACTTGTGGGTCTCGGCGCAACAGCTCGCCCGGCTGCGCCTGAACCCCAGGCGAGCATGGCGCAGAATCTGTCAAATGCCGGAAGTCATGCGGTCGACTCGAACGCGGGCAGCCGGGTCGCCTAGCACGGTGTAGTTTCTAACGTCGTCGCGCGCGATCCAAAGGTGCGCAAGCTCCTTGCCGGTTGCGCTTTGTGTTTGGAAATCCCTCAGCTTGTCCGCGATCGGCACACTCAGTGCGGCCCACTGGGCATTGAATTGGTCGAGCGCGTTGCCCACACGCGAGCCTTGCATGATCCTGGTCAGGACGTCCCGTATCGGCGCGCTCTGCGGCTTCCCATTCGGCGTGCGAAACGAGTATGACCATGCACGATCGACGTGCGCCACCACGCACATCGCTCCCCTGCTCAAGATCGCTTGCGGCAGCTGCGACATGCCGGGGCGATCTGCGATTTGTTGCGCTGTCCCATCTGGCCCGTCCCGAAACGTATCGAAACTCTCCCAGCCGCCGCCGTAGCAGGCGAAAAGAAAGTGAACCATGCCGTTCAGGCGGAGGTCGGCGGGAACGTCGGATGCTGAAAACCAATCGTCCTCTTTGATCGCGCCAAACCCTTCCCAATCTTGACACACCAGGGCGCCCTGACAGGCGGCCTGCCGAGGGTTTCCCTTTCGAAACGACATGCCGTGCGTACCGGAGAAAAGGAGCGCCGGTGCACCGGCGCCATCGCCGCGCATGGCGCCGAGCAACCCTGCCTTTGTCGCGTTCGCTCCCATAACGGGCGCCACCGAGAACCCTTGCTTCCGGCCCAACGGACGCGCGGCGCCCGTGGTATCCAGAAAGGGTGCTGCCACGTCGCGCGTGAACATAGAGGTAGCCCCGTCACCTGGATGCTCAGTCGCAAAGAGCGCAGCTCGCTTGCTGGTTTGCGGAAGAACTTCTGTTGTCTCGTACTCGACGATCGCGGCTGCATAACGCGAATAATCGTCGAGGTTTTCGAAGTGCAATCTCCCAACCGCCCAGAAGATGTCGAGAAGATACTGGAAAGACATCGGTATCGCGTCGGGAGGGGCCACGATCATAATGTAGAAGGGCACGCCGCGGGTCGGGTCGACGGCTGCCAGGCCTGGCCCCTCGCCTTGCCTGGCGAGCCAATCCGTCGCGCTCTCGCCGCGCTGGACACCTTGAGTTCCCTCGAACACGTGGAACAGCGCTCCAGCCTCTTGCTTGCGCCTTTCGAGCAACGGGGCAAGCGCCTCCTTGATCGGTCCCGCTTCGAAGTCTGCGGGAAACAGAATGCCCCATCCGGCTTGGTCCAGCTCTTCAGGGTTGTCGACACTCGAGTCCACACCGAAACTCTCCAACCCTGCCCCAGGACCAGGATTGCGAAGGGAAAGTTTTTCTGCCTCGGTTTTCGCGTGAGAGCCCGCGGCGACGGCAGCTATGCGGCTGCCCGCATCATCTCCAGGCAAGGGCAAGGGGCGGCCCGTCTCCGCCTCGATACCGTTAACGTGCAGCTCACCGCCATTTGGAACCGCGCCACCCTCGCCTGCCATAGTTTCCTCCTGCCCCGCTAAGTGCCGCCACCGAGACCAGCTGCGCCAGTTTACAGCTACCCAAATGCAAACGTAAGTAGCATAACGTCAAGCGGCGCGGAGCGGCCAGCATTTTCGAAGTCGGAGCATAGGCTGGATTTCACCGCGCCTACGCGAATGGAGGATGAAATGAGTGGTAATATATACAAGCTCCACCGCTCAGGCGAGATGTCCCGGCGTCGCGCACTCGAGCTCGCATTCGCGCTTGCTGTGGGAGGCACCCCTCGGCTGGCGATGGCTCAGCGGCAACCAGAGCCTCCCCCGTGTCCCCCCAATATCGGACAGCACAACATGATGGTCGTTGGGGTACGATCGGTGTTCCTATCGCACCTCCCAATGTTCGTTGGTTTGTGCCACGACCGGGCGCACTTCAATACGGAACACCGCTTCCAGCTTATATTACAGGTCACCTTTGAGGAGCCGCGGACGACGCGTGACCTGACAGAAATATATAAGCAGGACCGGCTGCGGCATCCGGACATGCGGATGTATTCGTTGGAACCCAGTGAGCAGTTCGCGCTGGCTGAACTTTTTTCACCGCCTACTTCTGCCGAGCCACGTAGATCTTTCCCAGCCCAAGTGTTCCAGGGTCATTTAGAGCGGGGTGGAGAAAAGATCCGTGGGCTCAGCGGCATCACCCTTCGTATCAAGCGCGTTGTGCATGCGCACGAGTTCCATCGCGAGGACAAGCGCGCTGAAGACCTTGAATACATCCTGTTCGGCACACCTGATGAGCTATTCATGGCACATCGTATACTCGCGCCGGGTGACTTCGATCAGCTTCTCTCGGTCAGAATTCCAGACCAGCAATTCTCGGATGCCGATCTAAGCCAAGGACTTCAAATCACTCTGCCAGGGCACCCCAATGCGTCTTCTGGCCGACTCCGGGGAGGTCAGAAAATTCCCGCGCAGCTCGTGCGGCCTGATGCGCAAGGACGCAATATGATATTGCAGCCGCTTCGTGAGCTGTACTTTGAGGAGAGCGAACTGGCGATACCGCCGTCGTTCGATGCCACGCAGGAAGAGCGCGATGCCGGGTTCGAACACTGAATTTAATTAGTTTTCCCGCGGGCAAACGCGGTTCGCCGGCTCCGCTCAGCCGATGGGCCGGGCCGCACACTGACGCGCGACATTTCAGTTCGTGCTGCCTTTGCCGGACGCAGGTGCCTAGGGGCCGTGTCGTTTTGAGGGCCGGGAGGATTTCGTGTACGTTGTCTATCGGGCTGCTCGCCACTCGAACGCGCCGGTCTGACAAGTGAAGGAAGAGAAGAAGAAGGACTCGCCGCCGGTCGTCCTCGTCATCGACGATGACGAGTCTGTGCGAGTTGCGTTGACGAATCTGTTCCGCTCGATGCATTTCCATGTGCAGGTGTTCGGCTCGGCACCTGAACTGATCGCAAGCAAGCTCCCAGACGCCGCGAGCTGCCTCGTTCTCGACATTCGGCTGCCGGGCGTAAACGGCCTCGAGTTCCAGGGGGAACTGGTCAAGGCGGGCATTCATCTGCCCATCGTCTTCATGACGGGGCATGGTGACATTCCCATGTCGGTCAAAGCGATGAAAGCTGGCGCCATCGACTTCCTGACGAAGCCGTTCCGCGATCAGGACATGCTGGACGCCGTGACACGGGCGCTTCAGCACGATCGCGAGCGGCGCGACGGCGAAGAAAGCAAATCGAAGCTGCGGCGTCTTTTCGAGTCTTTGACGCCGCGTGAACGCGAAGTGATGACCCTCGTGACGAAGGGGCTGATGAACAAGCAGATCGCAGGTGAGCTGCGCGTTAGCGAAATCACGGTGAAAATTCACCGCGGACAGGTGATGCGGAAAATGGAAGCGAGGTCTCTGGCAGATCTCGTGAGAATGGCCGCGGGGCTGGACCTTCACCGTGCTAAGATGGGGATGCAAACCTAAGTATGATTTTCAGGCTTGATTTTAGGAGGCAATGTGAATCGGTGACGCTCCAATGATCGGGATAGCGTTCCCCTGAAGGACCGCCTCGTTGTCTGCCTTGTCTAAAATTCCTGTGATTTCAATTATCGACGACGACGCATCCGTCCGTACGGCGACGCAAAACCTCATAAGGTCGCTGGGATATAAGGTCCATATGTTTGCTTCGGCAGAAGCGTTTCTGGAGTCCCAGCAAATCGATGCGACTTCCTGCGTGATTGCCGACGTCCAAATGCCGGGCATGAACGGTGTGGAGCTGCAGTCTCACCTGCGCGCCAGGGGCTCTTGTGTGCCCTTCATCTTCATCAGCGCCTTTCCGGAAGAAGCAATTCGTCAGCGCGCCCTCCGGGACGGTGCCATTTGCTTTCTAAGCAAGCCGTTCGATGGCTGCGTTCTGATCGACCATCTCAACATGGCGCTCGTCGAGGGCGGTGGCGAAACGAAAAAACAATAGTTCGCTTCCGGCGCGTTCGCCAGCCGAGAAGCAAGTTCAAGGTCAAAGCTGCAAAAAAGGGGCCGGTGGCTTTCGCCACCGGCCCAACTCGCCTGCGTCAGAGCGATCCGGGGAGGAGCAGATCGCGAAGCTCACCGAGGCGGAGGACAGGGAACAGGACCGAGCCTCGGCGAGTGATGCCGGCGGTATCGAAACGAGACTTGAAATTCCGTTCCGATCACCCGTCCTTTATACCGTAGTGGCGGCACGTGCGCTGGAGCGCATTTGCCGCCTTTCGTCCAAACTTGCACCGAATCGTGCCAGTCCTCCGCCGCTTTTTCGGCGAGGCAAACGCATTCGCACCGCGGGCGGCAATTCGCCGCCATCCAAGTGGCACTCAAGGATTTCTGACTGCACGCATGATTTCTAAACCTAGGTATAGGTTTTTCGACCCGGAACCAAACCTAAGTGCGATAGAGGGAACGGACGGCGATCTCATAGTCTGCGTTCACGGAAAACAGAAGAGCGGAAGCGACCGCGGCTCCGAAACCTGAACGCGAGGCTCGATTGTCATGTTGACCAATTCCTTGGCGCATCGTTCCACAACATCACGACTATTCGACGGAGGTCCTGTCCACCTTCCAATCTACCCTGCCGCGGCATCACCCCCCCGGCTCGTCCGCATCGACTCGGCCAGACGTTTCGATTTGTCCAACCGTGAGCCCTCGATCGGCACTTTGTCACCAACGGTAGATGTCGCACCGCACCGCCTCGTTGCGCGTCGTGGGATGAAATGGCGCGGCATGGGCGTCGAGTTCGTTCAGGCGACGAGCCACGACCGAATCGAATACAGCTTCCGCTCGCCGGTGCACCTGCTGGCCGTATACCAGCATGGGTCGCGACGCGACGGAGAATCGTACGTCGAAGGCTTGCCGCGATCGACGCTACGTGATGTGACCAAGAAGCTCATATTTGCGCCGGCGGATCATCAGTATCGGGAATGGTACGATCCGCGCACGTTGCCAGGCGTGATGTATTTCTACTTCGACCCTGCGGAGCTGCGGGAGCACTTCGAAGCGGCCGATATGGATATGAAGTTTGCGCCGCGGCTGTTCTTCGAAGATGCGACGATCTGGAGCACCGCGGCGAAGCTAAAGCAGGCCATCGATGCGCGCGACGCCGACAACCAGCTCTATCTCGAGGCGCTGGGCGTCGTTCTGGTGCATGAACTGATCCGTCTTAATCGCGGAGCTCCGCGCACCGAAACTCTCGTCCGTGGCGGACTTGCCGCGTGGCAACAGCGGATCGTAACCGCTTACATCGACGAACACCTGCGCGAGCAGATATCGCTCGCGACTCTCGCAGGTCTCGCCCGGTTGAGCACTTATTACTTCTGCCGCGCGTTCAAGCAGTCATTCGGCATTCCGCCGCATCGTTATCACACCAACCGGCGTATCGAGCAGGCGAAGGTCATGTTGGCTGCCCGCAAGCATTCCGTGACGGACGTCGGCCTAACTCTCGGGTTTAGCGACACGAGCTCCTTCACCGCCGCGTTCCGGAAGATGGCCGGACAGACGCCGAGCACCTATCAACGCAGCCTTGCGTAAGGGCGCGCGATTTCGCATCGCGCAGGCCCAGCAGAGGTGCTTAGCCCAAAACATCAGACGGAGGTGTGAGATGACTGCTTCAGCCCATCTGCCTATGGACCCGAAGACTACGGCCCGTTTGCACAACACCGCGGCTCCCTCTCGCACCAGGGAGTTCCGAGGTTTCGGCAACAAAGGCGATGCAGAGCACGGGCGGCTGCTGTTCCAACGAGCGGATGAGGCGGCGGCTTCGGGCGTGTATTATCCAGAAACACTGAAATTGATGCGCATGGCATTCGATCTCGCTTGGAAGTATGTGTTTTCGATGTTCGAGGATCAGGAAAGAGCACGCCAAATCCTCGCTGTTCAAATCCTCCACCATATCGATCGGGGCGAACACAATGCCGGGCGCCTTGCCACGTCCGCGGCCGATGACCTCATTGCGCTGGCAGGAGGGGCTTCCGATCGTGCTCATTCAAGCAGCCGAAGCACTTCCGCGAAAGCCTACACCAAGCGAAGTTTCGCCGATTATCGGGTTCACCACACTGACAGGAGTATATCATGAGACATCTCACCGTTGCGCTTGTCGCTTTCGCCCTCACGATAGGGCTCGCCAACGCTCGCGCTGCAGACTTCACGGCTCGGCCGAGCTCGTATGCCGCCGAGGCCGCCCAATAGGCGTGCCGCGCTAATACCCTCAATCGAACTGTCCAACGTATCCGCTGAGCTGAGTTATCCAATGCCCATTCATATCGTCGTCTTGGTTTGCGCGCTTCAGATGCAGCCCTCGGCTTGCACGACTGAAACCGCGATCGACGTCACACAGGGACCTCGTGTGGAAAGCGAGCTCATGTGCGGAAAATTGGGCCAAGCGGTGCTTGCCGGGACAGCAATCACGCCCCGGGCGGGTATCGAGTACGTAAAAGTCGCCTGCGTGCGGGAGCATCTCACGCCGCCAACTGGGTCAGACTAAAATGTCCCTCCTCACCGTTCTTGCACTTAGCACGTCTGTCGTAGTCGCTTGGCTGCTATGGCTTGAGCACCGCGAAGAGATTGCCGTGCCAGCATGCATCCCCGAGGACGACTTTCTATCGACAGAATGCAAACCTGGACACCGCGATCTTAGCGGGCATCCGGCAGTCGTGGACGGTGTTGCCAACGGGGCATGCTCTCCGGTTCGTTTTCCGCGCAATGACATCTACTTCATGGCAAGCCGCAGCGACTTGCGACAATTCCGCAGCACAACGACAGGAACTTGCAAAGCCGTGGAGCCGTTACGGCATCGCGATGCGCTGGTCGAGCATCGACAGGACTTAATTCATGTCGAACGATAACCCCCAGTCGATGGCTAGCGTCCAATCGCCAGCCAGAGTCCACCTGCATCCCATTCATCCGATGCTGGCGCCCTTTCCCATCGTCTGCTTCGTCGGCGCTTTTGTGACCGACCTCGTCTATTGGCACACGGCCGCCGTCCAATGGGAGACGTTCTCCGTCTGGCTCTTGTCCGTGGGCATGGTCATGGCGGGCTTCGCGGTGCTCGCCGGCTTCATCGACTTCGTCGGCAACAGGCAAATCCACGCTCTGCGGCCGGCTTGGCTTCACGTGCTCGGCAATGTCATTGCCCTGGTCTTGTCCTTGATCAACGCCTTCGTGCACAGCCGCGACGGCTACACCGCCGTCATCCCGACCGGCCTCATCCTGTCAACGCTGGTCGTGCTGATCCTCATGTTCAACGCTTGGACAGGCTGGTCCATGATCTATCGCCACGATGTCCGCGTTTCCGTCTAAAAGCGAGCTTTACCGATGAACGATTTGTCGATGCGCGTATCGCGCCTTAGCTTTGTGTGCGCCACCATTGCGACGTTGGGCCTTGCCGGCTGCAGCGAAGTCGGCGGCGACGTCGGTGGTGATCCGAACCGGCAGATCGGCGCCGATCCATTTCTCCCGGCGCCGCGGGAATACCTGCTGCCGCCCATGCATATCGCCAAAGCGATCGGCTGGAGTAAAGGCGAGACGCCGAGCGTGCCGCCAGGCATGCAAGTGCATGCCCTAGCGATCGGACTGGAGCACCCACGCTTTGTCTACGTGCTTCCCAATGGCGACGTGCTGGTCGTCGAGAGCAACGGTCCGAAAGCGCCGATCAACCGGCCGAAAGATCTCATCATGGGCTGGGTGCAGAACTATGCCGGCACGCATGCCAAGGGCGGCAACCGCATTACGCTGCTTCGCGATATCGGACCTGACGGCGTCGCCAAGACGCGCACCGTGTTTCTCGATCACCTGAACTCGCCCTATGGCGTCGCGCTGGTCGGACATGATTTCTATGTCGCCAATACCGATGCTCTCATCCGCTACCCTTACGAGGACGGACAGACCAGCATCACCGCGCCGGGGACGAAGCTCACCGATCTTCCCGGCGGACCGATCGACCACCATTGGACGAAAAGCCTGGTCGCGAGCCCCGACGGCTCGAAACTTTATGTCGGCGTCGGCTCCAACAGCAACATCGCCGAAAACGGCATGGTGGCCGAATACGAACGCGCCGCCATTTGGGAAGTGGATCGCGCGACCGGCGCCCATCGCATCTTTGCGAGCGGCGTACGGAATCCGACCGGCCTGCAATTCGAGCCGCAGAGCGGCAAGCTTTGGGCGATCGCCAACGAGCGCGACGAGCTCGGGCCCGACCTCGTTCCGGATTATCTGACGTCCGTGCGCGACGGCGGCTTTTACGGCTGGCCCTATAGCTATTACGGACAGCACTTGGACCCTCGGGTCATGCCGCAACGGCCGGAGCTCGTCGCCAGTGCCATCGTCCCGGATTACGCGCTAAGCTCGCATGTCGCGCCGCTCGGCGTCACCTTCTACACCGGCAACAATTTGCCGGCGCCTTATCACGGCGGCGCGTTTGTCGGCGAGCACGGCAGTTGGGATCGAAACCCGCTGAACGGCTACAAAGTGGTCTTCGTGCCGTTCAGCGACGGCCGGCCGAGCGGCCCGGCTCAGGATGTGGTCACGGGCTTCCTTGACTCTGAAAATCGTGCTCGCGGCCGGCCGGTTGGTGTCGCCGTCGATGCGGCCGGCGGATTGCTGATCGCCGACGACCTCGGCGACACGGTCTGGCGGGTGACGTCGACGGGCTCTTGAATTGCCGCAGCGAAGAACCCAGAGCGTCGCTCGCTCAGGGCTTCTTCGCAATCATCGCGCAGCCGCCCTCGCTGAGCGGGCGCCAAGCCTGATCGACGGGAATTTCCTTGACCATCTTGTAAAGGTCCCACTCGGATTTCGACTCGGCCGGGGCCTTCGCCTGGAAAAGATACATCGGGTGCATCTTGCGCCCGTCCTCGCGGATCGTGCCCTTGCCGAGCACGTCATCCTCGGTCGGCATGGCCTTCATCTGCTCGACGACCTTCTTGCCGTCGCGGCTCTTCGTGACCTCCATCGCCTTCAAGTAGTGCAGCGCCGCGCTGTAAGACGCCGCATGGTTCGAGGTCGGATAGGTCTTGTGCTGTTTGGCGAAGCGCTCCGACCAGGCCCGCGTCTTATCATTCAGGTCCCAATAGAACGACTCGGTGAAGAGCAGGTTTTGCGCGACCGGCAGGCCGAGCGAGTGGATGTCGGTCAGGAACACGAGCAGCCCGGCAAGTTTCTGTTTCGGCGTGATGCCGAATTCGGCGGCCTGCTTGATCGCGTTGACCGTGTCGCCGCCGGCATTGGCGAGGCCGATGACCTTCGCGCCGGAGCTCTGCGCCTGCACCAGAAAGGACGAGAAATCCGGCGTGTTGAGCGGCGCGCGCACGGCGCCGATCACCTTGCCGTTCTGCTGTTTCACGACAGCCGACGTCTGCGCCTCGAGATCATGCCCGAAGGCGTAGTCGGCGGTGATGAAGAACCAGGTGTCGCCGCCGGTTGCCACGACAGCCCGGCCGGTCCCGTTCGCGAGCGCGAAATTATCGAAATTCCAGTGGACGAGGTTCGGGCTACAAGCATCGCCAGTCAGTCGCGTCGAGCCGGCGGAGGCGTTGAGGTTGACCTTGTTGTATTGCTTCGTGATCTCCGCGACCGCGAGCGCGACGGCCGAATTCGGCACGTCGATGATCGCATCGACGTTGTCGACTTGGTACCACTGCCGGGCGATGTTGGAGCCGATATCGGGCTTGTTCTGATGGTCGGCCGAGATGACGGTCACCTTGAGCGCGCTCTTCGCGTTGGCTTTCGTATAATCCTCGACTGCCATGCGCACGCCGAGGACCGACCCCGGCCCGGTCGTATCCTGATAGAGCGAGGACATGTCGTTGAGGACGCCGATTTTGACCTCGAACGGCTGCGCGCTCAACGGCGCTGCCCATAGAGCGAGCGCGGCAACTAGCACGCTGGCGAAACGATATGCGGACTTGCGCATGCGACCCTCCCCTTTTTCGTGTTTGCCGGAGCCTACCCGCTTCTTCGCCGCTGACAAGATCACAAGCGTTTCACTCGACCATTCCGGAAGATCGGCGCTGGGACACAGCGGCATCGATGCGATACGCTCCGCATAACAGACCCCATCGAAACCGGAGACGACGATAAACGAATTCAGGCGAGCTCCGTCGCGTCGACGAATCCTGGCGGGCGGGGCATTTGGCGTCACCGGTCTCCTGCTCAATGACGGGGTCGGAGTTGCCGAACAAAGCCTCGCGCCGACGCCTGCCTGTCATGATCGCGATGAGCCGACGCTACCCGAGACTGAGGGACCGTTCTTCAAGCCCCGATCGCCGCAGCGGGGCGATCTGCGAGAGCGCGGCATCGAGGGGCAGCCGGTCGATCTTTCGGGCTACGTGCTCACACGCTCTTGCCGCCCTGTAACCGGCGCACTGGTCGACCTCTGGCATGCGGATAGTAAAGGCGATTACGACAACACCGGTTTCCGCTTGCGCGGCCACGTTTTCACCGACGATCAAGGCAGATTTAATTTCCATACTATCATGCCGGGCCTCTATCCCGGCCGCACACGGCATTATCACGTGAGGATCCAAGCGCCGGGGGAAAGCTCAGTGCTGACCACCCAGTTCTATTTTCCCGAGGAGAAGCGAAATCGAACCGACGGCTTATTTCGCCGCGAGCTCGTCATGCAGGTCGCCAAGACCGATGATACGCTTCTGGCGCGGTTCGATGTGGTTCTTTAGCTTTTAGCCCCGACAGCTTTCGCGAGCACTTCGGTGCTTCTCCGGTGCAGGCGAGAAGGTCTCATCCTGTTGTATCGCCAAAACGTAGTGCTCCTCGTTCATAACAATGGGGGATTTCACACAATCCCACTGTCCAATGCGCTCGGCGCCAAGTCCGCAGCCGCTCATTCTCTTGACCCCCCATGCGACCGGCGCAGCTCTGCTCCTTAGCCGACGCATCCGGGCCGGGAATAAACCTGCCAGACGTCCGGTCTACTCGTTGAAGTACGCTTGTGCAGAGGAGGCTCGCAATGACGCAATCTGGGAAAAACAAAGTCGCTCAGGAGAATGGCGCTAGCGTCGTGCATCGATTCATCGCCATAGCGGTCGCCGGGTTGATGATGGCTTGTGCAACTCCGGGCGGGGTTCGCGCTCTGGAGGCGCGCACGGCCCTGCCTAATGCCGAAGCGGGAGCAGTTAAGATCGACAACTTCACATTCTCCCCGGCGACCCTAACCGTCGTTCCCGGCACTACGGTGACGTGGACCAACGACGACGACATCCCACACACGGTCGTGGCAAAGGATAAGGGGTTTCGGTCAAAGCCTCTCGATACCGGCAACCAATTCACCTTCACGTTCGCAACACCGGGTGAATACGCTTATTTCTGCTCCCTGCATCCGCACATGGTCGGAAAAATCATTGTGAAGGCCGCCGATGCTGGAGGAGCAACGTATTAATGTAACGATGTGAGCGCGCTGATCAGTCTCCAGCTCCAATGCTCATTTGGTGCGACTCACTTCACCAACCACGCCTTCGGGATTTTCCGTCTCGCGACAATCGAAGCTGTGCGCCACGTGATCATGTGGCCGTGGAACAGCATAGCCGGTCAGCTGATACTGCTTGCAGCGTTGACCTCGCATGCAGGTCTCGGCGGCGGTCGAAACTCTGGCGAGAGACGGAGGGACATACACCGGCGCAGATTGCGTCTCATTCCGCGCCGGAAGGCAATTCCAATCCGCAGCTCGGGTAGACGGCTTCGAGCCTCGCGGAGTCTAATCCAAGCCTGCACTCCTGGCGTCAGTTGTCACTCCATCTGGCGACTGCGCCAGGAGCAGGTTACAAGCTGCCGCGATACCACCGCGCCTGGATGGCCCGCTCTTTGCTAGAGTCCGGGAGCGTTATTAGGCACGATTTCATCTGGACCGCTAAAGAGACGGAGCGCGCTGATGGCAGCTATAAGCATCGCGATGTTGCGCGGACCCGCAATCGCTCTGGCCTGCGCGACCGCGGCCCCGACGCCGCTCGCCGCTGAGCCCGTCGGACTAAAGGGCTATAACGCCGACATAACCGAAAGCTCCATTTCCGGGATATCGTCCGGCGCGTTCATGGCGGTTCAATTCGCCACCGCATGGTCTTCGACGATCAAGGGCGTCGGTGTGATCGCCGGCGGCCCATTCTGGTGCGCGAAGGCCGACGCCGGCAGTTTCTTCAATCCCTTCAAGCCAAAACCGATCATGACCGCGGTCGGCCCGTGCATGAAGGGTCCGCTGGAAGACCCCACTTCTTTCATCGAGAAGGCCGACGCGAAAGCGTCGGCCGGCGAGATCGATGCGACGCAGAATATCGGCCGACAAAAAATATATCTTTTTCACGGCTACAACGACGCGGTCGTGGCCAAATCAGTGAGCGATACCGCCGCCGACTTCTACCGCCATTATCTCGGCGAGGCCAACCGCGGCAATCTGTACTATCAGTCTGCGATAGGAGCGGGACATTCCCTCGTCGTTTCGCAGACCGAGGGCTCCGGCCTCAACGAATGCCAAGCCAATCAGACTCCGTTTATCGACCGGTGCGGCTATGACCAGGCTGGAATCGTTCTGCAACACATTTACGGTGCATTGACGCCGCCCAACAGAGGGCCGCTCACCGGCGCAATGGAGCACTTCGATCAAGCGGTCTACACCAGGCCGGACGGCACCGCTTCCTTGAGTCTTGCCGATAACGGCTATGTCTTCGTTCCCCGGGACTGCAAGGCCGGCGAGGCGTGTCGCGTTCATATCGCCCTTCACGGTTGTCAGCAGGATGTCGGCGAGATCGATCGGCGGTTCATCGATCAGACCGGCTACAATTCGTGGGCCGATACGAATCGCATCATCATCCTTTATCCGCAAACGCAAGTGAGTTTTTTCAATCAGAATGCGTGCTGGGACTGGTTCGGTTACATCGGCTACGACGACAGCTATGTCACCAAGTCCGGAGGCCAGATCAGGGCGATCAAGGCCATGCTGGATGCCCTCACTGCGAACGCTCGGCCGGTTAGACCGATCATCGCGGCGGCGGGCGCCGCGGCGCCGAATTCATTGGCTGTCGCCGACGTTTCGGACACTGCCGCAGATCTCGTGTGGACACAGATCATCGGCGCGACGACTTACCGTGTCTCGCGCGCCGCCGGAGACGGTGTGTTCGCAGCACGAGGAGATGTCGCAGGACTGAGTTTTGGCGACTCTGATTTAAAGCCGCAATCGGCCTATCGTTGGCGCGTCTCAGCCGTTGTTAACGGGGTCGAGCAAAGCGCCGGAGAGGCCGCCGCGACCACCCTGCCGGCGCCTCAGCCTTGCAATACCCCAGGCACTTGCCCGATCGGCAAATGAGGTCAAAGCTCGTCCTCGTCGCCCGGCCTTGATTGGGCCAAGCAAACCTGACCGAGGACTGCTGAAGCAATGTTGCGGCTGTCGGCAAATCTCGGCTTTCTGTGGCCGGACCGCCCACTGCTCGACCGCATAGACGCTGCGGCCAAAGCCGGCTTCAAGGCGATCGAACTGCATTGGCCATACGATCTGCCAGCCAAAGAGGTTCGAATACGATGTGAGCTGCACGGCCTCACGCTGCTCGGCGTCAATACCGTGCGTGGTAATGTCTCGGCGGGGGAGATGGGACTAGGCGCGCTGCCAGGACGGGAGCGGGATTTCCAAGCGGCGGTCGATCAGTCGATCCGCTTCTGCATCGAGGCCGGCGGCAATGCCGTTCATTGCATGGCCGGAAAGGTCGATGCAAAGGACCGCGGACGTGCGCGCGCGGTGTTCGTACAAAACCTTCGGGAAGCTTCCGTGAAAGCGGCCGCCGCCGGCATCACTTTGCTTTTGGAACCGCTCAATCCGAACGATGCGCCGGGTTACTTCTACTCGACCGTGGCGGAGGGCTGCTCGATCATCGAGGAAGCGGGCTGCTCAAACATCAAGCTGATGTTTGACTGCTATCACGTCGGCCTGACCGAGGGCGATGTTTTGGAGAAACTCGCGCGGTTCTACCCCGTCATCGGGCATGTACAGATTGCGGCTGTTCCAAGCCGCGCCGAGCCGGACGAGGGTGAACTCGATTACAAAATGGTTTTCGAAACGCTCGCAAATCTCGGTTACGATGGATGGATCGGCTGCGAATACAAGCCGCGCGGCGAAACCGACGCGGGCCTCGGCTGGATGCGAACACTTGGCATTGCGTTGTAACGGATAGTTCGCTCGCGCCCGTCATGAACGCGTCACACGCGCGTACGGCGCCGATCCAGGCTGAAAGCCCCGGGACCGCAGACATAGAGTGCGAGAAAGCCACCGAAGATGGGGCCATGTTCTTCCAGAAGTGGATGAGCTGGTTCGCACGCTGCGCTGAATCCACCTCCCAATAGCGGTGCCCGATCAGCGCCGCGGTCAAGGTGAAGAGCGCCAGCATCAAGGCTGCGTAGCGGGCTTGGAAGCCAATCAGCAAGGCAAGTGCACTGAGAGCCTCGACCGCTCCTGCCAGTGTCGCAAGAGCATAAGCGCCGGCCGGCACTCCGTGACTGGACAAATAGCCGGCAAAGCCCTGCGGGTTCGTGAGCTTTCCGTAAGAACTATAAAGAAAGATAGCGGCGAGCGCGATGCGCGCCAGGAGCAATAGAGTGGATTGTGCGGGAACTTCGTCGCGATGCTCCATCATCTATGCTCCTTTCCGGCCGAATTGCCTCTTCTATACAAACGGCTTGGCTGGTCCAGCCGGCTTTGACGGCCGTTACATGGCCTAAGACCGAATTCCACGGCAACGGATGAACGAAAAGCGCCGTTCGTCATTGACTGAGGCACAGTGATTGGGCGCGAACGGCCGCTCCCAGCGGGAGCCCGTCCCGTTTCCGGCGAGTCTTACGTCAGGAGGAAGCTAAAGTGGCGAACGCAAGCAAACATATGGGCCCCGGCGCTCAGGGCAAACGTTCAGGGGCAGGCGCACTCACAGAGCTGCCTGAAGGCATGCTCGAAGAGAACATGGTCCTGAGCAACCGTGACAAGTCGCGCCATACCGATCAGCGCGGGCTCGATAGCGCGACCGTGCAAACCGAGCAATATCACGATCACGCGCGAAATCACCGCAACTTCGACGCGGCTGAGAAAGCGGCTCGGAAAAGTTCCGGCACGAGCGAATAGGCCTGCATTCCGGAAGGGCGCAGCCCGCTTGTGCGCCCGCTTCCCGGCTGACATAAGGCGCTCCGTCCACTGGAGCCGTGATGTCAGCCCCCTTCCCCGCCCTGCCCCAGCGCGTCTTCTCCGGCGTGCAGCCGACCGGCAATTTGCATCTTGGCAATTATCTCGGCGCGATCACACGGTTCGTCGAACTGCAGAAGACGCACGAATGCATCTATTGCGTCGTTGACCTGCACGCGATCACCGTGCCGCAGGACCCGGACGAACTGACGGCCAGCATCCGCGAGGTGACCGCTGCGTTCATCGCTGCCGGCATCGATCCGGCAAAACATATCGTCTTCAACCAAAGCCAGGTGTCGGAGCACGCCGAGCTCGCCTGGGTGTTCAACTGCGTCGCGCGTTTGGGCTGGTTCAATCGCATGACACAGTTCAAGGAAAAGGCCGGGAAGGATCGGGAGAACGCGTCCGTCGGACTTTACGCCTATCCCGCTCTGATGGCCGCCGACATCCTTGTATATCGCGCAACGCATGTCCCGGTCGGCGAGGACCAGAAGCAGCATCTCGAGCTTTCGCGCGACATCGCGCAGAAATTCAACAACGATTTCGCCGCATCCATTGCCAAGCAGGGTTACGGCAGCGCGTTTTTTCCGCTGCCCGAGCCGCTGATTCAGGGGCCGGCGACGCGCGTCATGAGCCTGCGCGACGGGTCGAAGAAAATGTCGAAATCCGACGCGTCGGATTATTCACGCATCAATCTCACCGACGATTCCGATCAGATCGCGCAGAAGATCCGCAAGGCGAAGACCGATCCTGAGCCGTTGCCTTCCGAACGAGACGGCCTCTCCGGCCGGCCGGAGGCGGACAATCTCGTCGGCATCTACGCCGCTCTGTCCGATAAGCCGCCGGAGCAGGTTCTGCAGGAATTCGGTGGCGGCCAATTCTCGACATTCAAATCCGCGCTGGTCGATCTCGCCGTCGCCAAGCTCGGACCAATCGGGGCTGAGATGACGCGGCTGAAGGCGGACCAGGCTTATATCGACGATGTTTTGAAGCGCGGCGCCGAGCGCGCCCGCGTTTTGGCCAAGCCCAACATGGACGCCGTGAAGGATATCGTCGGCTTCCTTCGGTGACGCCGAAAGCCAACCCGGTCCGGCTTGCATTCGCCACCAACAGTCCTCACATCGAGTGTCAGCCTTTTCCAGGCCGCGGAGGCCCCATGTTCATCCAGACCGAAGCCACGCCCAATCCCGCGACGCTGAAGTTCCTGCCCGGCCGGATTGTGGCCCCCGAGCACCCGATCGACATGCGTACACCCGAGGACGCCGTCCAATCGCCGCTCGCGGAGGCGCTTTTTTCGGTAGAGGGCGTATCGGGTGTGTTTTACGGCTCCGACTTCATCGCGGTGACCCGGCAGTCCGGCGAATGGGAGCACCTGAAGCCGGCGATCCTCGGCGCCATTATGGAGCACTACATGTCCGGCGCGCCGCTCCTGCGGGACGACGCGGCGCCGCCGACGGCAGCGGCCGGCGGCGAATTCTTCGCGCCCGAAGATGCCGAGACGGTCGAGACGATCAAGGACCTGATCGAGACCCGCGTGCGGCCGGCGGTCGCCGGGGATGGCGGCGACATCACCTTCAAGGGCTACCGCGACGGGACTGTGTTCCTGACGATGAAGGGGGCATGCTCCGGCTGTCCCTCCTCAACGGCAACCCTGAAGCACGGCATTCAGAACCTGTTGCACCATTTCGTGCCGGAGGTGCAGGCCGTCGAGCAAGTCTAACTCGATCGCGCCTTCGCAATACCTGCCGCCCTTCAGGCGAAGCGCGTCAGTCCGCGATCGCGGCGGCGGTCCTGCATCGGCTGGTAAGCCATGCGCGCATGCCCCGCGCAATAAGGACCGACGTCGCCGGTTCGGGCCCCGCAGAAGCGGAACTCCGGTGTCGTCGGATCGCCGAGCGGCCAGCGGCACATATGTTCGCGTAAGTCGGTGATCGTGACGCATTCCGAGATTGGAATGACGTTCTGCTCCATCCTCGCCCTTGGCATTTCCGCTGCGATTGGTGCCGCCGCAAGCGCGGTGTTGCCGCGCGTGGACAGCGGCCGCATCGTCGCCATCATCCCCATGGGCCGAGCCGGCTTCGGCGCCCGCGGGCGGGCGGTCGCGGCATTCGGCGGCTTCACCCGTCCCGACATGCCGAGCCGGTGAACTTTGCCGATCACCGCATTGCGCGTGATGCCCCCGCCGAGTTCGCCCGCAATCTGGCTCGCGCTCAAGCCGTCCTGCCAAAGCTTGCGCAAGAGTTCGACGCGCTCGTCTGTCCAGGACATATGGCCTCCTGCAAATGGGTCGTTCGAGTTCAGAACCTGGCACTCCCGCCGAATCCAATGCGCACCGCTGCACCGGGCGAGCCGGCGTCGTCGAACGCATGTCACGCTTTCTGAAGTCCGCCGCCGCACGAGATGTCGTGGTCGACATCCCAACAAATACTCTATGGGTTGAATCACGCGCAAGAGTCCGTGGCAAGCCGATTTTGTTTTCCCCAAGGGATCGCTGGGGATTGCGCGCATGCGTGGCGTAAAAGGGGCATTATTCCGCCGCGGATGGCAGCTCGGCCACACATTTGACCAAGCGGGTCCGAGAACTTACATTGAGCCGCTCTGGAATGCCGTCCCTCGCGGGCGGCACTTTGATTTTGAAGGCACGAACGGCGCCTTCATCTCCAACGTGGAGCGCTCCCTTGGCCTCGGCTCTGCTACCGACTTATGCACGTGCCGACCTTGCTTTCGAGCGGGGCGATGGCGCATGGCTGACGTCGACCAAAGGCGAGCGCTATCTCGATTTCGGCGGCGGCATCGCCGTCGCTTCCCTCGGCTATTCGCATCCCCACCTTGTCGAGGCGTTGACTGAGCAGGCCGGAAAGCTCTGGCACACGTCGAACCTGTTCCAGATCCCCGAAGGCGAGCGCCTCGCGCAGCGGCTTAGCGAGGCAAGCTTTGCCGATTATGTGTTCTTCACGAACTCCGGTGCGGAGGCGCTCGAACTCGCGATCAAGGTCGCGCGACGCTACCAATATGTGGCCGGCGAGCCCGAGCGCTTCGGGATCATCGGCTTCGAGGGGGCCTTCCACGGCCGTACCCTCGCGACGCTCGCCGCCGCCGGCACGCAGAAATACCTCGAAGGTTTTGGGCCGAAGGCGGCGGGCTTCGACCAGGTCCCCTATGGCGACCTGGAGGCGCTGAAGGGAGCCATCGGTCCGCAGACCGGCGCGATCCTGATCGAGCCGATCCAGGGCGAAGGCGGGGTGCGGACGCTGCCGCCTTCCTTCCTGAGGGCGGTGCGCCAGCTCTGCAACAACAACGACATCCTGCTCGTCCTCGATGAAGTGCAGACCGGGATGGGCCGCACGGGCAAGCTTTTTGCCTACCAATGGTCGGGCATCGAGCCGGACATCATGGCGATCGCTAAGGGCATCGGCGGCGGCTTTCCGCTCGGCGCGTGTTTGACGAGCGAGAAGGCCGGACGCGGCATGACCGTCGGCACGCATGGCACGACGTATGGCGGCAATCCGCTCGCCATGGCCGTCGGCAACGCGGTGCTCGACGTGGTCCTCGCGCCGGGCTTCATCGATCGCGTCGCGCAAACCGGACTGCTGCTGCGCCAGCGGCTTGCCGAACTCAAGGATCGGTATCCCTCGGTGATCGAGGAGATACGCGGCGAAGGCCTAATGATCGGCATCAAGACGCGCGTGCCGAACACTGACTTTGTTGCGGCTGCACGGGCGGAGAAGCTCTTGACGATACCGGCGGGCGATAACGTGGTGCGGCTCTTGCCGCCGCTGATCGTTACCGATGCGGAAGTAAACGAGGCGATCGAGCGCCTGTCGTGTGCCTCCGATCAACTTGACGTTCCGGTCGTACAACGGGGAGCCGCAGAGTGAGCTCGGTCCACGCGCAAAAGCGAGGCCGGGACTTCGTCGACATTTCCGAGACGTCGACGGCTGATCTCCGCCACATGCTTGGCGAGGCGACTGCGATCAAGGCGGCGCGTCGAATGAACGGCCGTTTCGCACCGGGAAAACCGCTCGCCGGCAAAGTGCTGGCGATGATCTTCGATAAACCGTCGACACGCACGCGCGTCTCGTTCGATCTTGCCATGCGCGAACTCGGCGGCGAGACGCTTGTCCTTACCGGCGGCGAGATGCAGCTCGGGCGTGGCGAGACGATTGCCGACACGGCGCGCGTCCTGTCTCGCTTTGTCGATGCGATCATGATCCGCACGTTGAAACACGAGGACGTCATCGAATTGGCGCGGCACGCGACGGTTCCCGTCATCAACGGCCTCACCAAGAAATCACATCCAACGCAGGTCATGGCCGACGTCCTGACCTTTGAGGAGCGTCGCGGGCCGATCAAGGACCGCACGATTTCCTGGTGCGGCGACGGCAACAATGTGCTGGCGAGCTGGATTCATGCGGCAGCGCGCCTCGACTTCAACCTACGTATCGCGACACCGCCGGAACTCGCGCCGGCACCTGCCCTCATCAGATGGGCGAAAAGCAATGATGCTCGCATCGCGGTGACGAGCGATCCGTTCGAGGCGGTCGATGACGCCGATGCAATCATTACCGATTGCTGGGTCTCGATGGGCGATCGCGACGAGAAGAAACGGCACAACCTCCTCGCGCCATATCAAGTGAATGCCAAGCTAATGGGCGCGGCGAACCCGGATGCGATCTTTATGCATTGCCTGCCGGCCCATCGCGGCGAGGAAGTTACCGACGACGTGATGGACGGCCCGCAATCGGCGGCCTTCGATGAGGCCGAGAATCGCTTGCATGCGCAAAAGGGCATTCTGTCCTGGTGCTTCGAGACACCCGCGACCTGATGCAGCCCGCCACGTCCCAAGCGCGCACGAGCCGGCCTGTTTCCGATCTCGCTCGTGACGACACGGTGCTGCCGTTTGCGGTCGCGGCGCTCGACCTGCGCGGGCGTCTGGTGAGGCTCGGCCCGGCGATCGATCAAATCCTCTCGCGGCATGATTATCCGAGCCCGGTTGCGCGGCTTGCCGGCGAGGCGGCAGCACTCACCGTGCTGCTCGGCTCTGCGCTCAAGATCGAAGGGCGTTTCCAGATGCAGACGCGCACCGATGGCGTCGTCGACATGATCGTCGTCGATTTCGACGCGCCGGACCGGCTGCGCGCATTCGCCCGGTTCGATGCGGCCCAGTTCGAGCAAGCGAATGCCCAAGGCCGCACCGGGGCCGCCGACCTCCTGGGCCGCGGACATCTTGCCTTCACGATCGAGCGCGGCGGCGATCTCGCCCGCTATCAGGGTGTCGTGGCGCTGGAAAACGACAGCTTCGAAGAAGCCGCGCATCGTTATTTCCGTCAGTCCGAACAGATACCGACCTTTGTCCGATTGGCCGTCGCCGAGAATGTGACCGGCGCCGGGTCTAGCTGGCGCGCCGGCGGATTGCTGGTGCAGTTCCTGCCCGAAGCGCCGGAGCGCCGCCGCCAGGCCGACCTCGATCCCGGCGATGCGCCGGAAGGAAGTGCAGAGAGCGACGTGGCGACCGAGGACGACGCGTGGACGGAAGGCAAGACGCTCGCCGCCACCGTCGAGGATCACGAACTTGTCGACCCGAGATTATCGAGCGAGCGGCTGCTCTATCGCCTTTTCCATGAGCGCGGCGTGCGGGTGTTCGAACCCCAGCCTGTTCATGACGTGTGCCGATGCTCGACCGACCGCGTCGCTTCGATGCTGCGGCAATTCACGCCGCAAGAACGCGCCGACATGGTCGGCGACGATGGCAAGATCGGCGTCACCTGCGAATTCTGCTCGACCCATCGCGAATTCGACCCAGCGGAATTCGATTAGTCGGAAGAAGCCACTTCGCCAGACGCGTGCAGCGATGGCGCCCACCCTGGCGAGCTTACGCGGCGTGCGCGTCCGGGAATGTGGTTACTTGCCGGGCTCAGCCCCGCCCGTTTCGTGCTCCGCCGCATCCTTCTGCGCTTCGCGGCGATGCAGCTTGATCCGCTTCACCCGCCGCGGATCGGCATCGAGAATCTCGTATTCGATCGCACGCGTCGGATCAGCCACGATTTCGCCACGGACCGGAACGTGGCCGGCGATAGACGCAATCAAGCCGCCGATCGTATCGATGTCCTCCGCAAGGTCATCACCTGCCAAATCCATGCCGACGGCTTTCGAGGCGTCCTCGACGCTCGCACGCGCGTCGATCACGAATGTCCCGTCGGGGGCGGCGGTGATCTGCGGGTCTTCCTCAAGATCGTGTTCGTCCTCAATATCGCCAACGATCATCTCGACGATATCTTCGATCGAAACGAGCCCGTCCGTCCCGCCGTATTCGTCAATGACAAGCGCCATATGCGTACGCGTAGACTGCATTTTCACCAAGAGGTCGAGCGCCGGCATCGACGGGGGCGCAAACAGAACCGGGCGCAAGATGTTCGCCTGCGCGAGGGGCACGCCGAGATTCAGCGTCGGCGCGGAGGCGATCTCGTCCGTCTCGTCCGATTTCGTTTCCGGCCCTGGGCCGCTCTTGCACTTCAACGCCGCGACGCTTTCAGCGCTCGCTGCCAGATAGTCGACGAAATCGCGAATATGCACCATGCCTCGCGGATCATCGAGCGTTTCGGCATGCACCGGAAGCCGCGAGTGACCCGCGGTGCGGAATACGCGCAGGACCTCGCGCAGCGTGGTTTCGAGTGCAACCGCAACAATATCGGCGCGCGGCACCATCACGTCTTCGACTCTCAATTCGTGCAAGTTGAGCACGTTCTTGAGCATCGCGCGTTCCTGCACGGAAAAGTCGTCGTTCGCCGAGGTATCTTCGAGCGCGATTTGAATGTCATCGCGGATCGATGCGCCGCCGAGACCAAACAATCCTCGCAGACGTTCGAGAAGGCTCGGACGCGCGGCAACGTGCGCTTCACCCGCGATCGCGTCCCGTTCGATTTCAGTCATGTTGAAACTGAAGCACTCTCGGCCGGTAGCGTATCGGCATAAGGATCATCGATCCCGAGTTTCGCCAGGACCCGACGCTCGAAGTCCTCCATTTCTTCTGCATCCCTCGCATTCTCGTGATCGAAGCCGAGAAGATGCAGCAAGCCATGGACAAGCATGTGGGCGAGATGGTCCGGAAGCGAGCGGCCGGCTTCCCGCGCCTCTTCCGAAACATACTCAAAGGCAACAACGATATCGCCCAGCAAAGGCCCGCGGTCCCCGGCAGGCGCAGGAAACGACAGGACGTTCGTCGCTTTATCCTTGTTGCGCCAAGCGAGATTGAGTGCGCGGATTTCGCTGTCATCGCATAAGCGAATGCTGATCTCGGCATCGGCATGCACACGCTTGCCGACTTCGATGAGCGTTGCGGCAACCACGTCCTGCGCCAGGGTGTCGACATCACCTGCGGCGAGCCATGCCGGATCGACGACCTCCACATCGACAATAATCGTCACGACGAACCTCGCCGCGTTCGAGCAAGCTCGTGCGCGTCGGGGCGGCGCGCGCGCGCGGCCGCCTCATAGGCGCCGACGATCCGCCGCACGAGGTCGTGGCGCACGACGTCGCCCTCGCGGAAAATCACGTGACCGATGCCTTCAACGCGCGACAGCAGGGAAACCGCTTCGCTCAATCCCGATGTCTGGCCCGGCGGCAGGTCCGTTTGCGTCGGGTCGCCGGTCACGATCATGCGCGAATTCTCGCCGAGCCGCGTCAGAAACATCTTCATCTGCATCGACGTCGCGTTCTGCGCTTCATCGAGCAGGATGCACGCGTTGCTGAGCGTCCGCCCGCGCATGAAAGCGAGCGGCGCGACTTCGATCATGCCAGTCTGCATGCCGCGCTCAACCATGCGGCCATCCATGAAATCCTGCAGGGCGTCGTAAATCGGCCGCAGATACGGATCGACTTTTTCACGCATATCGCCCGGCAAAAAACCGAGCCGCTCGCCGGCTTCGAGCGCCGGTCGGGACAAGACGAGGCGCTCGACCTTGCCCTGTTCGAGCAAGCTCACCGCATAGCCGACCGCAAGCCAGGTCTTGCCGGTGCCCGCCGGCCCCTCGGCGAAAACCAGCTCGTTGCTGCGCATTGCCTGCAGATAAGCGTGCTGCGCGGTGTTGCGCGCCCGCACCGAGCCGCGCTTTCGCGTCGACAATTGCTCGAACGCGCCTTGGCCGGCCGGTAACTCTTCGGGAAATAGCGAGCCCTGCAGCCGACTTTCCTGCACCGCGCCGTCGACATCGCCGAGCGTGATCTCGTGGCCGGATACCGCGCGGGAATACAGCAATTCGAGCACGTGGCGGGCCTGATTGCAGGCGCCGCCCTCGCCTTTCAGCGTAACATGATTGCCGTTCGCATGTGCAACGACGCCGAGCACGCGTTCGAGCTTGGCAAGGTTCTGATCGTACTGACCCAGCACGACGGAGGCCGCGCGATTATCCTCGAAGGTCAGCGTGACCTCGCAGATATCGGCAGGCCCGTCTGTTGAAGACTCGGGACGCGGCGCCTCGGGAGGCAATGGCTCGGGGCGCTGTCGCGCGGCTGCGCGGTCGGCAGATCTCAAGTCGGACATTCTCCCGCCGAGTGCGTTTCTTCGACACGCCGGCCCAACAGAGAGTTCGGGGCTGCCGCGATGATTTCAACCGGTACGATTTGGCAGATCAGCTCTTCCGGGCCGTCAAGGTGAACCGCCTGCTGGTAAGGCGAGCGGCCGGCGATCTGGCCGGAATGGCGGCCTCGCTTTTCGATCAGCACATCGACGGTGCGGCCGACCGTCTCGGCATTGAAGGCCCGCCGCTGCTCGTCGAGCAGAGCCTGCAGACGCGCCAAACGCTCCTCCTTCAGCGATTCGTCGATCTGATCGGCGCGTTCAGCGCCCGGCGTTCCTGGCCGGCGCGAATATTTGAACGAGAAGGCACCGGCATAGCCAACCGCCCGAATGAGCGCGAGCGTCGCTTCGAAATCAGCCTCGCTCTCGCCGGGAAAGCCGACGATGAAGTCGGACGAGAGCGCGATCTCCGGGCGTGCTTGCCTAACCGCTTTAATAATATCGAGATAGTGCGCCGCGCTGTGCTTGCGGTTCATCGCCGCGAGCACGCGATCGGAGCCCGATTGTATCGGCAGGTGCAGGTACGGCATGAGCGCCGGCACCTCGCGATGCGCCGCAATCAGCTCCTCGTCCATGTCGGCAGGGTGGCTCGTCGTGTAACGCAGCCGCGCAATGCCGGGACTTTCGGCAAGCCGCCCGATGAGACGCCCTAGCGAACAGGTGCGGCCGCGCTCGTCTTCGCCGTGATAGGCATTGACGTTCTGCCCGAGCAGCGTCACTTCGCGAACGCCCGCACGTGCCAGGCGCTCGACGTCGGCGACGACCTCTGCAACCGGCCGCGAGAATTCGGCACCGCGCGTGTAGGGCACGACGCAGAAGCTGCAGAACTTGTCGCATCCTTCCTGCACGGTGACGAAAGCGGCGACGCCGCGCGCCCGGATGCGCGGCTCGCTCAAAGCCGGCAATTCGGCGAACTTATCCTCGACCGGAAAATCGGTGTCGATCACGCGCCGCCCATCGCGCGCGCGCCGCAGCAGGTCGGGTAGGCGGTGATAGCTCTGCGGACCGACGACGAGATCGACCGCGCTCTCACGCCGCATGATCTCGCCGCCTTCGGCTTGCGCGACGCAGCCGGCGATCCCGATCAGCATCTCGTCTCCTGCGGCCCGGCGCGTCTCTTTGAACGCACGCAGCCGGCCAAGCTCAGAGAATACTTTCTCAGAGGCGCGCTCACGGATGTGGCAGGTATTGAGGAGAACGAGATCGGCAGCTTCAGGCGAATTGGCGAAGTCATAGCCTTCGAGCGCGAGAATATCGCCCATGCGCTCGGAATCGTACACGTTCATCTGACAGCCGTATGACTTGATGAACGCGCGACGCGGTCTGTTCAGTGCCGGTGCCTCTGGTTTTCCCTCGTCCCGGATCAGTTCAAGCGACTCGCTCATGTCCCCCTTGGCGTGCCCACTTGGGCCCAGTCTCGCTCGCGTGTTCTACGATGTTTCCTGGAGGAAGAGAACCGTGCAGCGGCCGTTCACACCGCCTTCAATACAGGCAATAGCGGCGCGAACTCCGGCAGGAGCGCTTCGGCCTTATCCGGCCGCCCGGCCAAGCGCGGGCTCAACAGGCGACGCACCGCGATCTCGGTCTGGCGCGCCACGGCTTTGCGATCGCTCGTCCGCTCGAACCGGATCGGGGCACCATAAGTGACTTCGCAGTCGATTCCGCCCCGGCTGACCAAGGCCCAAAGATGCGGCAGGAGGTCCGTGTCGCCGTACCACGCCACATCGGAGCGTCCGAGGCGACCGAGGGGTAGGCCGTTGCGCCTGGTATAGGCGATCCCAACCGGCGCGATGTCCAAGTAACCGGCCTCCGGCCGGACGCGGAGGAAATCCCGGGCCGCAGCAAAATGGGGGGCATTGAAGTGCTTCAGGCGATTGCCGTCGCCCGTCGTGGCCTCGGCGAAGAGCACGACGTCGTCACCCCGCGCGAGGCACTCACTGAGCGCGGCATTGACGCGAAGGATCGAGCGTGGCCGCTGTCGCTCGACGAAAATCGTTCCGGTCAGGCGCGCGATTGCCCCGAAGAACGGCCAGCCCGCGACTTCGCTCTTCGCCACGAAGCGCAACGGCGCCTGCACGCATCCGAGCACGAGCACGTCGGTCCAGGACACATGATTGGGGACGATCATCCGCGGCGAAGGGCCGGCTATGCGGCCGTGGAACCGCGGGCGGATGCCGAGCAGCCGGCACGTGACACGGCAAAACAGCAGCGGCAAACGGTTCTGGAGATGCCAGCCGCAGCCCATCGCCAGCCATTGCAGCGGTACGACTACGACAACGAGTAGTGCAAATCCGGCGAGAGCAAGAATGCCGCGCAAATAATTCATCAGCGACTCAGCGATGGAAGCAATCGGCGCGGCACGTCAGCCAAGGTCGCAGCGTAAAGTCAAGGCAGGCGCGCCGGCGCCGCCCTGCTTGTGGTAGTAATTCTTGCGCTCGCCGATGGTCTCGAAACCGAGGCGCCCATACAGCGCCAGCGCGCTGGCATTGCCGCGCTCGACCTCGAGGAACACGCGGGCAACCCCCGCGGCGGCAAGGCGGGCGAGGTGAGCGTTCATCAGCGTGCCGCCGATGCCCTTGCCGCGCTCGGATTTCGCGACCGCTACCGACAATACCTCCGCCTCGCCGGCGGCGTGGCGCGACAGGGCGAAGCCGATGAGGCTGCCGCCGCGGGCGAGCGCGCCGTCGCCGGCCGCGCTGCTGCCGGCGAGCAGGCTCTCGAACTCGGCCGTGGACCAGGGATGGGCAAACGACGTGGCGTGCAGCCGCGCGCAATCCTGCGCCGCCGAGGGGCCGATCGGCCGGATCGAGTAGGACGGGGACTTGCGAAGGAACGAGAACATCAGGGCGGAAGGCCGGGCGCCTCGGCTTTTTCCCCTTCTTCGGCGCGCTCGATCGCCGGCGCCGGCTGCGGCTTGGCATCGGGCGCCTTGAGATAGAGCGGCCGCGCCGGGGCGCTTGCGGGATCGGCGGCAAGTCCGAGCCGAGCCACGTAGGCAATATCCGGCGCGATCCGATCGCCGAGGACTTCAGCCCGCAGGCCGATCGACCATGCCTCGATCGCCAGCATCGGCGCACCCGAGCCGGTGATGCGCAAAGGTCCGGCGCCAAGCGCCCGCACCGCGTCGCGTACGGGCGCGTGCCGCGGCGAGAGAATGGTGCGCCCGTGGGGCCCGTAGCCCGTGACGTAGACGCTGCCGTGGAGCGCGTCGATCGCGGCGACCACCACGCCATCGTCACCCTCCAGGATCAGCGGCGCGGCGAGGGCTGCAAGCGTGGACACGCCGGCGACGGGAATGCGCCGCGCAACCCCGATCGCGCGGGCGGCGGACAGGCCCACCCGAATGCCGGTAAAGGAGCCCGGCCCGACCGTCACCGCGACGCGATGGAGTGCGGCGAAGCCGCCCTCGGCATGTGCGACGACGCGTTCGATCAAGGGCAGCAGCGCCTCGGCATGGCCGCGCGCCATCGGGATCGTTTCGGCCGAGACCGGCTCCGCGGCATCTGAATCGAGCACGCAGGCCGAGCAGGCCGGCAGCGCCGTGTCGATCGCGAGGATTCTCATACGCCTACTGTCAACGTTTTGCGGCGTGCGATCAATCGATCCGCGGCAGGGGCTCCGGCAACTTCACACAAAGCCGAGCGCGATCTACAATAAAATAATGACGAAGCTCCTCAGCGAGGCTCTCGACGCGCTGCAGCGTCTCCCCCCGGATCGCCAGGACCACATTGCGCGGGCGATTCTCGCCTTGGCGGATGAGGGCGAGCCTGAAGAGATCGATCCGAGGGACTTGCCTGCGGTTCTAGAAGGACTTGAGCAAATCGAACGCGGTGAATTCGCGTCGGACGAGGAGGTCGAGGCGATCTTTCGCCGTCTCAGGGAATGAAACTTCGATTATCGCGCCGAGCGACTTCCGACCTTCACGAAATCATCGACTACCTGAACATGCACAATCCCGGCGCGGCGAAGCGCGTGCGTGCCGCTCTCGACGCTGCTCTTAGCATTCTGACAAGCTTTCCTGCCCTCGGTGTCGTGCAACAACGCGACGTCCGCAAATACATCATGCCCCGTTTTCCTTATCTAATCTACTATTCGGTCGCTCAGCGCGAGCAGGAAATTCGGATCATCACCATTCGCCACGCCGCACGACGGCCTTTCCTCACCCCCTAACCAGCATTTCATCGAGCGAGTAGCCGGCGCCGCGCACCGTGCGGATCGGATCCTTCTCGCGGCCACGCACGAGCGCTTTGCGCAAGCGGCCGACGTGCACGTCAACCGTGCGCTCGTCGATCTCCGCCGACATGCCCCAGACGCTATCGAGAAGCTGGCCGCGCGAAAACACGCGGCCGGGCTTCTCCATCAGATGTTCCAGCAGGCGAAATTCCGTCGGCCCGAGATGAATCTCGCGTCCTGCGCGGCGCAGGCGCTTGGTCTCGCGATCGAGCTCCAGGTCGCCCGCAACGAGCTGCCCCGCGATCCGCTCGGGCTTGGCGCGGCGCAATAGCGCTTTCACCCGCGCCATCAGCTCCGGCACCGAGAAGGGCTTCACGACATAATCGTCGGCTCCGACCGAAAGCCCGCGCACGCGCTCAGCCTCTTCGCCGCGTGCCGTCAGCATGATGACGGGCAGGGTGCGCGTTGTCTCGCGTGCGCGCAAACGCCGGCAGATTTCGAGGCCCGATACGCCGGGAAGCATCCAATCGAGGATGAGGAGATCGGGTGGGTCCTCCTCCAGCTTCAGCTCCGCCTCGTCGCCGCGCTCGACCCGTTCGACGATAAAACCCTCGGCTTCGAGATTGTAGGAAAGAAGCAGCGACAACGCCGCCTCATCCTCGACGACGAGAACGCGCGGCGCAGTGTTGGTCGAGCTTCGTTGCGTTGCCCGTGCTTGGTTCATCGCACCACCTTATAAGGATTCCGCCGGCTCGAATGCCGTCTTGCCTTTCGGCCTTTCGACCGGCAGCGGTTCGCCGGTGACGAGGAACACAACCGTCTCGGCGATATTCGTCGTGTGATCGCCGATCCGCTCGATGTTCTTCGAGCAAAAAAGCAGATGCGTGCAAAAGGAAATGTTGCGCGGATCTTCCATCATGAACGTGAGGAGATCGCGGAATACCGAATCTTCAAGCGCATCGAGTTCCGCGTCGCGGCTCCAGACTTCACGCGCCCGTTCGACGTCGCGCTGCGCGTAGGCGTCGAGCACGTCCTTCAACTGCATCGCCGCAACATCGTGCATCGACTTGAGGCCGACGATGGCCCGCGGCAGCCGCGCCTCCGCGGCGATTTTCGTGGTGCGCTTGGCGATATTCTTGGCGAGATCGCCGACGCGTTCGAGATCGCCCGAAATGCGGATCGCCGCGACGCATTCGCGCAAGTCGATCGCCATGGGTTGCCGGCGCGCGATGGTCAGTACGGCACTCTCCTCGACTTCCCTCTGCAGCATGTCGAGACGCGGATCGCTGGCAACAACGCGGCGGGCCATATCCACGTCGAGATCGACAAGCGCATCCATCGCTTCGGACAGCATCTTCTCCGCGAGTCCGCCCATCTCGGCGATGCGTCGGCCAAGCGATTCGAGCTCGCGGTCGTAAGATTTGACGATGTGGTCCGGCATAGCGGTGTCCTCTTTGGCTCGGCCTCAGCCGAAGCGGCCGGTGATGTAATCCTGGGTCTGTTTCTTCTCAGGCGACGTGAACACGCGGCGCGTCCGGTCAAACTCGATCAGTTCGCCGAGATACATGAAGGCAGTGTACTCGGAGACGCGCGCAGCCTGCTGCATGTTATGCGTCACGATAGCGATGGTGTAGCGCTCGGACAAATCGTCGATGAGCTCTTCGATCTTGGCGGTCGAGATCGGATCGAGTGCCGAGGCCGGCTCGTCGAAGAGGATCACCTCCGGATGGATCGCGACCGTGCGCGCGATACACAGGCGCTGCTGCTGCCCGCCTGAAAGGCTGAGGCCGCTTGCGTTCAGTTTGTCTTTGACTTCATTCCACAGCGCCGCGCCGCGCAATGCCGCCTCGACCCGATGGTCGAGTTCGCTCCTGCTGACCTTCTCATAGAGCCTGATCCCGAAGGCGATATTCTCATAGATCGACATCGGAAAGGGCGTCGGCTTCTGGAAAACCATGCCGACGCGCGCGCGCAAGAGATTGGCATCGAGATCGGGCGAAAGGATATTCTCGCCGTCGAGCAGGACCTCGCCCTCAGCACGCTGGTTCGGGTAGAGATCGTACATGCGGTTCAGGACGCGCAGAAGCGTCGATTTCCCGCATCCCGACGGTCCGATGAACGCGGTCACCTCATTGCGGTGGAGCGGCAGCGAGACCGATTTCAGCGCCTGCGTCTCACCGTAGAAAAAGTCGAGATTGCGGATCGCGATCTTTTCCAGCGCATCGGCACTCGCCGCACTGGGCGTGACCGGAGCATCCATGACGAGGCTCATTTTGTCGTCCTTTGCCTTGCAAGAACACGCGCCAAAATCGAGAGAGCGAGCACGGCGAAGGTGATGATCAGCGCCCCGGTCCAGGCAAGCTGCTGCCAATCCTTGTACGGACTCAACGCAAACTGGAAGATGACCGCCGGCAGGCTTGCCATCGGGGCATTGAGGTTGGTGCTCCAGAACTGGTTGTTCAGCGCGGTGAACAGGAGCGGCGCCGTCTCGCCGCTGATCCGCGCGACGGCAAGCAGCACGCCAGTAATCAGGCCGGCCCGCGCCGCGCGGTAGGCAATTCGGGTGATCACATAAGAGCGCGGCAGGCCGAGTGCGGTTGCCGCTTCACGTAGAGGTCCCGGCACCAGAAGCAGCATGTCCTCGGTGGTACGCACGACAACCGGCACCACAATGACGGCAAGCGATAGCGCACCGGCAAGACCCGAGAAGTGGCCCATGCGCACGACCACCACTTCATAGATGAAGAGGCCGATGACGATCGACGGCGCGCTGAGCAGGATATCGTTGATGAAACGCACCACTGTGGTGAGCCGCGAGGAGCGGCCGTATTCCGCCATGTAGGTGCCGGCAAGCATGCCGAGCGGGGCGCCGATCGCGAGGCCGAGCGCCGTCATGACCAGGCTGCCCATGATCGGGTTGAGCAGTCCCCCGGCGGCGCCGGGCGGCGGCGTCATCTCGATGAAAACGGCGGGTGTCAGTCCGGCCAATCCATTCCAAAGTAGCGCGCCCAGGATCAGCACGAGAAAGGCAAGCCCAAACGCGGACGCGGCAATGCACAGCCCCATTACAATGGCGTTGTTGCGACGGCGCGTTTGGTAAACCCCCGCCACGGCTCAGGCTCCCGCTTGGTGTTGAACGCGCATCAGCATCAGCCGTGAGGCGGCAAGCACGATGAAGGTGATAACAAAGAGAATGAGCCCAAGCTCGATCAATGCGGACGTATAGATATCGCCAACGGCTTCGGTGAATTCATTGGCGATCGTCGCCGAGATCGTCGTCCCCGGCGCGAGCAGCGAACCCGCAATTCTGTGCGCGTTGCCGATCACAAAGGTAACCGCCATCGTCTCGCCAAGCGCGCGGCCGAGACCGAGCATGATGCCGCCGATCACGCCGAGGCGCGTGTAAGGAATGACGACGCGGCGGACGACCTCCCACGTCGTGCAGCCGATTCCGAAAGCCGCTTCCTTGAGCACCGGCGGGACGGTCTCGAACACGTCGCGCGAAATCGAGGTGATAAACGGCAACACCATAATCGCCAGAATGAAACTCGCTGTAAATATGCCGATGCCATAGGGCGGGCCGGCAAACAGCGTCGACAGAACCGGGATCGGCCCGAAAATCGCGATCAGCGCCGGCTCGACATATTGCTGCACGAACGGCGCAAAAATGAACAGGCCCCAAATGCCGTAGATGATGGAGGGGATGCCGGCCAAAAGCTCGATGGCGATGCCGATCGGCCGGCGTAAGGGTCGCGGACAGAGTTCGGTCAAGAAGATCGCGATCCCGAGTCCGACGGGAATGGCGATGATCATCGCGAGAACAGAGGTGACAAGCGTTCCGTAAACTGCAGCGAGTGCGCCGAACTTGTCGGTCACCGGATTCCACGATTGGCTGGCGAGGAAGCTGAAACCAAACTCCCGGATCGCCGGTATCGAGCCGAGCACGAGTGACAGGATCACACCGCCCAATATGACGAGAACCGCGGCCGCCGCGCATTGCGTCAGCAGGCGAAAGCCGCGGTCGGTCAGCCGCAACCGCCGCAGAACTGTGCGGCGGTCGCGTTCTATCTGGCGCGTTTGCGGCACATCTGCGATTGCTGCGGCATCGCTCACACCGGCGTCCCCATTCGTTGAACTGCTTGATTCGGCCGGCATCTGCTCGGGCCAGATCAAAGCCTTGACTTACATTAAAGGCTTGCCGCTCGAATCCTTGATGTCACTCGCCCATGTCTTTTTGATCAGCGCAACGACATTTTCCGGCATCTCGATATAATCGAGATCCTCGGCCATTTTGCCGCCCTTGGTGAAGGCCCAGTCGAAGAATTTGAGCGCTTCCTTCGCTGCGGCGGGATCCTGCGGCTGTTTCGGCATCAGGATGAACGTCGCGGCGGTGATCGGCCAAGACTCGGCGCCGGGTTCATCGGTGAGAATCTGATAGAATCCCGGCGCATTGGCCCAATCTGCATTCGCCGCCGCGGCCTGGAAACTAGGTGAGGTGGGCGACACCACCTCGCCATCATGATTTTTCATGTTGGAGTAGGTGAGCTTGTTCTGCTTCGCATAGGCATATTCGACGTACCCGATGGAGCCCTTGGTGTTCGCGACGTTGTTGGCCACACCTTCATTGCCCTTAGCGCCGATGCCGATCGGCCACTCGACCGCGGTATTTTGACCGACATTCGCCTTCCATTCCGGGCTCACCTTCGAGAGATAGTTGGTGAAGTTGAACGTCGTGCCGGATCCGTCGGAGCGATGCACGACCGCAATCGCGCTCGATGGTAATTTGGCATTCGGGTTCAGCGCCTTGATTGCCGCATCATCCCACGTCTTGATCGTGCCCATGAAAATCTTGGCGAGCGCCGCTCCGTCAAGCGCCAGATCGCCCGGCTTGACGCCATCGAGATTGACGACAGGCACGATGCCGCCCATCACCATCGGCCATTGCGCAAGACCGTCCTTCTGCAGCTCGTCCGCTTTCAGCGGCGCGTCCGTCGCGCCGAACGTGACGGTCTTCGCCTTGATCTGCTTGATGCCACCGCCGGAGCCTATCGACTGGTAGTTCAGCCCGTTGCCGGTCTCTTTCTTATAGGCGTCCGCCCACTTCGCATAAATCGGATAGGGGAAGGTTGCGCCAGCGCCGGATATGTCGGCAGCGTAAACGGCGACACTCGCGGATGCCGCGAAAGCCGCCACAAGCGCGGCGCGTAAGATCGTCTTCGTCATGAAGGCCTCTTTGGAGACTCGTGTGCGGGAAGCCGCCGAGGAGCTAAGGCGTGGCGGCTGGAGCAACCTAGTGTCGGCACGCGAGGCTTTTACGACACGCAGATGACACTTCGTTGACAGCGTAAGCTCTGGGAAAGCATCAGGATTCCCGACCCTGCGCTTTGCCTAACGGCAGAATCGCCGAAAAGGTCGCACCTTGGCCGCGGCCTGACTCGATCGTCAGCCGTCCGCGATGGCGCACCAGGATGTGCTTGACGATGGCGAGGCCGAGACCGGTACCGCCTTTGGTGCGGCTCTCGCCGGCATCGACGCGATAGAAGCGTTCCGTCAGCCGCGGCACATGTTCCGGCGCTATTCCCGGTCCGTGATCGCGCACGATCAGAACACCGTCGCCGCCACGCTCCGCGACCGTAACTTCGACCGGCTTGTCAGATGCGCCGTACTTGATCGCGTTCTCGATAAGATTCTCGGCAACGCGCACGAGCTCGTCGCGATCGCCACGCACGAGGACGGGTTCTCCTGCGTAAACTGCGATTTGCCTTTCGTTTTCCTCAGCCATCTGCGCAAGCGTATCGACCACGTGACCGGCGATTAACGAGAGATCGACCATCGCCGTCGGCTGCAAATGCGCGCTTTGCTCGATCCGTGACAGCGACAGGAGATCGTCGACGAGCCGCGACATGCGGCGCGCCTGCTCGCCCATGATCGCGAGAAAACGCTCGCGCGCGATAGGATCATTGCGCGCCGAGCCCTGCAACGTTTCCACAAACCCGAGCACCGACGTCAGCGGGGTGCGCAGCTCGTGGCTGACATTGGCGACGAAATCAACGCGCATCCGCTCGACGCGCCGGGTTTCGCTCAGGTCGCGCAGCGTCAGCATCACCATGCGCGGCACGCCGGCAAGATCGATCGGTGCGATATAGACGTCGAAGAGGCGCTCGACCGGAACACGCTCGAGCCACTGCACCTTTTGCGGCTTGCGCTCGCCAAAGGCGCGCGTAATCGCATCAAGGATGTCAGGCGAGCGCAAGCCACGCACCAGGAGCTCGCCCGGCCGCAACGAGGGCAGAAGCGAAGCGACGGCGGGATTGGCGGCGACGAGCCGGAAATCGCTGCCGACGATGAGCGCCGCGTCCGGCACCGCCCGAAGCAGCGCGTCGACGACCTCGATCGGGAGCTGGTCGGGCATGTCTTGAGCCCCCTTCCCCCGGTCAGGCGATCCGGAGAGGGCGGCGGCCATCCCGAGCCTTGCATCCCCGGCACGGGATAGCGATATCGGCGGCATCGGACCTATCGATTGCAAGAGGAGAGCACAAGGTGGACGCGAACGTCGATGCTTCCGGACCGGAGATGGAGACCCAAGGCCGGCCGCGCCAACCCCAAAGCCATGCGTTCCAGGCGGACGTTTCCCGGCTCCTGCACCTCATGGTGCATTCGGTCTATTCCGATCGCGACATTTTCCTGCGCGAGCTGATCTCGAACGGCGCCGACGCCTGCGAGAAACTGCGCCATGAGGCGCTGACCAATCCCGAGCTCCTGGCGGACTCGCCTGGCTTTGAGATCACGATCGGCCTCGACAAGGACAAGCGCCAGCTGAGTGTCGAGGATAACGGCATCGGCATGTCGCGCGAGGAATTGGCGAGCCAGCTCGGCACGATCGCCAGCTCCGGCACGCGGGCGTTCCTGGAGAAACTCGGGGGCGACGAGCAATCCAAGATCGCAGCGGACCTCATCGGTCAGTTCGGCATCGGCTTCTATTCCGTTTTCATGGTCGCCGATAAAGTCGAGGTCGACACACGGCGCGCCGGGACGGACGAGGCCTGGCGCTGGACCTCCGACGGCAAGGGCACCTATGCGCTCGAACCGCTTCCGCTGGAAGACGCGCCGGCGCGCGGCACGCGCGTGCGCCTGCATCTGAACGAGCATGCGACCGACTATCTCCAGTCCTGGAAGGTGCAGAGCATCGTCCGCGAATATTCGAGCGGCATCGCCGTGCCGATCGCACTGACCGAGGCGAAGGACCAGGAATCGGAATCGAAGGACAAAGAATCCAAGGAAGATTCCAAAGAAGGTGAAAGCAAAGAGCCGAAACGCATCAGCGAGGGCAGCGCGCTCTGGGCGCGTCCGAAAGATAAGATCGAAGAGAGCGAGTACACCGAGTTCTATCGCAGCCTCGCCGGCCAGTTCGACGAGCCGCTCGCGACCATCCATTGGCGCGCCGAAGGGCGGCACGAATATATTGTGCTTGCCTTCATCCCGGGCTCGCGGCCGCTCGATCTGTTCGATCCCGCGCGCAAAGGCCACAACAAACTTTATGTCCGCCGCGTCCTGATCTCGCGCGACTCCGATCTCTTGCCCGGCTGGCTGCGCTTTGTGCGGCTGGTTGTCGACTCCGCCGACCTGCCGCTCAACGTCTCGCGCGAAATGGTGCAGAAGAGTCCGGTCTTCGGCGCGATCGGCAAAGCAGTGACGAACCGCATCCTGCAGGAGGTCGTGAAACTTGCGGACAAAGAGCCGGAGAAGTTCGCCAAGCTCTGGGAGGCGTTCGGGCCGGTTCTCAAGGAAGGGCTCTACGAAGACCCCGAGCGGCGCGATCAGCTGTTTGAGATCGCGCGGTTTGCGACGTCAACCGATCCGGAAGGCAAGCGCACGCTGAGGGAGTACGTCGCCTCACTGCGCGAGAACCAGACCGCGATCTATTACTTGACCGGCGAGGACGCGAAGCGGCTTGCCTCAAGCCCGCAGCTCGAAGGTTTCCGCGCCCGCGGCATTGAAGTGCTGCTTCTCTCCGATCCGGTCGATACGTTTTGGGTCTCGACCGCGGTCGGCTATGACGGCAAGCCGTTCAAATCGGTGACGCAGGGCAGCGTCGATATCTCATCTATCGCGATGGCCGAAGGCCAGGAGGCGCCTGCCTCGAGCGATATCAAGCCCGAAGTGGCGACGCTGCTCGCGCTGATGAAACAAACGATCGGCGATGTCGAGGACGTGCGTGCGTCCGAACGCCTGTCGGACAGCCCCGTCTGTCTGATCGCGCCGGAGCATGGCCCCGATCGCCGGCTCGCGCGCATTCTAGCCGAGCACGGGCGGCTTGGCGACATGCCGAAGCCGGTGCTCGAAGTGAATCCGCGCCATGCGCTCATCGAGTCGCTCGCGCGTCACATCAACGATTCGGACAAGACCTGGCTCGAAGACACGTTTTGGCTGCTTTATGAGATGGCGCGTGTCAGCGATGGCGAGAGCCCGTCCGATCCGGCTGGTTTTGCCGGGCGGCTGACACGGGCGCTGACGAAGCTCGCGGCGTGAGGCGATCGGTCGGCGCTAGGTGCGCGTCGGCCAATGCCTGTCGCGGAACCAAGTGCGATAGTCCGAGGACATCGTGGCGCGCTGCGCTTGCGGCGCGTGCCGCTTGCAAGTCGCCGCTTCCTCACTGTTTTCCAAGGCACCCCAACGTATCTCGGCGCAGTCGTTCGGGTTATACGCCATTTCAAGGTCTGCTGCCCGTTCGATCACGTCCTTGAGAGACAATGTCCATTGCGAGCCGTCGCTGCGAGTATAGGAGAACTTACGCGAGGCAAGCTCAGTTGCGAGCACATCCCGTAACTCGCGCTTCACGTTCTCAATGTTCTTGCCTCCCGGCGTCGCGTATCGGTCTGAGCGCCGCGCGAAGCGCTCAGGAAAATTCCGCAGGACATCGATCGCGATCAAAAGACGGAAATCGCGCGCCGGCGTGGAATAGTCTTCCCATGCGCCGCTGGTCTGGAAGATCGACGCGCCGTTCGGCATCGCGGTAACTGCAGCCTGCTTGTCCTGATATTTTCGTCCATTCTCGACCGAGGTGACGCGCGTCTTCACCTGCTCGTTGAGGCTGGTAATCGCATCCGTCATCGCCCGCACCGGATCCAGCGGCTCGGGCGACATCACGTCATCCATGCGATCGTAGAAATCCTCGGCACTCATGTGCGCCTGTTCGAGGGAAAAGTCGCCGTAGTGCGGGTTTCTGCCGATTTCGGCATTGGTCAGCCGCCGCAACGGGCCATTTTTATCGCCGACGATCGGCCGGAAGTGCTTGAAGCCGGGCGTGCCGAGCCCGGGATTGTGCACGAACAGGAAGTTGCCGCGCCAGAAACGCTTGCGCGTAATCGACCCGTCGGGCTCGGCGTCGACGGCGAGAAAAACCCCGGGCGTCCCATCCAACTCCGGCACGCGATGCACCAGCATCAGCACGTGGCCGTAGGGGTCGGCATATACGGTTCCCGGGCGCAGCGCCTTTTGCGTCAGCGGGACGCTGTAGAAATCGGTGTTGTCGTCGTTCGCCGCGACCCGCACCGCGCCGCTATGGACGACGTCGCCGACATCGCGCAGATATTCTGCGAATGTCGCCGGACGCTTCGGCTTCGGTGGCGGCGGCACGGCCGGACTTACTGGCGCATCGGCCGGCTGCGCCTGCGCAAACAGCCCGAGAAAGTTTGCAGCCGGGGCGGCGGACGCGACCGCGACCGTGTTCGACGCCAAGTTCGACGCGACATCCTGTTCGGGCGGCGGGGCCGGACGCGTCGTCTCGGGATGCTCGATGTCGAACCATTGGTAACATGTGGGCGCCTTGCCGCCGCTGCCGCGCGAGCAATTCGCATATCCGAATGGTAGACCCATCTTGAAAGCGAAATAGGCGCGCAGGAAGTAGACGAAGTCGGCGCAATCGGGACGCAAGCTCAGCGTCATGGTGTCTTCGCCGCGACCGAGATAGTTGAACAGGAAATTGCGCGATTGATCGCGCAGCACTTCATGCCACACCTTCCACGATAGGTCCTGGTCGGGTGGGGCGTCGAAAAGCTTCTCGATCCATGCCGAGAACAACGATTCCGTTGTGCTGTTCCAGCTGTTGCGCACCTGCCAGATATGGCCGGCCGGCGTTCCCGGGGACGCGGGCCTGCCCGCATTCACGACAATTTCGCGGGTGATGTTGCCGCATCCGGCGACCGCGTGGTCGAGCGCCAGATTTGCATGCCACGTCCCGGCGGCCGGCGCGGCGATCTCGGCGAACCAGGAATAAGGCCCGCCGCCGTGCCGCTCCGAGGATCTTGCCGCGATGCTGCCGTTGGGCGCGACCAGCGAGAGCGTCCCGCCGAGTGGCTTTTCCGCAACGACCATGACGCGCAACGGCGCGCCTTTCCACGGCGCAACCGGCGAGGGCAGAACCGTGAGATCGGCCGCCTCTCCGCAGGTGGCGGATAAAGCCGCCGCCGGCGAGTCTGTTGCCGATGCAGGCGAGACGACAAATCCGGCGACCGGTAACAAAGTCGCCGCGGCGACGGCAAACCAGCGTGCGCGAAGCATTGAGTATCCCTGTGGGTAGCGCTTTGACCGGCATTCAAACCAGCCAATGTGGCCGGTTACGAGCAGATTTGCGGCCGGGACGGGGAATGGCGCGTTACGAGATGGCGCGCGTCAGCGACGCCGAGAGCTAAGCGACGCGAGCCGCACGTGGGAATGCTTCGCGCCGAAACGCATCTATTCCGGCGAGCCACAGACGCTCGGCGTCCGTGGCATTAAGCGCCGCGCCCACTATGGCTTCCGCGATCAGTTTTCGCGTGTGCAAGGCCCGCTGGGGAATTGCTGCCGGATGACCCGCGGCAACAAGCGCGTTCCACGCTGTTTTCAGCGCGCTGTCGAGGCTCGCGTCACTGAATCGCAGCCTTGCGGCTTGAAGTTCTTTCGTTCCCATTGTGGACGTGCCCTCGTCGACACTCACGGGGAGAGGTCACGCGACTCAGCCGCTTGGACACAAAATCGCCGAACTTGGTTCAGGAAGTCTTAATGGGTAGCAGCCGCCGCGTGGGGCGGCGGACGGAAGTCGCCTTCATACGCTTCGAATATCTGGACGGAAGGAACAGTCCGATGGGTAAGCTCGCGACCTGCTTGTGGTTCGACCATGGCGAGGCCCGCAAGGCGGCCGACTTCTATGCCGCTACATTTCCGGATACTCATGTGGGCGGAGCGCATGCCGCGGCCTCCGATTACCCCGGTGGCGCCCAGGGGAACGAGCTCGTCGTCGAGTTTACGCTCCTCGGCCAACCGTTTGTTGGCCTGAACGGTGGTCCGAACTTCTCGCCCAACGAAGCCGTGAGCTTCCAGGTAACGACGGAAGATCAGGCGGAGACCGATCGTTACTGGGATGCGATCGTCGGGAATGGCGGCAAGGAAAGCCAATGCGGCTGGTGCAAGGACCGCTGGGGCTTCTCCTGGCAGATCGTGCCGCGCGCCTTGATGGCTGCGATGAGCGATCCCGATCGCGCCGCCGCCAAACGCGCGATGGACGCCATGATGAAGATGCGCAAGATCGATATTGCGGCGATCGAGGCCGCGCGAGCAGGCGACGAAGTGCCTGACGCGTGATTCCGTTTCGGGTGAGGCAACGAGCAGTTTGCCGTGCCCTCACCTAGCTGAGACAGCTCTACGAGATGGCGCGCGTCAGCGACGGCGAGAGCCCGTCCGATCCTGCCGGATTTGCCGGGCGTTTTGAAGCGCGCGCTGACGAAGCTTGCGGCGTGAGGGGAGCCGCGGGAGGCGGGAAGAGCCGGCCGCGTTCGACAATCGCTATCGCGGCGCCGATCACGAGGCCGGTTTAACGCCGCTCGACTGTGCGATGATGCGCTTTAGTTCTGGGTCGCCGACCAGTCCGAATCTTCCAAACCAACCCGGGGGACCGCCAGCTCCGGTGCCTAGTCACCAAGGCGAACGGCGTGCATCTCGTCCGTCACTCAAACCATTAATTTCTACAGGCAGCTTTTGCCCAGCGAAAACCGCATTCTCCTCCGGAACCACCATAACCAGGAGTGATTCTGCATGGCCCAGCCCCGCATAAAGCGCTGCAAACCACCTGTGGACTGAAGCCGCTCGCCCCGCCACTGTAGCAGGCAAAATGGCGAAATGGCGGAGACCGGGGATATGGATTGTAAGCCGGAGTACACCCAGCATTGCCCCAGCAAACATAAAACTCCGGATAGATAATGTCCTTGGGCTTTATCGGGTCAGCGGCGAATGTCGGGCCCGCAAGCGAGACTGTAGCTGAGATTAAAGCTAAGGCTTGCCAGTGCCGCATATTCCCGCCTCCACAGTACCTTTGAGGGAAAAGAACGTATCGACCAGTTCCGATCGGTGCAAGACAGGACCTCGTGGCCGGCATTGTGCGCCGTTCGAGCTTCTAGAGCGAGGCGCATTTGGCGAAGGTCAGCTTCACGACGTTCTTGTAGGTCTCGCCCGGTTCTGATCCCGGCGTGCTCCCACACGGCACCCCTCGCCACTTCCAATCCTCGACCACGTCCGGGTCGGCCTCTTTGATGAGAGTCCGGACTCCAGCCAGCGTTTCGCCCCGCCAATCGCTCAGTTCCTCGATTCGCGCATCGATCAGCTGAGAGGGAGAGTCTCCGCGTTGCACTTCTCGCTTTCTTCATCAGCGGGTCGCTCGCGGTCACATGACGTAATTGCTCGTCAGCATTTTGGCAGCACTGGACGGGCCGCCTTGGCGGGCGAGTGATGCACTCCGAAGTAGACCCCTTCTGCGCCAATTCCTCGGCGGAGAGACAAAATCGATCAACTGCAACAGTGCGTCGGAAGCCTACAGCGTCTGCGACCCCGACGAGAATGGCCGAAGGAGAGGAATTCGATTTTCATATTTTTGATAGGAGAATGCCTCCGGGTGTCGCTCTTCTATGTTTCGTCACAAGATCTCCATTGTGATAACTTGCTCAGACGAAACTTGGCGCGCAATATCAAAATCTGGTTCGTCCCTGCGAAATTCGGCAAAGAAAAAATCCACAAGTGTCATCAGGTCGCTAGCATCCGCCGCCAACATGGCATCAATCACCGTTCTTCCCGTGGTCTGGACTCGGAGTATCGCCCTTCGCACCGCCAGTTCGTTGTTTCCGAATCCGGTCGCCACACGAACACTGAGGTGTTTCTCTAGCTGTTCCCGCGTTCCAATCAACCGATCATTCGGGAAGTCGACACGGATAGGTGCCGAAACCAGATCGTCGACATGATCTGCATACAAGTCTGGCCTCACATAGACATCTGTAGCCTCGAGGAAGTGCTTCGATAGCAACTCTTGAGCCTGGATAAAGCTGCCAAATGTTTGAGACAAATCTCCAAACTCGACTGGCAACGCCTTAAGTTTTTGCAAAAGTTCACGATTTCTCTGCAGTGCATCTCGAATCGACTCTGCAACAGGAGAACTGCTCAACTGTTCAGACCATCGCTCAAACAGGGATGCCACCGGTCTGTCAAATCTTGGCAGCCCTTCCTTCTCGAACAATGCAAAGAGTTTCGCAAAACGGGTCGTTGGGCAAGCTTCCCATCCCTCAACGGAGTAATTACCTAGAAGACTCCAACTAATTGCCGCGCTCAACAGCGCAATATCTATCAACTGTCCCTGCCGCTGGCAGAGAGCATACCAAGCCCTCAGAGGGAGCGTGTAGGCTGTCTTGTTTGCAAGGAGATAGTTTAAAAACAATTCAGAATGTTTGATACCAAAAACCGTGAACACGTTGTTGGCTTGCACCGCAATCGCAGAACCCTCAAAGAGATGATAAGGCTGATACACAATACCTGTTTCGTTCGGAGGCGCGGACACGAAGTCTTTTATGCGTCCATAGGCCTTCTCCGTCTCGACGAGAGCGCGGGTCCCTTCAGGGTCAAGATCGCAGTCGAATGAGATTGCTTCCCGGCGCAGCACCCTCGACCACTGATGGGCTAGAATGGTTCGCTCATTGTGTTGCATTCTTCGCCATTTAGGTAGCGGCACGGGTATGACGGAATTTTTCGCACGCAGCCGGCCGATTACCTGCACGCCGTTTACTGCGGCAAGCAGCCGTAGTCGAAGAATATGGTTACCATAGGGACTTAAGATAAAATCGTGGAAATGCCGCACTTCGTGCAACATTACTGTCCCAATCGAGAATGTATCAAAAGCTTCGTCAACACTTTCTTTAAGAGCCATGTTTCCAATACGGATCACCTCTTCGGGATCGCGATCCTGCGCATGGAATCGCCCAAACAGGTCCCAACTCTTAGGCCAGAAACGTAAGGTCACACCCAGGAATGTCGAGTCGAAACCGCCATAATCATCTTGAATGATTGCCGTGTTCATTTTGCTGCTTTGACGATATGCGTCAAAGCGTCTTGTACTTCTTCGGCTGTGAGGTCATCAGACGAGATCAGCTCAATTCTACGCATCGGTGTTTGAATGATAATTCGTCTACCTCTGCCTCCTCTCAGTAGGTCAAAAATTTTCTTGGCCAGTATGGTGACCCCGACGGCGCCTTTAGTAATGGCCACCCAAGACGCGACCTCGGCGAGGCCGAACTTAAGGTTGGTTGGATCCTTTTCTATTCCGTACCTCTCAACCTGTATTTCTTCAGCGAATTGCTTCGAATATTCGTTAAGCTCGTCCATCTGCTCCTTAGCGCCTAATACTTTGATTTGAACTTCATCCATGACCGTCATAATCAGGTCTCCTGTATGCCTTGCGAGGCACCAAATTGGACCAACCGTTAGCAAACTCCAAGCGTCGGGTGGCTTAGCAGGTCGTGGTCTGCAACGCGTAACCGGGTTAGCCGTGTCCTTGCTCCTCAACTCACGGGCAGGAAAGGACGCACCGACTGCCACGGAAGGCCACCTTGACATAGTCGTGAAGCAATGGACGCCGAGGAGCCTGCCCTCGCCATCGACTCCGCAAGCGGCGAGTTTGACCGCCTGGTGGAGGCCGGGGACGGTCACCACGATGAGTGCGCGATGCGACGCCAGCCTCCTGTTTCCAGTCGGGATGGCCGCGGTATCGGCCTGCACGACGCCTCGCCGCGATGATAAAGCTGTCAGGTGAAACAAGCAGACAATTCCGCGATGTCCCCCGCTCTCACCTATGCCGACGCGCACCACCGCGCCGCCGCTTTGCTGGCAGACGCCGGCATCGAGACGCCGAAGCGCGATGCGCGCGTGCTGCTCTGCCAAGCGGCTGATATCGATCACGCCGCGCTGTTGCGCGATCCCGATGCGCGGCTCGGCGAGGAGGCGGCGGCGCGGCTGCAAGCCTTTGTCGAACGGCGGCTCCAGCGCGAGCCGGTGTCGCGCATTCTTGGCCGGCGCGAATTCTGGGATCTCTCGCTGCGCATCACCCCCGACGTGCTCGACCCGCGTGCCGATACGGAGACGCTGGTTGCCGCCGCGCTCGAGACGCTGAGAGATCGTCGCAGCGACCCGCTGCGCATCCTCGATCTCGGCACCGGCTCCGGCGCACTGCTTTGCGCGCTGCTGAGTGAATTTCCGCGCGCCTTGGGGATCGGCGTGGATCAACAGGAACCTGCCTGCCGGATCGCGCGGGAAAATCTCGCCGCTTGCGGCCTTGCCGGCCGCGGCGCCGTTCTCCGCGGCGACTGGGGCGCGGCGCTCGCCGGCGGCTTCGATCTCGTCGTTGCGAATCCGCCCTACATCGCCTCCGGCGCAATCGGGGCGCTCGCCCCCGAAGTCCGCGATCACGATCCCCGTGCCGCCCTCGACGGCGGCCCGGATGGGCTCGCCGCCTATCGCGCACTGGCCGCCGATCTCGGCCGCCTCTCGGCGCCGGACGGAGTGGCCATCGTCGAAATCGGCCACGACCAGGCCGAATCGGCGCCCGCCTGCTTCCGGCAGGCCGGCTGGGGCTCGATCTCGCTGAAGCGCGACCTCGAAAACCAGCCGCGCGCGCTGATTTTGCGGCGATGAACGCCGCAATTCCTGTGGCAAATCAACCACGGGGCAAAATAATCCCCGAATACTCCCCCTGCCCGCCTTGGCGGCGGGCGAGCGATCGTCTATGTCTTAGGGCGAATACCACTCGCCTTAAGCGCACTTGGGTGTCCAAGGATGCGGCGCGGCGATGGAAGCTCCCAGATCGCGATTCGTTAGCCGTAGATCAGGGTGCTGAGCTCCTGCCTTGTTGATGAGCGCGTGGCGCGCTGAATGAGGCTTTGCTTGAAGTCCCCGGGCCGTACGGAGAGGTCTTGGGGATAGTGGCCGCGGCAATCGCCCGGCCCATGAACAGTCCGGCCGGAGACTATTGGCCCGTTCGAGCCCGAAATGCTCAGCCCACCGGCCGGAAGCCGGTCCGCGCACAAGCGGACGGTGAACCGCGAGAGATGATATCAATTAAGGATCATCGATGAGACCTGGTCAGAATAAGCGCATGCGCGGCCGCAATCCCGGCCGCAAGGGTCCCAATCCGCTGACGCGGAGCTACGAGTCGAACGGGCCCGACATCAAGATCCGCGGCACCGCGCAGCACGTCGCCGAAAAATACCTGCAGCTGGCGCGCGACGCGCAATCTTCCGGCGATCCCGTGAGTGCGGAAAGCTACCTGCAGCACGCCGAGCATTATTTCCGCATCATCGCGGCGGCCCAGCAGGCCCAGCAGCAGGCGCAGATGGGCGGCCCGCGCCCACAGAGCGAGGCCGACGACGAGGGCGACGACGACGTCGATTACGGATTGTCGGACCGCTTCGCCTCGGTCGCCGAGCGGCTGCCGCCACAGCCGGTCTATCAGGCCGCGAATTTCCAACCGCCGCAGCCGCAGGGAAATTTCGGTGGCCAGCAGCAGCCCTATGGTGAGCGGCCGCGCTTCAACAACAACGATCGGCCAGAGCGCCAGAACTTCGGCGAGCGGCCGAACTATAACGGCGGCGACCGCAACGAGCGTTGGCGCAACGACCGCCAGCCGCAGGAGCGGCCGTATCAGGATCGCCCCTACCAGGACCGCAATAGTGGTGGTGGTAATGAGCGCGGCAATTACCAGGGTCAGCCGTATCAGGATCGCGGCAATCGCGGCGATCAGCGCCGCTTCCGCGGCGACCGCCCGGAACGCGGCGACGGCCAGCCTGAGAACCGCGGCCCAAATGAGCGCGAACCGGCTGAATTGCCGGCCTTCATCACGGCGCCAGGTCCACGCCCGCCTCTTCCGGAGCCGGCAGGCAATCCGGCGGAAGGGGACGCGCCGCGCGATCTCGGCGGCGAGGGAGCTGGCTTCCATCTGCGCTCGCGTCGTCGTCGTCGTGGTCGTCCGGGCGAAGGCGAGGACCGCGCGCCGAACGACGTGCCCGATACCGACGAGGTTCCTGCCGGCGAGTGAGGTTCAGCCTCAGCTCTTCACCTCGTCGCTGAGGATCGGCCCAAACAGCACCCAACGCGTGCCGTCGAAGCGCTCCATCTGGAACTGCTTGATCACGCGATAATCATCGGTTGTCGTCGTCACCGACATGCCGGGCAGACCGAGCGTGCCGGCAAAGTCCTTGATGTTCGTCGCTTGTTTCATCAGGTTTTCGCGGCTGAGATCGTCGCCGCATTGGCGCAGCACGTGCACCATCAACTCCGCGGCGCCGTATCCATACGTGTTGAACACGCTGTCCTTCACGCCGGCCGGATAATATTTATCCATGAACTCGAAATATGTCTTCATGCCCGGATCATTTTTCCATGCGGGATCGGACGGATCTTTCCCGTAGGTGACGGTGATCAGGCCTTTCGAATTCTCCAGTCCCGCCGGCGTCAACACTTCGCTCGTGGAGATCGAGTTGATGTTGAGGATGTGCACTGGGTTCCAGCCGAGCTCGGCGGCCTTTTTGATCGCTTGCGCCGCGAATTTCGGTGTGCCGCCATTGAACAGCACATCGGCGCCCGAGGCCTTCAGTTTAAGCATCTGTGAATCGACCGTCGGATCGGTGGCTTCATATGTCGCCTCGGCGACGATCATGTCGGCTTTGGCACCCAGAGCCTCCTTCCATCCCTTCAGATGATCGCGGCCGAAATCGTCGTTCTGCGTAAGCATGGCGATTTTCGCCTTGGGATGTTCTTTCAGAACATATTGCGCATAGACATGCGCTTCCGTGAGGTAGCTTGGATTATAACCAATCGTCCAAGGGAAGTTCTTCGGATCGCTGAACTTCGCCGCGCCGGTCGAGACGAACAGCATCGGGACTTTCTTGGCATTCATGTATTTCTGGATCGCGGTGTTCGTTGCGGTGCCGAGCGTCTGGAACGTCGCCAACACCTCGTCGCTTTCAACGAGCTTGCGGATCTGCTCGACCGTTTTCGGCGGGCTGTAGCCGTCGTCGTAGCTGATCAGATTGATCTTGCGGCCATTGATGCCACCCTGATCGTTGATCATCTGAAAGTAAGCCGCTTCGGTCTTGCCGATCGTGCCGTAGGCGGACGCGGGCCCGCTATACGGCATGGTCTGGCCGAGCTTTATCTCAGAGTCGCTCGCGCCGGGCCCGTATTTGGGCTCCGCCTGCAACGCGGTGAGCCCGCCCATCGTCATCGCGGCGACGGCAAGCGTTCTTCCCAGCCAAGTCCCGTTTATCATTATCGTCCTCCCATGCATTGATTGTATCCGATCCTCAAAGTCGCTTCTCGGCAAACAGATTGACGACCATGTAGGACGGGAACGTCGCGTTCCACTCGTCTTGATAGCTCAGCGGAATGAATTCGTTCGGCGCGGAGATTTTCGCCCGGTGCTCGTATTCGCACTCGACGACATTCAGGCCCGCGTCGCGAAAGATCAAGGCGAGCGCTTCCTTGCTGAAGCGGAAGAAATCCGAGGGATAGCCGTGCAGCGGGAACGTCTGGTGGGTGCTCACCAAGCAGAAGCCGCCGGGCGAGAGGACGCGCGCGACCTCTCGTGCGGCGATCCATGGACGCTCGAGATGTTCGAACACCGCCACTGCGACCAGCGCATTGAACCGGTTCGCCCAATCCGGCGGCAGCGCATGCAGGTCGGCGACGAGATCGACGTCGGCGCCGGCTTCCACATCCGCCATCAGATAATTGCTGCGCGGCACATGCGGAAAGAGGTGCATCGCATGCGTCGGGCGGCCTTCGATCGATTGCTTCGTGCCGATTTCGAGGACGCGCGCATCCGACTTTAATGCCGCCGCGGCGGCGGCGAACCTGTCGCGCGGCGCGCTGCTGGACATGTCGGGCGCGGCAGTCCCTCGCGCCGCTTTGGCGCTTCGGCCGGCGATCGCATCGCGGAATTTTGACAGGGCCGTCAGTGCCATGAAGTCCTCGCGGAGGGTTCCTGGTTAGCCCGGCCCGGAGGCCGTCGCAAGCGAGCGAAAAGTACGTATCTCTCCCGCTGAGTGAAGTCGCGTCCGACACCGCGTGTCAGGCGAAACTTATTTCCGCCCTGGAGCGGATCGATGGACACATCGTACCTCCTGATTAGCACTTAGGCGCGTCTGCGATGGCTACTGGCAGACGGCCTATGATCATCGCTCGCAGAACATTGCATTGGAAGAGCCAGGCCGGCGCGGCGGACATTGAAGTTCGCATCTTCCGCCCCGAGGAAATCGACGGCTGCTGGCGCTGCCGCTACGAAATCGATTGGCCGGACCGTAAACGGGCTTTTTCCGGCGCCGGTTACGATTCCGTGCAAGCGCTGCACGCGACGTTGCAGATGATCGGCAGCGAGATCGTCGCAAGCGGCTATTACCAAGCCGGGGAGATCAGTCTCGACGGCGATTATCGCGGCTGCGGCTTTCCTGTGCCGCCCAACATCCGCGATTGCCTGCGCGATGACGATGCGAGATTTGGCTGAGTACTCGTCATGCGCTGGCCTTGCGCCGGGCATCCACGAAGGCAAATGCGCGCCGGCCGACCGGTTGTTGTGGATGGCCGGCCAAGCCCGGCCATGACGCGCTCGTTTGTCGCAGCGTGCGATTAAGCGAGCAGCGTTTTTGAACACGCTCCCCTGCCTCTGTCATATCGCCGCAAGCAAATCCGCAGGGCACCCATGCGGAAACGATTTCTCGGCTGCTCTGTTGTGCGCCGCACCAACCCTCTCGCAATGCGGAGCATATGATATGAAGAAGACAGTTGCAGCCGGCATCGGACTTGCCGCCTTCCTCGCCCTCGCGCCGAACGCGTTCGCGCAGGACACGATGATGGACGGAACGCCCGACGCCGTTCCGGAGCGCGGCGCCGGCATCGCCGGAACGGGAGAATCCGCCGCCGGCCCCCGTTCCAACGAAGGCCTCGCCGACACGCTGCCCGGCCGCGCCGCGGCACCGGGTTATCGCGGACGCTCGGTCTACAGCGCCCCGGTCGCGCCGAGCGACGACGACGTAGAGTAACCAACAAAAAATCCCCGCCGGCAGAACCGGCGGGGATCAGTTCATCCCGAAAATGTTTTCAGACGCGATCTAAAGACCGCGGGCGCGCGCAACCTTCATGCAGGCGGGGCTCACCAGCGAGCGCTTCGACTTCATGCAGCCGAGGACGCGGCTCACATCCGGCAGCATGTCGCTGCACAGCCGCACGACATCGGGGCCGCAGGCCTGCTGCTCGGCCGCGCTGATTTCGGTGCCGCCGAGGGACTGGGCATAGGCGCTGACGGGAAGGGCGAGGCCGAGAAGCACGAACGCGGTTTTTGCGACTTTCATCATTCCTTGAGTTCCGATCGTTTCCGCCTCCGCTCCAAGGCGTGCCCCAGCGAAGCCGCTAGAGGGGGTGCCGCAAAGGCTTGGGGTTAAATTCGGCTCGCTCCCTTTAGGCGCCAATTGCCACGATGAGCGGCGTTCTGCGCCCGATGCGGCGCCATGGAAGCGCCAAGCCGAGCCGTATGCCTGCCGTTTAGCGCTTATTGTGCAGTGCGGCAAGAGGCGAATTGTCGCAAGTATTGCCGCGACAATACACCGCCCATTCCGCGGGAACCCTGCCCCGATGAGGTCACATCTGCCAACGAGACAGTCTTCGCTTCAACCCATCAAAGTAGGAGTCAGGGAAACTGATGCGAAGAATAGTAATAGCTCTGCTCGCGCTTATCGCCTTCGGCGGATATGCCGAGGCACATTCGCGACATCACTATCATCATCACCATCGAGGCTTTGGATATAGCCACCATCACCATCACATGCACTTTCGCCACTTCCGCGGGCGCCACCACCATCACCATCACCACTACGCCTACAGGGCGGAGCGCCGGGCGCGGGCCGCAGAGGCTGGCGGGGCGCAGTCCTGGTTTGGCACGCCGGCGCCAGAATATCCGCAGGCGCGTGAGCGAGCCGTGACCAGCCAGCCTTCGCGGACCTGGGGTCACGCGTCCTCCTTCGGCGGCGCCTCCTCGGCCGCCGGACGGGTCGTTCGCGCCAGCTGGTATGGCGGCGGCGAGAAACTGAGCTCGCGCACTGCCAATGGCGAGCACTTCAACCGCGGTGGCCTAACGGCGGCACACCGCAGCCTGCCCTTCGGCACGCGTGTGCAGGTGACGAATGTGGCGACCGGCCGCGCCGTCGTGGTGCGGATCAATGATCGCGGTCCATTTGTCGGGGGGCGCTCTCTCGATCTCGCCCACGGCGCGGCACAGGCGATCGGCCTGCGCTCGACCGGCGCCGTGCGCATGGTCGTGCTCAACTAAACCGACTGCTTCTCTCCCCGGCCGGACGGGCCGGGGAGAGCATGCCCATTCACCCAGTTCCCAAGGCAAGACGAAAGACGCCTTGCCAAAGAAATACTTGCAAAGCCTCCCGCGGCGTAAATAGTGCCGCCAGCCAAACAAAGCCGGTTGGGAGGAATTCAATGCATCGTATCGCGACACTCGCGCTTAGCCTGGCGGCCGCTCTCGCACTCACGCCGGCAGCCCGCGCCCAGGCGCCCGGCTCGAGCGGCGTCAAAATCGGAATTCTGAACGACCAGTCCGGCGTCTACGCCGACTTCGGCGGCAAATGGTCGGTCGAAGCCGCGCACATGGCGGTCGAGGATTTCGGCGGCAAGATTTTCGGCAAGCCGATCGAGCTCGTCAGCGCCGATCATCAGAACAAACCCGATGTCGCCATCGGCATCGCGCGACGCTGGTACGACGTCGAAAACGTCGACGCGATCATGGAGCTGACGACGTCCTCGGTCGCGCTCGCCGTGCAGCAGCTGTCGAAGGACAAGAAGAAGATCACGATCGTCGATGGCGCCGCGAGCACCGACCTCACCGGGAAACAATGCACGCCATATGGTTTCCACTGGGCCTACGACACGCATGCGCTGGCGGTCGGGACCGGCGGCGCGCTCGTCAAAAACGGCGGCGACAGCTGGTTCTTCATCACCGCCGATTACGCCTTCGGCTATGCGCTCGAGAACGACACGTCAAATTATGTGAAGGCGAATGGTGGCAATGTCGTCGGAGCCGTCCGGCATCCGCTGAATAGTTCGGATTTCTCATCCTTCATCCTGCAGGCGCAAAGCTCCGGCGCGAAAGTCGTCGGCCTCGCCAATGCCGGCCTCGATACCGCGAACGCCATCAAGCAGGCGGCGGAGTTCGGCGTCACGCAAGGCGGCAAGCAGCGCATCGCCGCGCTTCTCTTCACACTTGCCGAAGTACACGGCCTCGGCCTACAGGCGGCGCAGGGTCTGGTGCTTACGGAAGGCTATTACTGGGATCTCGACGACAAGGCGCGTGACTTCGCCGATCGTTTCATGAAGCGCACCGGCCGCCGTCCGAACATGGTGCATGCGGGCACGTATTCATCCGTGACGCAGTATCTGAAGGCGGTGCAGGCCGCCGGCACGACGGACGGCGATGCCGTGACGAAGAAAATGCACGAAATGCCGGTCGACGATTTCTTTGCCCGCGGCGGCCATGTCCTGCCGAACGGGCGCATGGTGCACGAGATGTATCTCTTCCAAGTGAAGACGCCGGCGGAAAGCAAGGGCCCGTGGGATTATTACAAGAAGCTCGCGGTCATCCCCGGCGACCAAGCGTTCTTCACGGTGAAGGACAGCGGCTGCAATCTGACGCAGTAAGGCTCTCGCGGCCGCGCCTCCGAGGTGCTAAGATCGGGCCGAGACCAGCTCATGCAACTCAGCGCGCTTTCCAGCACCTCATTCGGTCATCTGACGGCGGAGGACATCCGCCGTATGCAAGCGGATGGCCTGATCGACGAGGATGATAATTTCGAACTCATCGAAGGGAGAATTGTCCCGATGGGCCCGAAATATCACGCTCACGAACGGCTCAAATCTGAACTCGGGATGGCTCTTGCTCGGGTTTGTCCGCAGGATTTGATCGTCGGTTTCGAGACATCGTTGTTTCTAGGCACATCAACGATCGTCGAGCCTGACCTCTGTATTTACCCGCGCCGGCTGCGCTCCGAGGACGTGCGCGGCAGCGATGTTTTGCTCGCGATCGAAATCGCGAGTTCCACGCTCGCTCAGGATCGCGGGCCGAAAGCACGCCTTTATGCTGGTTTCAATGTTCGGGAACTCTGGGTCATCGATACAAACACCCGCATCACTTTGATCCACAGGAACGCGGCGGCTGGCCAGTGGCAGGAAACTGTCCAGCTCCGTTCAAACGAGACGCTGCGCTTCGATGCCATACCCTCTTTTGCAATCAGGCTCGATCAGTTCAACTAATCCTCGCGGCTACTCCGCCGCCTCGCGCTGCGCATAACCGAGGCGCCGGTTCAACTCCTCGAGCAAACTCCCTGCGGCCTCGGCGATCACCGTGCCGGGCGGAAAGATCGCCGAGGCGCCGTTCTCGCGAAGCGCGGCGAAGTCCTGTTGCGGGATCACGCCGCCGACGACGATCATGATGTCGGGGCGCCCCTGCTCTTCCAGAGCATGCTTCAGTTCGGGGACCAGCGTCAGGTGACCCGCAGCGAGGGACGAGATGCCGACGATGTGCACGTCGTTCTCGACCGCTTGTCGCGCGGCTTCGTTCGGCGTCGCAAACAGTGGACCTATGTCGACGTCGAAACCAAGATCGGCGAACGCCGAGGCGATGACCTTCTGCCCGCGGTCGTGCCCGTCCTGGCCGACCTTGGCGACGAGAATGCGCGGACGGCGCCCCTCGTTTTCCTCGAAAGCTTCGACCATCGACTGCACGCGATTGATCGCATCGGCGCCCACGCCAGCCTCCCGTTTGTAGACGCCTGAAATCGAACGAATTTCGGCGCGATGCCGGCCGAACACCTTTTCGAGCGCACCTGAAATCTCGCCGACCGTCGCTTTGGCGCGCGCTGCGTCGATCGCCAGCGCGAGCAGATTGCCGCCGGCTTTCGTTCCATTCGTCAGCGCCTCCAGAGCGCGCGACGTCGCGGCTTCGTCCCGCTCTTCGCGCAAGCGCTTCAGCTTGGCGATCTGCTGCGCGCGCACAGCGGAATTGTCCACCTTCAACACATCGATCGGCGCCTCATCTGACAGCCGATACTTATTGACACCGATCACCGTCTGTTGGCCTGAATCGATGCGCGCCTGAGTCTTTGCAGCGGCCTCTTCGATGCGCAGCTTCGGAATGCCGGCTTCGATCGCTTTCGCCATGCCGCCGAGGCGTTCGACCTCCTCGATATGGCCCCAAGCTTTTTTTGCGAGATCGGCGGTCAACCGTTCGACATAATAAGAGCCGCCCCAGGGGTCGATGATGCGCGTCGTGCCGCTCTCCTGCTGCAGGAAAAGTTGCGTGTTGCGCGCGATCCGCGCGGAAAAGTCCGTCGGCAAGGCGAGCGCTTCGTCGAGCGCGTTGGTGTGCAGCGATTGCGTATGGCCCTGCGTCGCCGCCATAGCCTCGATGCAAGTGCGCATCACATTGTTGAACACGTCCTGCGCGGTGAGGGACCAGCCGCTCGTCTGACAATGCGTGCGCAACGGCAGCGACTTCTCCGATTTAGGCTCGAAGTCCTTGACGAGCTTCGCCCAAATCAGCCGCGCGGCGCGCATCTTGGCGACTTCCATGAAGAAGTTCATGCCGATGGCCCAGAAGAACGACAGCCGCGGCGCGAACTGATCGATCGTCAACCCGGCTTTCAGTCCGGCGCGGATGTATTCGATGCCGTCGGCGAGCGTATAGGCGAGCTCGAGATCCTGCGTCGCGCCGGCTTCCTGCATGTGGTAACCGGAGATCGAGATCGAATTGAACTTCGGCATGTTCGCCGACGTGAATGCGAAAATGTCGGAGATGATGCGCATCGACGCCGCGGGCGGATAGATGTAGGTATTGCGCACCATGAACTCTTTTAGAATATCGTTCTGGATCGTGCCGGAGAGTCGAGCCGGCTTTACGCCTTGCTCTTCCGCCGCGACGATATAAAGCGCGAGCACCGGCAGCACCGCGCCGTTCATCGTCATCGACACGCTCATCTGATCGAGCGGGATGCCCGAGAACAGCGTGCGCATGTCGTAGATCGAGTCGATCGCCACGCCGGCCATGCCGACGTCCCCGGAAACGCGCGGGTGATC
>JAXDNJ010000032.1:0-17293 GCA_034669505.1 Methylobacteriaceae bacterium
AGCCGCGCGACGATGCGCGAGACGCCGCCGCCTGTCGATGGCAGCGCCACGATGGAGCGGCCGTTCGGCGACAGCCGCGCACCGATCATGAAATCCTGGAAGCCGCCGGAGCCGCTGACCAGTCCGCCATGCACGAGTTCGGCATTCGTCTGCCCGAAGAGATCGGCTTCGACCGCGCTGTTGATCGCGACGAAATTTTTTATCTCGCCGAGCACCTTCGGCGCATGCGTGTAATCGGCGGCGCGGAATTTTACCGGCGGTTGCGCGCAGGAGTCGTATGTCGCGCGCGTGCCGAACACCATGCCGGTGATGATCGTCTCCTTGTCAAAATCCTTCTTGCGGCCGGTGATGATGCCCTTATTTGCAAGCTCAACGATTGCATCGTCGATCATGCCGGAATGCACGCCCATATCGCGATGCGCGTGTAAAGCACGAACAGTCGCCGACTGCACCTTGCCGATGCCGATCTGGATCGTGTCGCCATCGTTGATCAGTGTCGCCGCATGACGCGCGATGGCGGCGATCTCAGGCGAAGGCGCCCCAGCAGGATATTCTGGCAGCGGCGTATCGACTTCGACCGCCAGCGCCAGATCGCTTAAGCGCGGGCCCGGTTCGCCGTGGATGTCCGGCATGGCGCGGTTGACGAAAGCTGCGAGTTGCCTCGAGCGCGCTGCCGCAAGCGGGATGAAATCCTGGTTGATGCCATACGACAGCCGCCCATCTGCGCCAGGCGACGCGAGATGCAGAATCGCGAGATCGAACTCTTGCTCGGCAACATAGCGCACGAACGACATGTAGCCTTTCGGCAGGACATGAATGCGCTCGCGCGCCGGCGATTTGCGATGAAAGCCGCCGCCGAATGTGGTGACCATCCGCGCGTCCGGCGCGAGCGCAGCGAAATCGAACGTGTTCACGCCCGGAATGAAGGCGCCGACGAACTCGACGCCGCGCGCCCGCTGCGGCTCGGCGCTGAGTGCATCGAAAAGATCGCGCGGCAAGGACGCTCCGGCATGCACGAAGACGCGCATGCCGGGCGAGAACAGGTTCAGTATGTCGCGGGAATTGCTGCTTGGCATGTGTCCGGCGAAATTCCGCGCTATGCCGACGCGATTTCGGCAATCCCATTGTCGAGCACGACCGCCTCGCGCTCGACGAGCCGCGCCCGGAACGACACCTGCGAACCATCGATCCACATTTGCGTGCGGATCGTCTCGCCGGGAAAAACCGGCGACGTGAAGCGCAGACGCATGCTCTTGAAGCGCGCGGGATCATAGCCGGCCACCGTTTTCAACAGCGCGTGGCCCGCCACACCGAGCGAACAGAGCCCATGCAGGATAGGGCGCGGGAAACCGGCGGCGCGCGCCACCTCGGGATCGGCATGCAGCGGATTGTAATCGCCGGAGAGCCGGTAGATCAGCGCCGCGTTCAGCGCAGTCGGCAAATCGCAGATCGCATCGGGGGCGCGCTGCGGAATGACATGCGGTTTCGGCGCTTGCTTCGCCGGACCGGCGAAGCCGCCATCGCCGCGCAGCACCGTCGTGCCGGTCAGCGTGACCAGCTTCTCGCCGGTTTTGGCATCGCGCACCACGCGCTCGCTGAACATCAGCGAGCCCTTCTCGGCGCCTTTGTCGATGATGTCTGTCACGCGCGTTCGCCCCACGACCGTTGCGGCGGACGGAATCGGCGCATGCCAGATTATCCCCTGCTCGCCGTGCAGGATCTTCTTCCAGTTCACGCCGGTTGCGGGATCGTGCAGCCAGAAGCCGGGATAGGCGAGCACGACCGCCATTGTCGGCAGCGCGCGTAAGTCTTTCTCGTAGACGAAGCGGAGTTGCTCTTCGTCCAAGGGATCGCTGCCGAGGCCGAGACCGAGCGCATAAAGCATTGTGTCGCGCGCCGTGTATTCGTGGCGCAGTTCCGGGAAGGGCCAGTTCAGCAACTTATCGACATCGAGCGCCATCTCGATTGACCCTACATCCTGGGAACGGGATGAATGAATGGCCACGGGTTTGCCTCCGAATCCCGCGGCACCTCGATATCGATCAGCCACGGACCGCCGCTTGCGAGCGCCCGTTCAAGCACGGGCCGGAACTCGCGCGGCGAGCGCACGCGCGCGCCGCCGACCCCGAACGCGTCGGCGATCTGCATAAAATCCGGGTTGACGAGATCGGCGGCGATGACACGGCCTTCAAAGCGCGTCATCTGATCGCGCCGGACATTGCCGTAGGCGTTGTTGTTGAAGACGAGCGCGACGACGCCGATGTTGAACTGCACGGCGGTTGCAAGCTCCTGCACCGCGAACATGAAGCCGCCGTCGCCGCAAATAGCCACGACCGGGCGATCGGGATTGGCAACCTTCACACCGAGCGCGGTCGGATAGCCGGCGCCGAGCGTGCCCTGATAACCCGAGGACACAAAGGTGCGCGGCTCATAGACCGGAAATCCGTACCAGGACGCAAAGCCGACCTGCGACAGCTCATCGGTGACGAACGCATTCGCCGGCAGCACATTGCGCAGGATGCGCAGATACGACATTTGCGGCTCGATTACGCGGATCTCTTCCGCCACCTTGGCGCGCGCCGCGCGGATCTCGTCGCGCCGGCCCGGGCTGCGCCTGAAGCCGATCCGCCGCACGGCATCGATGAGGCCCTGCGTCCCATCCACAGCATCGGCGACGATCCCGACATCCGGCGGAAAGCGGCGCATCTCGGCGGGATCGATATCGATGCGGATCATCTTCTGCCCGGCCGGGCGGTTCTGCCAACGCACGTCGATCAGCTCGAGCCGCGTGCCAACGCCGATGATGAGGTCCGTCCCCGACCAGAGCTCGTAAGCATCCGCAAGCGTCAAGCCGAGCTCGTGCGCGTTGCTTAGAATGCCGCGGCCGCTGCGGAAGGCGACGACCGGCGCGTCAGCCGCCTCGGCGAGTTCCCGAACCTCACCCGCCGCGGCGATTGCCCCGCTGCCGACCATGATCATCGGATGGCGGCTTGCCCCGATGAGGCGCGCCGCCGCGGTCAGCGCGTCCGGGTCAGCGGGCGGCGTGGGCAAGAGCGGCAGCGGATCGCAACGGGCGATCATCTCGCGGCGCGTGAACACATCCCACGGCATTTCCAGCGCTGCCGGGCCCTGGCGGCCGGACAGCATCGCCTGGAAGGCGCGCGCGACTTCCACCCGCGCCATCGACGCACTCTCGATCCGCCCGGCCCACTTGGTGAAGGTGCGCAGCGTGGCGAGCTGGTCCGGCATCTCATGCAGATGGCCGCGCCCGCGCCCGAGAAAGTCGGTCGGCACCTGCCCCGTCACGCAGAGCACCGGCGCGTTGCAGCCATAGGCCGTGAGCAGCGCCGCGCCGGCGTTGAGCACACCCGGCCCCGGCACGACCGAAAACGCGGCCGGCCGACCCGTCGAGCGCGCGTGGCCGAATGCCATGTAGCCGCAGGCTTGCTCATGGCGGGCGCCGATCACCTTCAGTTTCGGCTGGGCGCGGTGCAGCGCGTCGAACAGCCCGTAGATCTGCGCGCCGGGCAGGCCATAGACCGTGTCGATGCCGTGGTCGATGAGGCCAGCGACGATCGCTTCGCCGCCAGTCATGACAGCTGAATTCATCTGGTGCGCCCGACCCGCCTCTCTGGACTTCGGCTCACCCCATGCCATCGAAACCGCGCGCGGCCAAGCGGACGCGGAAAGCGCGGGTCTGGAGCTTGCATGGTCTTTCATGCGAGGATTAGGAACGGGGTGGTACCTACGTCCTGCAAGCGAGTGCGGAGGAAGAATGAGGAAAGTGCATCCAGACGCCAAAGCGGCGCTCGCGGGATTGCTGCGTGACGGCATGACCATCATGGCCGGCGGCTTCGGCCTCTGCGGCATCCCCGACCTGCTGATCGAAGCGGTGCGCGAATCCGGCGTGAAGGGCCTCACCGTCATTTCGAACAATGCCGGCATTGACGGCGTCGGCCTCGGACGGCTTCTGGACACGCGGCAGACGAAGAGGATGATCTCGTCCTATGTCGGCGAGAACAAGACGTTTGCCCAGCAATTCCTCGCCGGCGAACTCGAGATCGAATTCAATCCGCAGGGCACGCTCGCCGAACGCATCCGCGCCGGGGGCGCCGGCATTCCCGCGTTCTTCACGAAGACCGGCGTCGGCACGCTCATCGCCGAAGGCAAGGAAGTGCGCGACTTCGACGGCGAGAAATACGTGATGGAGCGCGGGCTCTTCGCCGATCTTGCGCTCGTGCATGCCTGGAAGGGCGATAGCGAAGGCAATCTCGTCTACCGCAAGACCGCGCGCAATTTCAATCCGATGATGGCGAGCGCCGCCAAAATGACTGTCGCGCAGGTCGAGAACCTCGTCGAAGCCGGCGAGATCGATCCCGATCACATCATCACGCCCGGCATTTTCGTGAAGCGCATGATCCATGCGCCGGCCGCGGCGAAACGCATCGAGCAACGCACAACCCGGCCGCGGCAGGCCGCCTGAGGAGAAAACAGAATGGCCTGGACCCGCGAACAAATGGCGGCGCGCGCCGCGCAGGAATTGCGCGACGGCTTTTATGTCAATCTCGGCATCGGCATTCCGACGCTTGTCTCGAACTACATCCCCGCCGGCATGAGCGTGCAGCTGCAGAGCGAGAACGGCATGCTCGGCATGGGACCGTTCCCTTATGAGGGCGAAGAGGATCCCGATCTGATCAACGCCGGCAAGCAGACCATTACCGAGCTGCCGACGACCAGCTATTTCTCCAGCGCGGATTCCTTCGGGATGATCCGCGGCGGACATATCGATCTGTCGATCCTCGGCGCGATGCAGGTCGCCGAGAACGGCGATCTCGCCAACTGGATGATCCCCGGCAAGATGGTCAAAGGCATGGGGGGCGCGATGGATTTGGTCGCCGGCGTCAAGAAGGTGGTCGTCGTGATGGAGCATGTCGCCAAGGCGAAGGACGGCTCGACCGAGCCGAAGCTTCTGCATCGCTGCAACCTGCCGCTCACCGGCGCAGCCGTTGTCGACATGGTCATCACCGATCTCGGCGTGTTCACGATCGATAAGCATGGCGGCGGCGGCATGACGCTTGCCGAGCTCGCCGATGGCGTTTCGGTCGAAGAGGTCGAGGCGAAGACGGAGGCGAAGTTCAAGGTCGGAGTGCAGAAGGCGAGCCAGGCGGCTTGAAACGAGTTGCAGCGATTCGCTGCCGTTACAGCGGCGTCATGGCCGGGTTAGCCCGGCCATCCACGAAAGTAGCGATGCAGTCTGCCGTTTGCTTTCGTGGATGCCCGGTCTGAGGCCCGGCATGACGCGTTGAAATATTTTTCGAAAAAGTTATCCCCGGTGCCTCACGCCCTCCTATCCTCAGGCCATCCCCGCCCACATGAGGGCCTTTCTAGAGTGGTCTTGAAAGTGCGGGCGGGGAGCGGCGCCTGCGGTCGAGGTCGACCTAACCTCGGCCCCGGGAGGCTTTCGCAAACGGCGTCAAGCCGACACCCGCTCGCGGCGAAACCTGCGGGCGCGGAAGAGGTGAAGGCGCCGAGTGACCCGCCCGTCCGGCACTATGACCGGGCCGCCTGCTTTGACGGGCTGCGAGCGGATCGAGATGGCCGAACGGCCAGCGAGATTCGTGAAGTGCGGGACGCGAAAGACAGAAACCGCCGCACATGGGCGCCGGGCGACCGGCTTTTAATTCTTAGGAACGGCCGCTCGGCGCCCGTGTCCTCTTATTTTTCGCACGTGCTGGCGTGCGGCGGCGATAATGCGCGCCTAAAGGAGAAGAGGCTGGCTGCACATATGTTTGATGTGAGATGACCTTCTCGGCGCTCGATTCCGAACTCCTCGGTCCGCTGTTTGCAACCGATGCGATGCGCGGCGTGTTCAGCGATCGGAGCCGCGTCGCATACAAGCTGCAGGTGGAGGCGGCACTTGCGAGGGCGCAGGCGCGGTTGGGTTTAGCGCCGCGAGAGCTCGCCGCGGCAATCGAGGCAATCTCGCCCGACGATCTCGAGATCGCTGCTCTGGGCAAGGAAACCGCGATTGCCGGGGTGCCGACGATCCCGTTCATCAAAGCGATGCGCGCGAAACTGCCGAAAGAACTCGAGCGCGCCTTCCACAAAGGTGCGACGACGCAGGACATCGTCGACACGGCGCTCGTCCTACAGATGCGCGATGGCTTGCAGCTCATTCGAGATGACCTCGCGCGCACGATCAAAGGGCTGGTGCGGCTTGCACGAAAACACCATGGGACCGTGTGCGTTGGACGCACCTACGGCCAGCACGCGGTGCCGCTCACCTTCGGCTACAAAGTCGCGGTGTGGGCAACCGGGATTGCGGAGAGCGCGGCGGAACTCCCCGCGCTGCGCGCGCGCGTGCTTGCCGTATCGCTCGGCGGTCCCGTGGGAACGTTGGCCACCTTCGGCGACAAAGGCCCGGCACTCCTCGAAGCGTTCGCGCACGAGCTCGATCTCGCCGCGCCACCAATCGCTTGGCACGCGCTGCGAGGCCGCATGGCCGAGACCGGCGCCTGGATCGCAACGATGATCGGCACACTGGCGAAGATGGCGAGCGACGTCGTGCATCTCATGTCGACGGAGGTCGGCGAGGTGTCTGAACCTCACGTGCCGGGACGCGGCGGCTCCTCGGCGATGCCGCACAAGCGCAATCCCGTTGGCTCGACCGTGATCACCGCCGCGCATGCGGCCGCGGCGGGCCACGTGACGACTTTGCTCAGCGCGATGGCTGTGTCGCATGAGCGCCCCCCCGGCCTCTGGCATGCTGAATGGCACGCGCTGCCGCAACTTTTCGGCCTCGCCTCGGGTGCACTGCGCGAAGCGGTGGCGATGGCGGAAGGTCTCACCGTCGACGCCGCGCGCATGCGCAAGAATCTCGATTTGACGCAGGGGCTGCTGTTCTCGGACGCCGTGGCTTCAGCACTTGCGGCGCGGCACGGAAGAGGGCAAGCGCATCAGTTGATCGAAGAAGCCGCCGGCAGGGTGCGCGACGAAAGCAAGCATCTGCGCGATATTCTTCTCGCCGAGCCGAAGCTCAAGGAGAACGCTGAAGCAATCGAGCACGCGTTCGATCTCGCGCCCTTCATCGACGCCGCCGCGCTGTGGACCGAACGCGCCCTCGAAAATATCGAGAAGCTCGATATCTGAAGCGAACCAACCAATCTCGTGGAACTCGAATGAACATCCTCCCAAGCGATCTGAAATTCGGCACGCGCCAGCCGGTGAAGCGGCTCGAAGACGAACGGCTGATCACCGGCCGCGGCAGATATACCGACGATCGCGAAAGCGAGGGCGCGCTGTGGCTCTACATTCTGCGCTCGCCGCACGCGCATGCGCGCATTCTCTCGATCGAGACCGGCGCCGCGTTGGAATCGCCGGGTATTGCCGCTGTCTACACCGGCGCCGATCTGGTCAAGGAGAATATCGGCACGCTTCCAACGCTGCCGATTTTCAAGCGTCCGGACGGATCGGATGCGAGTTTTCCGCCGCGGCGGCTGCTCGCGCATGAGATCGTGCGATTTGCCGGGGAGCCGGTCGCGGCGGTCGTCGCGGAGACACGCCAGGCGGCGCAGGACGCGGCGGAAGCAATCGCTGTCGAATACGAGGTACTTTCCGCAGTGACGGACGCGCAATCTGCGCTCGCGCCGGACGCGCCGCGCGTCTGGGAAGAGGTCCCCGACAACATCGCCGCGGGCGCGAGCTATGGCGATGCCGCCGCCGTCGATATGGCTTTCGCCAAAGCCACGCATGTCGTCTCGCTCGACATCGTCAATCAGCGGCTCGTCCCGAACGCGATCGAGCCGCGCGCCAATCTTGCCGAACCGGACGCCGCCGGACGGCTGACCTTGCGCGTGCCGTCGCAAACGCCGGCAAGCACGCGCGACATCCTCGCCGACGCTATCCTGCACCGCCCGAAAGACTCCATCCGCGTGCTCGTCGGCGATATCGGCGGCGGCTTCGGCCACAAGACCGGACTCTACCCCGAGGACGGCCTCGTCGCCTACGCCGCGGCCAAGCTGAACAAATCAGTGCGCTGGCGCGCCGATCGTATCGACGATTTTCTAAGCGGCACGCATGGCCGCGACCTCGTCACGCATGCCGAACTCGCTTTCGACGCGAACGGCCGCATCCTGGCATTTCGTGCGAAAGCCACTGGCAATACCGGTGCTTATCTCAGCGGCACCGGCAATATCATCCCGCTTGTGCTCGGGCCGTTCGTGTCGACCGGCCTCTACGACATTCCGCTCGTGCGCATGGAGACGCAATCGGTGATGACCAACACGGCGCCGATCGGCGCTTATCGCGGCGCCGGGCGGCCGGAGGCGATCTTTACCATCGAGCGCATGATGGATGCCGCGGCGCGGCAGATGAAGATGGACCCGCGCGAATTGCGCAAGATCAACTTCGTCAAATCCGGGCAGATGCCGTTCACCAATTTCATGGGCCAGACCTATGACAGCGGCAATTTCGCCAAGCTGATCGATCGCGCCAGCGAAGCCGCGGATTGGGCCGGCTTCGAAGCGCGCAAAGCCGCCGCACAGGCGAAGGGCCTGCTCTATGGACGCGGCGTTGCGAGCTACATCGAGTGGACCGGCGGCAATGCACTCATCGAGCCGGCAAAACTGCACGTCACCGGCGACGGGCGTGCGATCGTTCATTCGGCGACGCAGGCGATGGGTCAGGGATTGGAGACGAGCTACGCGCAGATAGTCGCGCAAGCGCTGTCGATGCCGATCGAGAAGGTCGAGGTCGTGCAGGGCGACACCGATCTCGTGCAGGGTTTCGGCAGCGTCGGCTCGCGCTCGCTTTACATCGGCGGATCCGCGGTCGCGGCGACCATCACCGACATGATCGAGAAAGCGCGTCCGCTCGCGGCGGAGATGCTGGAGGCGGCAACGCAGGACCTCGAGTTTTCCGACGGCCGCTTCCGCATCGCCGGCACCGACCGGCAGATCACGCTTGCGGAGATTGCATCCAAGCAGCCGGAGAGCCGCCTCTCGGTCTCGAGCGAGGGCAAGGTCGACGGACCGAGCTGGCCCAACGGCACGCATGTCGCGGAAGTGGAGATCGATCCCGACACCGGGCACGTGCGCATCGCGCGCTACACGACCGTGGACGATGTCGGCATCCCCATGAACCCGATGCTGGTCGAGGGCCAGATGCACGGCGGCATCGTGCAGGGCGCGGGGCAGACGCTGTATGAAGGCGCCGTCTACAACGAGGACGGCCAGCTCTTGACCGCAACATTCATGGATTACCAGATGCCGCGCGCCGAGGATTTTCCGTTCTTCAAGACCGAACTCGACGAAAGCTCACCCTCAAAGATCAATCCGCTCGGCGCGAAGGGCTGCGGCGAGTCGGGTACGGTCGGCGCTACGCCGACGGTGATGAACGCCGTCATCGATGCGCTTACGCCCTACGGAATCAGGCATGTCGACATGCCGCTGACGCCTGCCAAGATTTGGCAGGCGCTCGCAACTCACAAGAAGGCTGGGTGACTCAGAAGGAACGGCCATCGAGCGGCTGTGAACGCCGCCGCTGCGCCATGAACATGACGGCGAGCGCAGCAATCCCGACCACCGCCACCGGTACCGTCTCGCTGGCGCGTTCGCGCGAGAACAGGTTCGCCGGCAGTTCCTCGCGCAGAGTCTTGGTCAACCGCTCGCCTTCATGCGCGGCGCTGCGGATCGCGCCGGCAATCCGCTCCAGCGCATCGGCAAGGCGCGTTGCCGTCGTGACGAAATCGGCGACATATTCGCCGACGACGTCGCTGCCCGGCAGGGCCGAACTGACGCTTTCGTCTGCCACGATGGTCCTCCCGTGCTCAGCGGGCGATCAGCAGCCCGAAAAGGAACCCGACCAGGGCCGCGATGCCGAGCGCGGCCAGAGGCTGCGACTTGACTGCATCCACAGCGGCGCGCTGGCCCTGCTGGTAATATTCGCCCGCGTGGCTCGCGAATTCGGAGGCGCGCTCGCTCGCGTCCTTCAGATAAGCGCTCGCCTGACCGGCGATGTCCTCGCCCGCACCCGCGGTATTCTCCACGGTCTTGCCGACGTCCTTGATGTGCTTGTTGAATTCCGAACTCGCCTGGTCCGTGTTCGTCATGGCCACCCTCCCGGGAGCTCCAGCCCGAACATCAACGGAACACTGGAGCTTGAGTTCCCGCCGGTCGGCGAAGCTGCGCCGGATACGCTTGATGTGAGTGCTCAGGCAAGGCCACGTTTGGTCAATAGCGGCTCGATGGTCGGCATCCGGCCGCGGAAGGCGACATAGGCCTCCGCCGGGTCCTGCCGCCCGCCGGCCGAGTAAATGCTGGCTAAGAGGCGCTGGGCAAGCTCCGGGTCGAAAACGTCTCCTGTCTCCTCGAAAGCGGCAAACGCATCGGCATCGAGCACTTCGGACCAGAGGTAGCTGTAGTAGCCGGCCGCGTATCCGTCGCCGGCGAAGATGTGCGAGAAATGCGGCGTGCGATGGCGCATCGTGATCGCCTCCGGCATTTCGATGCGGGCGAGGGTCGTGCGCTCGAAATCGGCAACGTCGAGATCGCCCGGTTGCGAGACGAGATGCAGGTAAATGTCGACATACGCTGAAGCGCAATATTCAACGGTGGCAAAACCCTGATTGAAATGGCGCGACCCGAGCACCCGCTCGATAAACGCGGCCGGCATCGGCGCACCGGTCCCTGCATGCAGCGCGAATTTGCTCAGGATTTCGGGGCGGAGCAGCCAGTGCTCGTAAAGCTGTGAAGGCAATTCCACGAAGTCGCCCGCGACACTCGTGCCTGAGATCGACGGATAGGTGACATCCGACAGCATGCCGTGCAGGCCATGGCCGAATTCGTGGAAGAGCGTTCGCGCGTCGTCGAGACTGAGCAGCGCCGGCCGGCCTTCCGGCGGCTTGGCGAAGTTCATCACGTTAACGATGATTGGGCGGATATCGCCTTGGAGCTTCTGTTGCTCGCGGAAGCCGGACATCCAGGCGCCGCCACGCTTTGAGGGACGTGCGAAATAATCGCCGAGAAAAAGCGCGACATGCGTGCCGTTTCCGTCGCGCACATCGAAGGCGCGGACGTCGGGGTGATAGAGCGGCAGGCCGTGAACTTCGCTGAAGTGCAGGCCGAACAGTTGGGTCGCCGTGTAAAAGGCGGCGGCGATGATGTTGTCGAGCTGCAAATAGGGCTTGAGTTCCGCTTCGTCGAAATCGTGCGTCTCCTTGCGCACCTTCTCGGAATAGAAGCGCCAATCATGCGGGGCGATGTCGAAATTCGCGCCCTCCTCATTGGCTTTGGCCTGCAGCAAGCCGCGTTCGTCATTGGCCCGGGCGCGAGCGGGTTGCCAGACATTGTCCAAGAGATCGCGAACGTGGGCGGAGGTTTTCGCCATCGTGTCGTCGAGCTTGTAGTCGGCGAATGTCTCGTAGCCGAGAAGCTTGGCACGTTCGTCGCGCAACGCGACGATCTCGGACATGATGGCCCGGTTGTCCCTCGCGCCGCCGCCCTCGCCGCGCATCGTCCAGGCGCGGAACAGCGCTTCGCGCAAGTCGCGCCGCGTTGAGAATTGCATGAAGGTTTCGTAATCCGAGCGCGCCAGGGTGATGACGTGCTTGCCTGGATGACCTTTCTCTTCCGCCGTGCGCGCGGCGCTGGCGCGAAGCGATTCGGGGAGGCCGGCGAGATCGTCTGCGCTTTCGAGAACGAGCGCATATTCCGCCGCATCGGCGAGAACGTTCTGGCTGAACAAGGTCGAGAGCACGGAAAGACGCTCGATAATTTCTGTCAGGCGCCTCTGACCGGCTGTATCGAGTTTTGCGCCGGCGCGAACGAAATTCTTGTGCGTGCGTTCGAGAACACGCAATTGCTCGGCGTCCAGGCCAATATCCTCACGTGTGTGAAATAGCCGATCCACTCGTCTGAAGAGGTCCGTGTTCGTCGCGATGTCGAGATAGTGCCGCGCCAGCATCGGCGCCATGTCACGCTCGATCGCCTGCAGGGCTTCGTCGGCATCGGTCCCGACGAGGTTCCAGAAGACGGCCTCGACTCGCCTAAGGGAAGCCCCACTACGTTCAAGCGCGGCAATTGTATTGCCGAACGTCGGATGACTCGGTTCACCCGCGATCGCGGCGATCTCCACGTTGTGCTCGGCCATGCCGCGATCGAACGCCGGGCGGTAATCTTCCGTCCTGATGTTCGCGAAATCGGGAATGCCGAACGGGAGTTCCGTTGCGCGAAACGGGTTGGCCTGCATCGAATCACCTGCAATTACCGAAGCACAATGCAAAGAGGGGCTGCCCGAAGACAGCCCCTCCATTGTCGAACCGTAGTCCGAGTTGTTCCTTCAGCCTGCCTTCACAGCAGACATGAGGGCCCAGGTCACCGACTGCGGTATGAGACAATGAGACACTGGATCACCTCCTTTCGATTGTTGACGACGATGCGCATGATATAGGCAGGCCCCCGGAGAACGCAAATCGCCCCTTCGGGTGCGGCAGGAGCGCGCAGGTGTTAGCGCGCAGGTCAATAGGATTTCGGGAGGCCCAGCGCGCGCTCGGCAATATTGCAAAGGATCAATTCACGGCTCACCGGCGCCAGCCGCGCAATGAGAATCTCGCGGAGATAGCGCTCGACGTGGTATTCCTTCGCATAGCCCATGCCGCCATGCGTCATGATCGCGGTCTCGCACGCATGAAAGCCGGCTTCCGCGGCGAGATATTTCGCCGAATTCGCTTCGATCCCACATGGTTTGCCGGCGTCGTAAAGCGCAGCGGCGTGGAAGACCATGAGGTCGGCGGCTTCGAGCTGCATGTAGCACGCCGCCAGCGGATGCTGGATCCCCTGGTTCTGGCCGATCGGGCGGCCGAACACGACCCGCTCGCCGGCATAGCGCACGGCACGCTGCAATGCTGCGCGGCCGACGCCAACCGCTTCCGCCGCGATCAGGATACGCTCCGGGTTCATGCCGTGCAGGATATACTCGAAGCCGCGCCCCTCCTCGCCGATGCGGTCCTCGAGCGGGACACGCAAACCGTCGATGAACAGCGCATTCGAGTCCACCGCCTTGCGGCCCATCTTCTCGATCTCATGCACGGTGACGAAGGCGCGATCGAGCTTCGTGTAGAACAGCGACAATCCAAACGTCGGCTTCGGGCAATCCTCAAGTGGGGTGGTGCGCGCCAGAATCAGCATGCGGTCGGCGACTTGCGCGGTCGATATCCAGACCTTTTGGCCCGTGAGCACATAACGATCGCCCTCCCGCACCGCGAGCGTCTTCAGCCGCGTCGTGTCAAGCCCGACATTCGGCTCGGTCACCGCGAAACAGGCCTTCTCCTCTCCGCGAATCAGTGGAGGCAGCCATCGCCGCTTCTGCTCATCAGTGCCGAAGACCACGGCCGGGTTCAGCCCGAAGATGTTCATGTGCACGGCCGAGGCGCCCGACATCGCCGCGCCGGACGCGGCGATGGTCTGCATCATCAGCGCGGCTTCTGTGATCCCGAGGCCGGCACCCCCATATTGCTCCGGGATGGCAAGGCCGAGCCATCCGTCGGCCGCAAGGGCGCCATGCAATTCTTCCGGGAAGGCGCCGGTCCGGTCGTGTTCGAGCCAATAATCCTCGCCGAAGCGCCCGCAGATGCGGGCGATCGCGTCCCGCATCGCTTCGCGATCCTTGCCGTGGTCGAGGGCCATGCGGCACGTCACCACGAGGGGCAGGGCGAAGTCAAAATGGGTTGATGGGCTCGACACAGAGCGTTCGAGCGAAATAATCCAGCGGCCTAGCCGGGAACAGGACTTAAAGAATGAAGCACGAAGTCATCGTTGGGAATTTTGGCATCGGCCAGCCGGTGCGGCGAACGGAAGACCCGACGCTGGTGCGCGGCGAGGGCCAATATACCGACGATCTCCAGCTTGAAGGTCAGGTCCACGCCGTCATCGTGCGCAGTCCGGTCGCGCACGGCGTCCTGCGTGGGATCGACCTCGATGCGGCGCGCGCAATGCCGGGCGTGCTGATGGCATTGGAAGGCGATGAACTCGCGGCCGCTGGCTATGGCTCGCTGAGATGCCGCCTGCCCTATCACAATCGCGACGGTACTCCGATGCGGCCGCCGGAGCGGATCGCGCTGGCGCGCTGCAAAGTGCGCTATGTCGGCGAGCCGGTTGCTTGCGTGATCGCCGAAACCTTGTGGCAGGCAAAAGATGCCGCCGAAGCGGTCGTCCTCGACATCGAGGGGCTACCCGCCGTCACCTCCGCGCGCGCTGCGGCCGAGGCGGATGCGCCGCTGCTCTATGACGAGGTCCCGGGCAATTTGCAGCTCGATTATTATTATGGCGAGACGGATGCAGTCGCGGACGCTTTTGCGAAAGCACATCACGTCACCCGCCTCGATCTTACCAATAACAGGCTGATCGTCAACCCAATGGAGCCGCGCTCGGCAATTGCTGAATTCGACGGGGTTGAACTTTACACGCTTCACGTCTGCTCGCAGGGCGTGATGGGAATCAAGGGCCAACTCGTCAACGACGTGCTGCCGAAAGGTTCGCAGGCACACGTGCTGACCGGCAATGTCGGCGGCTCCTTCGGCATGAAGATCGCCGTCTATCCCGAATATGTCTGCGCGCTTCACGCGGCGCGGCAACTGGGGCGACCGGTGAAATGGACCGACGAGCGCTCGACGAGTTTTCTTTCCGACGCGCATGGCCGCGATGCCTCGGTCAATGCCGAACTCGCGCTCGATGCCGGAGGCCTTTTCCTGGCGGTTCGGCTGTCGGCGCATGCCAATGTCGGGGCACATGTCAGCGTCGTCGGGCCCCTGCCCGCCACACGAAATTTCGTCGTCAACGCGCCGTCGCAATATCGCCTGCCGCTGATCGAAGTGTCGGTCAAATGCATGCTGACCAATTCGACGCCGATCGGCCCGTATCGCGGCGCGGGGCGGCCGGAAGGCAATTATTTCATGGAGCGGCTGATCGATGCCGCGGCCGATGACCTCGGCATCGATCCCATCGAACTACGGCGCCGCAACCAGATCGCACCCCAGGAAATTCCGTTCGAAGCGGCGAGCGGCGTGACTTACGATTCTGGCGATTTCGCTGGCGTTCTCGATGATGCGCTTGCGGCCGCCGATTGGAATGGTTTCGCGGCGCGCAAAACGGCGAGCGCCAAGAAGGGCTTGCTGCGCGGGTTTGGCATCGGCTGCTTCCTGGAAGCGACGGCAGGGCCGATGCCGGAAATGGGTGGCATTCGATTCGAGGAGGACGGCACGGTCACGATCCTCACCGGCACGCTCGATTATGGTCAGGGCCATGCGGCACCCTTCGCGCAGGTTCTGTCGAGCCGGCTGGGTATCCCGTTCGAGCGCATCCGTCTGCAGCAGGGCGACAGCGATCAGCTGCTTGCCGGCAGCGGCACCGGCGGCTCGCGCTCGATCATGAATTCGGGCGCGGCGATTCTGGTCGCGGCGGACGAGGTTGAGAAGAAGGGCCGGGAGATTGCTTCGCATGTCTTGGAAGCGGCGCCGGCCGATATTGAATTTGCGGGCGGCAGGTTCCGTATTGCCGGCACGGATCGCGCGATCGGCCTTGTCGAACTTGCGGCGAAAGTGCGCGAGGGATTGGCGCTGCCGCAAGGTGCGCCCACCTCGCTTGACGTGTCGCATGTCTCAAAGGGCGAGATTGCCGCTTACCCGAACGGCTGTCACATCTGCGAGGTCGAGATCGATCCCGACACGGGCATTATCCGCGTCGATCGCTACACCAGCGTCAACGACTTCGGCACGATCGTCAATCCACTGCTTGTCGAAGGACAAATCCATGGTGGCGTCGCCCAGGGCGTCGGTCAGGCGCTGATGGAGCGCGTCGTCTTCGATGAGCACGGGCAGCTTCTCACGGGGTCTTTCATGGACTACCAGCTGCCGCGCGCGGGTGATTTGCCGGACATCGGCTTTGCCAGTCATCCCGTGCCGGCGACGACCAATCTGCTCGGCGCCAAAGGCTGCGGCGAAGCGGGCTGCGCGGGATCGCTGACAAGCGTGATGAACGCCGTTGTCGATGCGCTCTCCGATCTCGGCATCCGCCACATCGACATGCCGGCGACGCCGGAGATTGTGTGGCGCGCGATTCAAGAGGCGCGGCCAAGGCAAGCGGCGGAGTAGGACGCTACCTGCGGCGCGCGTATTCGTAGCGTCCGAGAATGTGATCGTGAAAGTATGTGCCTTTTGAAAATGCTACCTGCCAATCGTCGTAGACGTTCTGCGGAACATTGAAGTACGTGTAGGATCCGCCGCTGGTGAAGGTCACATAGAGCTCCCTCCTATCAGGATCGTAGCTAAAGGATTCTATTGCGGTGGACGGCATGGTCGCTTCTAGTCCTGCTATGTCTGGCAAAATCTTGCGGCGGCCCATCATCTCGCATGGCGCTTGTCGTGCTTGAGATTACGTAATTTCAACACCAAGATCGTGCCGCTCATCATCAGGCTCAGCGCATTGAAAATGATGAGCGGTGCGCTCTTCAGCAGTAGCCCGTAAATCGTCCACAAGGTGAAGCTCGTCACCGTGATCATGTACATGCGCAGCGAAATCGACTGCGTGCCCTCACGCCAGGCCTTGTAGACCTGAGGAGCGAAACTCATCGTCGACAGGATGCCGGCGATGAAGCCGATGATCGTCGGCAGATAATTCGAATTTTCCGACACGCGCCCTCCAATGCTCAAGCCTTGCCATTTAGAGCAACGCGATTTTACTTAGAGCAAGGCGCGGCAGTGCCAACGCGCCAGAATGTGCTAGTTTCCCACGGCTACCGCGCGGATTTCAGCCATGTCTCTCCCGAACGCCGTCGATCTCGCCCGCTTTCAGTTCGCCTTCGCCATGGTGTGGCACTTCCTGTTCCCCGCCTTCACGATCGGGCTCGCAAGCTATCTCGCGGTGCTCGAAGGCCTGTGGCTGGCGACCGGCAATTCCGTCTATCTCGACACGTTCCGCTACTGGCTGCGCATCTTCGCAATCGCTTTTGCGATGGGCGTCGTCTCCGGCATCGTCATGTCCTACCAGTTCGGCACCAATTGGTCGGCCTTCTCGGACAAGGCCGGACCTATTGTCGGGCCGCTTCTCGGTTACGAAGTTCTCATGGCGTTCTTTCTGGAAGCCGGATTTCTCGGCGTCATGCTGTTCGGCATGCGCCTCGTCGGCAAAGCCCTGCATTTTGCCGCAACTTGTGTCGTCGCAATCGGGACGCTTCTTTCGGCCTTTTGGATTCTTGCCGCAAACAGCTGGATGCAGACCCCGCAGGGCCATTCGATCGCTGC
>JAXDNJ010000033.1:0-97504 GCA_034669505.1 Methylobacteriaceae bacterium
CGCGGCGCGAGCTTACGCCCGAGGCAGCATGGGATGCCGCGCATGTCGACGAGGATTTCCAGATGCGCGTCTGGGGCGCCGATGTGGAGGCGTTGGAGCGGCGGGCCAAGCGTTTCACCGAGATGCGTGCCGCCGCACAACTCCTGCACTTCGTGACCTGAGGACAGGATGGCTCACGATCGTCGCAATCGCCAGCGCGCCGTCGAGATCATGCTCGACGTGTTGCGCGACGAAGGCGCGACGACGATTTTCGGCAATCCCGGCTCGACGGAAATGCCGCTCATCGACGCGTTGGTCGATGCGAGCGATTTCCGCTACATTCTCGGCCTGTAGGAAGCGACCGCGGTCGCGACGTCATTATTGTCGCTGACCGATGCGACGCGCGAAAGCACGTCTCCAGATGCTCGCAACGGAGAAAGCACAACGCGCCACAAGCATTCGCAGCAAGATCGAAGCCATGGCCGATCAGCGCCCATTACCGCCGGATGCCGCAGCGCTCGCGGTACTCGCCCGCGGGTTAATTTACTTTGCGGCGTCGAGCTGCGTCTGGATTTCTGCCGCGAATTTTGCAATGCGCTGCGCGTTCGAGCCATAATCGTGCCGGCCGATACGCGAGACGGATCGGACATCGATGCGCGTCTGCCCGGCGAGCGGCCGGATGCGGATCGTGACGTCGGCGGGAAAGCCCATGATTAAAGAGCGATCGACAGCGTCGATATGACCGACGCCGATGCGCCCCCCGGGCGGCGTTTGTTCGACGATCTTCCAGCCGCGCGCCGCGATGGCCCGCAGGATGAGCTGATAGGTCTCGTCCGCCTCCTGATCGAGCAGGATCGGCTGCACGTTGGGGTAAGCCAACCGTTGCTCCTGCCGGGCCTGGGGGGGCGCGACCTCCGGGGTGCGCTGCCCGCGCGCAGCGAGAGCGATTTTCGAGCGCGAAAATTGCGGCGGATCGGCGATGTCGGTCGATACGTCGTTGAGAAGCGGCAGCCGCACCGCATTGGCGGCGAGATAGGCGGGGTAACACAAAAGCAGCGCCGCAAGGAACACACCGCTCGCCACAATGCCGGCGCCACGCCGGCCGGTGCGCCAGATGACGACCGCCGCAGTGCCGGCGAAGAGGAGCGCAAGGCAGGCGATGAGAACGCCACCGGCGAAGACGGAGAGCGTCGCGGTAGGATCCACGGCCTGACTGCGCGCCAGCACCACCGCGATCGCGCCGACCGCGAGGGAGAACAGCGCGAGCCGCCGGCTCCAGAGGGCGGCACGCGAGTAGGGCTCCTCGATAATCAGGCGGCGCATATTTCCTGCCTCACGCGGTCGGAAGCCGATAGGCGCGGAACGCTTCGCGCAGCTTCAGCTTGTTGATCTTGCCGGTCGCGGTGTGGGGGATTTCGCCGACGAACTGCACGTCATCCGGCATCCACCATTTGGCGATCTTGCCGTCCATGAACTTCAAAATGTCCTTGGGCTGCGGCTCGCGTCCCTCTTTCTTCACGATCACCAGCAGCGGCCGCTCGTCCCATTTTGGGTGATGCACGCCGATCACAGCAGCCTCGGCCACATCGGGGTGGCCGACCGCGAGATTTTCGAGATCGATCGAGGAAATCCACTCGCCGCCGGATTTGCTCACGTCCTTGGCGCGGTCGGTGATCTGCATATAGCCGTCGGGATCGATGGTCGCTACGTCGCCGGTGTCGAAGAAGCCCTCCTCGTCGAGGATTTCCTGGTCCTCGAGCTTGAAATACCGTCGCGCGACCGCCGGCCCTCTGACCTTCAGCCGGCCGAAAGTCTTGCCGTCCCACGGCAGTCGCTTGTTCTCATCATCCGTGATCTTCATGTCGACGGTGAAGAAGCCGAACCCCTGCTTTGCCTTCAGATCGAACAGCGGATCGCCTTCGAGGCTTGCGACCTTGTGCTTCATCGATCCAAGCGTGCCGACCGGGCTCATCTCGGTCATGCCCCAGGCGTGGAACACCTCGACGTCATAATCCTTTTCGAACGTCTCGATCATGGCGCGCGGACAGGCCGAGCCGCCGATCATTACGCGCTTGAGATGCGGCAGTTTGAGATTGTTCGCCTGCATATGTTGCAGGAGCATGAGCCAGACCGTCGGCACCGCAGCCGTCATGGTCACCTGCTCCTTGTCGAGCAGTTCGTAGACCGAAGCGCCATCGAGCTTGGCGCCCGGCATGACCAGTTTCGAGCCTGCCATCGGCACCGAGAAGGCAAGCGACCAGGAATTAGCGTGGAACATCGGTACGACCGGCAGTATCGAGCCGGATGAACTCAGGGCAAGCGCATCGATGCCGGACAGCGCCAATGAGTGCAGCACGTTGGAGCGGTGCGAATAGAGCACGCCCTTCGGGTCGCCGGTGGTGCCGGATGTATAGCAAAGGCCGGCGGCGGTATTCTCGTCGAACTCCGCCCATTCGAAGTCTTCGTCGACCTCGGCGAGCCAGTCTTCATAAGCGACGGCATTCTTGAGCTTCGTCGCGGGCAAGTGCGCGGCGTCGGTCAGAACGACAAAGCGCTCCACGCTCGGCAGCTTATCGGCAATCCCTTCAAGGATCGGCACGAAGGTGAGGTCGACAAACATCACGCGGTCCGCCGCGTGATTGACGATCCAGGCGATCTGCTCGGGGAAGAGCCGAGGGTTCACGGTGTGATAGATCGCGCCAAGCCCGGTGATGCCGTACCAGACTTCAAGGTGGCGCCAGGTATTCCAGGCCAGCGTGCCCACGCGATCGCCAAGCTTGATCCCGTCCTTCTGCAGGCGCTTGGCGACGCGCAGCGCACGCTGGCGAATATCCGCGTAAGTGGTGCGATGCATCGGCCCTTCGATCGAGCGCGTCACCACCTCGCGGCCGCCATGCTGGATCGCCGCATGATCGATGACCCGATGAAGCAGCAGCGGCCAGTCCTGCATCAAACCCAGCATGGCATTCCTCCCCATCATTCTCCGGCGGAAGCTCCAACCCGCCGGCGGCACGGCTCACCCCTCCAGGTGGCCACACCCGATTGCCTCTTACGTCATCCTAGCGAAACGCCACCGCAAGCTCCAGAGGACGCGGCTTGCCGCTCGGAGGCTGGGATGCCAGATAGGCGCGAATATCCCCCTGCGGACCCGAGCGCATGCGGTTTACCGGTACCAAGGATTATGTCGCGACGCAGGACCTGGAGGTCGCGGTGAACGCCGCAATCGTCCTCGAACGGCCCCTGCTCGTGAAGGGGGAGCCAGGGACCGGCAAAACCGTGCTCGCCGAAGAGATCGCGAAGAGCGTCAACGCCCCGCTGCTCACCTGGCACATCAAGTCGACCACCAAGGCTCAGCAGGGTCTCTACGAGTATGACGCGGTCTCACGCCTGCGCGACAGCCAGCTCGGCGATCCGCGCGTCTCCGATATTTCGAACTACATCAAGCGCGGCAAGCTCTGGGATGCCTTCACTGCCGAGCGCAGGCCGGTCTTGCTCATCGACGAGGTCGACAAGGCCGATATCGAGTTCCCGAACGACCTGCTGCTCGAACTCGACCGCATGGAGTTCCACGTCTACGAAACCGGCGAGACGGTCCGCGCGGCAAAGCGCCCGATCGTCGTCATCACGTCGAACAACGAGAAGGAGCTGCCGGACGCGTTCCTGCGCCGTTGTTTCTTCCACTACATCCGATTTCCCGATCATGAGACGATGGAGAAGATCGTCGCCGTGCATTTCCCCGGCATTAAGCGCCGGTTGGTCGAGGAGGCGCTGCGCATCTTCTTCGAGGTGCGCGACGTGCCGGGATTGAAGAAGAAGCCCTCGACGTCAGAATTGCTCGATTGGCTGAAGCTCTTGCTCAACGAGGATATCGGGCCTGAAACGTTACGCGAGCGCGATCCGAAGAAGCTGATCCCGCCATTGCACGGCGCGCTGCTCAAGAACGAGCAGGACGTGCACCTGTTCGAGCGGCTGGCGTTTCTAAATAGACGCGAGCGGGAAAGGTAAGTTCAAAACATCGTATTGCTGTTCTGCGCATTCTCCGGGACGGGTTGGATCACGTCCCAGTGCTCGATGATCTTGCCGTCCTCGACACGAAAGATATCGACGATGGCGCGGCCACGGTCGGCGTCGTTGAGCCGCGAATGCACATGCACGGCGACAAGATCGCCGTCGGCGATAACGCGCTTCATCTCGTTGATCGCCTGCGGATTGGTCGCGAAGCGTTTTGACAAAAACGCGACGCTCGGCTCGACCCCGTCCGGCACCAGCGGATTGTGCTGTTTATAGCTCGCGCCGACATAAGTCTCGAAGGCCTCTGCAACCTCGTGCTCGTAGAACACCATCTTGTAGAAGGCGGTCACCATATCCTTCGTGCTTTGTTCGGCTTGCGCGGCAGCCAGCGTTCCGGCGAGGAACAAAGGCAGGATTAGACCGAGGCGGGCAGTTTTGTTCATCGTATGTCTCGCCTGAAGCGCGCCAGTTTGGCACCATCCTGGGGCAGGTCAAACGTTCCCCTCCCCGCCTCGTTGTGCTACCCCGCGCCCCATGAGCACCCGTATCGACCGCCGTTTCGCCGCGCTCGCTGAGGAAGGCCGCGCCGCGCTGGTCACCTTCCTGATGGGCGGCGACCCGGACCCGCAGACCTCGCTCGAAATCCTGCGCGCCCTGCCGCAGGCTGGCGCCGATGTGATCGAAATCGGCATGCCCTTCACCGATCCGATGGCCGACGGCCCCTCAATCCAGGCAGCGGGCCTTCGCGCGCTCAAAGCCGGCATGACCTTGCGCCAAGTGCTCGCCCTTGTCGGCGCCTTTCGCGAGCGCGACGACACGACGCCGCTGATTCTGATGGGCTATTACAACCCGGTCTACGTCTATGGCGTCCAACGCTTCCTTGCCGACGCGAAATCGGCGGGGGTCGACGGCCTGATCATCGTCGATCTGCCGCCCGAAGAAGATGCCGAGCTCTGCCTGCCGTCGCTCGCTGCGGGTCTGAACTTTATCCGGCTTGCAACACCGACCACGGACGAGCGCCGTTTGCCCGCGGTTCTCGCGAACACGTCGGGCTTCGTCTACTATGTCTCCATCACCGGGATCACCGGCGCGGCCACACCCGATCCGTCGCGCGTCGGTACGGCAGTGGCGCGGATCAAGCGGCACACGAACCTGCCGGTCGCTGTTGGTTTCGGCGTGAAGAACGCGGCGACTGCGGAAGCGATCGCGCGCCAAGCGGACGGTGTCGTCGTCGGCACCGCACTTGTCGACGCGCTGAAGCGATCACTCGATGCGGAAAATCGCGCCACGGCGAAAACGATCTCCGCCGTGGCTGATCTCGTCGCCGCTATCGCGGCTGGCGTGCGCGCAGCGCAGCCCGTCGCGGCCGAATAACATCCATTCGAACCCACTCGAGAGACGCATGAACTGGATATCGAACGTCGTCCCCCCGAAAATCCGCTCGTTCCTGAAACGCGAGACGCCGGAAAATCTCTGGGTGAAATGCCCGGAGAGCGGGCAACTCGTCTTTCATAAGGATCTTGAAAACAATCTCTATGTCGTGCCGGGCTCCGGCTACCATATGCGCATCCCTGTGAATGCGCGATTGCACGCGCTCTACGACAACGGCGAATGGACGAATCTGACGACGCCCGAAGTGCCACTCGACCCGCTGCGCTTCCGCGATGTAAAGCGCTACACGGATCGCTTGAAGGAAAATCGGGCCAAAACCGGCAGCGCCGACGCGGTAGGGCTGAGTAGGGGCCGTCTTGAAGGGATGGAGATCGTCACCGCCGTCCAAGACTTCGAATTCATGGGGGGGTCGCTCGGCATGGCTGCGGGCGAGGCGATCATCACTGGCATGATGAACGCAATCGACAAACATTGTCCCTTCATCATCTTCACGGCGTCGGGCGGAGCGCGCATGCAGGAAGGCATGTTTTCGCTGATGCAGATGCCGCGAACGACAATCGCCGTGCAACGCCTGCGCGCGGCGCGGCTGCCCTATATCGTCGTGCTCACGAATCCGACGACCGGCGGCGTCACCGCGTCTTACGCGATGCTCGGCGACATTCATATCGCCGAACCCGGCGCCGTGATCGGGTTTGCCGGGGCGCGCGTCATCGAGCAGACGATCCGCGAGCGTTTACCGGAGGGGTTTCAGCGCGCCGAATATCTGCAAGCCCACGGCATGGTCGACATAGTCGTGTCGCGGCTTAAAATGCGGGCGACGCTCGCACGGCTCTGCGCGCTCTTGACCAAGTCGCCGCGTGAAATGGCGCGGGCGGCCTAGCGCCATAATTGTCCCTAGAGACGCGTGCTGCGCACGCTCCTCAGGATGAGGGAAGTTCCATGACGTCGCGCGATGAAATCCTCTCGCGCCTTCTCAACCTCCACCCGAAACGCATCGATCTGTCGCTCGGACGTATCGAGCGGCTTCTCGCCGCGCTCGGCAGTCCGCACGAGCGTCTACCGCCCGTCATTCATGTCGCGGGCACGAACGGCAAGGGCTCGACCATCGCTTTCATGCGCGCGATGCTCGAAGCGGCGGGCAAACGCGTGCACGTCTATACGTCGCCACATCTGATTGATTTCAACGAACGAATCCGGATCGGGCGAGCGGGCGGGGGAAGGCTGATTGACGACAGGGCGCTCGAAGCGACGCTTCAGCGCTGCGAAGAAGCGAATGCCCGCGTTCCCATCACTTTTTTCGAGATCACGACGGCGGCGGCGTTTCTGCTTTTTGCGCAGCATCCCGCCGACGTGCTCCTGCTCGAAGTCGGGCTCGGCGGGCGCGTCGACGCGACCAATGTCATTGCGCATCCGGCACTGACCATCGTCACACCGGTGTCGATCGATCACCCCGAATTCTTGGGCGACACGATCGAAAAGATTGCCGTTGAAAAGGCCGGCATTTTCAAACGCGCCGTGCCGGCCGTTCTCGCCGAGCAGGATCAAAACGCGCTCGCCGTTCTCGAAGCGCAGGCGAACCGGCTTCAGGCCCCCATCATCGTCGGCGGCCAGGATTTTTCGACGCGCGAGGAGAACGGGCGCTTCGTATATGAGGACGAACGCGGGCTTTTAGACCTGCCGCTGCCGAAACTCGTCGGCCGTCACCAACAAGCCAATGCCGGAACTGCGATCGCCGCATTGCGGCATCTCGATCCGTCCCTGCAGGTGTCCGCGATCGAGACTGGGCTCACGCGCGCCGAATGGCCGGCTCGACTGCAGCGGCTGAGGCGCGGGCGCGTCGCGGCCCTCGCGCCCCGTGAGGCGGAAATCTGGCTCGACGGCGGACATAATGCCGATGGCGGCCGCGTGCTCGCACAAGTGATGGCCGATTTCGAAGAGAAGTCGCCACGTCCGCTCATCCTGATCTGCGGCACGCTGGCGACGAAGGAGACGCGTGCGTTCCTGCGCCCATTCAAAGGCCTCGCGCAGGAGGTCGTTGCCGTACCGATCGCCGGAGATCATTACGGGCGTCTGCCGGCGGAGATCGCGTTTGCCGCGCAGCAGGAAGGCATTCCCGCCGCGGCGTCCGGGAGCGTGGGCAGCGCGCTCGAATATCTATCGGCGCGAGACTGGTCGGCGCCGCCGCGGATTCTCATCGCCGGCTCGCTTTATCTCGCGGGCGAGGTGCTAAGATTCGATGGAGCGGTACTAGTTTGATTTACAAAGCGGTTTCGCCGCTTGGCTGCTTTGAATGCAGCGAGAGTTAGATCAACAACCGCGTTGAGCGAGACTCAGCAACAAGAAAGCTGCCCTTGTGAGCGCGTAGATATCAGTGATCCAACTTCTAGTCTGACAGATCGCACAGACATCCCACCTAATGTCCTTGCAGACTGGCGGTCTCTTCAAGAGGAGGATCGCCATGAAATATCTCGTTCTCGCAACGCTTGCGGCCCTTGCAATTAGCGCGGCATCATTCGTGTCACCTGCCTCGGCTCAGGCTTCGCGGACCTGGGTATCGGGCAGTGGAAGTGACGCTAACCCATGCAGCCGCACTGCGCCATGCCAGACGTTCGCCGGCGCGTATGCAAAGACGGCAATCAGCGGTGAGATCAATTGCTTGGATTCGGCCGGCTTCGGCACGCTGACGATTTCCAAGTCGATCTCGGTTGTCTGCAATGGCGTGGTCGCTGGCGTCCTTGCGGCTGGCACGACGGGATTCACCATCAACACCGCCTCGACAGATCACGTCGTGCTCGATGGAATGGATATCGAAGGATTCGGGACTGGCACACATGGCCTCAATGTTGTCGGGAGCGGAGCCATTTTCATCCGCAACAGTTCGATTCGACACTTCACCGGAAACGGTGTGAACGTCGCCGGAACGGCCGGCGCGAGGGTCATGGTGGACAACGTTCTCATCGTCAACAATGCCGGCGGCGTCAATGTGCAAGGCGCAGCAGGAGCGGCGAACTCGGCCAGCGTTACGCACTCCTTCATCGACGGCAATGCCAGTTTCGGAGTGCAGGCTAGCGGCTCCGTCAACTCCCTTGCCATCGGCTGGGACGTGATCTCCAACAGCCCGACGGCGATCAGTGCACTGAGCAGCGCTCAGGTAGTGTCATTCGGTCCAAGCAGCATCGTGACCGGAGCGGGCGTACCAACCTCGACTCCCGCGTTCAAGTAGTCTCTGCGAGTCTCAGGAGACGTCAAGACGTATGCACGGCCTTGCCTCCAAGGCCCCGCATTAATCGCCGACTGGAGCGATGAAAGCGCAAACAGCAAACGGGAGAGTACGCCTGATGACTCGTTTACTGAAGAGACGTTGGTCTGATAGACGCCGCTTGCGTCTGCGATCACCGTTTGTTTGTTGGAATAGCGCTAAGCCTAGATCGCCGCGTTGATCCACTTCACGAGTTCGCCCTTCGGCGCGGCCCCGACCTTTTGCGAGGCGAGCTTGCCGTCCTTGAACAGCATCAATGTCGGAATCGAGCGGATGCCGAGCTTGCCGGCGACGGCGGGATTTTCGTCAATGTTCAGCTTGGCGACCTTGACCTTGCCCTTCATCTCCGTGGCGATTTCCTCGAGCGAGGGCGCGATCATCCGGCACGGGCCGCACCATTCCGCCCAGAAGTCGACGACGACGGGCTCGCTCGATTTCAGCACATCGGAGTCGAAGGTTGAATCGGTGACTTTTGCGGTCGACATGAGGTGCGCCTTTCGAATGTGCTGGTTGGTTCAAAGTAGGAATGGGAGGCTACAGGGTCAAGGCACGGAAGAAGGCACGCGGCGGTCCGCACGTGCAGCGCCAAGCCTGCTCTCCACGAGGGCGAGCGCCTTGCGAAACGTGTCCTCGACATCGAGATCTGTCGTATCGAGGATCATTGCATCTGCGGCGGGTTTCAGCGGCGCGGCGGCGCGGCTCGAATCGCGGCGGTCGCGGTGCAGAATATCGGCGAGCACTTTAGCGTAATCGGACGACTCGCCGCGGCTGCGCAATTCGAGGGCACGGCGTTGTGCCCGCGTCTCCGGCGACGCCATGACGAAAATCTTCACATCGGCCTTTGGGCAGATGACCGTGCCAATATCGCGGCCGTCGAGCACGGCGCCGCTGGCGCGGCCGGCAAAAGTCTGCTGCGCCTCGACAAGCGCGGCGCGAACCTCGGGTATCGCAGCGACGACGGAAGCAGCTTCACCCATCTCTCGGCCACGCAGCGCCGCCTCGTCGAAATCGATGAGCGCAAGAGCACGCGCGGCTTTCACCGCCGCGGGCACGTCATCCAGCCGGCGCCCCTCGTCCATCAGCGCGCGAGCGGTCGCGCGGTAGAGGAGCCCCGTGTCGAGATGCGGCAGGCTGTAATGCTCGGCGAGACGGCGCGCCAGCGTGCCCTTGCCGGAAGCGGCGGGACCATCGATCGCGACGATCACGCGAATTCCGCCCCAAGGGCTGTCATCAGCGGCCGAAAAGTGGGGAAGCTCGTCTCAATCATACGCTCGTCGTCGACGGCGACGGGGCGCTCCGCGGCAAGTCCCATGACGAGGAAGCTCATCGCGATGCGATGATCGAGATGGGTCGCAACGAGGCCGTTGCCGCGCGCGCGGCCCGCGCCACCCGCGACTATCAGGTCGTCGCCCTCGATCGCGCACTCGACGCCGTTTGCCGCAAGGCCGGCGGCGATGGCGGCGAGCCGGTCGGATTCTTTGACGCGGAGCTCGGCCAAGCCCCGCATGCGCGTCTCGCCGCTGGCGAACGCGGCCGCAACCGCAAGGATCGGGTATTCGTCGATCATCGACGGCGCGCGAGGGGCGGGCACGTCCACGCCCCTCAGATCGCTGGCGCGGACGCGGAGATCGGCGACGTCCTCGCCGCCTTCGTTGCGCCGATCCAAGACCTCGATCCGGGCGCCCATTTCCTGCAGCGTCGTGAGCAGCCCCGTCCTCAGCGGGTTCATCATCATGCCTTCGATCACGATGTCGGAGCCCGGCACAATCAGCGCGGCAACCAGGGGGAAGGCGGCGGAGGAGGGATCGGCGGGCACGGCGATTGGCACCGGCACGAGTTCCGGCCGGCCCTTCAGCACGATGCGGCAGCCGCCCTCGCCCTCGGCCTCGCTAGCGATGTCGGCGCCGAAATAAGCGAGCATCTTTTCTGTGTGGTCGCGCGATGCCTCGCGCTCGATGACCGTCGTCTGGCCCGGCGAGTTGAGCGCCGCGAGGAGGATTGCCGACTTGATCTGCGCCGAGGCGACAGGCGTACGGTATTCGATCGGCGCCGGTTCACGCGTGCCGTGAAGCAGGATCGGGCAGCGTCCGCCCTCGGCCTGGGCCCTGACCTCGGCGCCCATGAGGACGAGCGGGTCAAGGATCCGCCGCATCGGCCGCTTGCGCAGCGAAGCATCGCCATCGAAGCGCGCCAAAATTCCGTTGCCTCCTACTATTCCCATCATCAGCCGGGTGCCCGTGCCGGCATTGCCGAAATCGAGCGTCGCGGCCGGCGCACGCAGCGCGCCGATGCCCCGGCCCCGCACCCGCCAGACGCCCTCGCCGAGGCGCTCGACCGCCGCGCCCAAGGCGCGGCAGGCCTCGCCGGTGCGCAGCACGTCATCGCCCTCGAGCAGACCCTCGATGCGGGTCTCCCCGACGCTGAGCAGCCCGAGGATGAAGGCGCGATGCGAGATCGACTTGTCGCCGGGCGGCCTGACCCGCCCCGTCAGCGGGCCGCTGCGGCGCGCCGACAGGCTTGCGTGCTCGGGGGCGTGCGCGGTCTTCAACTGCACGGGGTGCTTCAACCTCGTTGATTTGCGAGCGCTCGTACCAGAGCGGCAGCGCCGTGTCATTACGGCGACCATGCTCAGAAAATCGCCGTGATTCCCATTTGACAGCGCGGCAGGGCTTGCATAACCGAGGCGCCCGAGTGCGGATCGCGCGATCGGCGTCTCGTTTTTTGCTTGAGGATTGAGGGACCGTGCCAAAACCCGAACTCGGCACCAAGCGTCAGTGCCAGAATTGCGGCGCCAAGTTTTTCGACCTCGCCAAGGACCCGATCGTCTGTCCGAAGTGCGCAACGGTGTACCAGGTCGCAGCGCTTCCCGCGCGATCGAGCGCCCGCGCCGCGAAGGTGGTTGAGGAGGAACCCGAAGTCGAGACCGCCGAAGCCGAGCTCGTTCCGCTGGAAGAAGCCGACGACACCGCCGACGAGAAGGTCGCGGCGGTCGTTCCCGACGACGATATCGAGATCGAGGACGAAGAACCCGCCGATACCTTTCTCGAAGAAGAGGAAGAAGATTCCGACGACGTCTCGACGCTCATTGATGGTGACATCGAGGCCGATGAGGAGCGCTGATTAAGCGCCGCGGCTAGTCCATGATTGCTTGGAACACGAGCGGACGTATCAGCGCGCGATAGCGTAGCCGCAATAGACCCGGCGCCATGGCCATGAAGACCACAGCCAAATCCTCCGACGGATCGACCCAATAGTAAGTGCCAAACACGCCGGACCAATAATAATCGCGGGTGCTGCCGATCGCGCCGGCAATTCCGGTTTGCAGTCGCACGGCAACGCCAAGGCCAAAGCCGTAGCCCTCGCATGACGGGTCCATCGTCGTGACGCGGTTCTCGATGCGGTGGCCGAGATGGTCGGCCGTCATGTAATTCACCGTCGGCCGGCTGAGATAGCGGCGGCCTTCCAGTTCGCCGCCGTTCAAGAGCATGTGCAGGAAGCGCATGTAATCGGCGGCCGTCGACGTCGCGCCGCCGCCGCCCGATTCCCAGCGCGGCTGAAAGTCCGCGCTCGCATGCGGGATCGTGACCGGCTCGCCCGTCAAATAATCGTTCGGATAGGCGCGCGCGTAACGTTCCGCTTTCGAGCGCGGCAGCGTAAACGACGTGTCATTCATGCCCAGCGGCGACCAAAGCCGCTCGTGTAAATGCCGGCCCAGCGTCTCGCCCGTGATCGCCTCGATGATCAAGCCGAGCACGTCGGTCGAGAGCCCGTATTCCCACGCGGTGCCCGGCTGATAGAGAAGCGGCGCTTTGCCCAGAGCCGCGAGAAATTCGGCTTTGCTCATGCGCGCGAGATCGCGCATTCCATCGGGATAAAGTGTGTGCGCCTCGCTCGTGCCTCTGGTCTGGTACGTCAGGCCGGATGTGTGCCGCAGCAGATCCTGGATCGTGAACTCGCGATGTGCAGGCACCGTGGCGAGCGGACCATCGAGCGAGCGCGCAACCTTCATGCCCGCGAGTTCCGGCAGATATTTGCTGGCAGGGTCGCTTAACAGCAGGCGGCCCTCTTCATAGAGCATCATGATCGCGACCGAGACCATGAGCTTCGTCATCGAGGCGACGGAAAAGATGCAGTCGGGCCGCATCGGCGCGCCGGTTGCGGCATCGCGGGCGCCGATCGCGTCGAGATGCACCAGCTTGCCGCGCCGTTGAATGGCAATAACCGCACCCGGAATGCGCTTCTCCGCGATTTCGCGTTCAAGTGCGGGGCGGATGCGTTCGAGCCGGGCGGAACTCATGCCGACCGATTCGGGCGTGTCATGGACGGGTTCGAAGACTTTCGCGGGTTGCGGCATCTTGTGTCCTTTGACTTCAGGGTGCCATTGCGGCGCACCGCGGGCAAGGCTGACACGTTGCCGGTGCGCCCCTCATCGGCTACAAGCCACCTGCTCGCGCCCGTAGCTCAGCTGGATAGAGCGCTGCCCTCCGAAGGCAGAGGTCAGGGGTTCGAATCCCTTCGGGCGCGCCAGCGACGGTTCCGAGTTGCTTTGCTTCGTAAAATCTTGCGCTGTTGCCTGAGCAGATAACCAAAAGGTATGAGAAGGCGCGGGAACATTGTCGGCCAAACACCGGTTGCCGGGGATCGTTAGGCTCGGACGATTTCGATGCGCCAGATTTCTTCAGAAAGGCTCCGCCGCGGACCGCGTATAGCAGCCCCCGCGCGCGTGCGGCTTCGCCAAGACGAACCGCCGATCGAGCATCCGGAACGACTGAACTATCTTCTGAAGCTCCTGCAGGACGAGCTTCGTCCGCCCAAGTGAGATCCTCGGTCACGATCGTGAAGGAGCGAAGGGGCGGTGAAGACGGCGCTCGGAACTTTAGCGATCGGCCTGCTTGGAGTGGGCGTGGCGTTGCTGCTGCACGCAATCAAAGCGATCGCTCAATGACCCGCTTTTAGTTCATCACACTTGTGCTATTCCGGCGCCGAGCCGACCGGCGCTTCGCGAACCGGCCGATGCAGGAAGGTCATAGAACCGAAGGCGCCAATCCAAGAGCCTAACGCTGCGAAGCAGACATATATCCAATTGTTGGTGTAGCTGATCACCGCGAAGGATGAGAGCAGATACCAGATGCTGCTCCACGACGCCGCGGGCACGCGCTTGCGCGCGATAACAGCGGAGGTGAACATCACATAGGCGGCATCTGTCAATGCGGTCGCAAGGACCACCCCGGCCGCAATGAGCGGATCGATTGTCAGGATCGACATCTTCGCTTTCCCTCGTAAGCTGACGAGGCATTCGAGCAGCAGCGCCATCCCGTGGCAATTCGCACGACAAAACCTACGCCCCCTCCCCTCCTCGTCATCGACGGCGATTCCTTTGCGCATCGCGCCTACCACGCGCTGCCGAAGACGATCCGGCGCAAGGGCAATAGAGGCGCCGGGGCGATCGTCGGCTTCGCCAATTTCCTGATCCGGCTGTACGAAAGCGAAAGCCCCCGCGCGGTGCTTGTCGGCTGGGACACGCTCAGCGCGCCGACCTACCGTCAGAAGCTCTTTCCCGCTTACCAAAGCGGACGCCATTTCGACAAAGAGCTGATCGAGCAGCTCGACATTCTGCCGGAATTTGCCGCGGCGTGCGGCTTCGCCAATGCCAAAGCCGCCGGCTATGAGGCCGACGATTTTCTCGCTGCCGCGGTCGCGCGCGAGGAGAAGCGCCGCGATGGATGCGCGCTCGTCGCCAGCGGGGACCGCGACGCGTTTCAGCTCGCCTCGGACAAGACGACGATCCTGCATCCGGTCCGCGCCGGCGAGATGGCGCGCATCGGTCCAGCGGAAGTGCGCGAGCGCTATGGCGTCGACCCGAAACAGGTGCCGGACTTCATCGCGCTGCGCGGCGATCCCTCTGACAAGCTGCCGGGCGCGCGCGGTGTCGGACCGAAAGGCGCGGCCGAGCTCCTGGCGCGCTACACCACGCTGGAAGACGCGATCGCCGCCGGACGTTTCTCAACGCAGGCGGAAAGCCTGCTTCTCTACAAGCGGATCGCCACGATGGACCGGCGCGCTCCGCTCCCCGCAATCGGCAAGCAGAAGCCGACCTGGGACAAGGCCGCCGCGCTGGCGCGGGATTGGGAACTCGGCAAGCTCGCCGAACGGCTGGAGAAGCTCGGCGGTACTTAAGAGGCTGGATCAAATCGCCGCTCGGCGCGTTCATCGGGCTAAGACTCATAAAAACGAGTGGGTGCAACATGGCTCCTTCGGACAACGATAAAGAGACCGGCAAATCGCGCATGCATCCGGGTGACGAGGCACCGCCGGGGACGCCCGGAACCGGCGAAAACATCTGCCCGGCCTGCAAAGGTTCCGGCAAGATCGGGCAGAAGGCCTGTCCAGATTGCGCCGGCACGGGCAAGGTCATCGAAGGGATCGGCGGCGCGTAGCAGGGCTCGGCCCGATATCCGCGACCGGAGCGCGCGCGGATGGCATGTCCGCTTGATCTGTGCTGACACTGTTCGGCATGAAGGCCACCGCGAGACCAAGCGCCTATCATTTCGGAGAAACGATGAAAATTCTTGTTGTTGCGCTCTGCGCGCTCTTAGTCCTGTCGAGCGTGGCGAAGGCCGACACCAATGAACTGCGGATCGCCAAACAACCCGGGCTGTCCTATCTGCCGGCGGTGATCGCAGAAAAGCTGCAGCTTGTCGAAAAGCACGCGCGCGCCGCCGGTCTCACCGATTTCAAGACGACGTGGACGCGGCTCACCAATGGCGGCGCCAGCAATGACGCATTGCTGTCCGGCAATGTCGACATGGTGATCAGCGGCGGCCCGAACATGCTGATCCTGTGGGCGAAGACCAACGGGCGCGTTAAGGGCGTCGTCGCCACGGGCGCGCTGCCGATGCTGCTTGTCACCAATAATCCGAATGTGAAGACGCTGGCCGATTTCACCGACCAGGACCGCATCGCGGTGCCGACGATCCGTGTCGGCACGCAACCCGCCGTGCTCGGCATCGCCGTCGAGAAGCAGTTCGGCCTGGCGCAGGTCGAGCGCTACAATTCGCTCACGGTTTCCCTCGGGCACCCCGACGCGATGATCGCGCTGCAGGCGAAGGGCGGCGGCGGAGTGACGGCGCACTTCTCGCAGCCGCCCTATCAGAATCAGGAACTCAAGATTCCGGGCGTGCACGCCGTTCTGAACTCGTTCGACGTCGTCGGCGGCGGCATGACCAACGGGGTCTTCTACAGCACGACCGATTTCCACGACAAAAACAAGCTTGTCGTAAAAGCGCTGGTCGATGCGATCAAGGAAGCCGTTGAGCTGATCAAAGCCGACAAAGCACGCGCAGCCGAAATCTATCTCGAGGTGAACAAGGAGAGCATCGGCCGCGAGGAGTTGACCGAGATCCTTGGCCAGCCGAACATGGTGTTTTCCGCCGCGCCATTGGCCTTGCTGCAGGCGGCGCAGTTCTTCTCGCGCGCCGGTTACATCAAGCAGAAGCCGACGGACTGGAAAGAATTCTTCTTTCCCGAAGTCTACGATCTAAACGGGAGCTGAAAAGCCATCGCGCTTCAGGCGAACGATCGCCTGATGCAGCGCGTCGAGAAAGCGCGATCGATCCGCTGGCGAGAACGGCTTTGGACCGCTGGTGACTTCACCGGCAGAGCGTAGATCGTCGAGAAGATTGCGCGTCGCCAGCGCGATCCCGATCGTATCTTGCGTGAACGCGCGTCCGCTCGCTCCGAGCGCCTGCGCGCCTGCCTTGACGCAACGGCTCGCGAGCGGCACGTCGTTGGTGACGACAATGTCGCCACGCGTGGCACGCTCGGCGATCCAATCGTCCGCCGCATCCGGCCCGCTGCCGACGATCACCCGTTCGATCAGTTCCGTTCGCGGCACGGCTATGAAGCTGTTCGAAACGACGAGCGTCTTCACGCCATGACGCTCGGCCACGCGGTAGACCTCGTTCTTGACGGGGCAAGCGTCGGCATCGACATAGATGAGGATCGGCTTCGCGCTTGCCGTCATTTTTCGGTGTGCGAAAGTCTGCGCGGCACGCCGATCCGCCGGATTTCCCATTCGAGTTCGACGCCGCTCGTCTTAAGCACGCGGCGGCGGACCTCTTCGCCGAGATTTTCGATGTCGGCGGCGCTGGCATTTCCGCGATTGATCAGAAAATTGCAGTGCATCTCTGACACCTGCGCGCCGCCCATCACGAGACCGCGGCAGCCGGCCCGATCGATCAGCTGCCAGGCCTTGCGGCCCGACGGATTCTTGAAGGTCGAGCCGCCGGTTTTTTCCCGTATCGGCTGCGAGGCTTCGCGCGCGGCGGTGATGCGCTCCATTTCGGCTAGGATCGAAGCGGGCTCGCCGGCGCGACCTTGAAATAAAGCCTGCGTGAAGATCACGTCTTCCGGCACAGACGAATGACGATATGTGTAACCCATCTCGACATTGCTGAACGTATGCAGGGTGCCGCGTCGATCGACGCTGCGTGCTTCGATCAGCACATCCTTGGTTTCGCCGCCATGCGCGCCCGCATTCATGCGCAAGGCGCCGCCGATCGCGCCGGGGATGCCGCGATAAAAAGCCAGACCGTCGATCCCCGCGTCCGCCGCGGCGCGCGCGAGCTTCATGTCGGGTACGGCGGCGCCGGCGCGCAAGCGGTGTCCGTCGTCGCCGGTAACCTCGCCGAAGGCACGGCCACCGAGACGAATGACCACGCCGGGCACGCCGCCGTCGCGCACGATCAGATTGGAGCCGAGACCGATCGTCGTGACGGGAACGTCAGGCGCGACGTTTGCAAGAAAGTAAGCGAGATCTTCTTCGTTGGCGGGCGAGAACAAGATTTCCGCCGGACCGCCGACGCGAAACCAGGTAAAAGGCGCCAGCAGTTCGTTCGCCGCGATGCGGCCGCGAAGCTTGGGCAGCCCGCGCGCAAGCTTGTCCGGGAGATTGCTTATGCGCCATCTCCCATCGCGAGCTGGCCCGGCAACGCATAAGCCCATTGCGTGATCGAGCCCGCACCGAGGCAGACGACATAGTCGCCCGGCCGCGCGATATCGCGCACGAGTCGCGGTAGTTCTCCGGGACCTTGCAAAGCGAGTGCCTGGCGATGGCCGTGCGCCTTGATCGCGGTGACGAGATGATCGCGATCGATGCCGGCGATCGGCGCTTCCCCCGCGGCATAGACCTCGGAGACGATCACCGCGTCGGCATCGTTGAAACAGGTCGCGAACTGATCGAACAGCGATTGCAGCCGCGTGTAGCGATGCGGCTGCACGATGGCGATCACCTGCCCCTTCGTCGACGCGCGCGCGGCCTTGAGCACCGCCCCAATTTCAACCGGATGGTGGCCGTAATCGTCAAAGATAACAGCGCCATTCCACTCGCCGGTTCGCGTGAAGCGCCGTTTTACGCCGCGGAATCCCGCAAGGGCTTTGCGGATCGCATCGGCGGACATGCCGAGCTGATAGGCGACCGCGATCGCGGCCGTCGCATTCAGCGCATTGTGATGGCCGGGCATCGGCAGGACGAGATCTTCGAGATAGACCGCATTCGCGGTCTTGCGCTCGCGGATGATCATATTGAAGCGGCAATTGCCGCCGGAAAGGTCGACATCGAGTAGCCGCACGTCGGCCTGCGGATTCTCGCCATAGGTAATGACGCGCCGGTCTTCAATGCGGCCGACAAGTTCCTGCACGGTCGGATGATCGAGGCACATGACCGCGAATCCGTAGAACGGCAGGTTCTCGATAAAGGCGCGGAACGCCTCCCTGATCGCGTCGAACGTGCCGAAATGGTCGAGATGTTCCGGATCGATGTTGGTGACGATCGCGACATCGGCCGGCAGCTTCAAGAAGGTACCGTCGCTTTCATCCGCCTCGACCACCATCCAATCGCCGGTGCCGAGCCGCGCATTCGTGTCGTAAGCGTTGATGATGCCGCCATTGATGACCGTCGGATCGAAACCGCCGGCATCAAGCAATGTCGCGACGATCGACGTCGTCGTGGTCTTACCGTGCGTGCCGGCGATTGCCACGCACTGTTTTAGCCGCATCAGTTCGGCGAGCATCTCGGCGCGGCGCACCACAGGCAAGCGCCGTTCGCGGGCGGCGATCAGTTCGGGATTGTCGCGGCGGATCGCGGTCGAGACGACAACGACCTCCGCCTCGCCGAGATGGCTCGCATCGTGGCCGACGTGCACCGTCGCGCCTCTTGCGATCAGCCGCCGGACGTTAGCGTTTTCAGAGGCATCGGACCCCTGCACCTTGTAACCGAGATTCAAAAGAACCTCGGCAATCCCCGACATGCCGATACCGCCGATGCCGACAAAATGAACGGGACCTAATTCAGTCGGCAGTTTCATCCAAGGACTCCGGGCGGGATTCGCCCGCGACCTCCAACACAAGATCGGCCAAGCGGTCCGCGGCATCGGGAATGCCGGCCTGTTTCGCGGCCACGGCGCGCTTAGTCAAGTGATCGAGGCTTGCCAGCGCCTCCGCAAGCTTGCCGCGGAGATAATCCGGCGTGAAGGAGGATTGCGCGACCACATCGACGGCGCCGGTCACCGCGAGGTGCGCAGCATTCGCGCTCTGGTCCTGATCGAGCGCATGCGGATAGGGCACGAGGATCGCCGGGCGGCCGATCACTGCGAGTTCGGACACAGTCGAGGCCCCGGCCCGCGCGATCACAAGATGCGCCTCAGCCATTCTACGCGGCAAGTCGGCAAAGAATGGCGCGACCTCCGCTTCCATGCCGAGCCGCGCGTACGTTTCGCGCACGCGCGCTTCATCCTCGCCGCGCGCCTGCTGGACGATGATGAGCCCCGCACGAGCCTCCGGGGGAAGCCCCTCAATTGCGCGCGGTACGACATCCGACATGACGCGCGCACCCTGCGAGCCGCCGACCACGAGCAGCCAGAAGCGCCCCCCTTGCGTCAGGCCCGGATAAGACAGCCGCGCGGCATCGAGCACCGCGGGACGCACGGGATTACCGGTCTCGATGCATTTCGGCCTCAGCTTCGGATCGAGACGGCCGAGCGCTGGAAAGCCGGTCGCAATGCGTTGCACGCGGCCGGCAAGCAAGCGGTTGGCGCGGCCGAGGACGGCGTTCTGTTCATGCACGATACTCGGAATGCCAAGCATTGTTGCGGCAAGCAGCGGCGGCACGGTCGGATAACCGCCGAAGCCGACGACCACTCGCGGTTTGACGCGCCGCAGGAGCGCACGCGCATTTGTGGTGCCTCCGATCAGCGTTAGAACTGCAAGGCCCCGGGCGAAGAGATTCCCGCCCGTCGGCGTCGCCGCTCGGATGACATGCACGGCACTAGCCGGAAACGCGCCGCCGTATTTCGTCGCGCGCTCGTCGGTAACGAGGTGCACCGGCACATTGCGACGCGCCAGTGCATGGGCGAGCGCCTCGGCTGGGAAAAGATGACCACCCGTGCCGCCGGCTGCGATCAGGACCGGCGCATCATTCGCCATCGTCGTGAATGCCGCGATTTGCTTCGAGCATGACTTCCGAGCGCGGGCGTTTACGTGTGACCGCCACCAGAAAACCCATTCCAAGCGCCAGCGAGATCAAGGACGAGCCGCCATACGAGATGAACGGCAGCGTCATTCCCTTCGCCGGCATGAGATGCAGGTTCACCGCGAGATTGATGCAGCTCTGGATGCCGAAGAGCAGGATCAAACCGGCCGCGGCAAAGCGGCAAAACGGATCTGCGTTGCGCGAAGCGAGCGACAGACCGCGGAACACGACAAAAGCGAAGATCGAGACAAGCAGCAGGCAGGCGACGATTCCGAACTCCTCGCCGGTGACGGCGAAGATGAAGTCCGTATGGCTGTCGGGCAGAATACGCTTCAGTGTTCCTTCGCCCGGTCCCTTTCCAAACCAGCCGCCGCCGATAAAACTGTCGAGCGCGGTGTCGACCTGAAACGTGTCGCTGACGCTGCCGCCCGCCGTCGAGGGATCGACAAAGCGCAAGATGCGCGCACGCACATGCGGCACCAGCTTGAACGCAAGCATCACCGCGGACGCGCCCAGGCCGCCGATGCCGAAAACCCAGAACCAGTGCAGGCCGGCCATGAAGAACAGCGCCGCCCAAACCAGCGAGATCAGCATGGTCTGGCCGAAATCCGGCTGCAGCATGAGCGGAATGATTGTGATCGGCAGAAGCAGCACCGCCAGCACCGTCCCAGGGACGCCGCGACCCTTGGCGCCTTCGGAGAAAGCCCATGCGGCAAGCACGACGAAGGCGGGTTTGACGAACTCCGACGGCTGAATGCCAAATATCCATCGCCGGGCGCCTTTGACTTCCTGGCCGAACAGGATCGTCACGAGGACGAGGGTCATGCCGATCGCGAACGCCACGAGCGCCGCGCGCCGTACGTGCCGCGGCGTGAGGAAAGATGTCGCGATCAGCACCGTGATTGCGGGGATGAGATAAAGCACCTGACGATTGACGAAGTGAAAGGTCGACAAATGCAGCCGCTCGGCAACCGGCGGGCTGCCCGCCATCGCGAGCACGATGCCGATCACCATCAGCATGCCGAGCGCGGCGAGAAGCCAGCGATCGACCGTCCACCACCATTCGGCAAAAGGACTGCGTACGGCACGCGAGATCATCGTGCATCTCCGGAGACTAAGGCCGCTGGCGCGACATAAGAGAGGGCGAGCTCGCGGAAGCGATCGCCGCGTTTTTCGAAATTGGCGAACTGGTCGTATGATGCGCAGGCCGGCGACAGGAGCACGACGGGCTCCTGCGCTTTGGATTCCGCGGCATCGTGCGCCGCATGATCGAGAGCGACGTCAAGCGTGCCGCACATGTCGTAGGCCACACTGCCTTCAAGCGTGCGGGCAAAATCATTTGCCGCGGCGCCGATCAGATAAGCGCCGGCGATGCGCGGAAACAGCGGCCGCAGCGGCTCGATGCCGCCCTCCTTCGCCTTGCCGCCGGCGATCCAGTAGATCGGCTCGAAGGAGGACAGCGCCTTCTCCGCCGCATCGGCGTTGGTGGCTTTCGAATCGTTGATGAAGAGAACCCGCCCGCGCCGGCCGACCTCTTCCATGCGATGCGGCAGGCCAGGGAAGCTGCGGAGCGCCTGCTGCAGCCGTACGCGGTCGTGCGCGAGATCGCCGAGTGCGGCGACCGCGGCGGCGGCATTCTGCGCGTTGTGGCGGCCGCGCAAGGAGGCAATCCCGACAAGGCTCGCGACTGATGTGGACTGGCCGCGGCGGCGTTCGATCAGCTCATCGCCTTCGACGACGATGCCGTCGCGCAATTCGCGATGCGTCGTCAGGATGCGCGTGAGCGGCTTTCCGGCGCGGCGCAGCCGCTCTGCGATGGCAAGGGTATATTCGTCGTCGATGGCGATTACCGCGCGATCGGCGCCCGCGACGCAGCGCTCCTTGATCGCCGCATACGCCCTCATCGTGCCGTGCCGGTCGAGGTGATCTGCCGTGAGGTTCAAAAGCACGCCAACAGAAGGTTTCAATGACGGCGTGAGATCGATCTGGAACGAGGAAAGCTCGATCACATGCACGCGGGCCGGCGACGGCGGCTCGAGCGCGAGGATCGGCGTTCCGATATTGCCGCCGAGCTGCACATCATGGCCGAACGCGTGGAAAAGATGCGCGATCAGCGCGGTCGTCGTCGACTTTCCGTTGGTTCCGGTGATGGCGATGAACGGCGCGTCCGGGGTGATCTTCGCGCGTTCGCGGCAGAACAGCTCGATGTCGCCGATGATCTCGACGCCGGCGTCGCGGGCTCGCGCAACCATCCAATGCGGCTCGGGATGCGTCAGCGGAACGCCTGGCGACAAGATCAGCGCGGTGTAGTCGCGCCAATCGGCGAGCTTCAATTCGGTAATTGTCAGGCCTTGCTCTTGCGCCGCGTCGCGCGCCTGCTCGTTGTCATCATAGGCCGCGACGTCGGCGCCGCCAGCGAGAAGCGCACGGACGGTCGCGAGCCCGGAGCCGCCGAGCCCGAACAGCGCAACCCGCTTTCCTTCGAAGCTGGTGAGCGGAATCATCACCTCACCTTCAGCGTGGAGAGGCCGACGAGCGCCAGCACGAAGGCGATGATCCAGAAGCGAATGACGATCTGCGGCTCGGACCAGCCGAGTTGCTCGAAATGGTGATGGATGGGCGCCATGCGGAACACCCGCTTGCCGGTCAGCTTGAACGAAATGACTTGTACGATGACGGACAACGCCTCGACGACAAACAATCCGCCGACGATGACAAGCACGATCTCGTGCTTGATCGCGACCGCGATCGTTCCGATCAAGCCGCCAAGTGCGAGCGAGCCGGTATCGCCCATGAAGATCTGCGCCGGCGGCGCATTAAACCACAGGAAGCCCAGGCCTGCGCCGACGAGGGCACCGCTGACGACCAGCAATTCACCGGTGCCGAGAATGAAGTTGATGCCGAGGTAGTTGGAGAAAATCGCATTGCCAGCCGCCCAGGCAATCACGCCGAAAGTACCGGCAGCAATCATCGCCGGCACGATGGCAAGCCCGTCAAGGCCGTCGGTCAGATTGACCGCATTACCCGCGCCGACCACTACGAGCGGCGCAAAAAGAAAAAACGCCCAGCCAAGATCGACCACAAATCCGTTGATCAGCGGAACGGCCAATGCCGTTGCATGCACGGTCCCGAAGCGCACGATGAACACGCTTGCTATAAGCGCAATCAGCACCTCTAAGGCGAGCCGCAGGCGCCCGGGAAAACCCTTATGCGATTGTTTCGTCACCTTTAGATAATCGTCGTAGAAGCCGATCGAGCCGAAGCCCATGGTGACCAGCAGAACGATCCAAACATATGGGCTTTTCAGATTGGCCCAGAGCAACGTGGATACGATGAGGCCCGACAGGATCATCAGCCCTCCCATCGTCGGCGTGCCCTTCTTCGTCAACAGATGCGACTGCGGGCCGTCCTCGCGGATCGGCTGGCCTTTACCCTGCTTTAGACGCAGCGCAGCGATGATGCTCGGCCCGAAAAAGAACACGAAAAGCAGCGCCGTCGTCGAGGCGCCGGCGGTGCGGAAGGTGATGTAGCGAAAAAGGTTGAGCGGACTGAACAGATGCGAGAAGTCCGCAAGCCACGTCAGCATGCAATCACCCTTCGGCCGACGCCGCGCGCGCGCGGAAATGATCGCGCAGGGCGGCGACAATCGGGCCCATGCGGCTGCCGTTCGACCCCTTCACCATCACGATGTCGCCTCCGCGGATCGCTTCAATCACCGGCGCATGCAGCTCGCTCGCGCGCGGTGCCCAGCTCCCGCGTATCCGCTCGGGCAATGCGTCGAAAAGGTGGCGCATGTCCTGGCCGGCGGCGAAAACCAGGTCGACGGAATTCCGCTCGATATGTCCCACTAGACCGCTATGCAGTGCGATCGATTGGCTCCCGAGTTCCAGCATGTCGCCGAGCACCGCGATGCGGCGGCCCTCGCCGTTGATTTTTGCGCTGCCGAGAACATCGAGCGCCGCCTGCATCGAGGCGGGATTGGCGTTATAGCTCTCGTCGATTAGCGTGATCGCGCCGTCCGGGCTGCGCAGGTTTTCGCGGCGGCCTCGCCCGGCCGGTGCTTCGATATAGGCGAGCGCGGAAGAGGCGCGGTCGAGATCGACGCCCGCTTCATGTGCAGCGAGCAGGACCGCGAGCGAGTTCAGCGCGAAATGTTTTCCCGGCACGCCGAGCTCATAAGTCAGGTCGCGATCGAGAACGCGGGCGTGGACGCGCGAGGAATCCTCACTGAGATCGAGGCCGGTGAGCCGCGCATCGGCCTCGGCGTGCTCGCCGAAACTGAAGATGCGGCTGACGGAACATTGTTGAGCACGCTCGCGCAGGCGATCGAACTGCTCGTCGTCTCGATTTAGGAGGGCAATGCCATCTTCCACCAAGCCGGAGAAAATCTCCGCTTTGGCGTCGGCGATCGCATCGATGGAGTCGAAATACTCCAGGTGCACAGGGGCGATCTTGGTGATGATCGCAACATGCGGACGCACCATGGCGACGAGGGGCGTGATCTCGCCCGCGTGATTCATGCCGATTTCGAAAACGCCGTAGCGCGTATCGGCCGGCATGCGTGCCAGCGTCAGCGGCACGCCCCAGTGATTGTTGTAGGACGCCGCGGAAGCATGCGTTAAGCCGGCGGTCGAGAGTACTGTACGCAGCGCTTCTTTGGTCGAGGTTTTGCCGACCGACCCGGTGACCGCGATGATCCGCGCCTGCGAGCGATCGCGCGCGGCGCGACCGAGTCGCTGCAAGGCGGCAAGCGTGTCATTCACGACGAAGAAGGCACCCGCGCCGGCGAGCGCATCGGCATGGGCTTCAGCGATCACGCAAGCTGCGGCGCCGGCCTCGAATGCGGCGCGCACATAATCGTGGCCGTCATTGTTGTCGCCTTTGATCGCGAAGAACAGCTCACCAGGTTGCAGCGTGCGCGTATCGATGGAAATGCCGCTGACACTGACGGGTAAGCCACCGCTGACGCGTGCATCGAGCGGGCCGACAAGCGCGAGGCCTGTCCACAAGGGAGCGCTCATGCCGCGTGCTCCCTGAGCGCATCGCGGATCGCTTCATGATCGGAGAAGGGCAGCACTTTGTCGCCGACGATCTGACCGGTCTCGTGGCCTTTGCCCGCAACCACCAGAACGTCGCCGCCGCGCAACTCGGCAACTCCGGCGGCAATAGCCGCGCGGCGGTCGCCGATCTCCACCGCCTTATTTGCCGCGACCCTGCGCGCGCCTTCGAGGATCGCGGCGCGGATGTTGGCGGGATTTTCCGAGCGCGGATTATCGTCGGTGACGATCACGACGTCAGCTTCGCGTGCGGCGATCTCTCCCATCAGCGGGCGCTTGCCGCGATCGCGGTTTCCCCCGCAGCCGAAGACAACGAGGAGGCGCCCACGCGCCAGCGGCCGCAGAGCGGCGAGCGCCTTCTCCAGCGCATCGGGCTTATGCGCGTAATCGACATAGATCGGCGCGCCGGCGCGCGTGCCGATCAGTTCAAGCCGGCCCGGCGCGCCCTGAAGCTTTTCCAGCGCCGCGAAGACGGTATCGGGCGCGTCCCCTGTTGCAATGCACAGCCCACCGGCGACCAGCGCATTCGATGTCTGGAAGTTTCCGGCAAGCGGCAGGCGGACGGAGAAAGTCTTGCCCCCGTATTCGATCATGAGCCGCGCACCAAGACCGTCCGGCTCATGCGACGCGAGGCGAAGAGCCTCGCCGCGCACACCGACGCTCAGCACCTGCAGCCCGCGCTTTTCGCACGCCGCGATCACTTTTGCAGAGACGTCGCTATCTGCGTCGACCACAGCGGCCCGTCCTGGCTGCAGCAGCACGTCGAACAACCGCAGTTTGGCGGCGAGATAATCGTCGAGGCTCGCATGGTAATCGAGGTGATCACGCGACAGATTGGTAAACGCGGCGGCGCTCAGCCGCGCGCCATCGAGCCGGCGCTGTTCAAGCCCATGCGAAGATGCTTCCATTGCCAGATGTGTGACGCCGTCATCGGCGAGCTTCTGCAGCGTCTCGTGCAGGGTGACCGGATCCGGCGTCGTCAACGACCCGTACACAGTCTGCGAAGGCGCGACAATGCCGATCGTCCCGAGCGAGGCGGCCGCATGTCCGAGTGCCGCCCAGATCTGCCGCACGAAGGCGGCGACGGAGGTCTTGCCGCTTGTGCCGGTGACCGCAACAATCGTGCCCGGCTGGCGCGGATAAAGCGCCGCTGCAGCTTGCGACAAAGCGGCACGCACATCCGGCACGACCACGTTCGCAACGCCGGGCCGCCCAGTTTCAAATGGCCGCTCCGCGACGACGGCCACGGCACCGCGCGCGATCGCATCGTCGGCATACGCAAGCCCGTCCGCTTGCGTCCCCGACACGGCGAAAAATACCGAGCCCGGCACAGCCTCGCGGCTGTCGGCGGTCACCCCGCTCACATCCTGCGTCAGCTCCGCCGCACCGGAAACGGCCGGCAGGAGGTCGTGAAGGCGCATCAATGCCCTCCGTGGGTCGTCGCAGTCCCCGCCACGTTGGCCATGCCGTAGCCGAGCTTCGCCAGCAGCGGGAAAGGCTGCGCCGGCGGGTCGAAGCGCGGCGGCAGGCCCATCATCGGCCCGAGCCGCTCTATGACGCGGCCGGTCACGGCGCCTGCATTATAGGCTGCCGTATGATAGCCGCCGTCCTGGGGCAAGCCCTGTGGCTCGTCGTAGAGGACGAGCATGAGGTATTTCGGCTTGTCCGCCGGCATGATCGCCATGAAGGTCGTGAACACCTTGTCCTTGGAATAATGGCCGTGGAAAATCTTGTCGGCCGTCCCGGTCTTGCCGCCGATGTAATAGCCGGGAATGTTGGCGAGTTTGGCGGAGCCTTCGATCGCGTTGAGACGCATCAGGTAGCGCATGGATTCGCTGACCTCCGGCCGCACGACGCGCACGGCGTCCTTCTGCGCATCCTCTTCGCTGCGCTTCAAAAACGTCGGCTTCATCATCATGCCGCCGTTCACGAGCGCCCCAACCGCCATCAGCGCCTGCAGCGGCGCGACATTGAGGCCCTGACCGAAGGCGATCGTCATCGTGTTGAGTTCGCTCCAGCGCTTCGGAATGAGCGGCTCGGCATTTTCCGGCAATTCGGTGCGCAGCCGGTCGAGCTGACCCATCTTTCTAAGGAAGGCTTTGTGGCCTTCGACGCCAACCATCAGCGCCATGCGCGCCGTGCCGATGTTCGAGGAATGCGTGAAAACCTCCGGCACGGTAAGGATGCGATGCGTCGCGTGGAAATCGTGGATGGTGAAGCGACCGAAGCGCAGCGAGCTGCGCGCGTCAACGCTCGAGCGTAGCGTCACCTTGTTGAGTTCGAGCGCCATGGCGATGGAAATCGCTTTAAACGTCGAGCCCATCTCATAGACGCCGACGGCGAGCCGATTGATATGCAGCGGATCGAGCGCCTCGGCAGGATTGTTCGGATCGTAATCGGGCAGCGAGGCAAGCGCGACAACCTCGCCGGTGTTCACATCGAGAATCGCGCCGCCACCGGCTTTGGCGCGATATTTCTCGATGCCTTTTGCGATTTCGTCGCGCAGTCCGTGCGTAAGACGCAGATCGAGAGAAAGCTGGATCGGCTTCAGGCCTTCCGCCGTCAGATTGAAGCCGGCATTGTGCAGATCGGCGAGCCCCTGCCCGTCTATGTATTTCTCGATTCCGGCGATACCTACGTTGTCGAGATTGGCGAACCCGAGCACGTGCGCCGCGATTGGTCCATTCGGATAGACGCGTTTGTTCTCCGGCAGAAAACCCACCCCGGGCAATCCGAGATGATAAACTTCCTGCTGCTGTTTCGGCGTGATGCCGCGCTTTACCCAGACGAAGCCCTTCCGCGACGCGAGCCGGTCGCGCAGTTCGCGCGCATTGACATCCGGCAGCACGGCGGTGAGCAGTTCGGTCGCTTCATCTTTGTCAATGATGCGGCGCGGTTCGGCAAAGACCGACATCACTTTAACGTCGGTCGCGAGGATTTCGCCGTTGCGGTCCAGAATGTCAGGGCGCGCGCCGGAGAGCGCATCGGCCGCGGCGCGGCGAATGCTTTGCGGGTCCGGCTTGAAGCCAAGATAGATCAGCCTCCCGCCGATCGTCGCGTATAGAAAAAAGAAGCAGAGCGCGACCAGACGGATGCGCCCGCGGCCCTTGTCGAGATTGGTCGAGAACAAGGTTTGGAAGAATGGCCGGACGGGTCGACGCCGCGGCACTGCTGCCGGCATCTCGACGGCCGGTTCGAAATCAGTGGCGGGCATTGTCATCGTGCGGGCCCCGGTGTCGTACCCGACGGAGCGGTCTTGGCGCGCGGCGTATTTGTCGGCTCGCCAAGACCGAGCGTCTCGAGCTTGCGCCCGATCGCATCGACGCGGGCGGCTTTCTCGGGCAGTGCGCCGCCGGCCACGACCTGATTCAGCGAGAGAGGCTGTAGATCGAGATATTTCGTCGCGAGTTCCTGGATACGCTCGGGTCGTGCGAGATGTGCCCATTCCGCGCGCAACACGCCGATCCCGTCGCGTTCGGCCTGGATTTCGTGCTTCATTTTGGCGATCTGCTCGGTGCGATAGATCGTCTCATATTTGATCGTATAGGCGTAGACGGCGGAGCCGATCAAAGCCGCAATGGCGAGGATGTTGAGAAAGCGGATCATCGGCGTCCGCTCCTGACACGATCGGGTAACGATACGAGGTTTCGAAGCGCGAGGTCCGCGTGCTGCGCGGGCGCAGATGTGCGGATGCCGAAGCGCAGTTTTGCCGAGCGCGCGCGCGGATTCGCCGTCATCTCAGTTTGATCCGGCAGGATCGGTTGATGGCCGCGCACGACAAAGGTCGCCTCTGCCGGCGCGATCTCGCCGGGCAGAAGCCGCGAGGCAGCACGTCCGCGCCCAGAGCGCTTCGCGAAGAATTGCTTGGCAATACGATCTTCCAGCGAATGGAAGGTGACGACGGCTAGCCGGCCTTCAGGTTTAAGGACGCGTTCGGCCGCTTCGAGAGCACGGACGAGTTCGCCGAGTTCGTCATTGACCGCGATGCGTAGCGCCTGAAACGTGCGCGTCGCCGGATGAATATCGGTCGGCTTATGCGGCACGATCCGCGCGATCAGATCGGCGAGCGCCTTTGTCGAAGTGAACGGCACCGACTTACGGTCGCTGACGATCGCGCGGGCGATGCGCCGCGCCATCCGCTCTTCGCCGTAATAGAAGAAAACGTCGGCAAGGCGCTCTTCGTCCGCCTCGTTGATGAGATCGGCGGCGCTCCTGCCGCTCTTTTCCATGCGCATGTCCAGCGGGCCATCGAGGCGGAAGGAGAAGCCGCGGTCGGCTTCGTCGAGCTGCATGGAGGAGACACCGATATCGAGAACGACGCCGTCAAACGGGCCGAGCCCGGCTTGTTCCGCCGCTTCGGCGAGATCGCCGAAGCGCGCCTCGATCAGCGCCAGCCGCCCCGCAAAGTCCGTGACCAACGCCGCGCCCGCTGCGATCGCGATCGGATCGCGATCGAGCGCGATAACGCGAGTTCCCTCGCTCGCAAGGATGGCGCGCGTATAGCCGCCCGCCCCAAATGTCGCGTCGAGATAGAGGCCGCCCGGCTTGACCGCAAGCGCTTCGAGGGCGCGCTCGCGGAGCACGGGAATGTGTCGGGCCGGTCCGCCAGCGGCGCCTGGAGGAGCGGCGCCGCGACCCTTGTTCATTCCCGTGCTCCTCGCGGCGCTTGCGCATCGACCGCATGTCCGGCCGCGGATCGGGCGCCAAGGTCCCTCCGCATCGTGCGCAACCTCTCCTTGGCCTCGTCGAGGTGCGAACGAAAGCGGCTCGGCTCCCAAATTTGGAACTTGTCGCCCAAGCCGACGAAAACGACGTCCGCGGAAATCCTCGCATGCGCCTTCGCCGCTTCGCTCAAGCTGATCCGCCCCTCCGGGTCCATTTTGAGGATCTCGCTCGTGCCCATGAGCGCGGTCGAGAGGACGTCGCGTTCCACCGAATAGGGCGGGTGCATTTCGAGAAGTGCGTCGATCTCCTTCAACAGCGCGTTGCCACCGCAATCGAGCGCCGTCGCATGGAGTGAGGGATGGAGATAAAGGCCTTCGAACCCATCCCGCATAAGGACCGAGCGGAACGGCGCCGGGATCGAAACACGCCCCTTGGCGTCGAGCCTGCTGACGAAATGCGAGACGAAACGCTCTAAGCCGCCCACCCGAACGCTCACACGAAAGCAGCACGCGATCCGCCCCGCCCGGGGTCTCATGCGGGCAGGCTTCGTCGGGCGCCCTCAAGAGGACGTGGAGCGAAGGACGCCCGGCAAAAACTCGAAACGGGATGATTTGGGATAGCATGGGAAAGCTTGGGCGTCAATGTAAACGCCGCTTTGTGCACAGCTTCGGCGGCACAGTCCATTAAGCTTTGCTAAGGTTAAGGCCGCGTTGATGATGAGGCTGCGAAGCCCCGCTTCTGTCGCGCTTCGAGCTATCTGTGGCGCTTCGTGCTAGAGGTGCCAGCCGGCCTATAAGCCGGGTTATGTATGGCGCTAAGCTAGCGCGCGATGGCCATTCCTCTGGGACGGCCGTTGCCGGCCGCCTCGAGCGACCAACCCGGGCGAGGGCCCAGAGACGGGCCTAGGCGCGTCGCCGCGCCCCTCGCCCCTATTCGGTCTTGCTCCCGGTGGGGCTTGCCATGCCACGGACGTTGCCGCCCGCGCGGTGCGCTCTTACCGCACCCTTTCACCCTTGCCGCCGCAGCCCTGCGGCCGCACCGGCGGTTTGCTTTCTGTGGCGCTTTCCCTGAGGTCACCCTCGCCGGACATTATCCGGCACCGTGTCTCCATGGAGCCCGGACTTTCCTCTGCTTAAAGCAGCGGCCATCCGGCCGGCTGGCGAGAGCGGGCATAGGACCCTTCGGGATGGCGGTCAATCTCAGCGAAGGGATCGTGACATCTGCGTTACACCACGCAACCTTCTCCGCCGCCGGGATTTACGCTCCAGTTTGGATGCGCGAGTGAAGGTCTGCTCCTTGGCTAATCCGATGATTCGAGGGAAGAGTTGATGTTCGGTGCTGCTTCCCAACGCGTGCAGAGCAGCCGGGGTCTGGGCGAGGCGATGATTCACGAATTCCGGCCCGACAGCCGCATCGGCGTGCGCCCGCACCCCTCGCCGAACCACAACGAGCGCAAGGGCAGGCCGATCGACTCGATCGTTCTGCATTATACAGGCATGGAGAGCGCCGACGCCGCGCTCGACCTCCTGTGCGACCCCGTCCATGAGGTTTCCTGTCACTACCTCGTCAGCGCCGACGGCGAGGCGTTCCAGCTTGTGCCGGAGGCGCGCCGCGCCTGGCACGCGGGGCGCGGCACCTGGGCCGGCGAGAGCGACATGAACGCCCGCTCGATCGGGATCGAGATGGCCAATGCCGGCCACAAATACGGTGCCCCGCCCTTCGAGGATGGGCAGATCGAGACGGTGATAGCGCTCTGCAAGGACATCGCGGTCCGCCACGGTATCATGCCGAGGCGCATTCTCGGCCATTCCGACATTGCCGTCGGCCGCAAGATTGATCCGGGTGAGATCTTCCCCTGGGAGCGGCTCGCAGCCGCCGGAATCGGCCATTGGGTCGCGCCGGCTGCGCTCGGGACGGAGGGGCACTCGCTGCAGCTCGACGATACCGGCCCTGAGGTCGAGGAGCTGCAGCAAGCCCTCGCGAGCTACGGCTACGGCATCTCCGTCACCGGTACGTACGACGATACCACCGCGATGGTGGTCACGGCGTTTCAGCGCCATTTCCGGCCGGCTTTGGTGCATGGCATTGCCGACCCCTCCAGCCGCGACACGCTTGCCCGTCTAGTGGTCAGCGCGCCTGCAATTTGAGCGCTCGCGCCGCGGAACCGAGACATAATCGCCACGTTCAACTTCACAACATTTGTTAAGGTCTGCTCTCGCAGACAGACGATGCTCGTGGAGGTTTGATGCTGATCCGCGTCGGATTCGATATAGCCTATTCTTGCCCGCAACCCGTTGCGACTATGCTCAAGCTGGGCATCGAGCGCGGCCGTACGCGCGATTTACTCCACCCGGATACAATCTGTGTCGAGCCAAATGCCGGGCTTCGCGAATTCACCGATTCCTTCGGCAATCGCTGCGCGCGTCTGATATCGCCGGCTGGCGTGACGCGGCTGAAAACCGAGACGATCGTGCACGATTCGGGCGAGCCTGACGTGGTCGCGCCGGATGCGCGCGAAGTACCCGTGCAGGAATTACCCGATGAGGTGCTGCGGTATCTCGTCAACAGCCGCTATTGCGAAGTCGATAAGCTCGGGAGTTTTGCCTGGTCGCAATTCGGCGGCGTGAAGCCCGGCTGGAACCGCGTGCAGGCGATTTTCGACTTCGTGCACAATCATCTCGAATTCGGCTATCCGCATGCGCGCCCGACGCGCACCGCCGCGGAAGGGCTCGAAGAGCGGCTTGGCGTCTGCCGCGACTTCACGCATCTGTCGATCGCGCTTTGCCGCGCGATGAACATCCCGGCGCGCTATTGCAACGGCTATCTCGGCGATATCGGCGTGCCGCCGGATCCGGCCCCGATGGACTTCAACGCCTGGACGGAAGTTTATCTCGACGGGCGCTGGTACACCTTCGATGGCCGCCACAACGTGCCGCGCATCGGTCGCATCGTCGTCGCGCGCGGGCTCGACGCCGCCGACATTCCGATGATCCACACGTTCGGCCCGCATTGGCTGCAGGAATTCACGGTGCTCACCGAAGAAGTCGCGGAAGAACGTGAGGTGATGCAGACGCAGGCGCGGGCGGCGTAGAGAGACTACGCCGCCACCTTGTTATACGCCGCCGGATCGTAGTTGAGGATCGGCGCGAGCCAGCGCTCGACCTCAGTGATCGTCATGTCCTTGCGCCGCGCATAATCCTCCACCTGATCGCGCTCGACTTTGGCGACGCCGAAATAGTGCGCCTCAGGATGCGACAGATACAGTCCGGCGACGGATGAACCCGGCCACATCGCGTAGCTTTCCGTCAGCGTCACGCCCGTGCGCTTCTCCGCTTCGAGGAGACGGAACAGCGTCGCCTTCTCCGTATGATCGGGCTGCGCGGGATAGCCCGGCGCCGGGCGGATACCGCGGTAGGCCTCGGCGAGACGCTGCTCGCTCGTGAGCTCCTCTTCAGGCGCATATGCCCAGAATTCGCGGCGAACGCGCTCGTGCATGCGTTCGGCCAGCGCTTCCGCGAGACGATCGGCCAGCGCTTTCACCAGGATCGAGCGATAATCATCGTTGTTGCGGGCAAAGCGCGCGGAGATTTTTTCTTCTTCCGCGCCTGATGTGACGACGAACCCGCCGATATAATCTCCCTTGCCGCTGTCGAGGGGGGCGACGAAATCGGCGAGCGCCAGATTGGCGCGGCCTTCGCCGCGCTTCGACACCTGTTGGCGTAAGGTAAAGAAGGTCGCGAGTTCGTCGCGCCGCGACTCGCCCGTGAACAGGCGAATGTCGTCGCCGACGGCATTGGCCGGCCAGAAGCCGATCACCGCCTTCGGATTGAACCAACGCTCCTGCGCGATGCGCGTGAGCATTTCCTGCGCATCTTCGTAGAGCTGCCGCGCCGCAGCACCTTGCTTTTCGTCTTCGAGCAGCGCCGGGAAACGGCCCTTCAATTCCCAGGTCTGGAAGAACGGCGTCCAATCGATAAACGGCACGAGTTCCGCAACGTCGTAGGTGCGGAACACACGCGTGCCCAAAAAAGCCGGACGCGGCGGATCGTAGCTCGCCCAATCGATCTTGAATTTGTTGTCGCGCGCACGTGCGAGCGACAGGCGCTGCTTATCGGCCTCGGCGCGGCGATGCGCATCGGCGACTTTCGCATATTCCTTGCGCACCTGCTCGACATATTGCGGGCGGATTTCGTCCGAGAGCAGCGCCTGCGCGACCCCTACGGCGCGGCTCGCGTCGGTCACATAGACCGCTTGGCCACGCGCATAATTCGGATGGATTTTCACCGCGGTATGCACGCGGCTCGTGGTCGCACCGCCGATCAGCAGCGGCATATCGAAACCTTCGCGCTCCATTTCGGAGGCGACGAAGCACATCTCCTCAAGTGACGGCGTGATCAGCCCGGACAGGCCGATCGCGTCAACCTTCTCCGCCTTGGCTGTCGCGAGAATCTTCGCCGCGGGCACCATAACGCCGAGATCAAGGATCTCGTAATTGTTGCAGCCGAGCACGACGCCGACAATGTTCTTGCCGATATCGTGCACATCGCCTTTGACGGTCGCCATCAGGATCTTGCCGTTCGTCTTGCGCGCGCCACTTTCCTTCTGCGCCTCGATGAACGGCGTCAAATAAGCGACCGCCTGCTTCATCACCCGCGCCGATTTGACGACCTGCGGCAGGAACATCTTGCCCTGCCCGAAGAGATCCCCGACGACGTTCATGCCGGCCATCAGGGGACCTTCGATCACATCAAGCGGACGGGCCGAGGCCGCGCGCGCTTCCTCGACATCGGGCTCGATATAATCTGTGATGCCGTTGACGAGCGCGTGTTCAAGCCGCTTGCCAACGGAGTCGCTCCGCCACGCCTCATTCTTCGCTTCGCTCTTGCCGGCCTGTTCGCGGAAGCGTTCGGCGATGGCCAGCAGCCGCTCGGTCGCGTCCGGGCGCTTGTTGAGGACGACATCGTCGCAAAGCTCCCGCAGCTCCGGATCGATATTCTCGTAGACGCCGAGCTGGCCGGCATTGACGATGCCCATGTCCATGCCGGCCTTGATCGCGTGCATGAGGAAGACGGTGTGCATCGCCTCGCGGACCGGTTCGTTGCCGCGGAAGGAGAAGGACAGGTTGGAGACGCCGCCCGAGATATGAACGTGCGGCAGCGTTTCGCGGATCTGGCGGGTCGCCTCGATGAAATCGACGCCGTAATTGTCGTGCTCTTCGATGCCGGTCGCAACGGCAAAAATGTTCGGATCGAAGATGATGTCTTCCGGCGCAAAGCCGACCTGTTCCGTGAGAATGCGGTACGCGCGCGTGCAAATCTCGACCTTGCGCTCGCGTGTATCGGCCTGGCCCTGCTCGTCGAAGGCCATGACGACGACCGCCGCGCCGTAGCGCATCACAGTGCGCGCATGGTCGATGAAAGCCGCTTCGCCTTCCTTCATCGAGATCGAATTGACGATCGGCTTCCCTTGCACGCATTTCAGGCCGGCCTCGATCACCTCGAATCTCGAGGAATCGATCATGACCGGCACTCGCGCAATATCGGGCTCCGCCGCGACGAGATGCAGAAACTCCTCCATTGCTTTGGCGGAATCGAGCAGCCCCTCATCCATATTGACGTCGATGACCTGCGCGCCGTTAGCGACCTGATCGCGCGCGACGTCCAACGCGGCCGATAGCTCGCCGTTCTTGATTAACTTGCGGAATTTCGCCGAGCCGGTGACGTTGGTGCGTTCGCCGACATTGACAAAGGGAATGTCCGGCGTAAGCGTGAACGACTCCAAACCCGAGAGCCGCAGGCGCGGCTCGAAGCTCGGCACCTTGCGCGGGGCGATGCCGGCGACGCGTTCGGCAATCGCGCGGATATGGTCGGGAGTGGTGCCGCAGCAGCCGCCGACAATGTTCACCAAGCCGGAATCGGCAAATTCGCCAATGAGCGAGGCCATGTATTCCGGGCTCTCGTCGTAAAGCCCGAATTCGTTCGGCAGTCCGGCATTCGGATAGGCGCAGACGAGCGTGTCGGCAACGCGGGAGATTTCCGCCAGATGCGCGCGCATTTCGCGCGCACCAAGCGCACAATTCAAGCCGATCGAGAACGGTTTCGCATGGCGCAGCGAGTGCCAGAACGCTTCCGGCGTCTGGCCCGATAACGTGCGGCCGGAGAGGTCGGTGATCGTGCCGGAAATCATCACCGGCAGACGCGTTCCCGTTTCCGCGAACACTTCCTCCATCGCGAACACCGCGGCCTTGGCGTTCAGCGTGTCGAAAATTGTCTCGAGCAAGAGAAGGTCGGCGCCGCCCTCGATCAGGCCGTGCACGGCTTCCGCATAAGCAAGACGCAGATCGGCGAAACTGACGGCACGGAAGCCTGGATTGCTGACATCGGGCGAGATCGACGCGGTGCGATTGGTTGGCCCGAGCGCACCGGCGACAAAGCGGCGGTGGCCGTCCTGCTTCTCGGCAAGCGCCGCGGCTTCTTTGGCGAGCCGCGCGCCGTCGCGATTGAGGTCGCGGACGATCGCTTCCATGCCGTAATCTGCCTGAGCGATCGCCGTGGAAGAGAACGTATTCGTTGCGACGATATCCGCGCCCGCCTGGAAATAGGCGAGATGTATGTCGCGCACCGCGTCCGGCTGCGTCAGGATCAAGAGATCGTTGTTGCCGCGGACATCCTGCTTCCAATCGGCAAAGCGGGATCCTCGGAATTGCGCTTCATCGTAGCGCAAATCCTGGATCATCGTCCCCATCGCACCGTCGAGCACGAGAATGCGCTCTCGCGCCGCTGCTTCGAGTTCGTGGCGGACTGTGTCAGACATACTTAGGCGGCCTCCGCCGTAGGTTGTGCATCGCTCTTTGGCCTCAAGCCCAAGAGATGGCAGATCGCGTAAACGAGATCGGCGCGGTTCATCGTGTAGAAATGGAAATCGCTGACGCCGCGATCGACGAGGCCGAGCACCTGCTCCGCCGCGATCGCCGCAGCGATGAGACGGCGGGTGGCGGGATCGTCGTCGAGCCCATCGAAGCGGTCCGCGAGCCATTGCGGCACGCTGGCGCCCGCGCGCTTCGCGAAATTCGCGGTCTGTTTGAAGTTCTGGACCGGCACGATCCCGGGCACAATCGGGATCGTCACGCCGCGATAGCGCGCGCGATCGAGAAAGCGCAGATAGCACTCGTTTTCGAAGAAGAATTGCGTGATCGCACGCGTCGCCCCGGCATCAACTTTCGCCTTCAGGACATCGATGTCGAAATCGAGCGACGATGATTCCGGATGCTTTTCCGGATAGGCCGAGACCGAGACCTCGAAATCGCCGACGCGCCTGATACCGGCCACGAGCTCGGTCGAATTCGCGTAACCTTGCGGATGCGGCGTGAATGCCGTGCCGATGCCGCCCTGCGGGTCGCCGCGCAGCGCGACGATGTGGCGAATGCCGGCCTGGTGATAGGCGCGCACGACATCGTCGATCTCGTCGCGGCTCGCGGCGACGCAGGTGAGATGCGCGGCAGGCGCGATGTCTGTCTCGCGCACAAGCCGCTCGACGGTCGCATGCGTGCGCTCGCGCGTTGAACCGCCGGCGCCGTACGTCACAGAAACGAATCGCGGCTGCAAGGGCGCGAGCCGCGCGATCGCCTCCCAGAGGTTTGCTTCCATCTCGGCGGTTTTCGGCGGGAAGAACTCGAAGGACACGCTGATGTCGCCGCGGGCGCCGCGGCTTGGAAGTGTTGCGAGCATCATCAGGCAACCTCGCGATGGCTGAGCGGGAGCGTGTCGGCTTGCGTGCGGCGATCGCGCGCCAGCCAAAGGGAGACAGTGAGCTTGCCGCCCTCGCCGACCAGCGGCGGCAGATCGCGGTGATCGGCGAGATCGAGCGACGCCTCGTCGAGATAAGACTCGATCTCGTCGTGGCCGAAGCCGAGGCGACGATGCGCGTGACTCTCGCGCAAGGCTTCTTCCGCATGCGGCGCGAAATCGACGACGAGCAGACGACCGCCGGGGCGCAGCACGCGCGCGGCTTCGCGCAACGCGCGGCCAGGATCCTCGAGGTAATGCAAGACTTGGTGCAGGACGACGAGGTCGTAGCCGTTGCGCTCGACCGGCACAGCGTAGATGTCGCCTTGGCGCAGCTGCACGTTGCGCAAACCGGCACGCTCAAGCCGGGCGCGGGCGACCGCAAGCATGGCAGGCGATTGGTCGACGCCGATCGCCCGATCGGCAAGCGGCGACAGAAGTTCGAGCATGCGGCCGGTGCCGGTGCCGAGATCGAGCAGCGCGTGCACCGGCGCAATACCTAGGATATCGCGGAGCGACGTCTCGACCCTCTCTTCAGGCACATGCAGCGCCCGGATTTTGTCCCAGTTCGGCGCCTGCACCGCGAAATAGCGGGCGGCCTGGGCATCGCGAGCGCGGCGGACGTCGGTGAGCCGCGCGCGGTCGGAAAGATGCACGGGATCCTGTGGATCGAGCAACCCGGAGATCGCCCGGGCGATTTCGCCGGGCGCCGCCAGGAAAAACGCCCAGCTGCCTTCGCGATGGCGCACGACCAGCCCCGCCTCCACGAGCAGCTTCAGATGCCGCGAAATCCGCGGCTGCGACTGACCAAGGATGGTGACAAGTTCGCTGACGGTCAGCTCGGCTTCAGAAAGGAGGAGGAGCAGCCGAAGCCGCGTCTCCTCGCCGGCCGCCCCAAGGGCACCAAGGAGAGCATCAAAGGAGAGCCGGGTCTGCTGCATCAGGGTCTCGGATTAGATATAAGGATATCTTTATGCCGGATTCGCTGCCGCTGCAAGCCTACCTTTCCGAAACGGTCCGTATCGCTTATATTCGGGGTGCCGTCACACGACGGCTATGGCGATAAATGGTCATCGTAATAAGCCTTTCGGACCCGGGGGCGGTACCCGGCGCCTCCACCAGAGCCCAGACCTTGGAGAATGGCCTGGGCTCCGGCGGGGGCGAAATAGGATCGACGAGGGTGTAAAGGGTGCGCTTTTGCCCGGCATGGTTCCGCCGTCATCGGGCCGAACCTATAGTTGCGAATGACAACTATGCTCCGGTGGCTGTCGCCGCGTAACGCGGTGCCGGTAACCGAATTCAAGTCCTGAGGGTTAGCGCCATCAGGCGGGGTCCGGAGGCACCTGGCAACAGAAGCCTCCACTTCTCCCCTCCACAGCTTTGGCGTAAACTAGGGCTCGTTTGCTTCAAGGCCGCTCCGCAAATGTCCACTGATTTGATCCGCTACGATCTGCGCGTGCAGGAAGCGCTGCGTGGTGTGGTTCGTCGCGTCCTCAGCGACGCAGCCAAAGACGGAATTTCCGGCGACCATCATTTCTACATCAGCTTCGACACCCAGGCTGAAGGCGTGCGCCTGTCGAGCCGCCTGCGCCAGCAATATCCTGAGCGCATGACCATCGTGCTCCAGCACCAGTTCTGGGACCTGAACGTCAGCGATCATGGTTTCGAAGTCGGGCTCTCGTTCAAGAATGTTCCCGAGCGGCTCTATGTGCCCTTCAACGCATTGATGGAATTCTATGATCCCTCGGTCCAATTCGGGCTGAAGTTCGAGGAGATGAGTGAAACGCCGCAGCCTGCGGCGAGCGAACCGGCAAAACCGGAAGCGAAGGCACCGCAGACCGGGAGCGTTCCCGCATTGCCAAAGCCGCGGCTCACCGACAAGCGAGCGGCGGAGAGCGACAAGGCGAAGCCGCGCGGCAGCGGCTCAGAGCCCGCCGAGATCAGGCCGCGGCCGCGCGCCGTCAAAACGGAAGAGAAGCATCCTGCCCCGGCGGGGGATGGAGACAAGATCGTCTCGATCGACTCGTTCCGAAAGAAGCCGTGAGCGCGGAGCTCGTCAATTTGCGCCGCGCGCGTAAGGCAGCGCGGCGCGGCAAGGCTGAGGCCGAAGCAGCCCAAAACCGAGTTGCTTTCGGTCTAAGCGCCGCCGAACGTCAGCGGCTGAAGGCCGAAAGAGACCGCGCCGTGCGGCAGCTCGATCAGCACGAGCTCACGCCATCTTCCAAGCCGTGATCGAGCGTGTCGGACGCAGCAGCGACGGCGCACGTCCGACCGATCTTTCCAAGCATTCGCTCGTGATCGCAGGTCACCGCACCAGCATTTCACTGGAGCGCGCGTTCTGGGAGGTGCTGCAGGCAATCGCGCGGCAGCGTGATGTTTCAATTGCATCGCTTGTTGCCTCGGTCGACGCCGAGCGAGGTGATGCAAACCTATCTTCGGCGCTGCGCGTGTTCGTATTGAGCGCAGTTACTGGCTCTTCGTCATGAGCTGAAAACATCAGCGCCCCTTGCCATGAGCAAAGGGCGCTTACGCGTTTTGGCGGATGCGCGCTGCCTTATCGCGCGGAAGAAGGTTGCGCGTAGAGGTCGCCCGTCGCCTGTGCCGTGGACTGCGAGACGACACGTCGTCGCCATGGCTTGAGCACTGCGATCGCGAGCAGCGAGGCAAGAATGTTGGCGCCGGCCGCAATCAGGAACACACCGTCCCAGCTGCCGCTGCTCTGCTGCAGATAGTTGCCCAAAGGTACAAGCAATGACGCTGTGCCTTTGGCCGTGTAAAGCAGGCCGGCATTCGTCGTCGCATATTGCGCTCCGAACGTATCCGTGCAGGTCGATGGGAACAGTGAGTAGATTTCGCCCCACGCGAAAAACACCGCGCCCGACAGGATCACGAACCAAAAGGGATCCTGTCCATAGAGATACAGCAGATAGATCCCGATCCCTTCGAGGCCGAACGCGATGAACATCGTGTTCTCGCGCCCGATCTGGTCGGAAATCCAGCCGAAGAACGGACGTGTAAGGCCGTTCAGAATGCGGTCGAGCGTCGCGGCGAACGTAACCGCCGTCATCGTGAGGCCGATAAGACTGACCGGCACGTTGTCGATCTTCCAGTCGGCGCCGATCGGCTTCAGGTTAGCCGTCACAAGCAGTCCGCCGGCGCCGACGATGACAAACATGAAATACATCAGCCAGAAGATCGGGTGACGTATAACTTCCATCGGCCGGTAATTGCGCCGCGTCTGCGCGATGCGGTTCGACTGGATCGGCGGCGGCACCTGCCCGGGCTGCGGTGCAAGCAGGAACACCGAAAGGATGACGATGATGATGCCTTGGCCGATGCCGAAGTAGAAGAAAGTGGCCTGGAACCCGCTGTCTTTGATCATCGCCTGGATCGGCGCGACCGTCAGAGCTGAACCCGCGCCGAAGCCGGCGGCCGTCAAACCCGCCGCAAGACCGCGCTTGTCGGGAAACCACTTCAAAGCGTTGCCGACGCAAGTGCCGTAAACGGCGCCGGCGCCAATACCCGCGATGATCTGGCCGATATAATAGCCGCTCAGCGAGGTCGCATAGGAATTGACGACCCAGCCGATTGCGCAAAACACGCCGCCAAAAAGGATGACAAGGCGCGGACCGTAGCGGTCGACAAACCAGCCCTCGACCGGCACAAGCCAAGTCTCAAACAGGACGAACAGCGTGAACGCCAATTGAATTGACGCACGGTCCCATTTGAATGCCTTCTGGATATCGGGGACGAAGAACGTCCACCCGTATTGCAGATTGGCAATCATCACCATGCAGGCAATGCCGAGGACAAGTTGCGTCCATCGAAAGCCGTTGGTGACACGGCCGGCGGGCGCGCCCGCGGCTATTGTTGTAGTGGGCATCTATCTCTCCCTGGGTGCTCTCTTAGCGGAGCGTTGTTCTTGGTACATCTAATTCCAGCTTCGGGCAGGATGCGCAGCGGCGCAAGAACTTTCGAAGCTAGTTTTGTCCGTGTTGACTTAGACTAAGGACGAACAACACGCCCTTAGTCGCATGGCCCCCCTTACTATTCCGCGGCAGCGCGCTTCGGCGCCGGCTCGGTCGCGCCGGAGGCGCGGATTTGAGCTACCTCATTGTCGTTAAAGCCGAGCACATCGCGCAGGATTTCTTCCGTGTGCTCGCCAAGCAGCGGCGAGCGCGTCACTTCGCTTGGGCTCGCCGACAGCTTGATCGGGTTGCCCACGGACAAATACTTGCCGCGCTTCGGGTGATCGACTTCGACGACGGTCCCGGTCGCACGCAGCGACTGATCCTCGGCGAGCTCCTTCATCGACAGGATCGGCCCGCAAGGGATGTCATATTCGTTGAGGATGTCCATTACTTCGAACTTAGTCTTCGTCATCGTCCATTGTTCGATACGCTCGAATATCTGGTTGAGCCTCGGCAGCCGTGCTTTCGGCGTGGCGAAATCAGGATGCGTCTTCCATTCCGGCTCACCGATAATGTCGCAGATCGGCGCCCACACCGGCGCCTGCGTGATGAAATAGGTATAGGCGTTGGGATCGTTCTCCCAACCCTTGCATTTCAAGATGCGGCCGGGCTGTCCGCCGCCAGAATCGTTGGCGGCGCGCGGCACGGCATCGCCGAACGGGATTCCTTCGCCGTATTGGCTGTATTCCGTCAGCGGCCCATGGGCGAGGCGCTGCTGATCGCGCAGCTTGACGCGGCAGAGATTGAGCACGCCATCCTGCATGGCCGCGGTAACCTTCTGTCCCTCTCCCGTTTGGGTGCGGTGATAGAGTGCCGTCACGATCCCAAGCGCAAGATGCAGGCCGGTGCCGGAATCGCCGATTTGGGCGCCGGTGACGAGCGGCAGCCCATCGGGAAAGCCGGTGGTAGAGGCCGAGCCGCCGGTGCATTGCGCGACGTTCTCGTAGACCTTGCAATCCTCATATGGGCCGGGACCGAAGCCTTTGATCGACGCGACGATCATCTTCGGATTGATCGAGTGAATCTTCTCCCAGGAGAAACCCATGCGATCGAGCACGCCGGGCCCGAAATTCTCGACGAGGACATCGCAAGTTTCGATAAGGCGGGTCAGCACCTCCTTGCCCTTCGAATGCTTGGTATCAAGCGTGATCGAGCGCTTGTTGTGGTTCAGCATCGTGAAATAGAGGCTGTCCACATCGGGAATGTCGCGCAATTGCCCGCGCGTGATGTCGCCGATACCAGGACGCTCGACCTTGATCACGTCGGCGCCGAACCAAGCAAGCAGCTGCGTGCAGGTCGGCCCAGACTGCACATGCGTGAAGTCGAGGATTTTCACCCCCTCGAGTGCCTTACCCATCTCTGTTCCTCCCGAGATTAGTTCGTCTCTGTCAGCGTCACTGCGTCGGCTTCTTGCGGATCGCGCTTTGCGGATTGAGGTTGCCGATGCGGCCGCTCTCGCTGCCGGCTGCCGGATCGATCACCGCATTGATGAGCGTCGGCTTGCCGGAATCCATGGCTTCGTTGACGGCGCGCCTCAGCTCGTCCGGCGAGGTGGCGTTAACACCCACGCCGCCGAACGCCTCGATCATCCGATCGTAGCGTGCGCCTTTGACGAAGACCGTGGTCGCCGGATCCGAGCCGGCCGAATTGCTGTCGGTGCCGCGATAGATCCCGTCGTTGTTGAACACCACCACGCAGACCGGCAGGTTGTAACGGCAGATCGTCTCGATCTCCATGCCGGAGAAGCCGAAGGCGCTGTCGCCTTCGACCGCGAGCACCGGGTTTCCGGTCTCGATCGCAGCCGCAATCGAATAGCCCATGCCGATGCCCATGATGCCCCAGGTGCCGACGTCGATACGCTTTCTCGGCCGGTACATATCGATGACGCCGCGCGCGAGATCGAGCGTGTTGGCGCCCTCATTGACCAGGATGGCGTCCGGACGCTCCTTGACGATCGTGCGCAGCACCCCAAGAGCGCCGTGATAGTCCATCGGCGAGTTGTTGTTCATCAGCCGTGGCGCCATCTTGGCGATGTTCTCGTCACGCTTTTTGGTGACCGCACTGGTCCAGTCCGCCGACGCAGGACTCCACTTGCTGCCCATCCCGTCGATCAGAGCCGAGACACAGGAACCGATATCGCCGACGAGCGGAGCTGATATCTCCACGTTCGAGTCCATTTCCCTCGGCTCGATGTCGATCTGGATGAGCTTCTTCGATCCGGGCTCGCCCCAGCTCTTGCCCTTGCCATGGGACAAAAGCCAGTTGAGGCGCGCGCCGATCAGCATGACGACGTCGGACTCTTTCAGCACCGTCGAGCGGGCCGCGCCGGCGCATTGCGGATGCGTGTCAGGCAGAAGGCCCTTGGCCATGCTCATCGGCAGGAACGGAACGCCGCTCTTCTCGATCAGCGTGCGGATTTGCTCATCGGCCTGCGCATAAGCCGCGCCTTTGCCGAGAATGATCAGCGGGCGCTTGGCATTCTTCAGGACCTCAAGCGCGCGCTTGACGGCGTCGGGACCGGGAAGCTGTGCCGGCGCCGGGTCGACGACTTTGACGAGTGATTTCTGTCCAGCCTCGGCATCCATCACCTGGCCGAACAGCTTGGCCGGCAGGTCGAGATAGACGCCACCCGGTCGGCCGGACACCGCGGCGCGGATGGCGCGCGCGACGCCGATGCCGATATCGGCGGCATGCAATACGCGGAACGCCGCCTTGCACATCGTCTTGGCGACGGCGAGCTGATCCATCTCCTCATAGTCGCCCTGCTGCAGGTCGACGACCTCACGCTCAGAGGAGCCCGAAATCAGGATCATCGGGAAGCAGTTTGTCGTGGCGTGGGCAAGGGCCGTGAGGCCGTTGAGGAAGCCTGGCGCGGAGACGGTGAGGCAGATGCCCGGCTTCTTCGTCAAATAGCCGGCGATGGATGCCGCGTAGCCGGCGTGCTGCTCGTGCCGGAACGAGATGACCCTGAGCCCCTCGGCCTGCATCATACGGCCGAGATCGGTGATCGGGATGCCGGGAACGTTGTAGATAGTCTTGACGCCGTTCAGCTTCAGCGCATCGATGACGAGATGAAAGCCGTCCGTCAGCTCACGCTGTTCAGCGGCTTCGCTTTCCACCGGATCAATGCGCTTTGCTAATGCGGACATCCGCTTCCTCCCGGATTGCGCTTTGGGCGCGTTTTAAAAGAACGCGCGGCGATCTCAGCCAAACAATTCGTCGCCGTGCTCATCCACATAAGCGGCGAGGCGCAGCGTATGTTCCCGCGACAGCCGCTCAGCGAGCTCCGTCTCGCGCCGCTCGAGCGCGTCGATAATGCCGAGGTGCTCTTCGATCGATCGCTGCGCGCGATTATCCCGCCCGATGGTCAGTTGGCGAATGCCGCGCACATGCAGAAGGATGTGATCCGTCATATCGGCGAGAACAGCCGAGCCGCTCATTCGGATGATCGCCTGGTGGAAGGCGATGTTGGCGGAGGAGTAATCGCTGAGATGCTGCTCCGGGCGATGCGCGTCGTTGAACTCGGCGAAGAGCGGGCGCAGGCCCCGAATGTCGGAGTCAGTCGCGACGTTGGTGATCAGGCGCGCCGCCATGCTTTCGAGCGCCGCCCAGGCCTCGACCATCCCGATGATTTCGCGCTTGTTTTTCTTGACGACGAGGATGCCGCGCCGCGGCACCGTGCGCAGGAAGCCGTCCTGCTCGAGCATGGCAACGGCTTCGCGCACCGGCGTGCGGCTGACGCCGAGCCTGTCGGAGAGTTCACGCTCATCGAGCATGATCGGCTCGGGTGCACCGTAAAGGTCCATCTTGAGGATGGCCTCTTTCAGCGCCGCGTACGCCTTGGCCTTAAACGAGTCCTCGACCTGGATGCGCGAGAACAGCGCGTCCGTCGAAATCTTCTGGGGGCGTTTCGTCGAGGTGGTGGGCGTATTCATCCCGTGTCCTGCCGGCGCTTTTCATGAAGTGGTTTGGCTCAGCTTCTCGCGCTCTAAAGTCGTTTGTTTTTGGCATACCACATGCCACGTGTCAATTCACCGGCGCGCGCCGCACACGGCGATACCGACCTGAGCGCATGCTCGATTTGGCAGTTCGTGATCATTTGAGAAAGCGCTGTAGGAATACGAGGTCGAGCCAACGGCCGAACTTGTGGCCGACCTCCTTGAAGTGAGCGACCTTTTCGAATCCTAGCCGCTCATGGAACCGGAGCGAACCTTCGTTCGACGCGTCCACGCCAGCGATCATGACGTGCTTGTCGAGGGCGATCGCCATCGGGAATAGCTCTCGCACAAGCCTAGCTCCAATTCCCAATCCTCGCCGATCGCTTCGCACATGCACCGTGTGTTCCACCGTGTGCCGATAACTGGGCCACGGACGAAAATCACCAAAGGAGGCGAAGCCCATTACGTCTGGGCCATCGACTGATACAAGAACGGGGTAGCGCTGCGCGCGGCGCGCATCGAGCCAAGCTTTTCGCTCCTCTAGCGGCACGGGGTTGTCGGTATAGACTGCTGTCGAGCTAATGATGACATCGTTGTAAATGGTCAAAATACCGGGAAGGTCGGCTTCGTTGGCGGGGCGGATCATCGGCAATACGGCGTCCTGTGCGCTACAGCAGCTGGCGCAAACACGAGAGTAGTTGCAGGATACTCGAAGGCCAATCCGTACTGGCCGAAGTCGCATAGAGCCCGTCTTAGATTCCGCGGCGCCCGTTTCTTGTCGGCGACGGCTCCTGGACCATCATCTTGCGCCCCGCTTGACAAAAACACACCTTGGCATACCACATGCCACCGGAACACAGCTGCTGCATTGTCAGTTCAAGCACAAGAGAAGTTTTGAGGAGGAACGCATGACGGCCCAACCGAGCCCGCACAAGGACGCGGTTCGCAAAGTTCTCGACGCGGTGAAAGCCGACAAACGCACGAGTCTCACCGCGCCGGAAGGCAAGCTCGTCTGCGATGCCTACGGCATTCCAGTGCCGAAGGAAGGTGTCGCCTCCTCCGCTGCCGACGCTGCGAAACTCGCCGAAGGTATGGGCTTTCCGGTCGTCATGAAGATCGTCTCGCCCGACATCCTGCATAAGACCGAGGCCGGCGGCGTCATCGTTGGCGTCAAGGATGTGGCCGCGGCGCGCGAGGGCTACGACAAGATCCTTGCAAGCGCCAAGAACTATAAAGCCAATGCCAAGATCGAAGGCGTGCAGGTGCAGCAGATGCTCACCGGCGGCACCGAAGTCATTGTCGGTGCGATCACCGACGACTCGTTCGGTAAGCTTGTCGCCTTCGGTCTCGGCGGTGTGCTCGTCGAAGTCCTGAAGGATGTCACCTTCCGTCTTGCGCCCGCAACTAAGCCGGATGCGCTGTCGATGCTCGACGGCATCCAAGCGGCCGAAATGCTGCACGGTGTGCGCGGCGGCGATCCGGTGAACCGCGAGGCGCTCGCGGACGTAATCGTAAAAGTCTCGCAGCTCGTCAGCGATTTTCCGGAAATTTCCGAACTCGATCTCAATCCAGTTTTCGCGACGAAGAACGGCGCGATCGCCGCCGACGTCCGCATCGTGCTCGACTTCGACCAGAAGAAGCGGCCGCAGACGCGCGGCAACGAAGAGATCGTCACCGCGATGAACCGCATCATGAAGCCGGATGCGCTCGCCGTCATCGGCGCCTCTGCGGAAGCGGGCAAGATCGGCAATTCGGTGATGAAGAACCTGATCAACGGCGGCTACAAGGGCAAGATCTATCCGATCCACCCGAAGGCCGACGAGATCATGGGCATGAAGGCCTATAAGTCGGTGAAGGACGTGCCTGGCGACATCGACGTCGCCGTGTTCGCCATTCCAGCGCAATTCGTTGCCGCGGCGCTGACCGAATGCGGCGAGAAAAAAATCGCCGGCGCAGTGCTCATTCCGTCTGGCTTCGCCGAAACCGGCAATGTCAAAGGCCAGGAAGAACTCCAGGACATCGGACGCAAATACAATATCCGTCTGATGGGCCCAAACATCTACGGCTTCTATTATACTTGGAAGAATCTCTGCGCGACGTTCTGCACCGCATACGACGTCAAGGGTTCGGCGGCCTTGTCGTCGCAATCGGGCGGCATCGGCATGGCGATCATCGGCTTCTCGCGCTCCGCCAAGATGGGCGTATCCGCGATCGTCGGCCTCGGCAACAAGTCCGACATCGACGAGGACGATCTGCTCGCCTTCTTCGAGCAGGACGACAATACCAAGGTCATCGCCCAGCACTGCGAAGACTTGAAAGACGGCCGCGCCTTTGCCGAAGCGGCGAAGCGCGTGTCGAAGAAGAAGCCGGTCATCGTGCTGAAGGCCGGCCGTACCTCCGCCGGGGCGAAAGCTGCGAGCTCGCATACCGGCGCGCTCGCCGGCAACGACAAAATCTATGAGGACGTGTTGGCGCAATCCGGCGTCGTGCGCGCGCGTTCGCTGCGCCAGCTGCTCGAATTCGCCCGCGGCGTGCCGATCCTGCCGACGCCGAAGGGCGAGAACGTGCTCATCATCACCGGCGCCGGCGGCTCCGGCGTGCTTTTGTCGGATTCCTGCGTCGACAACGGCCTGAAGCTGATGGCGATGCCCGACGATCTCGACAAGGCTTTCCGCAAATTCATCCCCCCCTTCGGGGCGGCCGGTAATCCGGTCGACATTACCGGCGGCGAGCCGCCGAAGACCTACCAGAATACGGTGAAGCTCGGGCTTGAGGACGAGCGCATCCACGCACTGATCCTCGGCTATTGGCACACGATCGTGACGCCGCCGATGGTCTTCGCCAAGCTGATGGTGGAGGTGAAGGAGGAGATGAAGGCGAAAGGTTTCGAGAAGCCGATCGTCGCCTCGCTCGCCGGCGACGTCGAGGTCGAAGAGGCCTCGGACTATCTCTACCAGCACGGCATTCCGGCCTACGCCTATTCCACGGAGATTCCGGTCGAAGTGCTCGCCGCGAAATACAAATGGGCGCGGGGCGCGGGATTGCTGTAAAGCCGCATTGTCATTCCCGGCGCTCCGCAGGAGCGACCGGGAATCTAAAACTAAAGCATCGGCAAACTGCGCGGCTTTCGCCCCAATGGGAAAGCCGCGTCGATGCGCGCCATCTCGGCTGCGTTCAGCCGCAAGCCGCCGGCGCCGGCATTCTCCCCCGCATGCGCCGGGTTGCTCGCCTTCGGGATCGTGAAAAGCGGTGCGCTGCGCACGAGAAAAGCCAGCGCGACCTGATGCGCTGTCGCGCCGTGCGCCGCCGCGATCTCGTCCAGAACACGCCCGCCTCTCGATTGCGGCTCAGGAAAAGCGTCGTGGCCGAACGGGCTGTAGCCGACGACCGCCACGTCATGTTCCGCGCACCAGGGCAGAACCGCGTGTTCGATCGCCCGCTCCTGCAGGTGGTAGAGAACCTGGTTGCAGGCGATCTCGCCTTTGCCGCCCTCGGCCTCGGCGTCCCTGAGATCGGCGACATCGAAATTGCTCACGCCGCAGGACAGAATCTTGCCGCTCGCCTTCAGCGCCGCAAAGCCAGCGAACGTCTCGGCGAGCGGGTATTGCCCGCGCCAGTGCAACAAATAGCAATCGAGCCGGTCTGTTCGCAGGCGCTTCAGCGACCGCTCGCACGCGGCGATCGTGCCAGCGCGCGAAGCGTTTTGCGGCATCACTTTCGAGACGAGGAAGATGCCGTCGCGCCGCCCGGCAATGGCTTCGCCGACGATATTTTCCGCCTGGCCGTAATATTCCGCGGTATCGATGTGCGTCATGCCGAGGCCGATGCCGCGATGCAGCGCCGTAATGGCAGAGGCGCGATGTGCACGGTCGATGTACCATGTGCCTTGGCCGATGACGCTGACATTGCGCCCCGCGCTACCGAATCGGCGATGTTCCATGACAGTCTCAAAAGCTACGAGACCTGTTATATGCCACCGGCGCCCTCCCGCTACTCGAATTGCGTCGCTGATCGCCCTGCCCGGCCGCTTTGCTCCCGTGGCCGTTTCTTGTATTTCCCATCACCCCGATCAGGAGACGCTTCATGACCTTGCCCACGCGCATGCGCGAGATTCATTTCGACGGAAAAGGCGGACCCGAGGTGATCCGCGTCCGCGAAGCCGACGTGCCGAAGCCGAGCGCCGGCAAGGTTCTGGTCGAAGTCGTCGCCGCCGGCATCAATCGACCGGATTGCGCGCAGCGCGCCGGCGCCTATCCGCCGCCGCCCGGTGAAAGCGACGTGCCGGGATTGGAGATCGCCGGCCGCATCGTCGCGCTCGGCGACGGTGTGTCAAATCTCAAGATCGGCGATGAAATCTGCGCGCTGGTCGGTTCCGGCGGCTACGCCGAATATGCGCTCGCCGACGCGCCGCTTTGCCTGCCCCGGCCACGCCCGCTCAGCATGGAGGAAGCCGGCGGCATTCCGGAAAACTATTTCACCGTTTACGACAACGTCTTCACGCGCGGACGCCTCAAAAGCGGCGAGACGTTTCTCGTCCATGGCGGCTCCTCTGGTATCGGCTCGACGGCGATCCAGCTTGCCAAGCAATTCGGCGCGACCGTCATCGCCACCGCGGGTTCGCCGGACAAATGCGCCTTCTGCCGCACGCTCGGCGCCGATCACGCGATCGACTATCGCAAACAGGATTTCGTCGAGGAGGTGAAGAAGATCACCGACAAAAAGGGTGCCGACGTTATCCTCGATATGGTCGGCGGATCTTACATTTCGAAGAACATTTCGCTCCTCGCGACGGAGGGCCGGCTGGTGCAGATCGCCTTTTTAGGCGGCTCGAAAGTCAGTGAGCTCGACTACACGCCGGTGATGGTGCGGCGGCTGACGCTGACCGGCTCGACCTTGCGACCGCGCTCCGTCGCGCTGAAAGCCGCAATCGCCGACGAATTGCGCGAACGCGTCTGGCCGCTCCTCGAAAAAGGCGCAGTGAAGCCGATCGTGCATGCGAGTTTCCCTCTTGAAGAGGCGCGGCAAGCGCATGAATTGATGGAATCCTCCTCGCACCTCGGCAAGATCCTGCTGACGACGGGGAAATGAATGTCGGGCGCGTTACCGCAGCGCGCCCGCCAACACCTCGGCGACATGTAACGGTTTTCGCGCCGTGCCGTGCTCGATCTGATGCCGGCATGAGAAACCGTCGGCCACGATGATTGCGTCGGCATCCGCAGCGCGTATCGCGGGAAGCAGCGACAATTCCCCCATCGCCATCGAAACATCGTATGTTTCGGCCTGATAACCGAACGCGCCGGCCATGCCGCAGCACGACGACTCGATCGGCTTGACGTCGAGGCCCGGCACAAGGCCCAACGCCGCTTCGACAATGCCGAACGCACCGAAAGCTTTCTGATGACAATGTCCGTGCAGATGCGCTGTTCGCTTTGTCTCAGCCAGAGGCAACGCGAGTTGCCCCGCCTCCGCTTCCCGCACCAAAAATTCCTCCAGGAGCAGCGCCTGATCGGCGATCGCGCGCGACTCCTCGCCTGGGAAGAGCGCCAGCAGCTCGTCCCGTAGCGTCAAGAGGCACGATGGTTCGAGCCCGATAACCGGCACGCCGCGCTTCGCGAAGGGCAGCAGCGCGTCGCGTGTGCGCTCGAGCTCGCGCCGCGCCCCCGCGACGTTGCCGACTGAGAGATGCGTGCGCCCGCAACAGAGCGTGCGTCTGCCCGCAGTAGCGCGCGGCAGATGCACGCGGTAATTGGCGGCGACGAGAACTTTGAGCGCGGCTTCGATCGTCTCGCGCTCGAACGTGCGGTTGAACGTGTCGGCAAAGAGCACGACCTCCCCGGCTCTGCCATCGCCGACACTTGCCGCCGGCTCGCGAAAGCGGTCGCTGCGCCATCGCGGCAGCGGCCGCTGATACGCCATTCGCAGAAGACGTTCGCTCACTCGTGCGAGCCCCGGGATTCGGTCTCGCAGGTTCAACAGCGGTGCGAGCGCAGCACCAATCCCGGCATAATCCGGCAGATGCGCAACAATCCTGTCGCGCAGCGAAAAGCCGTGTTGAGCCGCGCGCGCAGCCTGTACTTCGATCTTCATCCGCGCGACATCGACGCCGGTCGGGCATTCGCGTCGGCACGCCTTGCATGAGACGCAGAGGTTCAGCGTCTCGCGCACGCCTTCCGACGTCAGCGCCTCGGCGCCGAGCTGTCCCGACAGTGCCAGCCGCAGCGTGTTGGCGCGCCCGCGCGTCACGTCGCGTTCGTCGCGAGTCACGCGATAGGACGGGCACATGACGCCGCCGGCCGATTTGCGGCAGGCGCCGTTATTGTTGCACATCTCCGTCGCGCCCTGAAAACCGGACGCGCCGCCCGGCCATGCCGACCAGTCGAGCACGGGCTGAAAGTCCGAGCGCCCGTAATCCGGCCCGTAGCGCAGCAAATTTCGGTCATCGAATTTCGGCGGATCGACGATCCGTTGGGGGTTCAACGCATCCTCGGGATCGAAGAGCGTCTTGACCTCGCCGAACGCGCGCACGAGACGAGATCCGAACATCATCTCGTGAAATTCCGAGCGCACGATGCCGTCGCCGTGCTCACCCGAATGCGAACCTTTGTAGTCGCGCACCATCGCGAAGGCCTCTTCGGCGATCGCACGCATGCGTTTCAGGTCGAGATCGAGTTTGAGGTTGAGCACCGGGCGCACATGCAGGCAGCCTTCCGAGGCATGCGCATAAAACGTGCCCTTCGTGCCATTGCGCGCGAACACCTCTTTGAGCCGCGCCGTATAATCGGCGAGATGTTCGAGCGGCACCGCACAATCCTCGATAAACGAGACGGGCTTGCGCTCATCGCGCATCGACATCATCACGTTGAGACCCGCGGCACGGAAATCGGCCAGCGCGGTCTGCGTAGCGCGATCGGCGAGCTCCACCACGCCGCCCCATTTACGTAGCTCACGGTCCCAGCCGAAACCGAGATCGCCCATGAGTTCGGCGAGCTGCGCGACGCGGCGCAGGTTCTCCGCCTGATCGTCCTCGGCGAACTCCACAAGCAGCAGCGCCTCCGGTTCGCCCTTCACCACGCGCTCGATCAAGGGCCGGAACATCGCGATGTCACGGCCGAGCGCGATCATCGTCGCATCGACGAGTTCGACGGCGATCGGCCGCAAGCGCACAATGTGCTGCGCCGAATTCATCGCTTCATAGAACGAGCCGAAATGCGCGACGCCCAGCGCGCGATTGCGGATCACCGGCGAGAGCTTGACTTCTATCGCCGTAGACAGTGCGAGCGTGCCCTCCGAACCGACGAGCACATGCGCGAAATTGATCTCGCGATGGGGCGCAAGCGCATCGATGTTATAACCGCCGACACGCCGCTGCACCTTCGGAAACCGCGCCGCGACCTCGTCGGCTTCGCGCCGGCCGATGGCGAGAAGATCGCGCGTTAGTTCCTGAAGGCGTGACGGCGTGTTGCTCGCACTCGTCTCTGCATCAATCACGCCGAAATGCCCGGCAGTTCCGTCCGCCAGAACGCCGTCGATCGCGACCACGTTGTCGCGCATCGTGCCATAGCGCAGCGAGCGGCCGCCGCAGGAATTGTTGCCGGCCATGCCGCCGATCGTCGCACGCGAGGCGGTGGACACATCGATTGGAAACCACAGGCCATGCAGCGCAAGCTGCCGGTTCAAATCGTCGAGCACGATGCCGGGTTCGACGATGCAGCGCCGCATTCCAAGATCGAGCGATAGGATGCGGTTCAAATATTTCGATGTGTCGACGATCAGTCCCTCATTGACCGTCTGGCCGCATTGCGACGTGCCGCCGCCGCGAAAGGTCACGGGAACGCGCTCCTGCCGCGCAAGCTCCAACGCCGCAACCGCGCCTTCGGTTGTGCGCGGCGCGACTACGCCTGCCGGCATCACCTGATAAGAAGACGCATCGGTCCCATAACGCCCACGCGCGAAGCGGTCGAAGAGAATGTCGCCCTCTACCGCGCGCTTCAGACGCCGCTCGAGGCCCGGATGAAGGGCGTGAGTCACCTTCGCTTGAACAGCCGCTCGATGTCGGCGAGCTTCAGCTCGACATATGTCGGGCGACCGTGATTACACTGGCCCGAACCTGGTGTCGCTTCCATCTCGCGGAGCAGCGCATTCATCTCCTCGGCGTTGAGACGGCGTCCGGAACGCACGGAATTGTGGCAGGCGAGCGTGGCCAGCACTTTATCGAGCGAGCGTTCGAGCGCCCCGGTACTATCGTCTTCGGCGAGACGATCGGCGATATCCTGCAGAAGCAGCCGCGCGTCCGCATTGGCGAGAAGCGCTGGCATTTCGCGCACCAAAACGGCACCGGGCCCGAAACTCTCGACCAGCAGTCCCGATGCGGCGAGATCGTCCGCGGCGGCGACAATGCGGGCGACGTCGCCCGCTTCCATTTCGACGACCGCCGGCACGAGCAGCGCCTGGCGGGCAATGCTATTCTCGGTGCGCTGGCGCTTCAAGCGCTCGTAGACGAGCCGCTCATGCGCGGCGTGTTGGTCGACGAGGACGACGCCGTCGCGTGTCTGCGCAACGATGTAATTTTCATGCAGCTGCGCGCGAGCGGCGCCGAGCGGCGCGTCGACAGCTTCGGCGGGCGGCGGCGCCGCATGGGCGCGTGCATCGACGCCGGGCGTGTCGATGATAAAGGCGCGCTGCTCTTGTTCGGCGAACCCATCCGCCACGTGCGCGGGCGCGGCGGACGAAGGCCGCCAGTCATAAGGCTGCTGCGGCATCCCGCGCGACAGAATATGCAGCGCGCTGCGTCCCCCCTCGCTCGAGGCGCGGTGCCGCGCGCCGGCAAGCGCTTCCTTGAGCGCGCCGATGACGAGGCCGCGGACGAGGCCGGGATCGCGGAAGCGCACTTCGGCTTTCGCTGGATGCACGTTGACATCGACCTCCCGCGGCGGACAGGCGATGAACAGCGCGGCGACGCCATGCCGGTCACCCGAGAGAAAATCGAGATAAGCCGCGCGCACGCTGCCTGAGAGCAGCTTGTCGCGCAGGGGGCGGCCGTTGACGAACATGAATTGCGTGAGCGCGTTGGCGCGATTGAAGGTCGGCAGGCCAGCACGACCGGCGAGCGCAAAACCTGCGCGCGCCGCGTCGATCGTCACGCAATTCTCGGCGAACTCGCGGCCGAGCACGTCGGCGAGACGACGCGAGAGCGCGTCCGGGCCGGTTGCAGCGGCATAGTCGAAGCCGCCGCCCTGATCGGTCGAAAGCGTGAAGCGAACGTTGGAGTGCGCGATCGCGAGCCGCTTCAAAACATCGGCGACGGCTTGGCCCTCGGCGCGCTCCCCCTTCAAGAACTTCAGCCGCGCCGGCGTCGCCGCAAAGAGATCACGGACCTCGACGCGGGTACCTTTTGTGCGCGCGCAGGGCGCAACGCCGCGCTTGTCGCCGAACGCCACCTCGATCCGTGCGCCGTGGGGGGCGCCCGCCGCGCGCGTCTCGATCAGAAGCTCGGCGACGGAACCGATTGACGGCAGCGCCTCGCCGCGGAAGCCAAGCGTCGCGATGGCCGAGAGATCGCCGTCCGGCAATTTCGAGGTCGCGTGGCGATCGACGGCAAGCGCCAGATCCTCCGCGCTCATCCCGTGGCCGTCGTCGCTGACGCGGATCAGCCGCCGCCCACCCGCCTCGATCACGACATCGATGCGGCGCGCGCCGGCATCGAGCGCATTTTCGACGAGTTCCTTGACGGCGGAAGCCGGCCGCTCGACCACCTCGCCTGCGGCGATGCGGTCGACGAGGACCGGATCGAGCCGGCGGATTCGTGGCTCGGCTGACGAATCGAGGGCGGCGGCAAGGGCCATCGCCGCCGTTCTAGCAGGCCGGCGCGGCGAACGGGAGGGCGTGATCCCCTACCCCGCCGCGACGGTCGTCGGCACATCCTCGATGCTGCGGCAGACGCGGATGCGCCGCGTCGGCAGCAGACTCCCGAGCGGCCGCAACAAAGCCCAGCGGCCCTCCGGCACGTGGATGGCGCACCCGCCAAGCTGCACGACCGGCACGACGTCCTCGCGGAAACAATCGCCCACCATGATCAGGTCCGTGGGCGCGCAGCCATTTGCCGCCAGCACGCGCCGGTACACGGACGTGTCCTTGCGATCGACGATCTCCACCATGTCGAACCGATCGAGAAACGGAAAGCACGAGAGTTTGATCGCCTGCTTGACGAGATCGCCCTTGGTGATGATCCACAGCGTGTGACCTGCCTGTTTTAGCCGCCCGAGCGCCCGCTCCAGCCCGTCCGGGCAGCGCAAGGTCAGCCAATGCATGCATTTCGGGATCGCCTCGACTTGCGCGATCCAGTCCCCCGGCAGATCGCCGTCACGGACCTCGCGGCCGCTTTCCATAAGCGCGCGCTGCACGCCGCTTTGCGTGTAGCCGAACTCCCGCAAGCGCCGCCGGAACGCATCTGCCATGCCGTCGTGCGGCAAACCCTCGACGGAGAGGCGTTTGCAATCTCGCTCCCATTTTTTCTCGTCGGTGTCGTCGATCCACAGCGTGTCGTCGCCGTCGAAGGCGATGATGCGGTTGGATCGGTCCGCTGTGATCTCCGGCGTGGCCTGCGGTTCACTTTTCTTGAGCATGGCCCGACGGCAATGCTTTTGCTGCCGCGGCGTTCCAAGTGAGGGGCGATCAAGGGCTTTCCAGCATATCGCTCGTGGTCAGGAACTGTGCTTGAGTGAAAAGGGCGGTGCCGCTCTGACGGAAGGATTCATGGCCAGTCAACAGCCCTTCGTCGAGGATCACGCCGAAATACGCGAGGAGGTGCGCAAGCTCTGCTCGAAGTACCCCGGCGCTTACTGGCGCGAACTCGATGAGCGGCGCGCCTATCCGACGGCGTTCGTGACGGAACTCACCAAATCCGGCTTTCTCTCGGTTCTTATTCCGGAGGAATTCGGCGGCTCGGGGCTTGGCCTCTCCGCTGCAGCGGCGATCCTCGAAACGGTCCAAGCAAGCGGCTGCAACGGCGCCGCCTGCCATGCCCAACTTTACACGATGGGCACCGTGCTGCGTCATGGCTCACCGGAGCAGAAGGCCGCTTACTTGCCGAAGATCGCGACCGGGGAACTTCGCCTGCAGGCCTTCGGCGTGACCGAGCCGACGAGTGGCACCGACACCACATCGCTTCGCACCTTCGCCAAACGCGAAGGCGACGAATACATCGTAAACGGCCAGAAAATCTGGACGAGCCGTGCCGAACATTCCGATCTGATGGTCCTGCTCGCGCGCACCACTCCGCGCGATCAAGTGCGCAAGAAAACGGAGGGGCTCTCGACCTTCCTCGTCGACATGCGTGAGGCATTGAACAATGGCCTCACCATTCGGCCGATCCGCACGATGATGAATCACAATTCATGCGAAGTGTTTTTCCAGGATATGCGGGTTCCGGCCGAGAACCGTATCGGCGAGGAAGGCAAGGGCTTCCGCTATATTCTCTCGGGCATGAATGCAGAGCGCATCTTGATTGCCGCCGAATGTATCGGCGACGCCAAATGGTTCATCGCGAAGGCCCGGGATTATGCGCGCGAGCGCCACGTGTTCGGACGCGCCATCGGCCAGAACCAGGGAATACAATTCCCGATCGCGCAGGCTTATGCGAAGATGCGGGCGGCGGAACTCATGGTGCGCGATGCGATCGCCCGCTATGAGGCGGCGATCGATTGCGGCGCTGAGGCAAACATGGCCAAGATGCTTGCTGCCGATGCCAGCTGGGCGGCCGCAAACGTGTGCGTTCAGACGCATGGCGGTTTTGGGTTCGCCGAGGAATACGACGTCGAGCGCAAGTTCCGCGAGACGCGCCTCTATCAGGTCGCGCCGATCTCGACCAATCTGATCCTGAGCTATGTCGCCGAACACGTATTGGAATTGCCGCGTTCGTACTGACCCACGCGAGTGAATGCATGAGCATCAAAGGGCGCGGCTACATTGCCGGTGCGTATGAACATCCGACGCGTAAGGCTCCAGATAAAAGCCTCGCGCAGCTCCACGCCGAAGTGGCGCTCGGCGCGCTCAACGATGCCGGGCTGACGATCGGCGACGTCGATGGTTACTTCTGCGCCGGCGACGCACCGGGCATGGGTCCGGTCTCCATGGTCGACTACCTGAACCTCAAGGTCCGGCACATCGACTCGACCGAGACCGGCGGCTGCTCGTATCTGATCCACGTCTCACATGCGGCGCAGGCGATCGCCGCGGGCAAATGCGACGTGGCGCTGGTGACGCTCGCCGGGCGGCCGCGCAGCGAGGGGCAGGCGACGGGCACGGCCGTGCGGCCGATGAATCCGAACCAGCCGGACATGCAATTCGAGACGCCGTTCGGGCCGACTATCGCCAACATGTATGCCATGGTGGCACGCCGACACATGTACGAGTTCGGCACGACGTCCGAGCAGCTCGCCTGGATCAAGGTCGCGGCCTCGCATCACGCGCAGCACAATCCAAATGCGATGCTGAGGGACGTCGTTACCGTCGAGGAGGTCGTGAACTCGCCGATGATCGCCGACCCCCTGCATCGGCTCGATTGCTGCGTGATCAGCGACGGCGGCGGCGCGGTAATAGTAGTACGACCCGAAATCGCGCGCGCACTGAAGCGCCCGCTCGTCAAGCTCATCGGCGCCGGTGAGGCTGTCAAAGGCCAGCTCGGCGGCGATGTCGATCTCACCTATACCGGCGCGGTACGCTCCGGCGCGGCAGCATTTGCGGAAGCAGGCGTCACGCACGAAAATATCGATTACGTCTCCATCTACGACAGCTTCACCATCACCGTCCTCGTCCAGCTCGAAGATCTCGGCTTCTGCGCCAAAGGCGAGGGCGGCCGGTTTGTTGCCGACGGCAATCTGATCTCCGGCACCGGCAAGCTGCCGTTCAACACCGACGGCGGCGGCCTTTGCAACAATCATCCCGCCAATCGCGGCGGCATGACGAAGATCATCGAGGCGGTGCGGCAGCTGCGCGGGGAAGCCCATCCCAAAGTGCAGGTTCCGAACTGCCGGCTCGCTCTGGCGCACGGCACCGGCGGCTCGCTCGGAACGCGGCATGCGAGCGCCACGCTTATCATGGAACGGGAATAGCAATGGCCAGGCAAGAAGGGATCGCCGCGATTGCCAATCCCGAGACAAGAACCATTTGGGAGGCCGCCGCGGACGGTCGGCTGCTCGTCCCCAAATGCAACGCCTGCGGACGCTTTCACTGGTATCCGCGGCGCATCTGCCCGCATTGCGCGAGTTCCGCGATCGAAATGCAAGAAGCCAAGGGCAGTGGCGAGGTCTATTCCTATTCGATCATGCGCCGCGCCAAGGTGCCCTATGCGATCGCCTATGTCCGGCTGAGCGAAGGCACAACGATGATGACGAATATCGTCGATTGCGATTTCGACCACGTCCGCGTCGGCATGCCGGTGAAGCTCGTTTTCAAGGAGAGTTCCGAGGGTTATCCGCTACCGATGTTCACCGCAGCGTGAGCGGACCGCCGGACTGAATCGGGCGCCGATGACTGAAACCTATCGCGCCGCGGTTTGCAGCGAGCTTGGCCCGCCCGAACAGCTGAAGCTTGAACGGCTGCCCCGCGCCGAACTCGCCGCCGGCTGTGTCCGGGTGAAGATGGTGGCTGGCGGCATCAACTTCCCGGATTGGCTTATCGTCCAGGGCCTCTATCAACACCGGCCGGATCTCCCCTTTGTGCCGGGCATGGAAGGCGCCGGCGTGATCATCGAGGTCGGGGCAGATGTCGCGTCGTTCTCGGCAGGACAACATGTGATGGTTCGGATGCGCACCGGCGCATTTGCAGAGGAGGCGGTCGTTCCGGCCGACCAAGTGCTGACGCTGCCGTCGACCTTCAGCTTCGAAGAAGGCGCGACCTTTCTCGCCGCCCACACAACCGCATATCACGCGCTGAAAACCCGCGCGGAAATACAGCCTGGACAGGTGCTGCTAGTGCTCGGCGCCGCTGGCGGTGTCGGCCTTGCCGCAGTGCAAATCGGCAAGCTGCTCGGGGCCCAGGTGATCGCCGCAGCCTCCACGGATCACAAGCTCGCGCTCGCGGGCCGAATGGGTGCCGACGATCTTCTGAACTACAGCGCCTGCCGTATCGAGGACGAGGCGCGCCGCATCACGAATGGCCGTGGCGTCGACGTGGTGTTCGATCCAGTCGGCATCGCACAAGAGAGCGCGCTCAGATGCTTGTCACGCGGCGGCAAATTGCTCGTCGTCGGGTTTGCCGGCGGACATATCCCATCCTATGCCGCCAATCGCATTCTGCTCAGGGGCTGCACCATCATCGGCGTGCGCGCCGGCGAGGCGGGCCGCCATGATCCGGACATGCGCCGCCGCGAGCACGCGGAATTGTGCGACCTCGCCGAGCAAGGACGCGTGCGTCCCCACGTCTCCGAATCCTATCCGCTGCACCAATGCGCCGTTGCGTTGCGCCGCCTTGCCGACCGGCAAGCGCTCGGGCGGATCGCGCTGAAGCTTGCAGCCTGAGGGTCGCGTTAAGCATGGCGGGATTCTCTAACCGCGGCTTAACCACCGCGTTCTAGGGTCCGGCTCTGGTCCTCCAGAGACGCCATGCAGATCGTTGCCATCCAGATCCTGCGCGCGATCGCGGCGGTTTCCGTCAGCATCGGTCACGCTCAAGCCTTCATCGGCATTCCGATGGAGAGGCAAGGTCAGGTCTTTGGCTGGAGCTTTCTGCTTCCTTGGGGCGCGGGCGTCGACCTGTTTTTCGTCATCTCCGGCTTCATCATGGTTTATTCGTCGGAGAAACTGTTCGCGGCGCCCGGCGGCGCGGTGACGTTCGGCTGGCGAAGGCTGTCGCGCATCGTGCCTTTATACTGGTGCGCGACTGCGTTGTTCGTCGCCAAAATGGCTGTGCAGCATAAGCCGTTGCCCGATGCGACAGGCATCATCACGTCCTTGTTGTTCGTCCCATGGGATACGCAAGGCACTGGCGTCCCGCGCCCGGTGTATGAACTCGGCTGGACGCTGAATTACGAGATGTTCTTTTATGCCCTCTTTGCGCTCTGCATCGGGCTGCGGCGCGGGATGGCCGTGGCGCTGGTCGCCGCCTTCCTCGCAAGTTCGACCATTCTCGGCCTTTGCTTAGATCCGCATAATCCGCAGCTCTTCTTCTGGACGCAGCCAATCGTGCTCGAATTCGCCCTTGGCATGGGTCTCGCACTTCTCGTGCGAAACGGCTTCACCCTGCCATCTTCCCTACGCTACGCGCTGATCGCACTCGGCGCGGCAGCGTTCTTCCATGACTTGCTCAATTCCGTCTCGCAGCCGCGCATCTGGCTGACGCCGAACGATTTCCTGCGCGTTGCCGGATGGGGCGTGCCGGCGGCGATGATCGTCGCCGGTTGCGTACTGAAGCGCAGGGGAGCGCTGAGTGACAACGCTTTCGTGCGCGGCGGCAAGCTTCTCGGTGACGCCTCCTTCGCGCTTTATCTCTGCCACCCGATCGTCATGAGCGCATTCGCCATGGCCTGGTACGCCCTCGGCTTGAATACCAGGTTCCACCCTTATGCCGGCGTCGGATTTTCCATCGTGCTGGCGATCGCCGCTTCGGTTCTGGTCTATCGCTGGTTCGAATTTCCGCTCACCCGCGCCCTGCAGAGACGCGCGCGCCCCGGCGGTGACAAGCGCTCTGCCGGCGATATTGATGTCCTCTCACAACGGGCTTAGCGAAGCGGCCGCGCTCATTGCGACAGCTCTCGATGTTCGGCGCCGATGAGATCGGCCGCCCTCGCCAATCATTACTGCGCATCATTCTTCGTTGGAGCGAGAATTAGGAAGAGTTACACTCACGCTTCCCGGCACGAGTCGCACACGTACTGCCCTTCACGCGGCATCGGCGAGTCCCAAAGGCGCAATGAAATGCTCGCACTCTTGTGCGGCAATCGGAGTGCCCTCGATGAGCGCTCCCTTCTCAGCGATCCCCGCGGATGACCAATCCGCAAGCGGATCGGACGCGACAAGCTTGTGCCGGACGACCAGCGCCGCCAGCGCCGCCCGGCTCCAATCGCCCTGTGTCTCGCCGAGACGTGAGCCTTCGCCGGCAAGAAGCACCGCGCTTGTCACGTTGTACAGGCCCGAGGCGGCGCGCCGCATCGCGCTCTGATCTTTGGCGTTTGCGACATCGCGCGCAAAGCCGAAGGCGCGTGAGACCAGTCCCTCGAGCGGCGTCCGCAATTGTTTCGGAAGCGCCGCAGCAGCCGAAAGCTGCCGGCGCAAACTCTGCTCCAATGCCGCATCGGCGCCGTCTCGTCCGACCGCGCGCTCGATTGCGTCTATCGCGACGATGTTGCTCGTGCCTTCCCAGATCGAGCCGAGATGCGCGTCGCGCACGAGCCGCGCTTCGACAAAGTCCTCGATGTAGCCGCAGCCGCCGCGAATCTCCATTGCATCGCCCGTCACCTTGCGCGCATCGCGACAGGCGCGGAATTTTAGCAAGGGCGTGAGCAGCCGCACCTCCTTGGCTGCACCTGAATCGCCGCGATCGGCTGCATCGAGCACCGTCGCGGTATACATCGCCATAGTGAGCGCCTGCTCGGCGGAGAGCAGAATTTTCACCAGCTGCCGCCGCTGCAGCGGAAAGTCCATGAGCCGTCGTCCAAACGCAACGCGGTGTCGGCAGACTTCCCGTGCCTCGAGGAAAGCACGGCGCATGAGTCCCGCTGACCGAACCGCATTCGAAAGACGCGAGGCGTTGACCATCTCAGCCATCTGCACGAAGCCGCGGTCGATATCGCCGACGAGCCAAGCCTGTGCGCCATCAAACACCACTTCGCCGCTCGCCATCGAGCGCGTGCCGAGTTTGTCCTTGAGCCGCACGATGCGATACGAATTCCTGCTGCCGTCGGGCAAAACGCGCGGCAGCAGAAACAGGCCGAGGCCGCGCGTGCCGTGCTTGGCGCCCTCCGGCCGCGCCAGAACCAGTGCGAGATCGGCGTCCGCATTCGAGCAGAACCATTTCTCCCCGTCGAGACGCCAGCGATCGCCGTCTTGCCACGCCCTCGTTTCGACCGCGCCAACGTCCGAGCCGCCGGCCTTTTCCGTCATGAACATCGCGCCCTGCAGCGCGACTTCTGGATCGAGCGATGTGAGACCGGGCAGGTAGCGCTGCAGGATTGCGTCATCCGCAAAACGCCGCAGCACACGCGTCAGCGAGTCCGTCATGTTGATCGGACAAAGCAGGCCGAACTCGGTTTCGGCGAACAAATAGGTGACCGTATATTTGACGATCGGCGGCAGCGGCTCGCTCCAGCCGAGTACGCCACCGCGATGCGACATCGCCGCCAGCCCGAAGTCGCCGAAGCCAGCCTGTTCGAGCGCGCGGTAAGCCGGATGAAACTCGATCCATTGATTGTCGCGGCCATGCCGATCGCGATGATGCAGCACCGGCGGATGGCGATCGGCGAGCCGCGCATTGGCATCGAGGTCCGAGGCCACGCGTGCGCCGAGCGCCTGAAGATGCGGCTCGATGTGTGCAAGCAAATCGGGCGCGAGACGCAGCCGCAGCACGTCCTGCAACGATTTGTCGATTGCGTAAAGGTTGAGCCCCGTCACGTCGGGCGCGGTCGGCTCCTGCGCAATCTTCTGTACCGGCGCACTCGGAGGGACCTGAACGTTCATGATCTTCCTTCCGCTCGGCGCCTTGCTGCTTGCATAAGCGAGGCGAGCCGCGGCACGAGTCCCTCGGGACTTGTCAGCACGACAATGATGATCAGTACGCCATAGAGGAAGTAGTGCAAGCCGGGCAGCACGCCGCCGAGCTTGCCACGCAAGAGCTCGCCCGCCGGCACGAGTATAGCGGCAGCCACAAGCGGCCCCCATGGCGTTCCCAACCCTCCGATCGTGGCGATCAGGACGATCTCGATGACGAGCGTCGGCGACGCGAGCTGCGTCGGGTCGACGAAGCCGAGATAGCGCGCGTAAAGCGTGCCGACCATGGAACTCAACGCGGCGCTGATCGCCATCGCGATGGCGCGATTGCGCAGGAGATCGATGCCGATTGCCTGCGCGGCATTCTCGTTGTCGCGCAAGGCTCTCAGATAGAAGCCGAGCGGCGACGCGAGGATTGCGGCGTTCACGACAAGGCAGATCAGCGCGAGCAACAATGCGGCATAGAGATAGCCGGCGCTGCCTCCGAACTGGAATTGCGCGAGGCCACCGGCGGCCTTCGGATAATAGAGCCCGGACGCGCCGCCGAGGAAATCCGAACCGGTGACGACGAGTTCGCCGATTTCGGCAAAAGCGAGCGTGATCAGCGCGAACGAAAGATGCGCGAGGCGAAAGCGCGAATCGAGCAGCGCCAGAAACGCGCCGAGGATCGCCGCACCAAGCGCGCAAAGCACGAGCCCAAGCCACAGATTGAGCCCGAGCCGCAAATTGAGCGCGGTCGCGACCACCGCGCCCATGCCGATGAAGACGCTGTGCGCGAGCGAGATCTGCCCCGCCATTCCGCCGACGATGTTCCAGGCGAGCGCGAGACTGACATAGAGCAGCGCCAGGATGGCGATGCCGAGATGGTAGGAGGAGAGCCACCAGGGAAAGCTCGCGACGATGACAATCGCGAGCCAAAGCCAAGGCGTGCGCAGCGTGTCTAGGAAGGCCGGTGTCATGCCGCGCGTCCAAACAGGCCGTTCGGCCGCAGCAAGAGCACGAGGATGAAGATCGCGTAGGGCAGGATCATTCCCGTCGTTCCCGCGACATAGACGGTGCCGACCGCCTCGGCGATACCGATGACCAGCGCACCGATATAGACGCCGGCGAAATCGGTCATGCCGCCGAGAATCAGCGCCATGAGTGTGATGACGGTAAAGCGCAAGCCCTGCCCCGGCCAGATCGTCGTGCCCGGCAACAGCAGCGCGCCTGAGATGGCGAGAATGCCGATCCCCGCCGCGAACGTAAGCGTGCGCACGCGCGGCACATCGATTCCCATCAGAGCCGCCGCCTGCGGGTTCTGATGAACCGCCCGGATACGCCGCCCGGTTTCGGTGTAGCCGAGCACGAGAAACAGCACGAGCGTGAGCGCCAGCGAGGTGCAGAATGCGATCAGTTGCGGCGTGCGAATGAACAAGTCACCCAGAACCAGAATGGAGGCCTCGAATGCGGATGGCGTGCGCACCGGCTGGCCGCCGAAGATCATCAAGAGCCCGTTCTGCAGCACGAAGGACAATCCAAGTGTCAGCTGGATGATCACCAGTGCGTGGCTGCGCGCGACGGGTCGCAGCAGATATTGATAGGTAAGTGCGCCGAGCAGGGCGAGCAGCGGAAGCGTGACGGCAACGGAGACATACGGGTCGAGCGCCGCCGCGCTCTGCAGACCGAAGGCAATGAACATTGCAAGCGTGAGAAAATCGCCATGCGCGAAATTGACGATGCCTGAGACGTTGTATGTCAGGCACATGCCGATCGCGATCAGCGCATAGGCGCCGCCGATCAGAAGCCCCTGGACTAGTGTTTGCAGCAGAAGGTCCACCTGACGCTCTCCTAAAGCCCGAGATAGGCGGCGCGGGTGCGCGGATCGTCTCGCAGCATCTCGCGTGCGCCCTCGATGGCAACCTGCCCACGTTCGAGAACGACGCCGCGTGCGGCATAGGCGAGGGTAAGCGTCAAGTTCTGCTCGATGAGAAGAATCGTCAGGCCTTGCCCATTCAATTCGCCGAGTGTCTTGAAAATGATCTGCACAAACAGCGGCGAGAGCCCAAGCGACGGCTCGTCGAGCATAAGCAAGCGCGGCCCACTCATCAGCGCGCGTCCGATCGCCAGCATCTGCTGCTCGCCGCCGCTGAGCGTACCGGCGGGCTGAGGCCGGCGTTCCGCCAGTCGCGGGAAGAGCGCAAACACCTGATCGAGCCGCGTGCTGCGCTGCGCACGCGCCGCCGGCAACGTGCCGCCCAGCAACAGATTTTCGATGACTGTCATTTTTGGAAAGACCTGCCGTCCTTCCGGCACTTGGATGATTCCGCGCGCGACACGCTCGTGCGGCTTCAGCCGCGTGATGTTTTCATTCTCGAACGAAATCCGCCCGGCGAGCGGGCGAACCAATCCGGATATGCAGTTGATCAGCGTGCTTTTGCCGCTGTTATTGGCGCCGAGCAGCCCGAGGAACTCGCCTTTCGCGACGTGCAACGAAACGCCGGACAAAGCGGGCGGACCATCATAGGCGGCGCTCAGCCCCTCAATGTGCAGCATCGATCGCCTCGCCGAAATAAGCGTCGCGCACCGCCTGATCGTTGACGATGTCCTGCGGCGAGCCTTCGGCGACCTTGCGGCCGAAATTGATCACGATGATCCGATCGGCGATGTCCATCACGATGGGCATGACGTGCTCCACCAGCACGAAGGTCAGCCCTTGCTCGCGCATGCGCCGGATCAGAGTGAGCGGCGTGCGCGCCTCGGCGAGTGTCAACCCAGCCATGACCTCGTCGAGCAAAAGCAGCTTCGGCTGCGTCGCGATGCATTTTGCGATTTCGAGGAGCTTGCGGTCCTGCAGCGAAAGCGAGGGCGGCTTCGCATCCGCTTTATGCGCGAGACCGACATCGGCGAGCACTGCGGCTGCATGAGCCGCGGCCGCGTTCATCGGCAGGCGCAGGAGCGCCGCGGCGGTGACCACATCGCGCACACTCATGTCGGGAAAAACCTGCATGATCTGGAAGCTGCGCACGAGCCCAAGCCGCGCGATCCGCGGCGGCGCGCGGCCGGCGAGGCTGGCGCCTTCGAACATCACCTCGCCAGCGTCGGGCGGCATGAAGCCCGAGATGAGATTGAAGAGCGTCGTCTTGCCGGCGCCGTTCGGCCCGATGATCACGATGATTTTGCCGGGCTCGACGTCAAACGACACGCCATCGACGGCTTTGAGGCCGCCGAATGATTTTGTGACTTCCTTCACCGCCAGGATCGGCGACATGATGAGATCAGGTCCGTTGGCGCGCCAGTCGGCAAATGGCCGACGATGGTCTCGCTTGATTCCGAGGTTCGCACGGCGGAAAAAGCGGGTAAAGAGACGCTACGGGAGCTTGAGATGTCGAGAATGATCGCCAGAACTTTTGCCTTCGCGCTGCAGGTGTTCGCTGTGTGCGGTTTGACGGCCGCAGCGTCCGCCGCCGAGAGCAAGGCGATCCGTATCGGCGTCATCCAGCCGATGAGCGGCAATTTCGCCTCTTACGCGCAGGAATCAGAGCCCGCCTTCGAATACATCGTCAACAAGATCAATGCCGAGGGCGGTATCAAGAGCATGGGCGGGGCGAAGATCGAATTGCTTCTTGCCGATGACGCGAGCCAGGGCGCGCGAACGGCAACCGAGGCGCGCCGGCTCGCCACCGAAGAGAATGTCGCGATGATCGTCGGTGGGTTGCTAAGCCCACAGATGCTCGCAATCTCGCCGGTGGCCGACGAGCTGAAGATGCCCACGTTGTCGATGTGGGCCGCCGGCTCGAAATCTGAATATCTATACTCGCTCGGATTCCCCTACGACCGCGGCTATGCAGCCACCATGGCGAACTTCCTCGGCTGGATGGCGAAGGAAAACGGCGTTCCCATCAAGAACGTGATGCTGGTCTATTCGAACTACGAAGCCGGCCAGCTCGTCAATGCCGCATTAAAGCAGCGGCTGCCGAAACTCGGGTTCAACATCGCTGGCGAATTGCCGCTCGATATCAAAGCCGCGGATCAGACCGCCGCGATGCTGCGCATCCGTTCGATAAAGCCCGATGCCACCGCCGGGTTGGTCACGCCGCGCGACGGTACGCTGCTGCATCAGGCTCGCTTCAGCCTCAACTACAATGACGCGATCTTCTTCGGCGGCACCGCGGGGTTTTCCGATACCGTGCTCTGGAAGGATCTGGGCGACCAGATCGGCAAGGCCGTTCTCACGCGCAATCTTTTCGGCATGACCGGCTTCAGTCCGGCGGCGAAACTCGATTCCGTGCGCAACATCGTGCGCGAGCTGAAGGAGAAGGCCAATCTCAAGATCGAGGTCGGCCAAGGCGCAATCCAGGGCGCGCAGACGGCCCGCGTTCTGCAGCGTGTGCTCGAAGCCGCGGGCTCGAGCGACCGCGAGGCGATCAAGGCGGCGTTCGCCAAGATGAACATTCCGAACGGCGATCCGGACCTATATTTCATGCGGCCGCAGGGTCTGGCGTTTGCCGAAGACAGGTTGCTTAAAGACTCGACCGGGATCGTCATCCAATGGATGCCCGACAAATCGCAAGAGATCGTGTACCCGCCTGAGGTCGCGACAGCGCCGCCCCGTCCGAAAAGCTGAGCGGACGATTCGCGTCGCAATGCTTTTGCGGCGTGAAGCGATTATAGATACGAGTCGCCGCGCTAACGGCAATTCCATGCATTTCATCTCGCGAGCGGCTCCCGTCCTGGTCCTTGGCCCGGCCCTGCTCTCCGCGCCTGCCGAGGCGGCTCGCCTGTCGACGGCCTGCACGGCGCTTACACAAAAGGCAGCGACACTTTCGCCCGAGGACGCCTTCCAGGCCAATCTCGTCCTATTTCCAGCGGCCGCTGCCGGTTGCGAGGATCTCGTACGCGAGCTTCTCGCCCGAGGCATCGCCGTTGATGCTCGTGATCGCGTCGGCAGAACGGCTCTCGCCCTTGCGGCGAAGGAGGGCCGCAATGCCATTGCAGACATGCTGCTCGAACGCGGCGCGGCGCTCGATGCGCGCGCCATTTCCGGCGCGACGCCGCTATTCTTCGCGGCGGAGGCGGATCATACCTCAACCGCGAAATTGTTGGTCGACCGCGGGGCCGATGTCAGTCTCGCGGGCGCGGGTGGATTGACGCCGCTGATGGCTGCTGCGTTCAACGGCAATGCAGAACTCGTCGACCTCTTCCTCACCAAAGGCACCGACCCGAATGCGCTGGAGACGACCGGCAAGGCGGCGATCGTCTATGCGGCGTCGCGCGGGTTCACGCGTGTAGTCGCGCGGCTGATCGAGGCAGGTGTCGACGTCAATCGCAGATACGCGCACGGTCTGACCGCATTGATGTGGGCGGCCGGCTATGCCGATGGCGCAGGAATCGACGACATCAAACAGATGGTGTCGCTACTGATCGCGCGCGGCACCGCGCTGGATGCTCGTGACGACCGCGGTTTGAGCGCGCAAGAGATAGCGCGCGATCTCGGACACAAAGAAATCGCGGATTATCTCGCCGCTCAAAGTCCGGCAAGATAGGCAGCGAACGCCTTCAGTTCATCTTCCGATGCGGCGTTCATGAGGTCCGACATGCCGGGATTGTTGGCGCGCCTGCGCGCGCGGAAATCCAGCATCGTCTTGATGAGATAATCGTGCTGCTGATCGGCGATGCGCGGGATCGAGCCATCGCCCTGATATTGATCGAGATGGCAACCGGTGCAGCCGATCGACGAATTGACGCGTCGTGAGGTCGTGGCGTCGTCGCCGCTTGCCGCCGGTTGCGCCACGCGCGGCCATTGCTTCTTTTCAAAATACTGCGCGAGCGCCATCATGTCGTCCTTCGACAAAGCTTCGACGATCGGCTGCATCTGCTCGTTCTGGCGGACGCCCTTCTGGAAGTCGCGGAGCTGCAGATAAAGATAACCCGCGTGCTGGCCCCAGATGATCGGCATCGCCTTGTCCTGCGGGATGCCGTTCTCGCCGTGGCAGGCGCCGCAGACCTGCGCTTTTTCCTCGATCGTCTCTGATTGCGCAGGGGCACCAAGACAGATCAGCAGGGTCACGGCGGCCCATCGGAGCATGGCCACTCCTCCAAAAGAAACGGGGGCTCAGCGCCCCCGTTTCTATCTAGGCCGAACCCGCCCTCAGTCGACAGTGAACGCGATGATATTATTGCCGCGTTTGAAATCGATTTGCGTGTTTCCGCCCGCGCCGACGACAATGTATTGCTTGCCATCGATCGTATACGATGACGGCGGCGCGTTGACGCCGGCACCGGCCTGGAACTGCCAGAGCACCTTTCCATCGTTGGCGTCATAAGCCTTGAAGAGGCCATTGCCTTCGCCGGTGAAAACGAGGCCGCCATCCGTCGCCAGGATGCCGCCGATCATCGGCTCCGGCGTCTTCACCTGCCACTTTATTTTGCCGGTGTTGTAATCGACCGCGGTGACATTGCCGGCGCTTTCTTCCGTCGCGATCACCTTGAAGGCGCCGCCGAGCCAGAGCTTGCCGCCGGGATACGGGCTGCTCTCGACCTGATAAGTCATCGGCTGATGCAGGTTGATCGCGTAGGCCAGATGCGCCTGCGGATTGGTGGCGATCGGCGACCATTCGACGCCGCCATTGGCGCCGGGCAGCATGCGCGCGCCCTCTTTGGTCGGCAGCGTCCACATATTCTCCTGCGCCACCATCGCATCGGAGAAGCGGATCAGGCTGCAATCCTTGCGATCGTGAACATAGATGTGGCCCGTCTTGCCGGCATGGATGACGCCGGGAATAGTGTTGCCGGACTTGTCCGCTACATCGACGAGGACGGGCGGGCTCACCGCATCGAGATCCCACACGTCGTGCGCGATGTACTGCAAGTGGCAGACGTATTTGCCGCTGTCGAGATCGAGCGCGACAAGCGAGTCGGTATAGAGATTGTCGCCGGGACGCAGGCTGCCGTCGAGATCGGGCGAGGGATTGCCGACGACGAAGTAGATACGGTTTGTCGCCAGATCGACGGCCGGGTTCTGCCACACACCGCCCCCGAGCCGCTTGTAGGGATCGCCGATCTTGGCGAGCTGCGCCTTCTCGGCGTCGATGTCGCGATGCATGTCGCGGCCAGTGGCGTCCTTCGTCGCCCAGACGCCCACGGACTTTTCCGGCACCGTGTCGAAATTCCACAGAAGCTTGCCATCAGCGGCATTGTAGGCGCGCACGAAACCACGAATGCCGTATTCGCCGCCATTCGTGCCGATCAGCACTTTGCCTTTGACGACGGTCGGCGCCATCGTCTCGCTGTATCCATCCTCAGGATCGGCGATCGTCTGTTGCCACACGACATTGCCGGTCTTCGCATCGAGCGCGACAAGTTTTGCATCGAGCGTCGCGACAAACACCTTGTCGTCGGCGACGGCAACGCCGCGATTGTTCGGTCCGCAGCAATAGGTGGTGACAGCGCCAAGTTTCGGCTTGAAATGCCAGAGCTCCGCCCCCGTCTTGGCATCGATGGCGTAGACATGGCTGTAGGAGGTCGTCGCAAACATCGTGCCGTTGACGACGATCGGCGAGGTCTCCATCGATTCCTTCACCTCGGTCTGGAATATCCAGGCGGGGTGCAGCTTGGCGACGTTGCCGGTATTGATCTGCTTGTTCGCATAAAATCGCGTCTGGGCGTAATTGCCGTTGGTGTGCAGGAAATTGTTCGAGTCCTTCGCGGCATCGTCCAGTTGCTGCTGCGTCACGTTGATCGCGCCGGCGGCGCGCACCGCCATCTTGCTATCTTGTTTCACTTCCTGCGAGGAAGCGGCGAGCGTCCATCCGAGGAAAGCGCTCAGAGCCGTCCCGATTAGAAGATTGTGCTTGATGCTTGTGGGCATTGATGCCTCCTCCCTAAGACTCGCCAGCTTGCCCTAGGATCGCGCCAAAGTCACGCGCGCTTGCTTCAGACGAAGCGCGCGCCGCCGCCTCCGCCCGGTTGGGAGCCGTTGACTTGTATGGCTGCCCGTATCTGAGCCATGCTGGGCTGACGACAGAAGTGGAAACAGGTACACCGGGCTCGCATCGTTCTGAGAAATACCATCTATCGACGCCGCACCTTCGCCCGGAACGAGATCGTCAACGAGATCCCCATGAGAACGAGAATCACTGACCTGTTTGGTATCGAGCATCCGATCATCCAAGGCGGCATGCATTTCGTCGGCTTCGCCGAGCTTGCCTCCGCCGTTTCCAACGCCGGCGGCCTTGGGATCATCACCGGACTGACGCAGAAGACGCCAGAGCTTCTTGCCAAGGAAATCGCGCGCTGTCACGACATGACTGACAAGCCCTTCGGCGTGAACCTGACATTTCTCCCGGCCTTCTCGGCGCCCCCTTACGCGGAATATATCGCGGCGATCCAGGAGGGCGGGATCAAGGTGGTCGAAACCGCGGGCCGCAGTCCGGAGCAATACATGCCGGCGCTGAAAGGTGCTGGCATCAAGGTCATACATAAGTGCACGTCCGTGCGGCACTCGCTGAAGGCCGAACGCATCGGCTGTGATGCGGTCAGCGTCGACGGCTTCGAATGCGGCGGTCATCCCGGTGAGGACGACGTGCCGAACATGATCCTCCTGCCCCGGGCGGCTGAGGAATTGAAGATTCCGTTCGTTGCATCCGGCGGCATGGCGGGTGCGCGCAGTCTGGTCGCAGCGCTCGCAATGGGCGCCGACGGCATGAACATGGGCACCCGCTTCATCGCGACGAAAGAAGCGCCGGTCCACGAGAACGTGAAGAAGGCGCTGGTGGCGGCGTCCGAGCTCGACACGCGCCTGATCATGCGCTCGCTGCGCAATACCGAACGCGTGCTGCGAAATGCCAATGTCGACAAGCTGATCGAGATCGAACGCGACAAAGGCGCGGGTTTGACCATCGATGATATTCACGATCAGGTGGCGGGCATTTATCCCAAAGTGATGATCGAGGGCGACATGAATGCCGGCGCATGGAGCTGCGGCATGGTAGTCGGCCTGATCCATGACATACCAAGCGTCAAGGAACTCATCGATCGCATCATGTTGGAGGCCGAGGAAATCATAAACACGCGGCTCAGGGGCTTTATCGCAGATGCCGGTGCATCGAAACCGCCGGGCGATTCTCGACGGCGAGCGATGTCTGCGCCGGTCTGACGAGGGGAAACCGATGCAGGCGCAGACGCAGCAAACGCCAAAGGGTGCATGGAGGATTGTCGCCCTGCTGTTTCTCTACATGGTGGTCAATTTCGCCGACAAGATCGTGGTCGGTCTCGCCGGCGTGCCGATCATGGCGGAACTCAAACTGTCTCCGGCGGAATTCGGGCTACTCGGCTCCTCATTCTTCTTCCTGTATTCGATCTCGGCAATCGTGTTCGGCTTCATTATCAATCGTGTGCCGACCCGCTGGGTGCTCCCGGGGCTTGCTCTCGTCTGGGCGCTGTCGCAGTTCCCGATGCTCGGGAGCGTCGGCTTTGCGACCCTCCTCGCATGCCGTGTCCTCTTGGGGGCTGGCGAGGGGCCCGCCTTCTCCGTCGCCGTGCACTCGGTCTTCAAGTGGTTTCCGGACCATCAGCGAACCTTGCCGACCGCCATACTCTCGCAAGGCTCCTCCTTCGGCGTGATTCTCGCCGTGCCGCTGCTCAACTGGATCATCGTCAACGAGTCCTGGCATTGGGCGTTCGGCGCGCTTGGAATTGTCGGCCTGATCTGCGTCGCGCTGTGGCTTTTGTTCGGCCAGGAAGGACCGCTTGAGACGAAGCCCGCGCCGGGACTTGCCTTGGAGCGGGTGCCCTATGCAAGGCTGCTTCTTTCGCCGACTTTTATCGGATGCTGCCTTGCAACGTTCGGCGCCTACTGGGCGCTGTCGCTTGGACTCACCTGGTTCACGCCCTTTATCATCAAGGGCCTCGGCTTCACGCAGCAGCAGGCCGGATGGATTTCCATATTGCCCTGGATTTTTGGCGCGACAGTCTCGATCGCGGCCGGCGCGATTTCGCAGGCGATGCTGCGCCGTGGCTTCACGACACGCGCGGCGCGCGGCGTGCTTGGGGCCGCTCCACTCGCCGTCGGTGGCTTCCTCCTGATGCTCGTGCCCAGCATCGACAATGCGGCTCTGCAGCTGACACTGGTTGTCTTCGGCAGCGGCCTTTGCGGTGCAATCTACGTGGTTTGCCCCGCGATGCTGGGCGAGTTTACCCCGGTGTCACAGCGCGGGGCGGTTATCTCGATCTATGGCGCCATCTACACGCTGGCCGGCATTATCGCGCCATACGTCATGGGTAATGTGATCGAAGGGGCGGCAACGCCGCTCGATGGCTACATGACCGGCTATCGCATCGTCGCCGGCGTTCTGATCGCGTCGGGCATCGCCGGGCTGGCGCTGCTGTGGCCAAATTCAGAGCGGGCGCGTGTCGCCCAGCCCATCACTGCGGTTCGTCCGGCGTGACCGGGTAGAACACTGGCAGGCTCCACTCGTCATCCAACGGCTCGAATCCGCACGCGACAGGCATGCCGATGACCGGCTTCTCGCCGCCGGCGCGAAATTGCGCGTTCATGCGGACGCCTTCCTCAAGATCGACGGTCACGAGAATATAGGGAAGCGCAGTTTTGAAGCCCGGCAGGAAGGCGTGATGCGTCTCCGTCCAACTGTGCACCACGCCGCGGCCGGACGATTCTGTCCATACGGCTTGCATAGAAAAGCAGGCGTCGCAAACCGGACGCGGATAGTGCCGGAGCTTCCCGCAACCCGCGCATTTCTGGATGAGAAGCCGGCCTTCGTTCAGCCCCTTCCAATACGGCAACGTGTCGGGATTGGGTGAGGGCAGCGGTCGGCGCTCGCTCATGCTTTCATCCCCGTCGCATGATGGCGATTGCGCCGTCGCCCATGTCACCGTACCCGGTGACAAGACCGAGTTCCGCGTCATGTACCTGCGCGCGGCCGGCTTCGCCGCGCAATTGCCGCACAAGCTCAACGATGTGGTTCATCCCGGCCATGTGGGCTTGCGAAAGCAGGCCGCCATGGGTGTTCACGGGCAGCTTGCCGCTCAGACCGATGCCGGATTCGCGCACGAACTGTCCGCCCTCCCCTTTGCGGCAGAAGCCGAGATCTTCGATCTGGCACAGCACGATATACGTGAAGCAGTCGTATATTTCCGCGACATCGATGTCATCGGGTCGCACATCTGCCATCGCGAACGCACGCGGTGCGGCTTTTGCAATCGCGAGCTTCGTCATGTCGGGGCGTTGCGTGATCGCGGCGGGGGAATCCGGATGCCCCTCGGCAAGCCCGCTGATCAGGATAGGCCGCTTCTTCAGATCACGTGCGATCGCGGATGCGCTGACGACCACAGCCGCGCCGCCATCATTCTCGAGACTGCAATCCAGCAGACGGAATGGATCAGAGATCATCCGCGATGCGTGGTGATCCGCGACTGTGATCGGCTTCTTCATTATCGCGTTGCCGTTGAGCATCGCATGCTGTCGTATCGTCACGGCGATCTCGGCAAAATCCCGAATAGTGGTGCCGTAAAGCTCCATGTGGCGGCGCGCCATGGGAGCGTAGAGCTGCGCCGGCGAGATGGCGCCGAGCGGCAGTTCGAACTCGCCGACGATACGAAATTGCGGCATGGCGTGGACCCGCGTTGCCGCACGGCTTCCCGCGAACGCGTCCCTGCCGATCAGGAGCAAGACGTGGCGGCAGAGACCGGAATGGATCGCCGCCGCGGCGCACTGCAGAGCCGCGACAGGGCTGGCGCCGCCGAGCGGGATTTGCGCTGAGAAGCGCAAATCGTCGATGCCGAAATTAGCGATCACATCTTCGGCGATTGCGCCACGGCCGATCATCGGGATGACGCCATCGATGTCGCGCGGCGAAAGCCCCGCGTCGGCAACCGCAGCAAGCGATGCTTCGAGCGACAACGCGAGCGCCGTTCGCCCGCTGCCGCGAGTGTAGACGGTCTCGCCGACCCCGGTAACGGCGGCGCAGTCGCCGAGTGTCATGCCGTGTGCCTCGTCCGCAGCTATTTGCGCGCGAGCATCGGGCAGGCACTGTCTTCGAGCCGCGGGAAGGCCTCCGCTCCGGGCACGGTCGCCAAAATGTTGTATACGTCCGCAGGGTCGGTCGAGTCCGCCGGCTTCTTCACCTGTGCGAGATACATGTCATGGACCATAAGATTGTCCGCTCGTAACGTGCCGTTGCGCGCGAACGGGTCATCGAACTTCATCCCCCGCAATTGCTTCACCACCGCGGCCGGGCCCTTGCTTCCTGCCGCGGCAACGGCCCTGATGTAATTCAAAACCGCGGAATAGACGCCGGCCTGCATCATGCCCGGTGTACGCCCACCCATCTTGGCAGCGAAGCGTTTTGAAAACTCGCGCGTCCGGTCATCAAAATTCCAATAGAAGCCGGAGGTCGCGAGCAATCCCTGTGCGAGCGGCAATCCGATGCTGCGAATGTCAGGCACATCGATCAGCAGCGACACGAATTTCTGATTGCCCGCGAGCATACCGAATTCCGCCGCCTGCTTGATCGCGGTTTGGGCGTCCCCACCGGAGTTCGCTAGCGCGACAACCTTGGCGCCTGAATCCTTGGCCTTCAGCAGAGCCGAGCTGAAATCCATCGTATTGATGGGATGCGGCGCACGCCCGAGCACCTTACCGCCGTTCTTGACGACCACCTCGGTCACGTCGCGTTCGAGCGCCTGGCCAAAAGCGTAATCGGCGACAATGAAGAACCAGGTGTCGCCCCCGCGATCGAGCATCGCCTTGCCCGCGACATTGGCAAGAGCATAGGTGGTGTACGTCCACTGGATGAAGTTCGGCGAACAGAACTTGCCGCTGAGATCGGCCGAACCGCCGGCGGAGGTAATGAACATCTTGTTGCGTTCGCGGGCGACGTTCTGCACCGCGATGCCGATCGAGGACACAGGCACGTCGAGGATCACGTCGACGCCCTGCTGATCGTACCATTCGCGCGCGATATTGGCGCCTACGTCCGGCTTGTTCTGGTGGTCGCCGAAGATGACCTCGATCGGTTTGCCGAGCACCTTTCCGCCGGAATCGGCGACCGCCATTTGCGCGCCAGTGACGGAGCCACGCCCCGTGCCGTCGGCGAAAATGCCGCTCATATCGGTGAGCACGCCGAATTTAAGCCCCGTCTCTGGTGCAGCCCGCGCGAGGCGCGGCATCAAGGTCGCAGCACCGAGGCCACTCAAAAACGATCTGCGCTTCATCGCACTCCTCCCAGAGCTCTTATTTGGTCGATCTTATGCAACGGCTGATGTGGGCCCTTCGTCTTGCGCCTTCAGCCGCTCTTCCAATTCGTGGCGTTTGATCTTGCCGGTTGCGCTTCGCGGCAGGTCCGCATCAGCGATGAAAATCACGTCTTTCGGCAGCTTGTAATTGGCGATCCGGCCGCGGCAGCTGGCGATCACATCCTCGCGAGAAAGGCCTTCATCGAGGCGCACCACAAAGGCGACGGGCACCTCACCCCAGCGCGCATCGGCTTTGCGCACCACAACGGCCTCGCCGATGCGCGACGAGGCGCGCAGCGCGTTCTCGATCTCGGCGGGATAGATATTCTCGCCGCCGGATTTTATCAGGTATTTGCGTCGATCGACGAAATCGAGCGTGCCATCGGCGTTGCGCACGAAGACGTCACCCATGTGGAACCAGCCACCGCGAAAATCTTTCGCATTGGCCTCGGGCGCGCGCCAATAGCCGCTGAACAGGCTTGGGCCGCGAAAAGCGAGTTCGCCCGGCTCGCCATCGGGGACGTCACGATCGTCTACATCGACAAGCCGAATCTGGCAGAACGTGTTCGGCTCCTTCGATAACTTCTCCGCAACGACGCCGATCGGCACAAGCCCCTTGCTCGCCGGCGGACTGCCGGTTTCGGTCGAGCCGAAGCTGTTGCGGAACGGCGCCTGCAAGAGCGTCGTGATCTCGGCGATCTGATGACGAGGCACGAGATCGGCCATGCAGCCGAGCGAGATCATGCCCTTGGGCTTCACCCCGGTGCGATTGAGTTCATCGATGACGCGATCGATCATGCCGGGCATCAGCGTCAGATGCCCGATCTCCTCGCGCGAAATCCACTCGACGAGTTCGCGCACGTCGAGCCCGTCCATGACAATGACCTTTCCGCCGCCGATGAGCGTTGCATAAACGGTGTCGGTCGAGACCATGTGGAAGAGCGGCGCCCAGGCGATGAAGGTGCGGCCCGGCACCATGCCGAAATCGACGCGCGCGATCATGCTGCGCGCCGCCATGGCGCGATGGCTGATCAGCGCGCCTTTCGGCATTCCCGTCGTGCCGCTCGTATAAAGGATGATGAGCCCATCCTCGGATTGCGCGACATCCGGCGGTTCGCTGTTTGCGGAGGACGCGAGCAGCCGCTCGTATGGCTCACCTAGCTCGACGCTCGGCGCATCGCAGCCGACGCGATCGAGCGTGCCCCGATAGCGCTCCGACACCAAAACGATCTGCGGCGCGACGAGTCCGATACAATGCTGCAACTCCGCATCCGCCTGCCGCCAATTCTGGCAGGCGAGAATGGCGCCGAGCTTGGCTGCCGCAAGTTCAAGCTCGACATATTCGCCGCGATTCTCGGCAAGCACGGCGACGCGGTCGCCCGCACGCACGCCCTTGCTCGCCAATGCATGAACGAGACGGTTTACGCGATCGTTCAGCTCGGCATAGGTGAACTCACGTTGCCGATCCGCGAGCGCGACGGCGCGGGGATTGGCCGCGGCAGCCTGCCGGAAGAGACTGCCGATCGTGAGACCGCCGGCTTCAATCGCAAGATGGCGGTCGATCTGGCTCTCCTCCACACTCTCCTCCTGTTGTTGTAATTAGCGGCCGATGAAGCGCGGCTCGCGCTTCTCTTCGAAAGCCGTGAGGCCTTCGAGGAAATCGGCGCTCGTCATGTAATCCTTGAAGACATCGATCTCGTGCATGAGCGCATCGTCTAGCGAATGTTCGAGCCCGTCCGTTATGAGCGACTTGACGCGCGCGAGCCCAAGCGGGCTCAGCTTGCACAAACGCTCCGCAAGTGCAGCCGCAGCATCGCGGAGCTGCTCGGCAGGCACGACCTCATGCACGAGTCCCCACTCCTTGAAGCGCATGGCAGGGAAGAGTTCGCCGGTCATAAGCAGCATGCGCGCCACGTTCTCCGGCACTTTGCGCGGCAGCCGCACCGAGGAGCCGGCGCCGGGAATGACGCCGAACTTCAAATGGCCGTCACCGATCTGCGCCGTCTCAGAGGCGATGACGAAATCGCAGCACAGGAGAAGCTCAAGGCCGCCCGCGACCGCAAAGCCGTTCACCGCCGCGATCACCGGCAGCCGCGAGCGCTCGATACTGCGGAACGCACGCATCATCTCGTGCAGCGACGCGATGAATTCCTTGTGCTGCCCCGAGAGGACACGCGTCTTGAAGCTTTTGAGGTCGCCGCCGGCGCTGAAAGCACGACCGCTGCCGGTGATGACAACCGCCCGCACATCGGCGCGCGCCTCGACGCCGGCGAAGGCGGCGGCCAAGCCTTCCGAGAGTTCGGGCGACATCGCGTTGAGCTGTTCCGGGCGGTTCAGCGTGATCCACGCCGTCGCGCCGGGGATCTCGACCAGAACGCTGTCGTTCGCCATGCCGGAGTGTCGCGCAAGGGCGGGGAACGTGCAACAGTGTGTGACAGCCGCCGCTAGCCCAAAGCGCTTCTGAGCGCGCTCGACGCGATCTTCTGCGAGGTTCCACCCGCGCGCGGCCAAGTATGCCGGAGCAACTGATCAGGAGAAGCTCATCATGATGACCCGGTCCCGCCGCGCGATGCTGAAATCATCGATTGGCTTCACCGCCGGCGTAGCCCTTTCCTGGATAGAGCAGACGAGTCCCATAATGGCCCAGCCCAGTCCCCCTACATCGAGCGCTGCCGAAATCATTTCGGCCATTCGAACGAAGCAGATGTCGGCTCTTGCAATCGTGCAAGCAGCGATCGAACGCGCCGAGCAGTCGAGGGACCTGAACGCCTTCATCGTCTTGAACAAGGATGCAGCGCTTGCCGCAGCGCGGAACGTCGACGCGCGCCGCGACGCGGGAGAGCAACTTGGCGTGCTTGCCGGCTTGCCCGTTGTCGTGAAGGACAACATCAACACGAAAGATATGCCGACCTCCGCCGGTACGCCCGCGCTGCAGAATGCGCGACCGGCAACGACTGCGCCTTCGCTTCAAAAGTTGCTGGATGCGGGCGCAATCGTGATCGGCAAGACCAACATGCATGAGCTGGCGTTTGGGATCACCAGCACGAACCTGTCCTCCTTCGCCGGACCGGTAAGGAATCCATACGACCCGAACCGAATTCCGGGCGGCTCATCGGGCGGAACGGCAGTAGCCATCGCTGCGGGCATCGTCACATGCGGCCTTGGCAGCGACACCGGCGGATCGACGCGCATTCCCGCGGCCCTCACCGGCACTGTCGGCTTCCGGCCGTCGGTCGGCAATGGCGGTGCCGAGCGCCGGTACAAGGACGCCAATGCAGTTATTCCGATCAGCCATACGCGCGATACTGTCGGCCCAATGGGACGTACCGTGGCGGACGTGGCGCTGCTCGATTCTGTCATCACCGGTACGGCGATGGCGCCGGTCGAGCCGTTGCGCGGCAAGCGTCTTGGAATTCCCGCCATCCTCTGGAGCGGCTTGGATCGTGAGCTCGAACAGGTTGTAAATGACGCGCTGGTGAAACTAGAGAGTGTAGGACTGGCGTTGATTGACGCAGATATTGCGGGATTGTTTGAACAGAATAAGAAAGTATCTTTCCCGCTCGCGCTGCATGAGCCCGTTGCTGATATTGCCGCTTATCTGCAGGCGTCCGGCATTCAAGGCATAAGTCTCGCGGATATCGCCGGTCAAATTGCCAGCCCCGACGTGAAGGGCGCATTCGGGGCGATAATTGCCGACGCGTTCGGCGCCGCCTACGATGACGCGATGCACGTTCAGCGCCCTGCCCTGCAGAAGCTCTATGCCCATTATTTCCGCGACAACAATCTGGATGGCGTGCTGTTTCCGACCACGATTGCGCCGGCTGTTCCCATCGATATCGCGAAGGGATCGGGCGAGATGTCGATCAATGGTGGCCCGCCGGTGCCCACGTTCGACACGATGATCCGCAACACCGATCCCGGCAGCAATGCGGGCATTCCAGGTCTGTCGCTGTTTGCCGGAATGACGAAGGAAGGGTTGCCGATCGGACTTGAGGTCGATGGACCGGTCGGCAGCGACGCAAAACTGCTCGGTCTTGGACGTGCAATGGAAGTTGTGCTGGGCACCCCACCGCCGCCGCGCATTTGAGCCGTGTGCGAACTCGCGGGCTGGAACGCCATACCCGGACGCAAATCCTTGTGGCGTTCGGCATCAGTTCGGCCCATGATTTGCTTCCTCCGATCCTTCGTCTCCGGAGTTGTCCATGCCCACCAATCTCTCCCGCCGCGCGGTTCTCTCGTTTCCCCTCGCGAGTTTTGCCGCAAGCACCCTTGGCACCCGCCTCGCTTCGGCCGCCGAGCCGGTCAAAATCGGGCTCGTCGCGGCGCTTTCCGGGGCGTCCGCAAAATCCGGCGAAGGAATCACCCGCGGCCTGACGGTTGCGATCGACGAGATCAACGCGCGCGGCGGCGTGCTCGGTGGCCGGATGATCGAGCTGGTACGGCGCGACGATGAATCCAACCCTGCGAAAGGTCAGACCGCGGCGCGTGAACTCATCGACAAAGAAGGCTGCGCCGTCCTGTTCGGCGGGATCGACAGCCCCGTATCATTGGCGATCGTGCCGCTCGCAAATAGTGCCAAAGTGCCGTTCATGGGCGTCTGGGCGGCGGCCACCAACATCACTCGCAACAACGCCAATCCGAATTACGTCTTCCGCGTCTCGGCCGTCGATGTGCTCGTCGACAAAGCGCTCATCAAATACGCAATGATGCGTTTCAACGCGAAATCGCCCGGTCTCATCCTCGTCAACAATGCATGGGGCGAGTCGAATTTCTCCGGCCTGACGGCCGCGGCAGAAGCCGCCGGCATCAAGCTCGCCGGCAGCGAGAAATTCGAAGACAAGGATGTCGACATGACACCACAGCTGCAGCGGCTGCGCGCCGCGGGTGCGGATTCGCTCATCCTTGTTGGCAATGCGGCGCCAGGCGCGCAGGTGATCAAGTCGTTGCAACGCTCCGCCTGGAGCGTGCCCGTCGTGTCGCACTGGGGAATTTCCGGCGGACGCTTCCCGGAGCTTGCCGGGTCTTGGGCCGGCAAGGTGCACTTCGTGCAGACCTACAGTTTTTTCGGCCAGCAGAGCGAGATAGGCAAGAAAGTGCTCGCCGCGCTGATGGCGAAATATCCTGACATCAAAGGTCCCGGCGATGTCGCCCCGCCAGTTGGCGTGGCGAACGCCTATGACGCGATGCAGCTGACGGCGCTTGCAATCGATAAGGCCGGCTCGACCGATGGATCGGCGATGCGCGACGGCTTTCTCGGCATCGACAACTACAAAGGTCTCATCAAGAATTACGCGAAGCCATTCACCGACGCGAACCATGACGCGCTCAACGAAAACGACTACGTGATGGTCCGCTACAACGGCGAGCAGATCGAGCCCGTGACCGGGTGAGCGATGCTGGTCACTGCAATCGTTTCGGGATTCGGACTCGGTAGCATCTACGGACTGATCGCGCTCGGTTTCACCCTGACATTCTCGGTGTCGAGAACCGTGAACTTTGCGCAGGGCTCCTCCGTGATGCTAGGCGCCGTGCTCTGCCACGTACTCTTCGTGGGGTTGCATTGGCCATTCGCCGCTGCGGCGATCGTCGCATTGCTCGGGTGCGCGGTTTGGGGGCTTGTCGTCGAGCGCATCGCAGTGCGGCCATTCGTGACACGTGGTTCAAATGCGTGGCTGATGGCGACCGTCGCGCTCGGCATGTTGCTGGACAACAGCGTCATGGCACTGTTTGGCAAGGAGCCGCGGGCGTTGCCCTCGAGCCTTGCCGACGAACCCTGGGTGATCGGCGACGCCGGCATCTTTCCACTGCAGATCATTATCCCGATTGTCGGACTGGGCCTGGCCGGCCTCGTCCATCTCGGCATGCGGCGCACCTCGCTCGGCTTGAGGCTCCGCGCGGCGGTCGACAACGCGAACGCCGCGCGGCTCATGAGCATCGATGTCACACGACTGATTGCACTCACTTTCGCCGCGGCAGCGACGCTCGCCGGGATCGGCGGCATTCTCATCGCACCTTTGTTCAATGTTGCCTATGACATGGGCACGCTGTTCGGCATCAAGGCATTTGCGGTGGCGATCCTCGGCGGACTGACCAATCCCTGGGGTGTCATCATTGCAGGCCTGGTTTATGGGCTGGTCGAGGCCTGTGCCACCACTTGGCTCGGCTCGAGTAGCACGCAGATCGTGACCTTTGCCGCGGTCATTGCTGCGCTCGCGCTCGCGCCGATGGGTCTCTTCGGCGGCAGGGCGCTCGCCCGCGTATGAAGACGCTTCTCGCCGGCTTGACGGCGCTGCTCGTCGGCGCCGCCTGCATATGCCGCTTTGCGCCCGGTTATTACGCGTTCCTCCTCGGCCTTGTGGCAGTGACGGCGCTCGTTGGGATTGGCCTCAATGTTCTCTATGGCCTCGTCGGCGAGGTGTCGCTCGGACAGGCCGGCTTTCTGGCGCTCGGGGCCTATGGCGTCGCCATCCTGACCACCAAGGCAGGCCTGAATTTTTGGGCGGCGCTGCCTGTTACCATCATCGCCGTTGCGGCGATCTCGGCGGTCCTATCCGTGCCTGCGCTGCGCGTCAGCGGCCCCTATCTCGCGATGGTGACGATCGCATTCGGCTTCATCGTGGAATCGGTGTCGATCGAGTGGGGCGAAATCACCGGCGGGGCAAGCGGCATATCCGGCATTCCGGCGCCGTTCCCGCTTGGCGGCATGGCAATGCTGATTTGCCTTTTTGCTGCTCTGGGAACGGCCGGATTTTACCTCCTCGCGCGCAGTCCACTCGGCCTTGCGATGCGGGCCGTTGCGTCGGCTCCAGCGGCGGCGCGCAGCATCGGAATCGGGCCCCTGCCGGTGCGCACGGTTGCTTTCGTGCTGGCGGCGGCCGCTGCCGGACTGGCCGGAGTCCTGCAGGCGGCCCTGACCGGATTCATAGCGCCGAGTTCTTTCCCGTTTTCACAATCGATCCTGTTTTTGCTCGCGGCGGTGGTTGGCGGCGCTGGACGGACCTGGGGGCCGATCATCGGTGCGGCCGTGGTCGGGCTTCTGCCCGAGGCGCTCGCGGGACTGGCCGAATATCGCCTGCTCGTCTTCGGCGCGGCGCTGCTCATCGTTCTCTGGATGGCCCCGGGTGGCATAGCCGGCCTGCTGGAGGGCCTTCGCAAGCTTCCGCAATCTCATCGCGGGCAGACCGATCCGGCGCCCGCCCTCGCGTTGCTCGACGGCAAGGGCGGCGGGTTGCAGGCACGCGATCTGCGCGTAGCGTTCGGTGGTGTTGTTGCGGTTGGGGGCGTCAGCCTCGATGCGCCGGGCGGGCGCATCACCAGCCTCATCGGGCCGAACGGCGCCGGCAAGACTACGCTTCTGAACCTCGTCAGCGGCTTCCAGCGCGGCGATGCGGGCACCGTGCGTGCTGGCGACCTCGATCTCACCGGCTTGCCGGCACACCGGGTTGCGCGGGCGGGGCTCGCCCGCACCTTTCAGACCGCGCAGCCCTTCGGCGGCTTGAGCGTACTCGACAATATTCGGCTCGGACTGCTCCGCGGCCGCTGGCGCGGCGAGGCCTCGCCTGACCTCGCCCGCTCGCTGCTGGCGCTCGTCGGCTACACAGGTTCAGACGCGGCCGCCAGCGAGTCGCTGCCGCATGTCGACAGGCGACTGCTCGAGATTGCCCGGGCGCTCGCGACATGCCCAACCGTGCTCCTGCTCGACGAGCCCGCCGCCGGCCTCGATCATGACGACACGCGACGTCTCGACCAGACGCTTCAGCGTCTCGCGCGAGCGGGGCTCGCGATCGTGCTCGTCGAGCATGACATGTCGTTGGTCATGTCGGTGTCGGACGAAGTCGTCGTCGTCGACGCCGGGCGACGCATCGCCTCCGGCAATCCGGCCGCCATTCGCGCCGACCCTGCGGTGAAGGCCGCCTATCTCGGCGCCGCGGCGCCCCCTGCCCCGAAGAGCGCCGAGCGCGCCCCCGGTGCGACGCTCCTCCAGGTCCGGAACCTCTGCGCCGGCTATGGCACGCTCCGCGTTCTCGCCGACATCAACATGAGCGTGCGCCAGGGCGAGACCATCGCGGTGCTCGGGCCGAACGGCGCCGGCAAATCCACCTTGATGAAAGCACTGAGCGGACTGCTTCGCCCGATCTCGGGCAGAATCGAATTCGCCGGAGAAGACCTGTCGCAATTGCCCGCGCATCGTATTGCCGCGCGCGGACTGACATTGGTGCCGGAAGGACGGCAGGTCTTTCCGGCATTGACGGTCGAAGAGAACCTGCGTCTCGGCGCCACGCGGCGCAGCGATTTCGATGCACACGAGATCGAGGCCATGCTCGCGCGCTTTCCGCGTTTGCGTCCGCGTCTGCACACGCCGGCGGGGCTTCTGTCCGGCGGCGAGCAGCAGATGCTTGCCGTCGCACGAGGACTGCTGTCGCGCCCGACGATCCTGCTTCTCGACGAGCCGTCGCTTGGCCTGGCCCCGGCGATCGCCTCCGAATTGTTTACAGCCTTCGCGCAATTGCGCGACGAAGGCATGACACTTGTCATCGTCGACCAGATGACCGATTACGCCTTGTCGATCGCCGACCGCGGCTATGTGCTCGGCGGCGGCCGCATTATCGCGGAGAGCAGCGCGGCAGCCTTGCGCGAGAGTGCGCTCGACGAAGCCTATCTCGGCGCGCTGCCGGCTGTGGCAAGCTGACCGCAAGCGGATGGCAAGCTGATGGACTGCGTCGTCCGCAATGCCCGCCTGCTGCAGGGCGCCTCGCTCGTCACGCGCGATATCGGCATTGCCGGCGGCAAGATCGCTGCGCTCGCACCCTCGCTCCGGACCGAAGCTCCGTCGATCGACGCCGAAGGAATGCTTGTCGTCCCGGGACTTATCGAAACACACATCCATCTCGACAAGACCTGCATTCTCGACCGCTGCCGCACTGACGAAGGCACTGTTACAGAAGCAGTGCGCGAGACGTCCGCCGCCAAACGCGGTTTCACGGTTGAGGATGTCTATGCCCGCGCCAAGCAGACGCTGGAGCGCTGCATCCTGCACGGCACGATGCGCATGCGCACGCATGTCGAGCTCGATCCCGGCATCAGGATGATCGGCTTTGATGCGATTGAGCAGCTCGCGCGCGATTACGCTTGGGGGATGGATCTCGAAATCTGCGTCTTTCCGCAAGAGGGGCTTACCAACAATCCCGGCACGGAAGAATTGCTCATCGCAGGGCTGCGTCGCGGCGCGAAAGCGATCGGCGCCGTGCCTTACATCGATACCGATCCGCGCGGGCAGATCGACCGCATTTTTGCGATCGCGCGGGATCACGACGTCGATATCGACATGCATCTCGATCTCGCCGATTCGACGGACGGCATGCAGATCGAGTATGTCTGCCGCAAGACGGAAGAATATGGCTGGGGCGGACGCGTCGCCGTCGGCCATGTGACGCAATTGTCGCTCGTCGATAATTCGCGCTTTGATGCGATCGCGGCACAGCTTGCCCGGGCCGGCGTGGCAGTGACGGTGCTTCCCTCGACCGACCTTTACCTCATGGGCCGCAGCCACGACCATGCGATCCCACGCGGCGTCGTGCGCGCCGAGCCGCTACGTGCGGCTGGCGTTACCTGCTCCATTTCGACAAACAACGTGCTCAATCCGTTCACGCCGTACGGCGACGGCTCCCTGATCCGCATGGCCAATCTTTACGCCAATGTCTGTCACGTCGCCCGGCCCGCCGATCTTGCCGGCTGCCTCGATATGATCACAACCTCGTCCGCGCGCCTGATGCGGCTTGCCGATTACGGAATTGCTGAAGGATTCCCGGCCGATCTCGTCGCGCTCGATGCGACAAGCCCGTCCGAAGCGGTGACGCGCATAGCGCAACCACTTTGGGGCATGAAAAAGGGCCGGTTGAGCTTTCGACGTCCTCTGCCGGAATTGCTTCGGCCACCCGTTGCGTAAAGCCGTTATACCGTTCGCATGCCCCTTCGCTGCGGCAGCGGCCGCTCTCATTGCAACCCGGCTGCCGCCCTCGCGTCGCCGGTCAGTTCGAGAATGTGCAAGCCCGTATTGGCGCGGTCGACGGCGTAGATGTAGCCGCGCTCGTCGCTTTCGACGTTATTGGTCTGGATCGCGGTCTTGCAATGATCCTTGCCGTCTACCCTGACGCAGCGCGGATCGGTCGCTTGCGTAATCGGCGGAACGAAATAGCCGATCTCCCTCGGACGATAGGGATCGCGCAGGTCGAGCGCGCGCACGCCCGCATTGAAGAAAGAGATGAACGCGATCTTCTTATAGTAAACCGGCGCCATGCTCTCGCTTGAGGAATGCGAGCCAAACCGTCCCCCGCGCTCGCAAAACGCGCCGCTTGCTTCCGGCACCGTATAGTTTGAAATAACCATCGGCCGGCTTTCGACCGTTACATCGGCGAACCATACCATCTGCCGCGCTTCGGCGCATTCATTCAGGATCGCTTCGTCGACGATCATGACAATGTCGCGCGTGCTCCCGACCTTATCCTTGGCAAACTCCGCGATCGGCATTCCGAGCATCGGAAACGTCGTGTGTGCGCCATTGAGCGATGACATCGTCAAGCGTGCGATTTCAGGATACTGCAGATTTGCCGGCGTCGGCTCCTTCGGGCCGTTGATCAGTTTGTCGCGATCGACGATCTGCAAAATGCCGCCCTTATTCGTGCCATAACCGAAATAGACGCGATTGCCGGCTCGCCCCGTGGAAATCGGACCATGCAGTTCCGTCGGCACCGCGCCGGTTGCGCCGGGCTCCTGGCCTGGAAGACCGAAATCGCGGATTTTTGCGGGGTGCGCTGGGTCACTCAGGTCATAGACCTGCGTCATCCGCCGCGTGCGCCAACCCGGCGCGCCTGATACAAGAAACGCAATGCCGGTGTCGCATTCCCACCAGCTCTTGTGCGTGTCCTTGAGGCCGCCGAGGCGCGTGATCAGGGTGGGATTGGCGGGATCGGCGACGTTCCAGATTTCATGCGCCTCGCTGCCGAATGTGCGCAGCATATAGACCGCGGCTTTGTCGGCCTTGGGCAGCGTGGCGCCGTCGCAGACGCGCACCATCTGCGCGCCGCCGGATTCGTAGGCGCCTTCCTGACCAGGAATGTGCTTGAGATAGATCGGGTGCCCCGGATCGGTCACGTCGAGGATCGACGTGCCGTTCGCCTCCGCCTTACCGGTCATCGGATTGACCGGGTTGGGGATGGCGTCAGTGCCGCCGTGATGCCCGATATAGGCGATCCAACGCTCGCCCTGTTTGTGGATCGTCGGTTGATAGGCGCTGCGCGCCTGAAGATCGTTCGAGCCGACAAGCCGCATGTTAAGCGCTTCGGGTGAGTCACCGATCTTCGGCGCCTGCGCGTGCGCCGGAACGCTGCAAAGGATCGCAGTTGCGAGCAGCAGGCTCGTATTGTTCATCGCGCAGAACTTCATGAGACGTATCCTGCTTGGCATATCAGGTTGCATATCTGTGCGCGTTCGAGGGGAAGTCGAGATCGCGATCACGTCGGAAGTGTGGAATGGGGCGGCAAAACTCGTCCATATATTCTCCATGCAAGACCCTCACCGGAATCTCGCCGCCGCTTACATCGGCCGGGTGTGGCAGCCGGCGCGCGTCAAGGAGCGCTATGATTGGCTGTTTGTCTATGATCCAATCACCGCGCCGATCTGAGAGCGCGCAGCCTACGAGCCTACAGGTGGGAACATCTACGTCCTTTTGAATTGAGCGGCACGGACGGGACGAGGCAAATCGGTGACGCGGTTCTGTCGAACATATAGGATGGCTCGCGCCTGGCGCGCCCCCCGCGCGCCAGGGGGCGAATCTTTCGTAGGTAAGCTGTGGCAGTGGATGACGCGCGAGACATTTGGCCGGCACTGCCCTACGCCGACCTACGTCCGACCCTGGAGACGCTCCAGCTCTGGATGCAGATTGCCGGCAAGGTCCGTCTTGCAAGCACTCCCTGGATCAATCACTCCTGGCACGTGACTTTCTATGTGTCGGCAAGCGGCCTCGCAACGCCGCTCATCCCGCATGGCAACCTCTCCTTCGAACTCGCATTCGAGTTCGTGCGCGACGCGCTCGTCATCCGCGTCAGCGATGGCGCGAGAGCGCATGTCCCTCTCGCGCCGAAAAGCGTGGCTACGTTCTATTCCGAATTTTGCAGTGCGCTCAAACACCTTGGGCTCAGAATCGAGATCGACCGAATGCCGAACGAGCTGCCCAACCCCAAGCTCTTCCACGAAGATGTGGCAATGCGCGACTATGAGCCGGAAGCCGCCCGACGCTTCTGGCGCGCGCTCGTGCAAGCCGATCGCGTTCTGCAGCGTTTCCGCACCCGCTTCATCGGCAAGTGCAGTCCGGTCCATTTCTTCTGGGGGAGCTTCGATCTTGCCGTGACGCGCTTTTCCGGACGTCCCGCGCCGCTGCATCCCGGCGGCGTGCCGCATTTGTCCGACCGCGTGACCCGCGAAGCCTATTCACACGAAGTGTCGAGCGCCGGCTTCTGGCCCGGGAGCCCCGGCTCGGAAGAAGCCGCCTTCTATTCCTATGCCTACCCCACTCCTCCCGGCTTTGCACAAGCGCATGTCACCCCGACAGGCGCGCGATTTGATGAGACGCTCGGTGAGTTCGTCCTACCATATGAGGCGCTACGCCATGCAGAGGATCCGGACGAAACGCTGTTGAGTTTTCTGCAGAGCACGTACTCAGCCGCGGCCGATCTCGGGAGATGGGACCGGGCGGCTTTGGATTGCGAGGAAGGAGCCCTCGGCCGCCCTCGCCGGCTAGACTGAGGAAGGCAACTCTGCTCCGCTGGCAGCGGTGCCTCCGCCCTCCCAAGAAGCGGCTTTGTGAAATCATGATCTGTGGAGGCTAGCCCCCGCTTTCCACGCCGGCATCGTAGGCCCGAACGATATCGCGTGCGGCTTGCCTCAATTCGGCGAGCGAGCGGCCGGGCTTGAAAAGGGCACTGCCGATGCCGAATCCGTCAACGCCCGAAGCGAACCATTCCGCAAAATTTGCGGGTTCAGCTCCGCCCACTGCATAAATTTTGGTTCTTGGCGGCAGAATCGCACGCATGGCCTTGAGTCCCGCCGGCCCGACAATAGAGCAGGGAAAAATCTTTAGTCCGTCGGCGCCGGCCTTCAGCGCCGCAAAACAATCGGAGGGGGTAAGAACCCCCGGCCAGGATTCCAAGCGCAACGATTTGGTTTCACTCACCACCTCGATATCGAAATTCGGTGCGACGATGATCCGCCCGCCGGCACTTGCGACGTCACGCACCTGTTGAACGCTCAGAACCGTCCCGGCGCCGATCGTCGCACTGGAACCGAAGGCTCTCGCCAACAAGCCGATGCTTTCGAGTGGGCGCGGCGAATTTAACGGCACCTCGATCGTCGTGATTCCGGCCTCTATCAGAAGCGCGCCTACCGATTCAGCTTCCTCCGGGCGGAGTCCGCGCAAAATCGCAACTATGTTACGCGTCACCTGCGTGCTCCAAGATTTTCAAGTACGCCCATCGCAGCCCCGCAAGGGTGACGTGAGTGCCATCCACCGCGACACATTTTTGACCCAGAGCTCCAAGTCCGTTCGCATATATCTCGGCCTGACGCTCGCCTCCTATGATCGCGACCTGTTGACCTCGCCAGAAGCCGCGCGCTGCCGCAAGTTCGGCACCTATCAGCAGCCCCGACAAACGGGCGTTCGCGGCCGGGGCTTCGAGACCGGAGAGCAAGGACTCCGCGCGAATACGAAAAAGGCGCGCCGCTAAAGTCTCTGGAGATGCAAAGGCGGCACTGACCTCGCCTTTGAACTCGTCGTCGTCCCACGAGGAGCTATCGAGGTTATGGCGCAGCACCGAATGCCCACGTAACAGCTCGAACAATTCACCGGTCATGAATGTCTGGAATTGGAGGATTTCGCCCGCGCGAATGCGCGCCCACTTAGTATGAGTGCCCGGAAGGCAGACCACGCCGTTGAAGGCCGGATTATCCGACAAGAACCCGGCGATCTGCGTTTCTTCGCCACGCATCACATCGGCGTGCGGGTTCGTCTGGCTTACGCCCGGGACGATGGCAACCTTCAGCCGGGTGTCGCGCGTTTCGGCATAGACGATCCGGGCGGCCGCGAGCGGAACGCAAGGCACCGGCTGATAGGCGACCTCAACCCAGCCCTGACGTGCGCCGACCATGCCGCAGGCGATAATCAAGGTCGCGCGGCTCTCCGGCAGCCAGCCTCCGATCAGCTCGAGAAGCGCCGGCTCGAATCCGCACGGCTCAAGTTTGCTCATGCCCTTTGCAGATGAGGCCGCGCACAACATCGTGCCGTCGCACGACATCCCCCAGACACGCAGGTTGGTCGTACCCCAATCGACGGCGATCCAGTCCGGTGCCTTCATCTTTTCCATCTATCACAGCTGCCAAATCGAACGCAGGTGGCAATGCTGCAGGAGATCTCGGAAGGATCAGATCGCGCCACGAGTGCTGGAGCGGCGCCAGACGATGCAGATATGGACGATACCCGCTATGCCGCAGCGCCCGTACCCGCGGCTCGGCTGCCGAACTCCGCCACCATGCGGGCGAGATCCGATTGCCCAAAGGGTTTGGACAGCTTCGGGATCGTCGCCTCCGCACTCGGGTCAGTCGGCAGCTCCGCGTATCCGCTTGCAATCACCACGCCCAGGTCTGGGTATTTGGTTCTCAGCAGACGCGCGAGTTCCGTTCCACTCATGCCGGGCATTGCATGGTCGGTGATGACGAGATCGACGAGCTGGCCGTCCTCCAATACCTTCAAGGCATCGGCCGCGGAGTTTGTCTCGATCACGGAGTGCCCAAGGTCCTCCAACATCGCCGCCGTTCCGCTCGCAACAAGTGCGTCGTCGTCGACCACGAGCACGGTACAGGCTCTGCTGACCACAACCGAGGAATAGCTCTTTGTTTGCGCGGCTCGTGCTCGCACGGCGCCGGCATCGGCTTGCGGCAGCCAGAGATCGACGCGCGCGCCTTTGCCCGGCTCGTTCCCAAGCAGGAGTCCGCCGCCCGATTGAGCCGCGAGGCCCTGTACCATCGAAAGTCCGAGCCCGGTTCCCTTGCCGACCCCCTTGGTTGTGAAAAAGGGCTCGGCTGCGCGCGCAAGCGTGGTGTCGTCCATACCCTGTCCGGTATCGACGACACTGAGCCGGACGTAAGGTCGTGCCTTTAATCCCGGCGGGGCCTGGGCGTCCGTCACATTTGCTTCCGCCGCGGAGAAACTGAGCAGGCCGCCGCGTGGCATCGCGTCTCGCGCGTTCACGGCAAGGTTAAGAACGGCGAGTTCCAGTTGGTTCGCATCGATCAGGACCGGAGGCAGGGTGGACGGAAGATCCTGTTGCAAGCTTATTTCAGGGCCGAGCGCGCGGGCAAGCAAGTCTTGCATCCCGGACACCAATTCAGAGATGTGCACGATCTCGGGCCGCAGCTCCTGGCGCCGCGCAAAAGCGAGAAGCCTTTGCGTCAAGGCGGCGCCGCGTTCCGCTCCCTTCAGCGCATTTTCGAGCAACCGCTGCGACGCGGGATCGTCCTTCAGGCGCTTCTTCAAAATCTCGAGGCTGCCGAGCATAGCCATCAGGAGATTGTTGAAGTCGTGGGCCACCCCTCCCGTTAACTGGCCGATCGTGTCGATCTTCTGCGCTTCGAAAAGTTGCGCAAGCGCTTGCTCACGCTCTCGCGTACGCTGTTCGATACGAACCTCGAGCTCTTCATTGAGCTTTTGCAAGGCGGCGCGCGACTGTTCGAGATCGGCCGTCCGGTCCGCGACGCGCTGCTCCAGGTCCGCATTCAGACGCTCGAGGGCGCGGGTTTTTCGATGCAATTCGGCAAAGACGCGCACCTTGGCGCGCAGCACCTCCGGTACGACCGGGACCGGCACATAGTCGACACCGCCTGCTTCGTACCCCCTTAGGCGGTCCAAGTCCGACAGGTGAATGGCAGAAACGAAAATAAGTGCGGTCTGCTGGAAGCGGGGATGCTCCCTGATCAAGGCGGCCAGTTCGAACCCATCCAGATCCGGCATTTGCACGTCGATCAGCACCACCGCAATCTCGTGCTTGAGCAATTGCGACAGCGCCTCATGCGCCGAGTTGGCCTTGATCAGCGTCTCCCCAAGCTGGCTGAGAATCACCTCGTAGCTGAGGAGCTTGGCGGGCTGATCGTCCACCAAGAGAATGTTTACGGGATCAGTGGCGCTCACAGAGCTCACTCGATACTAGCGGTGCAGCCACATGCGCAGCGCCGACAGCAGCTGCTCGGTATTCACCGGCTTCGCCAGATAGTCGGATGCGCCCGCCTCCAGACACTTCTCGCGATCTCCTTTCATCGCCTTCGCGGTTAACGCGATGATCGGAAGCCGGCGAAACGCGGGATCGGCCCGGATCACCTGCATCGTCTCGTAGCCGTCCATACCGGGCATCATGATATCCATCAAGACGATCGACACGTCCGGCCGAGACTCGACGATCTGAACCGCCTCGCTGCCGGTCGTTGCGGTCAGCACCTTCATCCCACGGCGTTCCAGCACGCTCGACAGCGCAAAGATGTTGCGCGCGTCGTCATCGACAAGCAGCGCAATCCGGCCGACCAAATCGTCGTCGGACGAATGCAGCCGCTCAAGCATCTTCCGCTTGCTCGCCGGAAGATCGGAAATGACCCTGTGCAGGAAGAGCGACGTCTCATCGAGCAACCGTTCGGGCGATTCGACGCCCTTGACGACGACGCTGCGCGCCATCGTGTGCAGCTGCGCATCTTCCTCCGAGGTCAACTCACGCCCCGTGAAGACGACTACGGGAGTGGCGGCAAGCGCCTCGTCGTCACGCAGGTGCTCCAGCACCTCAAAGCCCGACATATCCGGCAGCCGCAGATCGAGGACGACACAATCGGCGGGACTCTCCTTGAGCCGCGCAAGCGCCTCAGCGCCTGAGCCGACGGTCTCGATCTCGATGTCGTCATGCGCCAGAAGCTCGGCGATGCCTAGCTGCTCGGCCGGATTGTCCTCAACGATGAGCAGGCGCTTGCGGCGATGCTGGACAAACGTCTTGATGCGGGCAAACGAAGCCTCGAGACCTTCCATGGTGGTCGGCTTGTTGAGGAAAGAGAATGCGCCCCGTGACAGACCGTGCTGCTTGTCGTCATCCAACGTGACGATCTGCACCGGGATGTGGCGCGTTGCCGGATTCTGTTTGAGCTGACTCAGCACCGTCCAACCCAACATGTCGGGTAGGAACACGTCGAGCGAAATCGCCGTCGGCGGATAATCCTTCGCCAGAGCGAGAGCCTCCACGCCGCTCATTGCGACAACGACTTTAAAACCGGAATCCTTGGCAAGATCCGCCATCACCCGCGCGTAATGCGAATCGTCCTCGACGATCAGCAGCACGGCGTCTCCAGGCTCGATCTGACCTCGGTCGTCGAGCACCGGCGCAGAAACGGTTTCCGCCAGCCGCTGCGATGGGAATGACACGCTGCGCGTCTCGGCCGCCGGGCGGCTGGCGGCGAGCGGAGACCCGACAAATGTCAGCGGCAGATAGAGCGTGAAGATCGAGCCTTCACCGGGATTGCTGCGGAGTTGAATCTCGCCGCCGAGGAGGTTGGCAAGTTCGCGACTGATCGCGAGACCCAGTCCCGTGCCGCCGTACTTGCGGCTCGTCCCCGCGTCGGCCTGCTGGAACGCCTCGAAGATGATCTTTTGCTTTTCGGGTGGAATGCCGATGCCGGTGTCGGATACTTCGAATGCCACCACGGAGGGCGCATGGCTGAGCGTGGCGTGATCGGACGTCCAGCCGCCGGTTGCCGGGAACACATTGAGTCTCACACCGCCTTGCGCCGTGAACTTGAAGGCGTTCGAAAGCAGGTTCTTGAGCACCTGCTGCAGGCGCTTCGAGTCGGTGATGATCGAGCGGTCGAGGTCCGGCGCCACCTTAACTTCGAAATCGAGGCGACGATTTTCGGCCTCGTGCCGGAATGGGCGCGCCATCGACTCGAGCAAGTTGGCGAAGAAGATTTCTTCCGCGTCGACCGAGACGGTACCTGACTCGATCTTCGACAGGTCGAGAATGTCGGAGATCAGGTTCAAGAGATCGGTACCGGCGCCATGGATGGTGCGCGCGAACTCAACCTGCCTTTCGGAGAGATTCCCGTCCGGGTTCTCTTGCAATTGCTGGCCGAGAATCAAGATCGAATTGAGGGGTGTCCTGAGCTCGTGACTCATGTTCGCCAAGAACTCGGACTTGTATTTCGAAGTGAGCGCCAGCTCGGCAGCCTTTTCTTCGACCGCGCGCCGGGCCTGCTCGATCTCCTGGTTCTTTGCTTCGACCTCAACGTTGCGTTCTGCGAGCTGCTGCGCCTTCTGTTCGAGCTGCTCGTTCGTTTGCTGCAGTTCGCGTTGTTGCGCCTGTAACTCTGCCGCGAGCTGCTGCGATTGCGTGAGCAGGCCTTCTGTCTGCATCGTGGCTTCAATCGAGTTCAGCACGATGCCGATGCTGGTCGTCAGCTGCTCGAGGAAGGAGAGCTGCAGGTCGGTAAACGACGAGAGCGCCGCGAGTTCGATGACCGCCTTCACCTGGCCTTCGAAGAGGACCGGCAACACGACGACGTTCTTCGGCTGTGCTTTGAATAGCCCGGAGCGGATCGGCACGACATTGTCGGGCATCTCCGTCAGGATCACACGCCGCCCGTCGCGGGCACATTGACCGATCAGCCCCTCGCCAATGTGCAGGCGGGGCGGATTGCCGCTTGTCGGATGGTCGGCATAGGACGCCAAAAGGCGCATACCTGCCGTTCCATCGCCTTCGATCTGATAGAGCACCCCGTGCTGCGCTTCGACCAATGGCGCGAGCTCTGACAAGAGCATGCGGCCGACCGCGCCGAGATCGCGTTGGCCCTGCAACATGTTTGTAAAGCGCGCAAGGTTTGTCTTCAGCCAATCCTGTTCGGTGTTTTGATCGGTCGTGAGACGCAGGTTGCCGATCATCGTGTTGATGTTGTCTTTGAGTTCGGCCACCTCGCCGCGCGCGTCGACCTGAATCGATCGCGTGAGGTCGCCCTTAGTCACGGCCGTCGCAACTTCGGCGATGGCGCGGACCTGCGTCGTCAAATTGGCGGCAAGCAGGTTCACGTTGCCGGTGAGATCCTTCCACGTGCCGGCCGCGCCGGGGACATGCGCCTGACCGCCGAGGCGGCCTTCGACGCCGACTTCGCGCGCAACTGTGGTCACCTGATCGGCGAACGTCGCCAGCGTATCCGTCATGTTGTTGATAGTCTCGGCGAGCGCCGCCACCTCGCCTTTCGAGGCGACCGTCAGGTTCTGCTTGAGATCGCCATCGGCAACCGCGGTCACCACCTTCACGATGCCGCGCACCTGTTCCGTCAGGTTCGCCGCCATCACATTGACCGTGTCAGTTAAGTCCTTCCAGGTGCCGGCGACACCGGGCACCTGCGCCTGGCCGCCGAGCTTTCCTTCCGTGCCGACCTCGCGCGCGACGCGCGTCACCTCGCCGGCAAAAGCATTGAGCTGATCGACCATCGTGTTGATCGTGTTCTTCAGCTCGAGAATCTCGCCCTTCACGTCGACGGTGATCTTGCGGCTGAGGTCGCCGCGCGCGACCGCGGTCGTGACTTCGGCAATGTTGCGGACCTGCGTTGTGAGGTTTGCCGCCAACAGATTCACGTTGTCGGTCAGGTCCTTCCACGTTCCGGCAACGCCGGGCACGACTGCCTGACCGCCGAGGCGCCCTTCGGTACCGACTTCGCGCGCCACGCGCGTCACCTCGCCCGCAAACGAACGCAGCTGATCGACCATGGTATTGATGGTTTCCTTGAGCTGCAGGATTTCGCCGCGCACGTCGACGGTGATCTTCTTCGACAAGTCGCCCGTCGCGATCGCAGTCGCGACATCGGCGATATTGCGCACCTGATCGGTCAGATTGCCGGCCATGAAGTTCACGGAATCGGTCAAGTCCTTCCACGTGCCGGACACGCCGGGCACCTGCGCCTGGCCGCCGAGCTTGCCTTCCGTACCAACCTCGCGCGCGACGCGCGTCACCTCGCCGGCGAAGGCGTTGAGCTGGTCCACCATGGTGTTGATCGTGTTCTTCAGCTCGAGAATTTCGCCTTTCACGTCGACCGTGATCTTGCGCGACAAGTCACCGCGGGCGACGGCGGTCGTCACTTCCGCGATGTTACGCACCTGGCCGGTCAGGTTCGAGGCCATCGAGTTGACGTTCTCGGTCAGGTCCTTCCACGTGCCGGCGACGCCGGGCACGTTGGCCTGCCCACCCAGTTTACCTTCCGCACCGACCTCGCGCGCCACGCGCGTCACTTCCGAGGCGAAGCGATTGAGCTGGTCGACCATCGTGTTCAGCGTTTCCTTCAGCTGAAGGATTTCGCCACGCACGTCGACGGTGATCTTGCGGCTCAAGTCGCCATTGGCGATGGCGGTTGAAACCTCGGCGATGTTGCGGACCTGCGCGGTCAGATTGCCCGCCATGAAGTTCACGGAATCGGTCAAGTCTTTCCAGGTACCAGCGACGCCGGGCACCTGCGCCTGTCCGCCGAGCCGTCCGTCCGTACCGACTTCGCGCGCAACGCGCGTCACTTCGCCCGCGAACGAGCGAAGCTGATCGACCATCGTGTTCAGCGTTTCCTTGAGCAGCAAAATCTCGCCGCGCACGTCGACGGTGATCTTGCGCGACAGGTCGCCGCCGGCGATCGCGGTGGCGACCTCGGCGATGTTGCGGACCTGCGCCGTAAGGTTGCCGGCCATGGAATTGACGTTGTCCGTCAGGTCCTTCCAGGTGCCCGCCACCCCAGGCACCTGCGCCTGCCCACCGAGCTTGCCTTCCGTGCCGACCTCGCGCGCGACGCGCGTCACCTCGGAGGTGAACACCGACAACTGATCGATCATCTTGTTGACCAGTTTGGCGGAGCGCAGGAACTCGCCTTCGAGCGGACG
>JAXDNJ010000034.1:0-2805 GCA_034669505.1 Methylobacteriaceae bacterium
AACCATGTCGACAATGGCGACATTGTCGGTTCGCTGCCTGATTGAGAATGCGTCGCGCCGAACCGGGCCGGCGTTTGTTGTCCGGCCGAAAGCCCGCCAGGAAAGCGGTTCGGCGATATGCAGTCAAACTGGCACGCCTGTTGCAGTGAGTGATGTGCCGGCGCCGCTCGACCATTGATGCGACGCCCGCGCTTTCACCATCCACGCACCAGGAGCGTCACTTGAACACTGTCACCGATCATCCCACGACCATTTCCACTTATCTGCGGCCGATCGACCGCGATGGGCTGATGGCCTTTGCCGAAAAGGGGCGCAATAACCCGGGGTCGCGCGGCAAGAACAACGTGCACACGGTCATGCAAGGTCAGTACCGCTCGTTGAGTTATGTCGGCAACCATACGCCCGTCGTCGTCGATGAACCGCAGCATCTGTTCGGCGAAGACACGGCGCCAGCGCCGGGCGAGATCGTGCTGTCCGGTCTCGGCGGCTGCCTCGCGGTCGGCATCACGGCAGTCGCGACGTGGAAGCAGATCAAGCTGTCGAAGCTCGAAGTGTTCCTCGAGGCGGATATCGGCAATCCGGGTGCATGGGGCGCAGGCGGCGCCGAGATGGAATCTGCGCAAATGGGTTTCCAGGCAATCCGCGTGAAGATCGTGATCGAAGGCGATGCGACGCGCAAGGAGCTTGATGAGATCGTCCGTCATGCTAACTACTTCTCGCCGGTTGCGAACTCAATGCGCAATCCGATTCCCATGACTGTCGCGCTCGCCGACTGAAGCGCCGTTTCGCTCGTCCGTGCCGCGCGTAGCGGCCGCCCCGGGTACCCGAAGGAAAACCAACATGGAACACGCATTGGTAGCAGAGGCGTCCAGCGTCGACACCTGGTGTGACGAAGCGGTGCTGGCGCGCGTGGCCGCGATCGCTCGCGGTCCGCTCGCGGCAGCCGCGCCACGGATCGACGGCGAAGGGGTCTACCCGCTCGACATCATGGGCGAGCTGGGTGCGGCCGGCGCGCTCGGCGTTCACCTCGACCGCTACGGCGCGCGCTTCGGACTGTCGCTCGCCGCGATGCAGGAAGCGAGCCGCGCGTGTGGCTCGACGGGCTTCCTGATGTGGGCCCACGATGTCTGCGGGTTGTACATGGAGCAATCCGGCAACCCGTCTCTAGGTGGCGCGCGGCTCGACGCGCATGCCCGCGGCCAGACGTTCGGCGGCACCGCGCTGTCGAATCCGATGAAAGCGTTCTCAGGGATCGAGCCGATGATGTTCCGCGCCACGCCCACGCCAGGCGGCTATCTGATCAACGGCGCGCTGCCGTGGGTCAGTCACATCGGCCTCGGTCAGTATTGCGGCGCGATCGCCGCAGTGCATCGCGACGACGGTTCGGTCTCGCACGAGGTGATGTTCCTGCTGAGCTGCGACGAGCGCGTCGAGTTGCGCCACTGCCCGGTGTTCTCCGGCATGGAAGGCACCAGCACGTGGGGCGTCAAGCTCACCAACTATTTCGTCGGCGAAGCCGACCTGATTGCCGATCCGGCGCGGCCTTTCGTCGCGCGGATCAAGGCGGCGTTCATCCTGCTGCAGGTCGGCATGGCGCTGGGCGTTGCACAAGGTGGTATCGATTCGTGTCTCGAAGTCGAGCCGGTACTCGGTCACGTCAACCGCTTCCTGCACGACCGGCCAGACGAACTGACGGCCGAACTCGACGAGGCGGTGAGTGCGACGCAGCGGCTTGCGCGCACCGCCTACGACGGCAGCACCGACTATCTGCTGGAAGTGCTCGATCTGCGCACACGCGGCGCGGAACTCGCGTTGCGTGCGGCGCAGGCGTCGCTGCTGCATCAGGGCGCGCGCGGCTATTTGATGAGCGCAGCGCCGCAGCGGCGGATTCGCGAGTCGCACTTCGTGGCGATCGTGACGCCTGCCATCAAGCATCTGCGTTGGGAAATGGCCCGTCTTTCCGCTGAGGAGCTTCCAGCATGAGCGTCCCGATTGCCGACTGGAAGAGATACATCTGCCGCGCGTGCGGCGTGATCTATGACGAAGAACTGGGGGACCTCGATAGCGGCATTGCGGCCGGTACACGCTTCGACGCGATCCCCGATGACTGGGAGTGCCCGTTATGCGGGGTGACAAAAGCGGACTTCGTGCTTTACGAGCCGGTTGTGGCCGGCGCAGTGGCAAGCGCGCCGGCGCAGGGTGCGCTCTCGCGCACGCCTGGGGTGATCGTGGTCGGCGGCGGCACAGCGGGTTGGGCGGCCGTAGAAGCAGTTCGGGCGCTGGATCCGGACATCGCGATCACGCTGGTGAGCGCCTGCTCGGCGGACCGCTACCGCAAGCCGGAACTGTCGGTTTCGCTGAGCGAGAGACGGACACCGGAGCGGCTCGTATTCGAGACCGGCCCGGCCGCCGCAACACGCCTCGGCGTACGGCTGGTCGCCCATACCTACGCGGTCGGGATGTCGCCGGCGCTGCATCAACTGCGCACGACGGCGGGCACGTTCCGTTACCGGCAACTGATTCTTGCCCAGGGGGCGCGGCCCGTGGTGCCGTCCGGCTTGCCGCGCGAACTGTGCTGGCGCGTCAACGATCTGTCGATGTGGAGCCGCATGCAGCGCCGGCTGACGACGGGGCCGGCGCGCGTGGCGGTGATCGGCGCGGGTCTGATCGGCTGCGAGCTGGCGGAGGACCTGGCGCGGGCGGGACATACGGTCACCGTGCTGGATGTGAGCGACAGACCCCTCGCGACGTTGTTGCCGGCGCCGGCCTCGCGCCGCCTGCTCGCCAACTGGACGCAGCTCGGCA
>JAXDNJ010000035.1:0-91449 GCA_034669505.1 Methylobacteriaceae bacterium
CCGGCCAAGATCATCTCCGCGAGCGGGTCCTGCACTTCCTTCTGGATGACGCGTTTCAGCGGCCGCGCGCCGTAGGCGGGATCATAGCCCTTATCCGCGAGCCAGGCGCGGGCTTTTGCATCGAGATCGAGCCGCACTTTACGATCCTCAAGCAAGCGCGCGAGACGCCCGAACTGGATGTCGACGATCGCGCCCATGTCCTCGCGCCGCAGCCGATGGAACAGGATGATCTCGTCGACGCGGTTCAAAAATTCCGGCCGGAAGTGCGAGCGCACGATGCCCATCACCTCGTCGTGCACGGCGGAGGAATCCTCCCCCTCTTTCTGCATGACCAGGAACTCGGCGCCGAGATTCGACGTCATGATGATCAAGACGTTGCGGAAGTCGACCGTGCGGCCCTGCCCGTCGGTAAGCCGTCCGTCGTCGAGCACTTGCAGCAAGACGTTGAACACGTCGGGATGCGCTTTCTCGATCTCGTCGAACAGCACGACTTGGTAGGGCCGGCGCCGCACCGCTTCAGTGAGCGCGCCGCCTTCCTCGTAGCCGACATAGCCTGGAGGCGCGCCTATCAGCCGCGCGACCGAGTGCTTCTCCATGTATTCCGACATGTCGATGCGCACGAGCGCGGTCTCGTCGTCGAACAGGAACGATGCGAGCGCCTTCGTCAACTCGGTCTTGCCGACGCCGGTCGGCCCGAGGAACATGAACGAGCCGATCGGCCGGTTCGGGTCCTGCAGGCCGGCGCGCGCGCGGCGAACGGCGGTCGAGACCGCCTGCACGGCCTCCTTCTGGCCGACGACGCGTTTCGACAACGCCTCTTCCATCTTGAGGAGCTTTTCGCGCTCGCCTTCGAGCATGCGGTCGACCGGAACGCCGGTCCAGCGCGACACGACCTGCGCGATATTGTCGGGCGTCACCGCCTCTTGCACGATATCGACGCCGTCCTGCGACTCGATCACCGCAAGCTGCTTCTCGAGCTCGGGAATGATTCCGTAAGTCAGACGGCCGGCCTCGGCGTAATCGCCGCGGCGCTGCGCCTGGGCGAGGCCGTTGCGCGCATCTTCGAGCTTCTTCTTGAGATCCGCCGCTTTGCCGAGCTTGTCCTTCTCCGACTGCCAGCGTGCAGTGATCGCGGCCGATTGCTCCTCGAGCCCGGCCAGCTCTTTTTCCAGACGCGCCAGCCGATCCTTCGACGCGGCATCGTTTTCTTTCTTCAGTGCTTCGGCTTCGATCTTCAGCCGCATGATCTCGCGATCTATCGAGTCGAGTTCTTCGGGCTTCGAATCGACCTGCATGCGCAGCCGCGCGGATGCCTCGTCCATAAGGTCGATCGCTTTATCCGGCAGGAAACGATCGGTGATGTAGCGGTTCGACAAAGTCGCGGCCGCGACGAGCGCCGAATCCTGGATGCGGACCCCGTGATGCTGCTCGTATTTCTCTTTCAAGCCGCGCAGGATCGAGATCGTGTCCTCGACCGCTGGCTGCGAGACGAAGACCGGCTGGAAGCGCCGCGCCAGCGCCGCATCCTTCTCGACGTGCTTCCGATATTCGTCGAGCGTGGTCGCGCCGATGCAATGCAGCTCGCCGCGCGCAAGCGCCGGCTTCAAGAGGTTCGAAGCATCCATGGCGCCGTCGGCCTTGCCGGCCCCGACAAGCGTATGCATCTCGTCGATGAACAGGATGATGCCGCCTTCGGCCGCGGTGACTTCCTGCAGCACGGCTTTCAGCCGCTCCTCGAATTCGCCGCGATATTTGGCGCCGGCGATGAGCGAGCCCATGTCGAGGGCGAGCAGCTTCTTGTCTTTGAGTGACTCCGGCACGTCGCCATTGACGATGCGCAGCGCCAGACCTTCGACGATCGCCGTCTTGCCGACGCCGGGCTCGCCGATGAGAACCGGATTGTTCTTCGTGCGCCGCGACAGGACCTGCACGGTGCGGCGGATTTCCTCATCACGGCCGATCACCGGATCGAGCTTGCCCGTCCGGGCCGCTTCCGTGAGATCGCGCGCATATTTCTTCAGCGCGTCATAGGAATTCTCGGCCGAGGCGCTGTCGGCTGTGCGGCCTTTGCGCAGCTCCTCGATTGCGGCATTGAGTGTCTGCGGCGTCACGCCGGCATTGCCGAGGATTTTCGACGCGTCGGCGCTCTTCTCCATCGCCAGCGCCAGTAAAAGCCGCTCGACCGTCACGTAGGAATCGCCGGCCGTCTCGGCGATCCGCTCGGCCGAGTCGAAGACGCGCGCGGTGGTCGGCGCGAGATAGAGCTGGCCGGCGCCTTGCCCATGCACCTTCGGCAGCTTGGTGAGCGCGAGCTCGGTTTGGATGAGCGCTTCGCGCGAGCGCCCACCGGCGCGGTCGATCAGGCCGGCGGCCAAGCCCTGGTCGTCCTCGAGCAGCACTTTGAGGATGTGCTCGGGCGTGAATTGCTGATGCCCTTCGCGGCGCGCCAGCGACTCGGCCGACTGGATGAAGCCGCGCACGCGCTCGGTATATTTCTCCAGGTTCATATCATGACCTCCTAGAGCGCCGGACCGGCCCCGAAGCGGTGGCCCGGCGCATCAAAATGGATTCGGCTCCTTGCGGCAGCCGTTGTTTGAGATGTAGGTGCGGTGCGGCGCAGGTGAAAGGGTGCCACGCCGCCCGCAGGCTGGTTCCCCCTCTGAAATCCGCCTTGACGGGACCTGTCACGCCACCGTCAAATGCCCGCTCCTAAGCTGCGCAAGACGGCGAAGGTTAAGGGAGGGGCTGATGACGATTCGATGGGGCGCGGCTTTGTGCGGCGCGATGGGGTCGGCTGCGGCCCTCATCTTGTCGAGCGGGATGGCCGCGGCCCAGGCGCCTGAGCAACGGCGGATCATCATCTTCGTCTGGGACGGGCTGCGGCCGGATTCGGTGACGGCGAAGGACACGCCGAACCTCTTCGCGATGAAGGAAGCGGGAGTCGAGTTCACCGACAATCACTCGACCTACCCGACCTTCACGATGATGAACGCCGCGAGCTTCGCTACAGGCTCGTTCTCTGGGACGACGGGCTATTACGGCAACACGCTTTGGCAGCCGGGCGCGAGCGGCAATGATTCCGCGGGGAAACCCTTCGATTTCCAGCAACCCGTCTTCACCGAAGATTACGCCCTCCTCACCGACCTCACCGCCTTTCTTAAAGGCGACCTTCTCATGGTCGCAACTCTCTTTGAGGAGGCGCAGAAAGCGGGCCTGTCGACCGCGACAATCGGCAAGACCGGCGCCGCCTTCATCCAGGACTACAAGCGCGGCGGCATGATGCTCGACGAGCGCGCGGTCCTGCCGCTCAGCCTCGCCAAGGAATTGCAGGCGGCCGGCATTCCGCTGCCGGCAGCCACGCCGAATGCCTACGCGCCGGGCGAGCTGACGCTCGCGCAAGACAACGGATCGCCGACGACGTTCGGCACACCGAAGCGGCTCAAGGACGGCGTGACCTTCGATCCGACCGACACGTCGGGCAGTCCCTTCAAGAAGGGGCTGCAATATATGTTCGATACGTACGTCAATTACATCCTGCCGAAGAAACAGCCGCGACTCAGCGTCGTGTGGATTCGCGATCCCGACACGAGCCAGCACACATACGGCGTCGGCAGTGCCAATGCGGCCGATGGCTTGCGGTCCAACGACCAAATGCTCGGACAATTGCGCGCGAAGTTGAACGAGCTCAACTACGCGGATTCAACTGACATCATCGTGGTGTCGGATCACGGCCATAGCAATGTCTCGGGATCGCAAAGCCTGTTTCCGCTTCGCGCGATCAGGGACGGCGAGATTGGTCCGATCGATCCCACTGGCCACTCGGTTTCTGGACTGATCCGGCTTGCCGATCTTATGCATCGCGCCGGGTTCTCGGTGTTCGATGGAATGGGTTGCTCGTATCTGCCGGCGACTCTCGGCATCAAAGAAGATGGTACGCCCGTCTATCCGACGCTGACGGATACCGACGGAAAAATCTGCGGCAAGGAGGGGCAGAAGTACAATACCGGCGCGTTCAAAGTGCCGGAGAAACTTCCAGCAAAATCTATCGTCATCGCCGTAAACGGCGGCAGTGACTATCTCTATGTTCCCGATCGCGACGGCGAGACGGTGCACAAGGCAGTCGCATTCCTGCAGACGCTCGGCTCGATGGGGTCGATCTTCGTCGACAGCCGCTACGGCGACGTGCCCGGCACGATGCCGATGAATCTCGTCAAGATCGAGAATGCGGCGGGAAGAAATCCCGACATCATGGTCAGCTACGATTACGATGAGAACGCCACGATCGGCGGCGTGAAAGGCACGGAATATTCGGGATCGCTGCTCAACAATCCGTATCGCGGCATGCATGGTAGTTTCAGCCCTATCGACGTCCACAATACGTTGATCGCACTGGGGCCGGATTTCCGCGAAGGTCTGAAGGATGAGCTGCCAACCGGCAATGTCGATGTCGCGCCGACAATCGCCAGCATTCTCGGACTAAGTCTGCCGCGTGCAGACGGCCGGCCGCTGCTCGAGGCACTGCGCAATGGGCCTTCGGCGAAAGATTTCCAGATCGTCACGGGAACGTTTCGGCCGAAGCGGCCGGTCACCGGCATTGCGGTGAAGCGACCGACCGATCCCATCGGCAACGATATTGAGCCCGGACAGACAATGTATTCGTTTCTGCTCGATACAAAGGCGCTGAGCTACAAAGGCAAGACCTACATGTATTTTGACAAAGCGAAGGTGGTCCGGCAGTGAGCTTTCGCTTGCGCGCGTGCCTCGGCATAGCAGCGCTCGCTGCGGTCTCTGCGGCGGCAGCCTCCGAAGATTGGCAAACGGCTTTTCCGCGATCGAACGTCGCGGACCGAAGCATATATTTCCAGGCGCGTTATGTGGATGCGAACGGAGCGGAACACCGCCAGGAAGTCTGGCGGGACGGTTCACGCCGCCTTCGGCGCGTGACCGATGACCGTCTCGATCTCACCGTCGAGCGAGATACAGAGGGCGAATATCAATACCGGCTCGCCGATCGCGAGCGGCACATCATAATCCTTGCGGACCGCACGTCGCTGTACCGCGTCGGGATTTTTTCTGATTGGCAGGGCCTTGCTTACGGCCTCGGCGAGCCGCGCTCCCCATATGAGATCACGGCATCCAGCGATGCTTCGGAGCGCAGTGGCGTAGCGCCATGTGCCTCGACCACGATAAAGACGGGCTCGCAGCCAGCGAGCCGCATCTGCTGGTCAAGTGAGTGGGGCCTTCCGATCTCCATTCAGACCAGGCGCGGCGATGAATGGGTTACGCAATTCGCGATCACCGAATTGCGCGTGTTCGAACCGGCGGACGCCATATTTCAAATCGATCCTGGCGGGTATGTCGAGATGGACGCGCGCGCCGGCGACGACCTCGGGGATTAAGCACCATTACATGGGCGGCGTCAGCCCGTCGCGTCCGTAGTTGATCGCCGGCGCCTGCAACGTACCGTCTTCGTTGCGTGTCGCCGCGAAGATGATGATCTGTGTGCCGGGCTTCAGCTCGCTCCTGTCGCCGGCCACGAAAGCGACGATTGCGGTTTCCGGCGCGAGGGCGATCTTGGATTCCTGGCCTTTGTAGGTGACGGTCATGATGTCGCCCTGCACGCCGGCGACCTGCAGGTTAACCGCGCCGTTCGTCATCTTGCTGTCGGGGAGAAGATCCCAAGCCATGCGGCCTTCGGCGGTGCCTCGCCGTTCTTCCGGAAAAATGTGCACCGCGAGGGCTTTATCGCTGCCATCCGGCGCCGGCACGCTGGTCACGCCAATATACGTGTTCGGCTTTAACTCGGCGACGCTGGCTTTGACGATCGCCGAGGCGCGAGCATTGTCGGCGAGCCGCACTTTTACCACGTCGCCGTTCCGCGATTTGACCACGAGATTCGGTCCATCGATCGCCTGAATCGCGCCGCGGAGGCGCACAGTCTGCGGCTGTTGCGCAACGGAGGGGAATGCGAGCGCGAGGCCCGTAGCAAGTAGCGCGATAAAAGCTGAGAACCGCATGACAAGTCTCCCTTACGGTTGCCGCTAAATCGGCGGCGTGAAACCGTCGCGTCCGTAAATGACGGCGATGGCTTCCAAGCTTCCATCATCGCGTTTATTCGCCTGAACCGTGACATTGACGCCGGGCTTCAACTCGCTGCGATCGGCGCCCGGCGCATACGCGGCGATGATCGTCTCCGGCGTCAGTGCAATCTTCGCCTCTTGACCCTTATAGGTCACCGTCAGCATCTGGCTGTTGGCGCCTTCTACCTCCACCTTCGCCCCCGGCGCCGGCGTTTTCGGGCTCGCCGGCTGAAGGCTCAGCGCGCCGTTTGTCATCATGCTTTTCGGCCCGCGATCGAAAGGATTGCGGCCCTCGCCAGTGCCGCGCCGTTCCTCCGGGAAGATGTGGACTTCGTAAGCCTTCTCGCCGCCATCGGCGGCGGGAATGCCGGTCACGCCAACGAATACGTTCGGTTTCAGATCATCGACGCCGGCTTTCACCATCGCCGCCACGCGCGCGTTCTCGGCGATGCGCACCTTCACGACCTCGCCTGCCTGGGATTTCACCGTCAGCATCGGCAGATCGACCGCCTCTACCGTGCCCCTGATCCGTGTTGGCGACGGTTGCTGCGCGTATGACGGCGCCACGAAGCAGACCGTCAAGGCCAGAAGCGCGAGAGAGGCGGAACGCCGCATATGATTTCTCTGCGATCGGAAGCGGGCTAGGAGTTACTTCAGGCTGTCGGCCACCTTGGCGATGCCGGCATTGGCACAAGCCTCGTCCTTCTCGCCGCCGGGGGCGCCGGAGACGCCGACCCCACCGATCGTTTCGCTGCCGACCTTAATGGGCACGCCGCCGCCGATCCCGACAACATTCGGAATCTGCTTCAGCCATGCGTTCTCGGGCTTTTCCATCAACTTCTGCACTTCGAGCGAAGTCTGGCCGCGTGTGCGCGAGGTGTAGGCCTTCAGGCGAGCGAATTCCGTCGTATGCGGATTGGTGCCGTCGCCGCGGACCGTCGCGGCGAGATTTCCGCCTTTGTCGACGATCGCGACGGACACCTTGTAACCATCCTTCGTGCACTGCTCGAGTGCGCCATCGATGATCATCAGCGCCATTTTCATCGAGACGTTCTTCTCGGTTTGCGGCGCCTGCGCATTTGCCGTGGCAGTAAACGCGAGTGACACGACCGCGGCCGCAGCAAATTTATTCGAAAGCGACATGTTTTCCTCCCTGGTGAGCCCGTTCGACCTCGGACCCCTCGGCAGCCGCGAGGCAACCGTTAAGGCTGAAAGACGCCAGACCGCGGGGATTATTCCTGCCGCCCTTTCGGCTTCAGCAAATCGGGGCGCCGCTCGCGTGTGATCCGCTCGGCTTCGGCGCGGCGCCAGGCGGCGATGCGCGCGTGATCGCCGGAGAGCAGCACGTCGGGAATGGCGCGGCCCTCCCATTCGCGCGGGCGCGTATAGTGCGGATATTCGAGCAGCGCGTTCTCGAAACTCTCCTCGTTTCCGGACGCCTCCTTGCCCATGACGCCGGGGAGGAGACGCACGCAGGTTTCGATCACCGCCATGGCCGCAATGTCGCCGCCTGCAAGAACGAAATCGCCGATCGAGATCTCGCGCAGCTGCCGAGCTTCGATGACGCGTTCGTCGACTCCCTCGAAGCGGCCGCAGATGATGCGCATGCCCGGCCCATGCGCGAGCTCCCGCGCCGCAGCTTGCGTGAACGGCGCGCCGCGCGGACTCATCAGGAGAAGCGGGCGCGGATCATCAGCGGGCGCCACCGCATCGAGCGCGGCGGCGAGAACATCGGCGCGCATGACCATGCCGGGTCCCCCGCCCGCCGGCGTATCGTCGACGGAGCGATGGCGGCCAAGCCCGTATTCGCGGATGTGAGCCGTCTCGAGCGACCAGACGCCGCGGCTCAACGCGTCGCCAACCAACGACGCGCCGAGGGGGCCGGGGAAGACTTCCGGAAACAGGGTCAGGACGGTTGCGCGCCACGGCATGCGGCTTGATGGCGGGGCGGCAACGAGGCGTCAATCGTAGGATGCTTCCTCGGCGAATGGATCACTCGCCGCAACAACCCTGCCGCCAGCCACATCCACTACCGGCACAAGCGCGCGGGTGAAGGCAAGCATCGCCGTCGTTCTATCCGGCGCATCCGGCGGTGGCGCGATTTCCAAAATATCGCCCGCGCCGAAATTATGCAGTGCTACCACGCTGCCGAGACTCTCGCCGCGCTCGTTCTCGACACGCAGCCCGATGAGATCGGTGTGGTAGAATTCCTCGTCGTCGGGGGACGGCAACGCGTCGCGCGGCACGAACAATTCGATGCCATTCAAAGCTTCCGCGGACTTGCGATCGGGCACGCCTTTCACACGCGCAACAAACATGTCCGTGCCGATCGGCCGCAACGCTTCGAGGATGAAACCGCGCGTGCCCGTCTCATCGTGCAGCGGCTGGTACATTCCGATGGCCTTGGGATCGGCGGTGAAGGACTTCAATCGAATCTCGCCGCGAATTCCATGCGCGGCACCGAAAACGCCGACGAGAACTTTTGGGCTGCTGCCGGTCACGAGTGCGGCTAATTTCGCTCGTCCGGCGATGTCGGGATCGGCAGAATTCCGATCCCCTCCTCCAGGAGCGCGCTCGCCTCTTCGGCCGTCGCTTGCCCGCGGATCGGCCGCTCGGGGGCGTCGCTGTCGTGGATGCGGCGTGCCTCTTCAGGAAAGCGCGAGCCGACGTCGACTGTCGTCTCCATGATCTTGGCGTGGACCTCGCGCATCATGCTGCGCAACGCCGCATGCCTTTCATCGAGCAGCGCCACGGGGCGCTTTTCCTCCGGCGGCTTCGGCGTCTCTGCAATTGCGGCTTCCGGCGCCGGCAATGCAGGCAACGCTCGGTCCGTCCGGGCGATGCGCGGCGACATGATCGCCTTCGTCACGTGCGCGGAGTCGCATAAGGGGCATAGAACCAGTCCGTGTTCGGATTGTTCGTCGAAGCCGCCGCTATTAGAAAACCAGCTTTCGAATTCGTGCGCATTGTCGCAAATGAGGCTGTAACGGATCATCGCGGATGCTTAAGCGGCGAGCAATTCATCGAGCTTTCCGTCCGCCTCGAGATCATAGAGATCGTCACAGCCGCCGATATGTCTCTCGCCGATGAAAATCTGCGGGACCGTCGAGCGGCCGCCGGCGCGTGCCGCCATGTTCATCTGCGCCGCGCGGTCGCCGTCGACGAAAATTTCATCGAATGCCGCCCCCTTCTTCTGCAGAAGGTCCTTGGCCGCGTGGCAATAGGGACACGTGCTTTTCGTGTAGATCGTGATGGTAGTGGTGGCCGACATAAGAGAATCCCAAAGCTTGCGGCTTATATCGGGTCGTCATGCGCTTGTCACAACCCGCGCGAAGACGAGAACGTCGACGTTTTTTGCGCCGCCGCGCAGCAGAGCGCGCGACGCCGCATTGGCCGTCGCGCCGGAGGTGAGCACATCGTCGATGAGGACGATTCGCGTGCCGTAAATTTTCGGCTTGGCTTCCTGCGGCACGCGGAAGGCGCCCTGAACATTCCCGGCACGCTGCACCCGGCTCAGGCCGACTTGCGGCGGCGTTTGCTTCACGCGCACGAGCGCCTGCGTGTCGGCGGGCACGGCGGTAGCGGCCGAAACACAATGGGCAAGCGAAGCCGCCTGATTGAAGCGCCGCGAGATCAGCCGGAGCCGGTGCATCGGGACGGGAACGATGAGATCGGCCTCGCTAAGGATTTCCGCGCCCGCGCGCGCCATCCAGGCGCCAAGGGGCCGGGCGAGTTCGAGCCGGTCGCCATATTTCAGGCGATGCACCAGCCGGCGCGCCGGACCGTCATCGTAGCGCACGACCGCGCGGGCCCGGCCGAAGACCGGCGGATCGGCCATCGCTTCAGGCGAGATGAGCCCCGGAGTGCGCAGGTCCTGGGCGAAGGGCGTGCCGAGGCGCTCGCAATACGGCCGCTCGATGAACCGCATCTCGCCCCAGCATTCCGGGCAGAGGGCGTGGTGCGCGGCTGTTGCCTTGCGGCAGGCGAGGCAGGCGGGCGGGTACAGAATATCGAGTGCACGATGGCCGCTGGCTGAGAGCGCGGCGGCGAGGCATGCCACTATAGGCCGGGTTCGGACTGTCTCGAGTAAGCTGAGGGCCATCGCGGCTTTTGACGCTAACTACCCGGCTTCTTAAGTAAAGGGCTTGGCCGCCCCCCCTCCCCTTTTTGATAGAAGCCTGGTTCGGCACCGCCTGGCGCGGGCCTCAAACGCACCGGCGAACTTCCTGCTGGACCGCATGGCCGCGGATTTCGAAGAGCGCCTGTCGCTGGTCTCGCGGCCGTTTCCCCGCGCGCTCGATCTCGGGACGCCGGGCCGGCAGATTACGGAGGCGCTGCGACGCGATCTCGCCCGCCTCGTCGTTCGCGCCGCCCCCCTGAAGGAGCCGCCGGGGCCCACTCCTACAGTCGTGGCAGACGAAGAGGCCCTGCCCTTTGCCTCCGCAAGCTTTGATCTCATAACCTGCGCGCTCTCGCTGCAATGGGCGAACGATCTTCCCGGGGTGCTCGTGCAAATCCGCCGCGCCCTCGCTCCGGACGGGCTTTTCCTCGCCGCGCTCATCGGCGGTCAAAGCCTGACCGAACTGCGCACCGCGTTGACCGCCGCCGAAGCTGAGCTCACCGGCGGCGCGAGCCCACGCGTTGCGCCGTTCGCCGATGTGCGCGACATGGGAGGGCTGTTGCAGCGCGCCGGCTTCGCGCTACCGGTAACCGACGTCGAGCCGGTCGTCGTGCGCTATTCTTCCTTGTTCGCGCTGATGCAGGATCTCCGCGCCATGGGAGCAACGAATGCGCTCACTGAGCGCAGCCGCATCCCGCTGCGTCGCGCCGTCTTCCTGCGCGCTGCCGAAATCTATGCCGAGCGTTTCAGCGATGCGGATGGACGCGTGCGCGCCACATTCGACATCGTCTGGCTGTCCGGCTGGGGGCCGCATGAAAGCCAGCAGAAGCCGCTCGCGCCGGGGTCGGCGCGCCTGCGCTTGGCGGATGCACTGAAGGTGACCGAAAGCAAGCTGCCGCGCGATTAGCTCTCGCGCGACCAGGCGACCTCGCCCAAATCTTCGCGAAACGCGAAGCGCTTCACATGATCGACCACGACGCTCTGGAGGCGCGTGAGGCTTTCGTCGTCCGGCGCATCAATATGTATGACAAGCGCCTGCGGCGCGGCCTCGAAGCGGCAGATGCGGTCCTCGGCGAAAGGGACGCTGCCACGCTCCGCGGTGAACTCGACCGGGAACTTGTGGCTCCAATGTTTGCAGACTTGCTGGAGATAGCGGCTGGCATTTGCGGTCGTGACGCGGGCGTGGGAGGACGGCATATGGTCGTCTTACCGCGAGGTGGGGCGCTTTGTCATTTTTGTGCCCGCTTTCGCCGTACGACCAGGCGTGCCGCAAACGGCATCACATACCAAAGCGTCGCAAGGAAAGCGGCGATCCCAATTGCAATCCTAAAACTCGCCTGATCGTTGTCGAGCACGAGGTGGCCAAGGATGTAAATCTCGAACGAGATCGCGGTCAGCAGCGGCAGCATCGATACCGCGATCATCACCGACGTCAGCTGCACGAAAAAGCGCGAAACACTGTGCTGCTCGACAATGCGGTGATAAGCGGCGGGCGCCATGATCAGACCAATCGCCACGCCAACAAGTAAAAGCGCCTCATAATGCAGGAGCTGCTGGCCCGCCGGCATTTGCGGAAAGCGCTGGTTGAAGATTGCGATAAGCTGGAATCCGAAGAGCGCCTGGATGCCGGGAAGCACCATGCGCGCTTCTTCGATGGCGTTCTGTGCGCGCTTGCCGAGCTCCTCCTTCTCGACGTCTTCGGTCGATTTGTCCTTCTTGTCCCCGGCTTTGTCGCTCATCTTTTTTCATTCATCCTGCGCGTGGATGGGCTGACGTATATGCGGCCAGCAGCCGCGCTGTATCAACCGCCGTATAGAGCTGCGTCGTAGAAAGCGAGGCGTGGCCGAGCAGTTCCTGGATCGTGCGCAGATCGCCGCCGCGGCTCAACAGATGCGTCGCAAAGGAATGGCGCAGCGCGTGTGGCGTGGCGCTATCCGGCAGGCCGAGCGCGCCGCGCATGCGCTCGACGGCGAGCTGGATGATGCGCGGCGACAGCGGTCCGCCGCGTGCGCCGACGAAGAGTGGGCCGTCAGGAGAAAGCGCGAAGGGGAAGAGATCGAGATAGAGCTCCACCGCCTCCTGCACCTTGCGGATGACCGGCACGGTGCGTGTCTTCCGCCCCTTGCCCAGCACGGTCACCTGTTCGCGGCCGGCGACTGGCGCGTCGGCTCGCTTCAGCCCGAGCGCCTCGGAGATACGCAAACCCGACCCATAGAGCAGCGCCAGGACGGCAGCGTCGCGCGCGAGCACCCAAGGCGGCCGGGCCTCGCCGAGGCGGCTCTCGACCTCGGCCAATTCGCGGGCGCTCGCCACGGGCAACGGCTTCGGAAGGCTGCGCGCGAGTTTGGGCGTGCGGATCGCGGCAAACATTCCGAGCTTGCCCTTGCCTTGCCGCTCCAGAAAGCGGGCGAAGGAGCGGATGCCGGCCAGAGCGCGCAGCAGCGAGCGGCTGCCGACATCCTCCTGGCGTCGGCTAGCCAGAAAGGCGCGAAGGTCGGCGGCGGTGAGTTCCCGTAGGGAGGCGAGCGATGGCGGCTCACCCAGGTGATCCGTCAGGAATTGCTGAAACTGCCGCAGATCGCGGGCATAGGCGCCAGCAGTGTGGGCGGAGACCCGCCGTTCCCCGGTAAGGTGCGCGATCCATGCCTTTGCCTCGGCCGCGAGGTCCGGTGCGGCGGGAAAGGCGGCCCGAGCTTGAGTGTCGCGGGAGTCTCGAGCCATCTCCTAAGCTTCGCCAACCGAAATGAAGGAAGCCTTGCTGCCTCAGGTCGCGGCTCTGATCTGCGCGATCGCCTGGGTCATGAACTCGCTCATTGCCCGGCGAATCCGGTGCTCCGACACGTCTAGCCCGGCGGCATCGAAATCGCGGCGCAGTTTGCGATAGACGTCCTCCTCGCCCTTTTCCTCGACGTCGGCGGCAATCACTGACCTGGCATACGCCTCGGCATCCGCGCCGGTCTTGCCCAGCTTCTCGGCCGCCCACAGCCCGAGCAGCTTGTTGCGGCGCGCCTCGGCCCGGAAGCGAAGCTCCTCGTCGTGCGCGAATTTCTTCTCGAAACTGTCCTCGCGCTTGTCGAACGTCGTCATTCCTTCCCTCCGAATGGCAGCGGCTCCCGAAAGCGGCCACAAAGGCCATATACCGATCGAGCTCTCAAAAACCAGCCCGCGGCGCCGCGGGAGGGGCCACGGGTCCCCTTCCACCTAGCACCGGTCTGGTCCGCCGTTCACCGCGGGGTGAGCGGCTGCCGGCAGAGGTCGGGCAGCGGGTTGTAACCGGGGGACTTACCGGCTACTTCCCTCTGAAGGGCCGAGGTCGCAGGAGGATGCCTCGCCGGACGGCGCTTTCGCCGGCCGCTCGGGGCACGCAAGGGAGCCACGGCCAGACTCATGGATTTCCTCAAGCCACGGTTGATCCCGATGAATCGCCGCCGTCGCATTTACGAAGGCAAGGCCAAGGTCCTGTATGAGGGGCCCGAGCCCGGCACCCTGATCCAGCACTTCAAGGACGATGCGACCGCCTTCAACGCCAAGAAGCACGAGGTGATCGACGGCAAGGGCGTCCTCAACAACCGCATCTCCGAATTCGTCTTCCAGAACCTGAACGATATCGGCGTGCCGACGCATTTCATCCGCCGCCTCAACATGCGCGAGCAGCTGATCCGCGAAGTCGAGATCGTGCCGCTCGAAGTGGTGGTGCGTAACGTCGCGGCGGGTTCGCTCGCGACCCGCCTCGGCATTGAGGAAGGCACGCAGCTGCCCCGCTCGATCATAGAATTCTACTATAAAAACGATGCGCTGAACGACCCCATGGTGTCGGAAGAGCACATTACTGCCTTCGGCTGGGCGAGCCCGCAGGAGATCGACGACATCATGGCGCTCGCCATCCGCGTCAACGATTTCCTCTCCGGGCTTTTCCTCGGCGTCGGGATCCGGCTCGTCGACTTCAAGATGGAATGCGGGCGGCTCTGGGAAGGCGACATGATGCGCATCGTCGTCGCCGACGAGATTTCCCCGGATTCGTGCCGGCTGTGGGACATCAAATCGAAGGACAAGCTCGACAAGGATCGCTTCCGCCGCGACATGGGCGGCCTCGTCGAAGCCTATACCGAAGTCGCGCGCCGGCTCGGCATCATGCAGGAGAACGAACCGCCGCGCACCGGCGGCCCCAGGCTCGTGCAGTAGGCGCGTTTACATGTGCTTGAAAAAACCCGCCTCCTGAGGCGGGTTTTTTGTTTCTGGCGTCTGGATTATAGTGGCTAGAGGAGGACCGCCGATGGGTGTCCCGATTCGCAATCCCGAACCGATGACGGCGCAAGAATTCTTTGCCTTTACCGCAACGCGTCCTGATGAAGAGAAATGGGAGCTCATTGACGGAGAGCCGGTGATGAATGGCTCGGCAAGCTTCCTGCACCAGATCATCGTCAAGAATCTTCTTATTCAACTCGCTCCGTTCGAGATCCGCAGCAATGGTCACTGGGTTTCAATTCCCGGCATCGGTATCCGCGTCTCTGATACGAACATTCCGGTTCCAGACGTTCTCACTCGACCCAACACGCCGGTAGTTGGCTCTGAATGCGATGATATGATCGTGGCGTTCGAGGTTCTCTCGCCCTCGACCGCCGATCGCGACTTGCGTTGGAAGCGTCGAGCCTACTCGGCGCTCCCGTCGCTTCGGCAATATGTGATAATTGCGCAGGATACTGTCGAAGTAGTCTCTTATGAACGTCCGACCGGCTTTGCCGAGCGGCGGTTCGAGAGCCTCGCCCTTGATGTCGATCTCCCGGCGCTCGGCGTAAATCTGCCTATTGCCGATCTCTATCGCGGCACGAATATCTGGGACGCCTGAAGCTGCCGACCAGTTGCTTCGGCATTTTTTCTCCACTAACGCCGACCGCCCTCGCAGCCTCGGACCTCAGCATGAAAGCGCGCGTCACCGTCACCCTAAAAACCGGCATTCTCGACCCGCAGGGCAAGGCGATCGAGGGCGCGCTGCGATCGCTCAGCATCGAGGGAATCGCCAGCGTCCGGCAGGGCAAGGTTTTCGATGTCGAGGTGGAAACGACGGATCCCACGCGGGCGCAAACCGTGCTCGAACAGGCCTGCGACAAGCTCCTCGCCAACACGGTCGTCGAAAACTATCACATCGAGCTGATCTAAGCCCGCATCGATGAAAGCCGCAATCATCCTCTTCCCCGGCTCTAATCGCGAGGGCGATGCCGCGCGCGCGCTGCGGCAATTGTCGGGACACGAGCCGAATATTGTCTGGCATGGCGAACACGCGTTGCCACCCGGCACCGATCTCGTGGTCCTTCCCGGCGGCTTTTCCTACGGCGATTATCTGCGCTGCGGTGCCATTGCCGGCCGCGCCGCAATCATGGATGCCGTGCGTGCGCACGCTGCCCGCGGCGGTTATGTGCTCGGCATCTGCAACGGATTTCAGATCCTGTGCGAGGCGGGGCTTCTGCCGGGCGTGCTCATGCGCAATTCGAAAATGCACTTCGTCTGCCGCATGCAGCACTTGCGCGTCGAGCGCGACGACACAGCGTTTACCAACGCTTACGCGCGCCACCAGGTAATCAAAGTCGCGATCGCGCACGGCGAGGGCAATTACACCGCAGATGACGAGACTTACGCGCGTCTAGAAGGCGAGAACCGCGTCGCCTTCCGCTATTGCGATGCTGAAGGCGATGTCGGCGCGTCAAACCCGAACGGTTCGGCGAGCGACATTGCCGGCATTTATTCGGAAAAGCTCAACGTGCTCGGCCTGATGCCGCATCCGGAAAACCTGATCGATCCGCTGGTTGGTGGGACCGATGGGCGGGGCATGTTCGAGAGTTTGGTCGCGCGTTTGGAACGCACACCAGCATAGGCGCGCTCATGCGACCTTTGCCTGCGAGTCCTCCGCGTGCTCCGCCAATTGCGGTATCTTCTCCGGCACGTTGGGTCGGCCCAACAAAAAGCCCTGACCCTCGTCGCAACCTTCTTCACGCAGGAAGCGCAGATGCTCCGCGGTCTCGATCCCTTCGGCCAGAACCGGAATATTGAGGCTTCGCCCGAGCGCCAGGATGGCACGCATAATCGAGACCGCCTGCGCGTTAAATGGTAATCGGTCAACGAACGAGCGATCGATCTTGATCTTATCGAACGGAAATGCCTGCAACGTCGAAAGTGACGAATAACCGGTGCCGAAATCGTCCATCGCCACCGTAATGCCCATCGCCTTGATCTGACGCAGCACGTGAAGCGTGCGCGCCATATCGTTGATCAGCGTGGTCTCGGTAATCTCGAGCTCAAGACGTGACGGCGTAAGTCCGGTGTCGATCAGAATCTCGTGCAGCAGCGTCGGCAGATCACTATGGGCAATCTGCACCGGCGAGATGTTCACCGCGACCCGGTAAGGCCTCGGCCACTTCGCTGCCGCCGCGCAGGCCTCGCGTAGAACCCATTCGCCGATCGGCACGATCACCCCGGTTTCCTCGGCGATCGGGATGAAGTCGGCCGGCGCGATGTTTCCGCGAGTCGGATGAGTCCAGCGTAACAGCGCTTCATAGCCAAGAACTTCCGCCGTGGAGATGCGTGTTTGAACCTGGTAATGCAGCCTGAGCTGCCCCTCAGCGAGGGCTTGCCGCAGCTCGAGGCCGAGAGCACGACGATCTCGGACGGCCATGTCCATGTCCGCCTCGAAGAAACAGATCTTCTTGCCGACCATTTCCTTCGCCCGGTACATGGCGAAGTCAGCGTTCCCCCTGAGTTCCATGCCATTCGCGCCATCCTGCGGATAAAGCGCAACACCGAAACTCGCCCCGACTGGAATCTTATGATCTTCGATCAGCAGCGGCTCCGCGAGCGCAACGTGCAAGCGCGCGGCAAGCTCCGTCGCTCCCTCCGGCTGTGGGCGCTCGACTTGGAGCGCGAAAAACTCATCGCCGCCGAACCGCCCCAGATACTCGCCAGGCTTTAGGGCAGCCTCGAACAGCTTCGTTACCGCGACCAGCGCGCGATCGCCCATCGCGTGGCCGAAAACGTCATTGATTTCCTTGAATCTATCGAGATCGATGCAAATGACAGCGGCAGCCTCAGGCTCACTCGCAAGCACATCGTCCAGCCGGTCCCGAAATGCCGCCCGGTTGGGCAATCCAGTTAGTGCGTCGAAGTGGGCGAGATAGTGGATGCGCCGCTCCGACGCGATCTGTGCGCGTTGGGTATCCTGATTTCGCCGACGATCGATCAGATAGGTTGTGAAGGCAGGTCCGATGACGAGGAGACTGACGCCACAAACCGCAATGGCCATCACGCTATGCGATGTCGTCTCCCGCGGCAGGATCGTAAAAACGTCCGGCACAATGCTCAATGCCGCCATTGCGGTGAAGTGAAGCGCAGCGATCGCGAAAACCAGCGCGGCCACGCCGGCGTAACGCATCAACGAAGTCCCACGAGTCGACAGGTGCATCGCAAGTGCGCCGAACGCGACGGCCATGCCTATCGAGGCAGCCACATAGGCCGGATCCCACAAGATCGACCCCTCTGCCCTAAACGCCTCCATCCCCGTGTAATGCATTGCGACAATGCCGGCCCCGATAAGGGCGCCGCCGATCTCAGGTAGAAACCGATTTTTCAATGAGGCGACAACAAACCCGACGATAAGCATTCCTATTCCGACGAAACCCGCTGCAGCCGTTCCGGCGGGATCGAATCCTGTGGCAACACCAGGCGCATATCCAAGCATCGCGACGAAATGGGTCGTCCAAACTGCGGCGCCGCCTGCAATTCCGGCCAGCAATGCCCATTGCATTCTGAGCATCAAAAGCTCGGCAGCACGGCCGCGTAACCACAGACGGACGGCGATCCAGCAGCCAAAAATGCAGACCGCGACCGCGAGCAACACAAGCTTCGGGTCGTGTTCGGTGCCGAGGCAGGTCAGGACCCGCAGCATTCAACCTCCAGCGCGCCTTGCTCCCATGCACGATGCCTTGGACCGGGTCCTCGCGATCGGGAGACACAATTTGCCGGCTCGAGGTGAACCAATCCTTTGCGGATTGGGTAAACCGCGGACATACCGCATTGCATCCGCCTTGAACCGCCCCTATTCCCGGAGCCATGGTTACGAAGGCATTCACTTGAGCCACAACGAACCCGAGATCACGCCCGAACTCGTCGCGGCGCACGGGCTGAAACCCGACGAATACGAGCGTATCCTGGCGCTGATCGGCCGTGTGCCGACGTTCACGGAGCTCGGCATCTTTTCAGCGATGTGGAACGAGCATTGCTCGTACAAATCCTCGCGCGTGCACTTACGCAATCTGCCGACGAAAGCGCCGTGGGTGATCCAGGGGCCGGGCGAGAATGCCGGCGTCATCGACATTGGCGACGGGCAGGCCTGTGTCTTCAAAATGGAAAGCCACAACCACCCCTCGTTCATCGAGCCGTATCAGGGCGCGGCGACCGGCGTGGGCGGCATCCTGCGCGATGTCTTCACCATGGGCGCGCGACCGATCGCCTGCCTCAACCTCTTGCGATTCGGCTCGCCGGATCATCCGAAGACGCGCCATCTCGTCGGTGGCGTGGTGGCCGGGATCGGCGGCTATGGCAATTCGTTTGGGGTGCCGACGGTCGGCGGCTCGACCGGTTTCCACCAGTGCTACGACGGCAACATCCTCGTCAACGCGATGGCCGTCGGCATCGCCGATAAGGACAAGATTTTCTATGCGAAAGCGACCGGCGTCGGGAATCCTATCGTCTATCTCGGCTCGAAGACCGGCCGCGACGGCATCCACGGCGCGACCATGGCGTCGGCCTCGTTCGAAGAAGAGGCGGAGGAAAAGCGCCCGACCGTGCAGGTCGGCGATCCCTTTGCCGAGAAGCTGCTGCTCGAGGCCTGCCTTGAACTGATGGCCTCCGGCTCGGTGATCGCCATCCAGGACATGGGCGCGGCGGGGCTGACCTCATCCGCCGTCGAGATGGGCGCCAAGGGCAATCTCGGCATCGAACTCGATCTCGACGCTGTACCCTGTCGCGAGACCGGCATGAGCGCCTATGAGATGATGCTCTCCGAAAGCCAGGAGCGGATGCTCATGGTGCTCGACCCCACGAGGGAAAAAGAGGCCGAAGCCATCTTCCGCAAATGGGGGCTCGACTTTGCCATCGTCGGGCGCACGACCGACACGCTGCGCTTTGTGGTGAAACATCAGGGCGAGGTTAAAGCCGATCTGCCGATCAAGGAACTCGGCGATCAGGCGCCGCTCTATCACCGGCCGCATGTTGCAACGCCTGCGGCAAGGCCCGTCGATGCGAACTGGGTCCGGCCGGCCGGCGACAACCGAACAGCGCTGCTGCAACTCCTCGGCTCACCCAACCTCTGCAGCAAACGCTGGATTTGGGAGCAGTACGATCACCTGATCCTTGGCAATACGATCGTCCCGCCGGGCGCCGACGCGGCAGTCGTGCGCATCGGCGACGGACCTAAGGGCCTCGCGCTGACGACGGACGTAGTCGCCCGTTACTGCGCGGCCGATCCGGTCGAGGGCGGGCGGCAGGTGGTGGCGGAAGCCTGGCGCAATTTGATCGCCGTCGGCGCGCGGCCGCTGGCGATCACCGACAATCTCAATTTCGGCAATCCGGAGCGACCGGAAATCATGGGCCAGTTCGTCGGCTGCCTCGAAGGAATCGGCGAGGCCTGCCGAGCGCTCGACTTCCCCGTCGTGTCCGGAAATGTCTCGCTCTATAACGAGACGCGCGGACAAGGCATCCTGCCGACGCCATCGATCGGCGGCGTTGGCGTTGTCGACGATGTTGCGAAGATCGCAACGCCGGCCTTCAAGGGAAAGGGTCACGAGATCTTTCTGATCGGCAAGACAAGCGGCTGGCTCGGTCAATCGATCTACTTGTCCGAGCTCTGCGGCCGCGAAGAAGGCGCGCCTCCACCCGTCAACCTTGCCGAGGAGCGACGGAATGGTGACTTCGTCCGCGCGGCTATCCGCGCCGGACGAGTGACCGCCGTGCACGACATCGCCGAAGGCGGACTGGCAGTGGCCCTTGCCGAAATGGCGATTGACGGCGGCACCGGCGCACAGATGGAGTACCTGCCAGAGGGCGCGCCGGCGCACGCGATCCTCTTTGGTGAAGATCAAGGCCGGTATGTCGTAACGGCAAGCGGCGATGCGGCTGACGCGCTGGTTTCGGATGCCGCGGCCGCGGGCGTGCCGGTCCTGCGGCTCGGGGAAACGGGCGGCGACGCGCTGATCCTGCCGGACATCGCGGCGATCCCGGTTGCCGAGCTCATCCGCGCGCACGAAGACTGGCTGCCGAATTACATGGCGGGCGCACCGGCGCCGACGAACTGAGGGAACATGCGATGGCCATGCAAGCCGCCGAAATCGAGAGCCTCATCAAAGCGGCCCTACCCGACGCCACGGTCGAGATCCGCGATCTCGCCGGCGACGGCGATCACTATGCCGCGACCGTCATCTCGCCCGCCTTCCGTGGCAAGAGCCGCGTGCAACAGCACCAGATCGTCTACAAGGCGCTGCAAGGTCGGATGGGTGGTGAGTTGCACGCTCTTGCGCTGACCACCGCCGCGCCGCAGGATTAGCTGTCTCTGCAGGTCTAGCTGGACTGCCATGCAAACTCGCCGGAGCCCTCTTGTACGCAGGGCTTCAGAGCCCCAAGATCAATTCAAGTCCGGAGACTCCTATGACTGATGCCCATGCGACAATCGACAAGGCGGTGAAATCGAACGACGTCATGCTCTTCATGAAGGGCACGCCGCAATTCCCGCAATGCGGATTCTCTAGTCAAGTCGTGCAGATACTCGATTATCTTGGTGTGCCGTTTGAGAGCGTGAACGTGCTTTCAGACGCTGACGTTCGCCAGGGCATCAAGGACTATTCAAATTGGCCGACAATCCCGCAGCTCTATGTGAAGGGCGAATTCGTCGGCGGCTGCGATATCGTGCGCGAGATGTTCCAGTCGGGCGAGCTCGCCTCGCATCTCACGGAAGCAGGCATTGTCTGCAGCCAACCGGCGAAGGCCTCTTAAGCACCTCATGTTTGACGCGAGGTTCAGCGGTCAGGTTATTGTCGGTGCTGAACAACTCAGATGATCGGCCCTAACGACAGCAGGCGGTCGTCGCGCCCGAGGTCCGGCGCGTAAAGCGATGAGATCGATCCGTCGAGAAACAGCGCGTCCCGACAGCCGAGCCGGTCACGGAAGAGGCTTGCGAATTCATAGAACGTGACCGCGTTGTCCGAGATCACGAATTGGACGATGCGCCCGGACGCCACTCCGACGCCGTTGCGTATCTTCCGCGACGTACCGTCCGCATGAATTTTTGGATGGATGTGGCCCGCGATGATCAGCATCGGGCCGGACTGCGTGGCGTAGAGGGCCTTCGTCGCGCACGCGAGAAAACGTCCGGTTTCGGTCACGCCGGCGGAGCCCTTGCCCACCCAGAAGACGCCGTTCGGCTTCAGGTGGAAGTTGCCATGCCCATCGCGATTGTTGGCTGAATGGAGGAGCTTCCCTTCCTCGACTTAGAGGCCGACCGGCGCGTACGCCGGATCATACATCCCTGCCTTCGTGGCGAAGATCAGCGCTCGCCACGCCTCGTAAGGTCGGGGCAAGCCGGTCGAAGGAGCCGTAGCGCTCGCCCTCCTTCGAGCGCAGGAACACTCAAATGGAGTCCTTCCGCACATCGAAGCTGCAGACGACGAAGGAGCGCTCGTTGTGGACGAGCGGCGCGCAAGCCGATTCCGATGCTGCTACCAGACCGGGCCATGGCAGGAGCGTCAAAAGAACAGCAGTTATCTTGGCAACGGGCAACGAAGTATTTGCGTTTTTTGCAAACGGCCTCAAAATATGAGGGGTAGTGATTTGCAAAAACCGCAGTTTCTTCGCTGCCATGCCAGGAGCCTCCAATGCTCGACCAACGTCTCGTCGCCTGGATCAAAGACGGCCTGTCACGTCCCGGCAAGAGCCAGAACGGCCTCGCCGAGGCGCTCGATCTCGACCCATCCTCCGTCTCGCGGCTGCTCAAGGGCGCCCGCCAAGTGAAGACGCGCGAGATCGAGCTGATCTCCTCTTATCTCGGCTATGGGCCGCCGGCCGATGCGTTTGGTTCCGGCACGGCGCGCCCGCGCGGCGCTGCAGCGTCGAGCGCCGCCGTGGTCGAGGCGATCGAGGCGATCGCCCGCGGCGAACTCGTCGTCGTGACCGACGACGACGACCGCGAAAATGAGGGCGACCTCGTCATGGCCGCCGCGCACGCGACCCCGGAGAAGATGGCGTTCATCCTGCGCCATTGCTGCGGAATCGTCTGCGCCCCGATGCCGCCGGATGCTGCGCGCCGTCTCAACCTTGCGCCGATGGTCTCGGCAAACGATGCACCCCTCGGCACAGCGTTCACCGTCTCGGTCGACGTGCGCCATGGGCTCACCACCGGCATCTCCGCCGAGCAGCGCACCAACACCGTGCGCGCGCTCGCCAACAACAATATGGGCGCCGCCGACTTCGTGCGCCCCGGCCATGTCTTTCCGCTCGTCGCGAAGGACGGCGGCGTGCTCATGCGCTCCGGTCACACGGAAGCCGCGGTCGATCTTTGCAAGCTCGCCGGTCTCGCGGCGGTCGGCGTCATCTGCGAACTCGTCAACAAGGACGACGGCACCGTCATGGCCGGCGCGCAAATCCACGAATTCGCCAAGGCGCACGGCCTGAAGCGCATCTCGGTCGCCGATCTCATCGCCTATCGCCGCGCGCGGGAGAAGTTGGTCGAACGGGTCGCCACCCTGCCGGTCGATACGATCGCCGGGCGCATGACGCTGCACGTCTATGTCACGCCCTTCGATCGCGTGCAGCATTTCGCCTTCGTGCTCGGCGATATCGGCGACGGCATCGATGTGCCCGCCCGCATGCACCGCGCCGACATTTTGGGGGACGTATTTTCCGGCGGCACCACGATCCGCCGCACCCTGGAGCGCTTCCGCGCCGAGGGTCGCGGCGTCTTCATCTATCTACGCGATGGTGCAGCGGGTGTGCCGGTCAATACCATTCGCCGGGAGGTGGACGCCTCCGAGGACGAACGCCAGCGCCAATGGCTCGACGTCGGCCTCGGCGCGCAAATCCTCAAGGACCTCGGCATCACCTCGATCCGGCTGCGCACCTCGGCGCCGCGCACCTATGTCGGCCTCTCCGGCTTCGGCATCGAGATCAACGCCTTCGAGGATGTGGGGTAGGCCTTTCGCCTGACATTCGGCGCGCCTGTGATAGAGGAGGCGGATGACCCTCGCCGAAGACGCGCGTGACGTGGCGGTGCCCGAAAGCGCGCCCGAGGCCCCGCGCCCCTTCACGCGAGCCGCGCTTGACGCAGAGATCGCCGAGCTTCACGTAGGTCGTGCCGGCTCGGACGATGTCCGCCGCCTGGTCATTGAGCGCTTTGCCAGGGCTCTCGAAGACGGCCGCGCCGCCGCGCGCGCCGAGCTCGAAGCGGGCGGCCACGGCTGCGCCTGCGCGCAGGCGCTTTCCAATCTGCAGGACAATCTGATCGCGGCGATCCACGATTATGTAGTGCGCCACGTGCATCCGCCGACGGGCGCCGCCGACGGCGAGCAGATGGTGATCGCCGCGGTCGGCGGTTACGGCCGCGGCACGCTTGCCCCCGGCTCCGACATCGATCTCCTTTTTCTGGTCCCGGCGAAACAAACGCCATGGGTCGAACGGGTGGTCGAATCGATCCTCTATGTTCTATGGGACTTAAAGCAAAAGGTCGGGCATTCGACGCGTTCAGTTGCCGAGTGCCTGCGCCAAGCGCGCGAAGACATGACGATTCGGACCGCGCTTCTGGAGGCGCGCTACATTCTCGGCAACAATGCTCTGTTCGAGGAGATGCGTAAGCGCTTCGAACAGGAGATCGTGCGCACGACGGCGCGCGAATTCGTCTCCGCCAAGCTCGCCGAACGTGAAACGCGCGTGCGGCGCGCCGGCAATTCGCGCTATCTGGTCGAGCCGAACGTCAAAGAAGGCAAGGGCGGATTACGAGATCTAAACACGCTGTTCTGGATCGGCAAATATGTTTTCCGTGTGCGCGAGGCGCGCGACCTCGTCGAAGCCGGTTTGTTCACCCCGAGGGAATATGCGCTGTTCGTGCGCTGCGAGGATTTTCTGTGGCGCGTGCGCTGCCACATGCACATCGTCACCGGCCGTGCCGAGGAGCGGCTGAGTTTCGATCTGCAACGCGTTCTTGCCGGGCGCCTCGGCTATCATAGCCGCGGCGGCCTTTCCGCCGTCGAGCGTTTCATGAAGCATTATTTTCTCATTGCAAAGGACGTCGGTGACCTGACTGCGATCGTCTGCGCCGCGCTCGAAGAGCGCGAGGCGAAGCCGCGCGCCGTGCTCGATCGCTTCGTGCAGCGCTTCCGACGGCGGCGCAAAGCGCTGCCGAGCGCCGATTTCGCGATCGAGACGGACCGCGTCACCGTCGCGCGTCCTAATGTCTTTGAGACGGACCCGGTCAACCTGATCCGGCTCTTCTGGATGGCCGACCAATTCGTCCTGCCGATTCACCCAGACGCGGTGCGGCTCGTCACCCGGTCACTACGGCGCATCGACAACAGTCTGCGCAACGATCCCGAAGCGAACCGTCTCTTTATCGACATTCTGACATCTCACAACGCGCCGGAAACGGTGCTGCGGCGCATGAACGAAGCCGGCGTGCTCGGCCGTTTCATCCCGGAGTTTGGGCAGATCGTCGCGATGATGCAGTTCAACATGTATCATCACTATACCGTCGACGAGCATCTCCTGCGCGCGGTCGGCATTCTCGTCGATATCGAAGCCCACCGGCTAATCGAGGACCATCCGCTGACCAATGAGATCATGCCCTCGATCACCAATCGGACATCGCTCTACATCGCGCTGTTCCTGCACGACATCGCGAAAGGACGCAGGCAGGATCATTCGAGCGCCGGTGCGGACGTCGCACGGCGCCTTTGTCCCCGTTTCGGATTGTCGGAAGCCGAGACCGATACGGTCGTATGGCTGATCCAGGATCATCTCGTCATGTCCGACACCGCGCAGCGCCGCGACCTTGCCGATCCGACGACGATCGAAAGCTTCGCCAAACGTGTGCAGACGCTTGAGCGCCTCAAGATGCTGCTGGTCCTGACCGTATGCGACATCCGTGCAGTCGGACCGGGCGTATGGAACGGCTGGAAGGGCGAACTTCTGCGCACGCTCTACTGGGAGACCGAAGTCGTGCTCGCCGGCGGCCACTCGGCAATCGACCGCCAACGACGCGTCGAGAAAGCGCAGCAGGAATTGCGGGCGGCGTTACCCACATGGTCCGACCCCGACTTTGACGCCTATGCGCAGCGTCACTATCCCGCCTACTGGCTCAGGGTCGATCTGGCGCACAAAGTTAACCACGCCAAGCTCCTGCACGTCACCGAGGTGGAGATGCGCTCGCTTGCGACGGAGGTCGCGACCGACGCGTTCCTTGGCGTGACTGAACTTACGGTCGTTGCGCCCGATCATCCGCGGCTCTTGTCGGTTATTGCAGGGGCGTGCGCGTCCGCCGGCGCCAATATCGTCGACGCGCAGATATTCACGACGACCGACGGTCTCGCGCTCGATACGATCTTCGTCTCGCGCGCTTTCGATGCGGATGAGGACGAACTGCGCCGCGCCAAACGCGTCGCTCAGGCAACGGAAAAGGCACTACGCGGCGAGATTCGTTTGCGCGACGTGATCGCCGCCAAGCGTGGCACGATGAAGCCGCGCGACACCACCTTCACGATCGCGCCGGAGGTCACGATCGACAACACTCTGTCGAACCGCTACACGGTCGTCGAAGTCTCCGGTCTCGACCGGCTGGGACTCCTCTTCGATCTCACGACGGTTCTATCGGCGCTGAACCTCAACATCGGCTCGGCGCACATCGTGACATTCGGCGAGAAGGCGGTCGATGTCTTCTATGTCACCGATCTGACCGGCGCCAAGATTACCAATGCCGCGCGTCAGGGCGCCATTCGCCGCCACCTCCTCGAGATTTTTGGCGCCGAGAGCGAGCGCAAGGCGATCCGGGCCTCGGGGTAGCTTGAGCCTCGCAAGCGCTTGAATTTCCGCGCCTCGGCCCTGATATCCGGGCCAACACAAATTCTTTTCCCACACGGATGAAATGATGCAGGAACCGAGCAGAAAGCAGCGAGAAGCCGAGGCGCCAGAACAGGCGCCAGCCAATGACGTTACCAACCCAGCTGCTGCGCCTGGCACCGAGGGGACAGCAGCGGAAGGCTCAGCTGCTGAGGCAGCGCCGAGCGAACTCGAAACACTCCGAGAGGAAAATTCCGGCCTCAAGGACCGGCTTCTGCGCGCCCTCGCCGAGATGGAGAACCTGCGCCGGCGCACCGAGCGCGAAGTGGCCGACGCCAAGACCTACGGCGTGACCAGTTTCGCGCGCGACATGCTTGGGGTCGCCGACAATCTGCGCCGCGCCCTGGACCATCTTCCGGCCGAGACGCGCGAAAGCGCCGATGCCGCCACGAAGAGCCTGATCGCGGGCGTGGAGGTCACCGAGCGCGATTTCCTGTCGCGCCTGACGCGCCATGGCGTGAAGAAGCTCGAACCGCAGGGCGAGCGCTTCGACCCCAACTTGCACGAAGCTCTGTTCGAATTGCCCGACGAGAGCGTTCCGGCAGGTACGGTCGCGCAGGTGATCGAGAGCGGCTACACGATTGGTGATCGCGTGTTGCGGCCGGCGAAGGTCGGCGTGTCCAAGGGTGGTCCGAGGGCTTAGTCGGGCTTCGTTACTCTGCGCAGCGTGAGATTGAACCTGCCGCCTTCGGGCAGCAGCGTCGAGCTGCCCGATATGATCCGATCGACGCCGTGAAAGGCGAGACGCCCGGCGCCGCCGAGCACGAGCGCGTCGCCTGAGGAAAGCTGGATCGAGCGCGTCGGCCCGCCGCGCGTCGTTCCGCCGAAGCGGAAGAGACATGTGTCTCCGAGCGATAGTGAAACCACGGGCGCGGCGAAGTCCGCCTCATCGCGATCCTGATGCAGGCTCATGCGTGCGTCCGAGGCATAGTAATTGATGAGGCAAGCCTCAGGCGTATGCGGGTATCCGCCGATGTCTTGCCATTTGGCGAGCGCTTCCGGCGGGAAGGCCGGCCAGGGCGCGCCGGTCTCGGGATGGATTGCTTGATAGCGGTAGCCCCGCGCTTGATCGGATACCCAGCCGAGCGGGCCGCAATTCGTCACGCGCACCGAAAAAGCTTTGCCCGTGCGCGGCATGCGCGGCGTGAAGAGCGGCGCGACGCGGATGATGTCGCGCAGCTGCGCGAGCAGATGCTTTTGCGCCGCCCGATCTAAGTAATCGGGGTAGTAGATAAGCCCCGGCGCCAGTTCGATCATCGCGATTACCCCAGCACCTCTTTCGATTCCACAGTCGAATCGGCGCGCAGGCGATAGACCAGCGGTACGCCGGTCGCGAGTTCCATGCTGGGGATCGTCTGCGGCGTCAGCTGATCGAGCACCATGACCAGCGCACGCAGCGAATTGCCGTGCGCCGAGACAAGCACGCGCTCGCCGCGCAACACGCGCGGCAAAATCTGCTGGCAGTAATAAGGAAGCGTGCGCGCGACCGTATCCTTGAGACTCTCGCCGCCCGGTGGCGAGACGTCATAGGAACGGCGCCAGATGTGCACCTGCTCCTCGCCCCACTTCTTGCGCGCGTCATCCTTGTTGAGGCCGGAGAGATCGCCATAGTCGCGCTCGTTCAGCGCCTCATCGGCAATGGTCGGCAAGTTCGGCTGGCCGATCTCGTCGAGGATCAGTTTCAGCGTATTCTGCGCCCGCACGAGTGCCGAGGTGAACGCGCAATCAAAGGAAAGCCCGAGCGCCTTCAGTTTGCGCCCACCCTCGCGCGCCTCCTCGATACCCTTCCGCGTAAGATCCGGGTCCTTCCATCCCGTGAACAGGTTTTTCAGATTCCAGTCGCTCTGACCATGACGCACGAGCACGAGCAGACGGTCCATTCACATCTCCAGCCAACCGATTACGCATTGAGGCCGAGCACGTCGGTCATCGAATAATGCCCAGGCTTTTTGTCGCGGCCCCACAGGGCCGCGCGGATCGCGCCACGCGCGAAGATCGCGCGATCCTCGGCACGATGCGTGAATTCGAGCCGCTCGCTCATCCCCGCGAATATGACGCTGTGGTCGCCGACGACGCTGCCGCCGCGTAATGCCGCAAAGCCGATATCACCCTCACGCCGCGCGCCGGTATGGCCGTCGCGGCTGCGCACCGAGCGTTCGCCAAGCGCGATCTTACGTCCGCGCGCCGCGGCTTCGCCCAGAAGCAACGCGGTTCCGGACGGCGCATCCACCTTCATCTTGTGGTGCATTTCGAGGATTTCGATGTCCCAATCCGGCCCGAGCGACGCGGCGGCGCGCTCAACCAAAGCGGCGAGCAGATTGACGCCGAGACTCATATTGCCGGAGCGCACGATCACCGCATGGCGCGCGGCCGCATCGATCTTGTTGAGATCGGCATCCGACAAGCCGGTCGTGCCGACGACATGCACGATGCGCGCCTGCGCGGCGAGCGCGGCAAGTTCGACGCTCGCGGCCGGCGCGGTGAAATCGAGGATGCCGTCGGCATCAACCACAGCCGGCAGCGGATCGTCGCTGATCGGCACGCCAATTGGCGACAGACCCGCGAGCGTGCCCGCGTCTTTCCCGAGCGCGTCACTGCCCGGGCGCTCCAGCGCCGCCGCAACGCAGACGCCCGGCATCTCTCCGATCGTGCGCACGAGCATCCGGCCCATGCGGCCGGCCGCCCCCATGATGACGAGCCGCATGTCCGACATGGACGCTCCTCCTCGCGAGGTGCCCCCTATAGCTGCGGGATTGCGTTAAAGAAAGCCGCGGCCACTCACATCGTTGCGCCGATCGTCCAGGGCACGAATTCCGCATCGCCATAGCCGAGAAGCTCGGATTTCGTGCGCGATCCCGACGCCACTTCGAGCAGGCGCGCGAAAATCTCCTCGCCTTTCTCTTCGATCGACACGCCGTCGAGCACTTCGCCGCAATCGATGTCCATGTCGTCGATCATCTTGGTATAGATGTCGGAGTTCGTCGCGAGCTTCAGCGACGGCACCGGCTTGCAGCCATAGGCCGAGCCGCGGCCGGTTGTGAACGCCAGCACATTCGCGCCGCCGGCGACCTGCCCTGTCGCGGAGACCGGGTCGTAGCCCGGCGTATCCATGAAGACGAAGCCTTTGGTCGCGACCTTCTCAGCATAATGGAAGACGCCGGTCAGCGTCGTGGTGCCGCCCTTGGCCGCCGCGCCGAGCGATTTCTCCAGAATCGTCGTGAGGCCACCGGCTTTGTTGCCCGGCGAAGGATTGTTGTTCATCTCCATGCGATTGCGTGCGGTGTAATCCTCCCACCATTTGATCATGCGGACGAGCTTTTCGCCCGTTTCGCGGTTCAACGCGCGGCGCGTCAGCAGATGTTCGGCGCCGTAGATTTCCGGCGTCTCGGAAAGGATCGCTGTGCCGCCGTGGCGCACAAGCATGTCGACCGCCGCGCCGAGCGACGGATTGGCGGTGATGCCGGAATAGCCGTCCGAGCCGCCGCATTGCAGGGCGAGCGTGAGGTCCGACGCGGAGCATGTCTCGCGCCGCGCGTCATTCACGATCGGCAGCATGTCGCGAATGGCGCCGACGCCGGCCATGACAGTCTTCTTGGTGCCGCCGATTTCCTGGATTGTCATCGAGCGGAACGTGTCGGATTCCTTCAGGCCGTACGCTTGCTTCCAGCGTGCGATCTGAAACCCTTCGCAGCCGAGCCCGACCATGACGACGCCGCCGACATTCGGATTGGTCGCGTAGCCCCACTGCGTGCGTTTCAGGACCTCGTAGCCCTCGCCCTTGATGTCGAGCGCGCAGCCGCCGCCATGCACGAGCGGAATGACGCCGTCGATGTTGTCATATTGCTCCAGCACGCCGGAGCGCGTGATCTCTTCCGCCATGAAACGTGCGACGGAGGCCGAGCAATTCACGCTGGTGAGGATCGCAATGTAATTGCGGGTGCCGACCTTATCGCCGGCGCGGCGGTAGCCGTCGAACGTGGCGCGCGCTTCCGGCGGCAGCACCTCTTCGTTACGCGCGTCCTGCGCAAACGCATAATCGCGGGCGAAATCCTGCATCTCGACATTGTGCTCATGCACCCAATCGCCCGGCGCGATCGGCTGCGACGCAAAGCCGATAATCTGACCGAACTTGCGGATCGGCTCGCCCTGCGCGATCGGCACGACCGCCATTTTATGGCCTTTCGGCACGCCGGCCCGGGCCTGTATGTCAGCGGCAACCGCGCCTGCAGTAATCGCATCGACGGCAACGACGATATTGTCGCGCGGGTTCAGGCGGAGCGTGCGGGGCGCGGTCATGATGCGAGCGCTTTCAGTGCGGCTTCGGGATTTTTGGCAACAATTTGTAGCAACGACCGCGCAGCGGGACTCGGCAGATCCCGCCCCAACTCCCAATCTTGCACGGTCTCCAGCGGTATGCGCAACGCCCTCGCAAATTCCTCTTGCGACAACCCAAGTTTCTCTCGAATCACGACGGGCGGATAGACCGTTTGTACCGGCCCGATTGGCGCATCTGGATCATACCCCTCCTCAATCTGGAAGCGGCGAATGTCTTCTTCGGTCGTTGCATCGAGCTTAGCATAGTCGACCTGAGGCTTCCCCTGGCGCAACTCCTCAAGGGTTACTCGTGTATCTCGGCCCATCGACGTCGCTCCTTGCGATTGGACGGCCATGACGAAATGATTTGCCGTGCATCGTCAGCATCCGTGTACACAACGGTAAGAAAGCGTCCTTCTACCTGGCCGACCGCAATAATCCGGACCTCCGGATACGAGAACCGCATGTCTTCCCATTGCCGCACGGGTCCATCAAAAATGTGAGCCGCGTAATCAAAGCCGTACCCTCTGTTTCGGACATTGCGCTGGTGCTTTGCCTCGTCCCAGACGAATCTCACGCTCCTGTCACACGCTACACCCGCATCGGCATCAGCACATAGAGCGCAGCGGCGCCGTCGCGGTCCTGGATCAGCGTCGGGGAGCCCGGATCAGCAAGCTTCAGCAAAGCCGTGTCGCTGTCGAGTTGGTCGGCGATGTCGAGCAGATAGCGGGCATTGAAGCCGACATCGAGCGGGGCTGAATCGTAGTCGACTTCGAGCTCCTCCGTCGCCGAGCCGGAATCAGGATTGTTCACCGACAGCGTCAGCTTGCCGTCGCTCAGCGAGAGCTTCACTGCGCGGCCACGCTCCGACGAAATCGTCGACACGCGATCGACCGCCTGCCGGAAGAAGTCGCGCTCGACGACGAGCCGCTTGTCATTGCCGGACGGAATGACGCGCGGATAATCCGGGAACGTGCCGTCGATAAGCTTCGTCGTAAGCACCACGTCGCCGAGACTGAAGCGGGCCTTGGTCGAGGAGAGTTCGACGCTCACATCCGCCTCGGCATCTTCCACGAGCCGCTGTATCTCGGCGACCGCCTTTCGCGGCACGATCACGCCGGGCATGCCGGACGAACCCTCCGGCGCCGGCATTTCATAGCGCGCCAGGCGATGGCCGTCGGTCGCGACCGCACGCAGCATCATGTGCCCTTCGACGTCGACCGTGTGCATATAGATGCCGTTCAGATAGTAGCGCGTCTCCTCGGTCGAGATCGCGAATTGCGTCTTGTCAATGAGCTTTTTCAGATCCCCGGCCGCCAGCGTGAAGCGATGCGACAGATCGTTGACGGCTAGATCGGGGAAATCGCTTTCCGGCAGTGATTGCAGATTGAAGCGCGAGCGGCCGGAGCGCAGCATCAACTGCCCGGTCTCGCCGCTCGTCTCGAGCGAAACCTGCGCGCCGTCGGCAAGCTTACGCACGATGTCGTAGAGCGTGTGCGCCGGCAGCGTCGTGCCGCCGCTCTGGCCGATATCGGCGGGGATCGTTTCGGTCACTTCCAAGTCTAGATCCGTTGCTTTCAGCGTCAGCGCCTTGCGATCGGCCCGGATCAGCACGTTCGACAGGATCGGGATCGTCGTGCGCCGCTCGACAACACGGTGGACATGGCCGAGCGCCTTCAGAAGCGCCGCCCTCTCAAGTGTGACTTTCATGACTCCGATCCGCTCAATTACTCCCCGGCCCCTCGCGCGGGTCGGGGACTTTGGCGGGAGCACCCGCTAGATGCAAGGCATTTGGCCGAGGTTCGGCTGCCTCGCCCCGGCTTCCACAGGCTAGATCGCCGGCAGGATTTCCGGCACCTCCCAGAACTCGCCCGGCCGCTTCACTTGAAAGCGCTCCGCGGCGATCCCCGCCCGCTCCAGCGCCACATTGAGGCGCTTCACCGGCTCGTCGATCGCCTCGTCGGTCAGGCGGAACGTGCCCCAGTGCATCGCCAGCGCGTAAGCCGCGCCGAGATCGTCGAAAATGCGCAGCGCCTCTTCGGGATCGACATGCTGGTTTTTCATGAACCAGCGCGGCTCGTAGGCGCCGATCGGCAGGTTGGCGAGGCGGAAAGCGCGATACTTCCTAAAGAGATCGCGGAAGAGTGCCCCGCCGCCATAACCGGTATCGCCGGCATGAAAAATCCTGCCCGACGGCGTATCGATGACGAAGGCGCACCAGAGCGCCATGCGGCGGTCGCGTAAGTTTCGCGCCGACCAGTGCAGCGCCGGCTCCAGGTGGACCAGGACACCCGCTGCGATCTCGACGCTCTCGCCCCAATCATAAGGCTCGGCCCGAATCGAAGCATCTCGCGCCCGCATGATCGCATCGTTGCCGAGCGGCGTGATGACGCGGCACGGACGTGCGCGCGCAAGGTGCGACAGCGTCGTCAAATCGAGATGGTCGTAATGATTGTGCGTAACGAGCACCGCATCGAGCGGCGGCAGATCGTCGAGCGCGATCCCCGGCGCATTGACGCGCTTCGGGCCGAAGCGCGTCAGCGGGCTTGCCCGCTCCGCCCAGACCGGATCGATCAGGATGTTCACGCCCTGCGTCTGGATAAGTACGCTCGCATGGCCGACGAAGGAGACGCGCAGCGCCGCACCTTCGACACGCTGCAGCGGCGTGTCGCGGAAACCGGGGAAGGCATCCGGCCACGGCGGACGCGGTCCGCCGCCGAACTGCCATTTCAGCAGATCGAGCCGGCTTCGGTCGGTCGGATGGCCCGGGAAGAAAAAGCGCGTTCCGTCAAAGTGATCGGAGACCGGACCGCAATAATAGGGATTTTTCGGCATGTTGCAGCAAGCGCCCTATATTGGTCCATGCCAACCTGCAATCCCAAATCGAAGGAGATGGACATGGCCGACCGCAAGGCCCTGGAAGAGCGCGCCAAAGCACCTTTGAAGACACCCACCGATCTCAACTCAAACGCCACAAAAGACATTTCCGGCGCGCTGAACGAGCTCCTCGCCGACACGTTCGCGCTCTATCTCAAGACCAAGAATTTTCATTGGCACATGAGCGGCCCGCATTTCCGCGATTACCATCTCTTGCTCGACGAGCAGGCGGATCAGATTTTTGCAACGACAGACGACATGGCGGAACGCGTGCGCAAGATAGGCGGCACGACCATTCGCTCGATCGGCCAGATCGCGCGCCTGCAACGGGTCAAGGACAATGATGCCGACTATGTCGAACCGCAGGACATGATCGCGGAACTGCGGGACGACAACAAGGATTTTGCTGCGCGATTGCGCGAAGTGCACGATCTTTGCGACGACCATAAGGATGTCGCGACCGCGAGCCTGATCGAGAACTGGATTGACGATGCCGAGCGGCGGCACTGGTTCCTGTTCGAGATCACACGGCGGCCGCGCTAAGAGTTTCTGTCGCGCGCGGCCGTAAGGGCAAGCCTGAAGGCTGCGTGCCCCGTCCTCCAAGTCACCCCGCCACGGCACGCAGCGGTTCGGCGGGCTCCGCATTCAAGAATCCGCCGGACTGTCGCCGCCACATCCGCGCATACGCGCCGTTGCGGTGAAGCAGCTCGGCATGCTTGCCTTCCTCAATAATCCGGCCGCGGTTGATAACGATCAGGCGATCGAGCGCCGCAATGGTGGACAGCCGATGTGCGATGGCGATCACGGTTTTCCCGTCTATCAAGGTCGAGAGCGTATCCTGAATCGCCGCCTCGATCTCGGAATCGAGAGCTGACGTCGCTTCGTCGAGGACGAGGATTGGCGCGTCCTTCAGGATCACGCGGGCGATGGCGACGCGCTGGCGCTGGCCGCTCGATAACTTGACGCCGCGCTCGCCAACGTGCGCGTCGTACCCCTGCCGGCCCCTATGATCTTCCTGCGCAAGAATGAAATCGTGCGAATGGGAGAGACGCGCCGCTCTGATGACTTCGGCCTCGCTTGCCCCGGGACGGCCATAGGCGATGTTTTCGCGAATGGAGCGGTGCATGAGCGATGTATCTTGCGTCACCACGGCGATCTGGCGGCGGAGCGAATCCTGCGTGACCTGCGCGATGTCCTGTCCGTCGATGAGAATGCGACCGCCTTCGAGATCATGCAGACGCAGCAGTAAACTGGTAAGCGTCGTCTTGCCGGCGCCGCTCGCCCCGACAATCCCGACCTTTTCGCCCGGCTCGATGACGAAGTTCAGATCGTCGATGATGCCGCCCTCGCGCCCATAGTGAAAGGTGACGTGGTCGAATCGGATCTCCCCTTGCGTCACGCGCAGCGGCTTGGCATCGGCGGTGTCGACGATCGCGTGAGGCCGGGCGATCGTCTCCATCGATTCCTGCACGACGCCAATATTCTCGAAGACGCCGCGCACGGTCTGCATCACCCATCCGGACATAGCCATCAGCCGCATGACCAGCGCCAAGCCCGCCGCCACCTCACCGCCCGTCATCGCCCCACGCGACCAAAGCACGGCGGAAAGAGTTCCGGTACCGACAAGCAGCATCGAGTTCATCACCGAAAGCACGGCCGTGACTGCGGTGATGAGACGGAAGGAGTTGAGAAACGCCCCCGTCCAATCGGCGAGCGCGCTGCGCACGGCAGAACGCTCCTCTTCAGCGCGTGCGAATAGCTTCACTGACAGGACGTTTGTGTAGCTGTCGACGATCCGCCCGACGGCAACGGAACGCATTTCAGCATTGACAAGCGAGCGCTGCTGCGCCCGCGGAACGAAGAAGCGCAGCAAGCCTATATAGGCCGAAATCCAAACGGCGACCGGCAACGCCAACCAGAGACTTATTCTGCTGAACATGCCGAGCGCGGCGATGGCGAAAATCGCGACGTACAGAAGCGTGTCAATCAAGGTCACGGCGAGCTCGCGGATCGCAGGCCCGACCTGCGTGATCCGATTGGCGAGGCGGCCGGCGAAATCGCGTTGGAAATAACCGAGGCTGTGCCCGAGCGTGTAGAGGTGCGTACGCCAGCGAACCATATTCGTGGTCTGCGGGACGATGATCTGGTTCGAGATCGCTTCGTTGAACAGATGCAGCAGCGGCCGGACAATCAGGATCAACAGCGCGACAGCGAGGAAAGTGGTGTGGTGCTCGGGCCAAAGCCGTTCCCGCGCCGATTTTCCGAGCAGATCGACGAACCATCCCATCAGCAGGTATAGCGAAGACTCCATGACGCCCATGGCGAGCGAGGCGACGAAGAGGATGCCGAGCCAGAACCGGATTGGCCGTAGGTAATGCCAGGTAAACCGCGCGACCGTGGTCGGCGGCGTCTCGGCCTCGTCAAAAGCTGCGAAGGGATCAATCCTCCGCTCAAGCCACTCAAACACCTTCAGTCCCCTCGCTACCTTTTGCGGGCACATATCGTCCGCCTTGATCCCGAAACGTTCATCAAACGCGTGTGAACGCGGCCAAAACGTCGCGGGCCTTACCTGGCGCGATATTGGCTGCAAACCAGTGACCGTTTGGCCCGCCAGCAAGAGCTGGCGAGTGCGTGCTCATCAAAGCGAACCTCGACAGCATTGACTTTGCCCGGCTAAAGGCGCATGTATGTTGCACCGCAACAGCGCGGTCATCGGCTTTTCCGGCTGCGTGAACGGACCACAAAAGTCCGCCCGGCCCTCTCGCCCGACTCCCTGGACACAGCCCCGATCACGCAGGGTCACGTCCCCACCGCATGCGCCAGAACGCGCCTGTAGGTGGAGCGGCCGCGCACCCTGTCCACGACGGAAAGAACCAGAACACTTGTCTAATTTCACTCAACTCGGCCTCTCCGCGCCGATCCTGAAGGCGCTCGCCGCCGAGTCTTACGAAATCCCCACCCCCATCCAGATCAAGGCCGTCCCGCCGGTCCTCGCCGGGCGCGATCTCCTCGGCATCGCCCAGACAGGCACCGGCAAGACCGCCGCCTTTGCCGCCCCGATCCTCGATCGCCTGACGCAACAGCCACGGCGCGCCAATCCGCGCACCTGCCGCGCGCTCGTGCTGACGCCGACACGGGAACTGGCGAGCCAGATCGAAGAAAGCTTCCGCACCTACGGCCGTTTCCTGCGGCTCAACACTGCCGTCCTGTTCGGCGGCGTGCCAATCAACCGGCAGATCCGCACGTTGCAGAGCGGAGTCGACATCGTCGTCGCGACGCCGGGGCGGCTGCTCGATCTCATCAATCAGCGCGCGCTGTCACTCGCCGAGCTCGAAATCTTCGTGCTCGACGAAGCCGACCAGATGCTCGACATGGGTTTCATCCACGACATCCGAAAGATCATCGCGATGCTGCCGAAGGGGCGCCAGACCCTGTTCTTCTCCGCGACGATGCCGCGTGAAATGGCGGAGATCGCCGGCAAGATTCTGCGCGATCCGGTGCATGTGACCGTGACGCCGGTCGCCTCGACGGTCGACAAGGTCGAGCAGAAGGTGATCTTCTGCGAGACGCGCTCGAAACAGGCGCTGCTGCACAAGCTGCTCGAAGACAAGGGTATCTCCCGTGCGCTGGTCTTCTCGCGCACGAAACATGGCGCCAACCGGATCGTGCAGCATCTCGATGCGGCGGGAATTCCGGCCGACGCGATCCACGGCAACAAGTCCCAGCCCCAGCGCGAGCGGGCGCTTGCGGCCTTCCGCGCCGGCGAATCGCGGCTGCTCGTCGCGACCGACATCGCCGCGCGCGGCATCGATGTCGATGGCGTGACGCATGTGATCAATTTCGACCTGCCGAATGTCGCCGAGAGCTATGTCCATCGCATCGGCCGCACCGCGCGGGCCGGCGCCGACGGCATCGCGATCTCGTTCTGCGATCGCGAGGAACGCGCCTATCTCCGCGATATCGAGCGGCTGACGCGCCAACGCGTTGCCGTGCTCGACATGGGACTTGCCGGCGACCTGCCGCCGCTGCCGAAGCCGGCGCCGGCCCGCCCCGATGCGCGGCCGAACCAGCATCAGGGCAAGCCGCGCAACGAGCGCGGCCGCGATTTCCGCGATGGCGGCCGGCCGAGCAATGCACCGCGCGAAGCAAATGGCGCGGGGAACGGCAAGCGTCCTTTCCAGCAGAGGCGGCGCAAGTTCGAGGGTCCGGTGTCCTACGGCGCGCCGGCCAATCGCGGCGGCCAGCGCGCGCCGCACTAAGCGGCGTTTGACGGACCAGAGTGGCGGGTCTAAAAGCCGCCATCTCGTTGAGAGACCATTTCCGAACCGCCGACTTGCGCCTTGAGCCAAGCGGTCAACGCCCGGCAGCGCGATGCGCCCCCGGGCGCGTTCTGTTTTGGGCGCACGACGACTGAGAGGAACATCATGTTCGAAAGCCTGAGCGAAAAGCTCTCCGGCATTTTCGATCAGCTGACGCGCCGCGGCGCGCTGAGCGACGCCGATGTCGCGACCGCTTTGCGCGAAGTGCGCCGGGCATTGCTTGAGGCCGACGTCGCGCTCGATGTCGTGCGCTCGTTTACGGACAAAGTGCGCGAGCGCGCCGTCGGCGCCAATGTCGTCAAATCTGTCACGCCCGGCCAGATGGTCGTCAAGATCGTCAACGACGTCTTGGTCGAGACGCTCGGCGCCGACGCGCAGCCGATCGACCTCGACGCTGCCCCGCCGGTCGCGATCATGATGGTCGGCCTGCAGGGCGCCGGCAAAACAACAACAACAGCAAAGATCGCCAAGCGCCTCACCGAGCGCATGCGCCGCAAGGTGCTGATGGCCTCGCTCGACGTGAAGCGCCCGGCGGCGCAGGAGCAGCTGGCGATCCTCGGCCGGCAGGTCGGCGTCGACACGCTGCCGATCGTCGCCGGACAGACGCCGGTGCAGATCGCGCGGCGCGCCGAAGAGGCGGCGCGGCTGCAGGGGTACGACGTCGTGCTGCTCGACACCGCGGGGCGCACGCATATCGACGAGCCGCTGATGGCGGAGATGGTGGAGATCAAGACCGCCTCGCGCCCGCACGAAATCCTGCTCGTGGCCGATGCGCTGACCGGCCAGGACGCGGTCAATCTCGCCAAGAGCTTCGACGAACGTGTCGGCATTACCGGCCTCGTTCTGACGCGCGTCGACGGCGACGGCCGCGGCGGCGCGGCGTTGTCGATGCGGGCCGTCACCGGCAAGCCGATCAAGCTCATCGGTACCGGCGAGAAGATCGACGCGCTCGACGATTTCGATCCGCAGCGAATCGCCAACCGGATTCTTGGGATGGGCGACATCGTCGCGCTGGTCGAAAAGGCGGCGCAGACGATCGATGCGGAAAAGGCGCAAAAGATCGCCGATCGCATGCGCAAGGGGCGCTTCGACCTCGAAGATCTCGCCGATCAGCTGGCGCAGGTCGAGAAGATCGGCGGCCTCGGCGGCATCATGGGAATGCTGCCCGGCATCGCCAAGATGAAGGACCAGATCAACTCGGCCAATCTCGACGACCGCATGATCAAGCGCCAGCGCGCGATCATTTTGTCGATGACGCGCGAGGAGCGGCGCAATCCCGATGTGCTGAAGGCCTCGCGGAAGAAGCGCATCGCCGCGGGGTCCGGCACGCGCGTCGAGGACGTCAACCGACTTTTGAAGCAGCATCGCCAGATGGCCGACATGATGAAAGCGATGGGCGGCGCCGGAAAGCGCGGCGCCATGGGTAAGATGGCGCAGATGTTCGGGCTTGGTGGTGGCGGCGGTATGGGGGGCATGCCGCAGCCGACACCGGAGCAGATCGAGGCGCTGCAGAAGCAGATGGGCGGCGGCATGCCTCAAGGTTTGCCGCCGATGCCGGCCGGGCTGCCGTCTGCGCCGCCGCCCGGCGCATTCAATCTGCCGAAAATGCCGGCGGGCATGCCGGGACTCCCCGGTCTCGGCGGCGGCAAGCTGCCGGGGCTCGGCGGCTTCAATCCGTTCGGCAAGAAAAAATAGACAATCGGCAATCGGCAATGGGCAATCGAAGCCGACTGCCGATTACCGCACCACACGACAACCATCAGCAAAGGAACCAACCAATGTCCCTAAAAATCCGTCTGTCCCGCGGCGGCGCAAAAAAACGTCCGTTCTACCGTGTCGTTGTTGCCGACTCGCGCATGCCGCGCGACGGCCGTTTCATCGAGCGTCTCGGCACGTTCGATCCGTTGAAGGCGAAGGACGCCGCCGACCGCCTCGTGCTCGATGCCGAGAAGGCGAAGGCCTGGATGGCCAAGGGCGCGCAGCCAACCGACCGCGTCGCGCGCCTGCTCGACGGACTCGGCGTGTTGAAGCGCGAGACGCGCAACAATCCGCAAAAGGCGCAGCCGAAGAAGAAGGCGCAGGAGCGCGCCGCGGCGGCAGCTGCGGCAAGCGAAGCCGCAGCGGCGGCGGGTGCCGGAGCCGGCGGAGACGAGGCGAGCGCGTCATAGCGCCCGCGCGACCAATCGCGAATTCCGCGTTAGGCTCGCGTCACCCCTTGGGGTGACCGATGGCTGACGCAAACCCACCTTTGGAGCTGACGCCGCATCCGCTGCGGGCGCAAGTGCTCGCGGAGCTGCACGCGCGTCCGTTCACCCCGATCGCGACCCCGTCGCGGCTATTGCGCTTCGGCTTCACCGCCGATGCAAACGCCGCGAACGCGGCCACTGCTGCGTTGATCGCGCTTTGTGAGCAGCGCCGCATCGCGCCACCACGCCCGGAGGCGCGGCACTTTTCCACCGATCTCGCCGAAGGCCGGCTGCGCTTCGAGCGGCACAACGAGTTCGTCACTTACACCTGGGAATTCCCCGCCGGCGCAGAGGCGTTTCAGCCCACCGCCGACGTGCTTGGGCGCGCCATGGCGCTCGTGCCGCAACCTGGACCACTGATCGTCTTGATCGACATCCACATGGTCCCCGCCGATTGCGCGCCAGATTTCGACACCGCATTTACCGGCGCAAATGTCGTCGCCTCCGAAGTCGAGGACGAACGCGCGCTGATCGCCACCGATTTCCTGCCCGACGCACATGGTTTTGTGCGCTTCCTGATCATCGATCAGCGGCTCTCGCCGGCCAGCGCCGGTGCGTTGACGCAGCGCGTCCTCGAGATCGAGACGTATCGCACGCTGGCTCTGCTCGGCCTGCCGGAAGCGCAGCGCTGCCTGCCGATCATCGAGCGCATCGACGGGCAATTGCCGCCGCTGATGCGCGACGTACAGGACGGAAGCGGCTTCGACACTAACCGCGCGCTGCTCGATCGGCTCACTGCGCTTGCCGCCGAAGTCGAGGCGCAGGCAGCGGAAACATCCTTCCGCTTCGGCGCGACGCGTGCTTACGATGAACTCGTCACGCTACGCATCGAAGCGATCAAGGAAGTGCGGCTTCCGCACCATTCGACGCTGGCGTCGTTTCTGTCGCGGCGCATGGCGCCGGCGGTGCGCACCTGCGCGACCGTCGAGAAGCGCCTCGCCGATCTGTCGGAAAAGATCGCACGTCTCGCCGAGCTCCTGCGCACGCGCGTCGACATCGAGCTCGAAAGCCAGAATGCGCTGCAATTACGCCAGATGGGCGAGCGCGTGAGATTGCAACTGCGTCTGCAACAGACCGTCGAAGGTCTCTCGATCGCGGCGATCACCTACTATATCGCCGGCCTCCTCCACCTCGTATTCGATGGGCTGCATGCGCGCGGCTGGGCTGTCGAGCCCATTGTCGCGACGGCGGCGACGCTGCCCTTCATCATTGCCGGCGTGGGCTTCACCGTCTGGCGCATCCGCCACCGCCACCGCGCCGATTGAGATTCAGCGCTGGGTGATCTGCGGCGCGCCTGAGGATTGGCCAAGCGTCGCCTTGACCGGGCAATGCCCGCTCGCGCCGCGTATCGCCAGCCCGGCGCCGCCGAGAAGAGCGAGCAGGCTCAACACTTTGTTCGGCCGCGGCTGCACCGCGGCGCCCATCAGGCCGAAGCCGATCAGGACCGAGACCGCCCGTTCGGTGAACGACAGGTTCTTCTCGCCGGCAAAGCCGGGAATGTTTTCGACGGTGAGGTTCGACACGTTAAACTCCGTTAGCTCACGTGCCGAACGCGGGAGGTGCCGCGGCGTTCCGGCGCCGATCGATTCCGATCACATGAATCCGGGATTGCGGGGCAGATAGCGCGTCCAATCGCCCATATCTCGCGTCGACATCAGGATTATTGGAATGGTGATGCGCATTCCGTGTTCGATCGCGGCTTTTAGAGCTGTATCGGCGGTACCGGGAATAACGCGGAGGCCTGCGACGAGCCGGTTTCGGCCACTATGTTCAGCGCGCTTGTGAAGGCAGCTCCAAGGAGGTCCGGCCGCATAACTGCAAGCGGCCCGATATGGCCGTTGCCAGCGACGTAGACATAGCCTGCGCAATCGCCTCCGTCATAAAGACCAAAACATCTCGTCGCTGGATCGCGCATGAGATATCCGTGATGTTTCTCGCGCGACACGCCCAAAGCCGCCATGTCGATTTGCGCGAGGTTGTGCAAATCCACGGCCGTTTGCTCCAGCGCAGCGTGGCGGAATTGCGCGCCGGGCGGCCGGCCTGTCAAGCGCTCTCGCGTGATACTAAGATTGTAAATCGGAAATCGCGGGAACAATCCGTGCCGGATGTACAGCCCTTGCGAGACCGTGTTGAAGGTGAAGGTGATCAGGGCCTTGCTGGTCGCACCCGCTTGCTGCGCATGATCCAGTGTCCGTTTCAGGAGTTCGTTGCCGATACCGCTTCCCTGATGTCCGGGTGACACGAATAGCTGCGCCAGAAACCACAGATCGCTGCAAACCCAACTCCAGGCGAAACCGAGAATGACGTCGGCATCCTCCGCCACCCATAATCCCGCCGCATCATCGTTCAACGAAAACAATTGAAAGTGCGGAGGGCTTGTCGCGACCATCGGTCCGAAGCCGTGACGCTCCGTCAGGTTGTTGATGCTGGTAACGACAAGCCGATCGGTTCGTTCCAGATCTTGCGCGCCGGCGGGACGATACACGACTGGCACTAGCTTAAAGTCCCTTCTCCGCCACCAGCATGTAATTCACATCTGTGTCGCGCGAGAGGCGCCACTTGCCGCTGAGCGGATTGTACACGACACCGGCGCGGTCGATCACGCGCATCCCGCTCCGGCGCATCATTCGCGCAAGCTCCTCCGGGGTAACGAAACGCTCCCATTTATGCGTGCCCTTGGGCAGCCAGCGCAGCACATACTCGGCGCCGATGATCGCCAGCGCGAAACTCTTCAGCGTGCGGTTCAACGTCGACATGATCAGCAAGCCGCCGGGCTGCACCAGCGCGGCGGCGCTCGCGACAAAAGCCGCCTGATCGGGCACGTGCTCGATCACTTCCATCGCAAGAACGGCATCGAAGCTCGCGCCCTCGGCGACGAGTGCTTCCGCCGTCGCGGCTCTGTAATCGATCGCAAGCGCTTGCGGCGCCGCGTGCGCCCGCGCGATCTCGATATTGCCGGGCGCCGGATCGACGCCGGTCATGCGCGCGCCCATGCGCGCCAGCGGCTCGCACAATATGCCGCCGCCGCAGCCGATGTCGAGAATGCGCGCGCTTTCGAGCGTACCGCGCTTCGTGATCGCGTCACGGATATAGGAAACGCGCAACGGATTGATCGCGTGCAGCGCACCCATGGGGCCGGAGGAGTCCCACCAATCCTCGCCAAGCTCTTCGAAATGCGCGATCTCTTTGGGATCGATGCCCCGCGCAGGCGATGCTCTTGCGTCGGCTTTATCCACGGGCCGGCATTGCCTTCTTGAACGCCGGCCGCGCAACCACGCCGGCGACGAAGTCGGCCACATGCGGATACCGCCCCAAAAATTCCCGCGCCGACGCGAGATAGGCGACAAAGTTTCCGACATTCAGATCGGCTGCCGTAAACCGGTCGCCGACAAGATGCCCGGTTCCCTCGAGCGCCTGGTCCAAAACCGTGATCGGCCGCTTCAGCGCCTCCAGCGATTTCTGGGGCACGCTTGCATCGCGCTTTTCCGGCGGCAGGAACATCGTGTGCATGAGATAATCGAGCCCTGGCTTCTCCAACTCCGTGACGGCCCAGAACGACCATTGAATCATCTTCGCGTCTTCGCGCGTGTCACCCGGCGCGAGCGGACCGCCATGCTTCTTGGCGAGATAAAGATTGATCGCCATCGATTCGAAGAGATGAAAGCCGTCCTCATCGATCGCCGGCAAGCGGCCGTTCGGATTGACCGCCAAGAACGCGGGATCGCGCGCCGCCGTGAGGTCGACCGAGATCGTCTCATAGGACAGCCCAAGTTCCTCGGCCATCCAAATGACGCGATTGGCGCGCGAGCGGCTGGTCCCGTAAATTTTCAGATTGGCCATCGAGTCCTTCCCAAAGAAGCTGCGCTTTCCTAGCACGTGTTGCGCGCCGGTCCATCCGGTTGTCTAATTCGCTTAAATTTTCGAGCGGGCCCGAACCCTGCCGCAGGTGAGGAACCGATGCTGCCCGACATCCGCGATTACGACCGCCTGATCCGGGAATTCCGCTGGCAGATCCCGGTGCGCTACAATATCGGCGTCGACGTCTGTGACCGCTGGGCCGCGCATGCGCCCGGGCAGGCCGCCATTCTCGAGGTCAACGGGCGCGGCGACGTGACGCCGATCACGTATGGTGAATTGCGCGAGCGTTCAAACCGCCTCGCCAACGCGCTCGCATGTCGCGGCGTCAAGCGCGGCGATCGCGTTGCGGTTCTGCTGCCGCAGATGCATCAAACCGCAGTTGCGCATATCGCGATCTATAAGTCTGGCGCCGTTGCAGTGCCGTTGGCGGCTTTGTTCGGCGTCGATGCCTTGGAATATCGTCTGCGCGATGCCGGCGTGAAGGCGATTGTGACGAACGGCATCGGCGCAACGAAAGTTGCGGGGATTCTCAGCGCGATTCCCGAACTGCAATGCGTGCTTTGTACGGACGGTGCTTCGGGCGACACCGAAGATTACAATGCCGCGCTCGCCGCCGCCTCCGCCGAATTCACCCCCGCTGATACGAGTCCGGACGATCCGGGCCTGATGATCTATACGTCCGGCACGACAGGGCCGGCAAAAGGCGCGTTGCATGGTCATCGCGTCGTGCTCGGCCACTTGCCCGGCGTCGAATTTCCGCACGAATTTTTGCCACAAGGAGGCGACCGCTTCTGGACGCCGGCCGATTGGGCATGGGCCGGCGGTTTGCTCAACAGCCTGCTGCCTTGCCTGCATTTCGGGATTCCGATCGTCGCGCGCTCGTTCGAGAAATTCGATCCCGAAGCAGCATTCGCACTGATCGCGAGTTTAAGAGTGCGCAATACGTTCATTCCGCCGACGGCTTTGCGCATGCTGCGTGCCGTCGACAATCCGCGCGGCCGCTTCGCTCTCGACTTGCGCACGCTTGCCTCCGGCGGCGAGTCACTCGGCGCAGAGACTTACGCCTGGGGCCGCGAACAGCTCGGGCTCACCGTCAACGAGTTCTACGGGCAGACCGAATGCAATCTGGTGCTCGGCTCATGCGCTGCGATCGGCATCAGCAAGCCCGGCGCGATCGGCCGCGCCGTGCCTGGCCACACGGTCGCGGTCATCCGCGACGACGGCACGCTTTGCGCGCCGGACGAACTCGGGCAGATCGCGGTAAAGCGCCCCGACCCGGTGATGTTCCTGCAATATTGGGGGAAGCCCGAGGCGACGCGCGACAAGTTCATCGGCGACTGGATGACGACCGGCGACCAGGGCATGGTCGACGACGACGACTATATCCGCTTCGTCGGCCGCGATGACGACGTCATCACCTCGTCGGGCTATCGCATCGGCCCTGGCGAGATCGAGGATTGCCTCCTACGCCATCCCGCCGTCGCCATCGCCGCGGCAATCGGCAAGCCCGATCCGGTACGCACCGAGATCGTCAAAGCCTTCATCGTGCTTAAGGCCGGGCATGCGCCGTCGGATGCGCTTGCCGCCGACATCCAGCTTTTCGTGCGCACGCGCCTTGCCGCGCACGAATATCCGCGTGAAGTCGCCTTCGTCGAAAGCCTGCCGCTGACGACGACCGGCAAGGTGATCCGCCGCGAATTGCGCGAGCGCGGATGATATGGACGTTCCAATCTATTCTGTGCGTTGCGCCACGGGTTGATTGACGTGGCAAGGTCATAACGGGAAGCTCGCGCCGGCCGGGGGAGCTTGCACATGAACGCCTATACCTATTGCATGCGCCATTACGCGGATTTTTCCGGGCGCGCGAGCCGCTCCGAATATTGGCTGTTCGTGCTGATCTTCATCAGCATCTACATCGTCTGTATTGTGATCGATTACGCCGTGTTAGGCGCCGGACAATCGGGCATCCCTCTGTTGGCCATGCTCGCTTATCTCATCCATTTCATTCCCGGCCTGGCGGTGCTCATCCGCCGCCTGCATGACATCGACCGCAGCGGCTGGTGGCTCCTGATCAGCCTCGTTCCGGTGATCGGCGGTATCTGGCTTCTCGTGCTTTTGTGCAGCGAGGGTACGTATGGGCCGAACGAGTACGGTCCTAACCCCGACGTGCCTTACGCGACGCAGCCTCCGCCGCTGCGCTACTAGGCGTCGGCCTGCTGAACCGTGTCCGCCTTCGCCGGGAGGGCGGGCACATCGAGCGGCGCGCGCCCCTTGCCGGAAATCTCGCAAAACCGGTTCGGCCCGGCGACCGCCTCGCCGGCAACCCAATCCGTCAGGAAGCAATCGAGCCAGCGCGCCACCGCGGGGTCGTAGCTGAACCAGTCGCGCAAATGCTGGTGGCGTGGGAAGGCGCCGGGCAAAGTCATGCGGTCGTGGCCGCGCACCGTCCAGCGGCACATCATCGCGTAGGTGACTTCCGGGTGGAACTGGAAGCCGAAGGCCTGCTCGCCTACGCAGATCGCCTGCACCTCGAAGACATCGCCCTCGGCGAGCAGCGTCGCGCCGCGCGGCAGATCGAAGCCCTCGCGGTGCCATTGGTAGACGCGCGCCGGAAACGAGCAGCCGCAGAGGCGATGGCCGGCTTCGGTCGGGACGATCGGGTGATAGCCGATCTCGACCTTGCCGTCGGGATGCGTGTAGACGCGCTCGCCCATGTGGCGGGCGAGCATCTGCGCGCCCAGGCAGAGGCCCATGAACGGCTTCTTCTCTTTCAGCGGCACGCCGATCCAGTCGATCTCGGCTTTCAGCCAATCGTGCTCGTCATTGGCGCTCATCGGTCCGCCGAAGATGATCGCGCCGGCATGGTCGGCAAGCGTCTTCGGTAGGGGATCGCCGAGGCTCGGGCGGCGGATGTCGAGCTCGGCGCCGTGATTTTTCAACAATCGGCCGACGCGCCCCGGATTCGAATGTTCCTGATGCAGGATGATGAGGACGCGCGGGGCGCTGCCGTTCGATTTATGTGCGGACGAATCGGCCAAGGGATCTCGAGTGAACCTTCCGGGAATCGCCAGGAGCTTAGCAAGCAAAGCGCCAACGCAATATGAACGAGCGCGATTCTCACGACAAGCGCGGCAAACGCGTGGCGAAACAGAGCCGTCAGCGCGAGCCTTGCACCCGCCCGATCACCGGCAGGAGCAGGCTGCGCGGCGTCAACGCCGCGGCGCTGGCGCTCACCCAATCGGTGAAGCTCGGCATCACCACGCGGCGTCCGGACATCATGCCCCGGTAAGCCGCTTCGGCCACGGCTTGCGGGCTTGTCTGGGCAAAGCTCATCGCTTTCGTCAGATCGCGCGACATGCCCGCCGCCGCCTGGAAGCCGGTCGGCACCGGGCCGGGACAGAGTGCGGTCACCGAGACGCCCTTCCCCGCAAGCTCCTGCGACAGCGCCTCGCTGAACGAGAGCACATAGGCCTTCGTCGCGTAGTAGATCGCCATGCCGGGCCCGGGCAGGAAGGCCGCGACCGAGGCGACGTTCAGCAGCCGGCCGCGATTCGCGATGAGATCCGGCAGGAATTTCAGCGTCAGCGCAGTCAGCGCGCGCACGTTCACGTCAATCATGCGCAGCTGCTCGGTCGCGTCGAGATCGGCGACCTTGCCCTGCAGGCCGAAGCCGGCATTGTTGACCAGGATCGCGGGGTTCGCGCCGGCTTCGCGCAGCGCATGGGCGAGGGCGTCCGGCGCGCTCGCCTCAGAAAGATCGAGCGGGATGACCAGCGGAAGCGGGCGCCCGGTGCCGGCGATCTCGCTCGCCAGCGCCTCGAGCCGCTCGCGGCGGCGCGCGACCAGCGCGAGATCGTGGCCCTTCTTGGCCATCAGCCGCGCCAATTCCGCTCCGATCCCGTCGGACGCGCCGGTGATGATGGCAACGCGGCGCCCGCCGGCAACTTGCTCGCTCATGACTTGCTCCCCACCATCGACCACGGACCGGCCGCGACCGGCTCGACTACGCCGCCGGTGTTCTCGGCCCGGTGCTTCAGCTGCATGCGCTCGCGCGCCGGGACGCCCAAAAGCTCGGCGACACGCCAGACGATGTTCTCTTCAAGCTCATGCACCTGGCCGTCGGCATAGGCCATGTCCCACATGAGCTCGACGACCTGATGCCGGCCGGCCTCGTCGAGGGCGCGCTTCAGCGTGGCTGTGAAATGGAAGAGGTCGACGGCTTCCCGCTCGCTCTCCTCGGCCGCGGCGATCAGCCGGCGTGCCGTCTCCGGATCGAGCCCGAAGCGATCCTCGACGATCGCCTGCAAGCGCAGGCGCTCGGCCTCGTCCACATGCCCGTCGGCGTTGGCGACGTGGATGAGCAGCGCGGCGGCGGCGAGCCGGTAGTCGGCCTCGTCGAAGCTGCGCTCCGGCGCCGGGCCGGTCGTGCCTATCTCGGCGAGAAAGTTCTTCAGCGTGTCGAACATGAATTTTCCCGGAAACCGCCTGGGGATAGCGGCGACATACCAGCCGAGACATGGGGCGGGCGTTGCGGCCAAGCAATGCCGGCAGCGAAGTTACACGGCAATCAGGGAACGGACGGGCCGATTCGCGGATTCCGTCCACACATCCCGGAGGAGAGAGAGATGGCGCTCGGCCATTCTGCAAAAGTGCGATCGGGAGAGATCACCGAATTGCGCGACTACGCGCTCTTGTCGCTGCGCGCTTGGCGCTCGTCCGAAAGCGAGGTCGAGATCGACTACGATCTCGTCTCCGCCGAAGAGCAGCCGAACCCCTATTATTCGCGCAAGCTGGACGAAGCGCAGAGCCGGCTTGCCTCCCTAAAAGCGATGAAGGCTGAAGAGGCGCAGCTCCATTTGCTAGAGACGCACGGCAAAGCGCATAACGCCTGGTCGGAATGGACGCGCGAACGCAAAGCGCGGCGCGCGCGCACGCAAGACATGCTGAAGAAGCTTGAGACGTGGCAGCCGCCGACACCCGATCTCGCCGAACTAAAGCACTTCATGCGCCTGGAGCTCGAGACCACGCTCGCGCATGAGGCGGCCGAGATCGATCCACCGAAACCCGCGCGCGCCGCGGCCCGCAGGCATTTCAAAGAAACGCTGGAGCAGGCCGAACGCGACGTCACCTATTACGCGCGCAAGGTGGAGGAGGAACACGCCCGCGTCGCCCGCGAGAACGAGCACCTGCGCGTGCTGATGGCGTCGTTCGGGAAGTGATTCACCCCACTAACGCAGCGCGTCTTCGCGAAGTCGACTATAGCCGACTTCGCACGACGTTCTTCGCAATGAGGGCCCCTAAGCCGCGGCCACTACCGCTTTCCTGACAGCCTGCGGCAAGACGATCGAGCGGAACAAGGTTTTCGGATAAAGGTAATCGTCGCCGGATTCATCGACGATCCGCAACAGCCCGTGCTTGTCGGCTTCAAGGTCGCGCAACGCGACATAGATTTTCCGCCTCTCCAGCGAGGCCGGGTAGCCGTCGTTGTCGATGCACACAAAGAGCTGCCTGTCCGGTACTTTGGCCATGTTTTCACGTCCCAAGCAGGTGCTTGATCTTGAATTCCTTGCGGCCGATCCCGGCGGCTTCATGCCAGTGTACTTCAGCTATGCGAATAGAACCATCGGGCAACCGCACGCGAGCGTTCCCTTGCGCTTCCGCCAGCGACCGTGCCCATAAGTTCTTCGCAGCCGGTTGATCTCGCGACTTCCGGAGCCGGTCGCGAAGGTCTCGACCTCGTCGATTTCGCCAAGAATGTCGAAGTGCATCGAGCCATCGTGTCAGGACACGAGAGGCCGTCAACGGCATCGATATCGGACGGTATATCTGCGTGAAGCGCCAGCGCATTGCAGATTGTGACTTGAGCCTATAGGCAGCGCCCTTATCGCGGCCCCGCGCCCGCTCGCTTCAGGACCTCAATTGCCCCGCCGCGTCTCCCTCTTCACCCTCGGCTCGCGCGGCGATACGCAGCCGTTCTGCGTGCTCGGCCGCGCGCTCACCGAGGCGGGCTATGACATCGAGCTCTGCGCGCCCGAGCCGTACAGACCGTTTGTCGAAGCCTTTGGGCTGAAATTAAGACCGGTCGGAACCCATCTCGCCGGGCTGAAAGACAGCGAGACCATGAACGCGCTGGTGCGCGGCGGCGCAAACCGGTTTCTGTCCCTGCCGGCATTTTTCAAAGAAGCGCGCGGCGGGCTCGTCGATTTCCTGACGGATTGTTGGCTAGCGACGGAGGGTAGCGATCTCGTCGTCTATATCCCGACCACATTCTTCGTCGCCGACTTTGCGCGCATGCGCGGCATAAAATCGGTTCGAGTGGCGCTCCAGCCGATGCTGCCGACGTCAAAATATGCGACCGCGTTTCTCGGCAGCAGAAATCGTGGGGCGCTCTTGAACAGACTGTCCTACGAAATCCCGCGCATCGCATCGCCGATTCTTTGGACCGGCTCGCTCGGATTCAAAGCCGCTACGGGCAAAAAACTTCATCTCGGCGCACTGCCCAACCCGATGACGTTCGGTGCATCCGAGTCATTGAACCTGATGGCCTATAGTTCGGCACTCAGTCCCGATCCCGGCGATTGGCCGGTCAAAGCGAAAATCACGGGCGCCTGGTTCTATGATGCCGAGCCGCAAGTCGCGCTCGCACCCGAGATCGAGGAGTTTCTCGCCGCCGGGCCGGCAATCTATATCGGTTTCGGCTCGATGAAGTGGCACAGCGCGGACGCGGCGAACGCCGTGTTCGGCGCCATCGCGCAATGGGGCGGACGCGCGCTCATCACGAGCGGCTGGGGCGGATTGACACCGCCAGCAAATCCTCCTGACAACATCATGTTCACCGGCCCGGTGCACCACTCGCTTTTGTTTCCACGGGTGAGTGCCGTCGTTCACCACGGCGGCGCGGGCACGACGGCGGAGGGGCTTCGGCACGGACGCCCGACGCTCATCCTTGCGCAATTCATGGATCAATATGATTGGGGCCGGCGAGTCGAAGAACTCGGCGCGGGCCCGCCGCTGCTGCCTATGAAAGACGTGACTGCAACCGAATTGGCGCAGCGCCTCGGCGACCTCGTCGGCAACAGCCGTTATCGGAAGGGTGCCGCAGCGATCGCCGCGGAGATGGCGCGTGAGCCGGGCGTGGCTGGTGCAGTTGCGGAGATCGAGAAGATTCTGCCGGCGCACTGACGCGGGTTGCAGGCCGAAGGCGCGAGATTCACGCCTTCGGCGCGTGAGCCGCTGCTACATATGTTTGCGATGGTGCTTCCTGTGGCGCTTCATCTTCATGCCCATGCCCTGCTTACCCATTGCGGCCGAGGTCGGCGCGTTCTTCATTCCGGCATCGGCACCAGTTCCCGTTCCGGTCTTAGTGTCCTGCGCATTGGCGCCGCCGATCGCGAGAAGCGCGCCGAAACCCGCAGCAGCCAAGCCAATCATCAGTTTCTTCATTCCAAATTCCTCCACGTGAGCTGAACCTTCAGCGTGGCAAAAACGCCCGCCAAAGCAGAACGTTGCATCACGAACGGGAGAGCCAATGCCCGCGACGGATCAGCTGGTCCGCAGAATGCGCGCGAGGGTAAACAGGCCGAGCGGCGCGATAGCGCGGCGCTCGATGAGGCGGGCGCGATCTTGTGCGGCGAGCCAATCGGCAACGATCGCCCACGGGAATTGGGGCCGCCATCCGAGCGAGGCAGAACGACGGCCGAGCCAGGCTTCTATTGCCGCGATCGGACCACGTTCGGCGCCGACATGATTGACGAGAACGATCTCGCCGCCGGGTTTCACGACCCTGAGCAGCTCATTGAGGGTCGCGCCGGGATCGGGCACGACGGTCAGCACATAAGGCGCGACCACCGCATCGAAGCAGGAATCGTCGAAAGCGAGGCGCATCGCATCCATGACGATCAGGCTGTGGACATTGGCCAGCTTGTTGCGGCGAACGCGGGCCGCGGCGCGCCGCAGCATCGGTTCCGAGAGATCGACACCGACCAGCCGGGTGCCCGGGTCGAACATCGGCAATTCGAGCCCGGTCCCGACGCCCACGTCGAGGACTGTGCCGCCCGGCCGGGAAGCCGCACCCGCCGCGGCGCGGCGCCCCTGGCGCATGACGAGCTCGAACGTGAAATCATAGACCGGCGCCCACCGGGCGTAGGCGGCCTCGACGTGTGCGTTTTCGATTGCCGCAAGACGCGGGGATTTGGCGCCCATGCGGCTCAGTGCATTGCCGCGACGCGAGGCTCGATCGGGCGCGCGGCATGCGCCGGCTCCGCCCTAACGATGAAGCCGCCGCCGAGAACGCGCGCATCGGGCTCCGCCGATTCGTAGAAGACGCAGGCCTGACCCGGAGCGACGGCGCTTTCCTCATTGACGAGGCTGATGCGGGCAGAGCCTGCCGAATATTCGAGCAGGGCCTGCGCCGGTGGGCGGGTCGAGCGCACGCGCACGGCGATTTCCAGGCCCGATTCGGGGAGGTGGTCGACGCTGCCGGGCCCGATCCAGTTCACATCCCTGAGCGCGATCGTTTTGGTGGCGAGGGCCGCGCGCGGCCCGACGACAATTTCGGCGCGCGCCGCGTCGATCCGCACGACGAAGTGCGGCTCGCCCTTGAGCGCGCGGTCATCGAGGCCAAGCCCGCGGCGCTGGCCGATCGTGTAGTGGATCACGCCGGCATGGCGCCCGAGGCGGCGGCCGTCGAGATCGACGATGTTGCCGGCGATGGTGGCATCCGGGCGGAGCCGCGCGACGAGATCGCTGTAATGGCCCTGCGGCACGAAGCAGATGTCCTGGCTGTCGTGCTTCTCCGCGACGGGAAGATCGAAGCGGCGGGCAAGCTCGCGCACCTCACGCTTGGTGTAGCCGCCGAGCGGGAACCGCACGAAATCGAGCTGCTCGGCTGTCGTCGCGAAGAGGAAATAGCTCTGGTCGCGCTCGGCGTCCCGGGCGCGGTAGAGCCCGCGCGAGCCGTCGGCCTCGAGGCGGGATTGGACGTAATGGCCGGTCGCCAAGGCATCGGCACCGAGATCGCGGGCGATATCGAAGAGATCGGCGAACTTAATCTGCTGATTGCAGGCGATGCAGGGAACGGGGGTCGCGCCCGCCGCATAGGCCTCCGCAAACGGCACGATGACGCGCTCGCGGAAGCGGCTCTCGAAATCGAGCACGTAATGGGGGATGCCAAGGCGAGCCGCCACGTCCCGCGCATCATGCACGTCACGGCCGGCGCAGCAGGTCTTGGCCCGCGCGACCGCCGCGCCGTGATCGTAGAGCTGCATCGTGACGCCGACGACATTGTAGCCCTCAGCCGACAAGAGAGCGGAAACCACAGAGGAATCAACGCCGCCGGACATGGCGACGACGACGAGTATATCTTGCGGCGGCTTCGCCGAATCCAAGGTGTTGAGACGCACAGGCGAACCTATGTCGGGTGGGATGCCGATCAGATGGTTGTTGTAGGTAGTCTTCGTTGGTGGATCAAACCAGCCGGATTCGATGGTCCTACGCCTGGGTACGTCGCGCGGGACCTGGCTTGGCGGGTCGGCTAGTCGTTCGGCCGTTCAAATTTGTTGGCTAGAGCGTTGCCCGCCGAGCAAATGCCATGATCGGGTCGTTAAAGGCATGGGTTGGCAGAACTCGGGGCGGGCTTGCATCTCAACCGCGCCCCCTGCCAAGACAAAAGAAAACCATACGGGGCTTGCTGATGATTGCGACGCAGGGCTTTTCGCGAGACTGTGACACGGGCACAACAGAGCGCCGAAGCGTCCGTAAAACCAAAAAGTTAGCTTGTCTTGAGGAGGCTTCAGCCTGCGGCTAGTATGCGCCGTCGCTCGTCGGCGTGAGGGGGTGCATGGTTATTGCTTCTCCTCCTCCTTCTTCTCCTTCTTCCTCCCTTGATTTCTGGCGAGAGTGAAAATTGTCCAAGCGTGAGCAGACCCAGATCGCCGTCATCGGCCGCGCCTGCCGGCTGCCGGGGGCGCAATCAGTCGATGAACTGTGGTCCCTGCTCTCGGAGGGGCGCTGCGCCGTCACTCAAATCCCGCCGAACCGCTGGTCGCAGGAGCGCTTCTACCACCCCCGCGGCAACGAGCGTGGACGCAGTTACACCTGGGCCGCCGGAATCATCGACGATATTTTCGGCTTTGACCCTGCCGTTTTCGGCATCTCGCCACGCGAAGCCGAGGCAATGGACCCGCAGCAGCGGCTGCTGCTCGAACTGACCTGGGAGGCTCTCGAAGACGCTGGCGTCAGACCATCGCAGATCGCCGGATCGGAAACCGGCGTCTATGTCGGCGCGGGCAGTCTCGACTATGGCAATCTGCGCATCGGCGACATCTCCGGTGGCGACGCCTATTTCGCCACCGGCAACACGCTATCGATCATCTCCAATCGAATCTCTTATATTTTCGACCTGCGCGGTCCGAGTTTCACCGTCGATACAGCCTGCTCGTCCTCTCTCGTCGCGCTCAACGAAGCGGTTGCGGCAATCGAAAGCGGACGCGTCGACACTGCAATCGTCGCTGGCGTCAACGTTCTTGCCAGTCCCTACGGCTTCATCAGCTTCTCGCAGGCGTCGATGCTGTCGCGCACGGGCCGCTGCCAGGCGTTCTCCGCCAAGGCCGACGGCTATGTACGTGCAGAAGGCGGCGGCGTTCTCATCTTGCGCAAACTCGATGCGGCAAGAAGCGCAGAAAATCGCATTCACGGCCTGATTGTCGGGAGCGACGTCAATTCGGACGGACGAACGACCGGCATATCGCTACCCTCGAGAGCCAATCAGGCAGCGCTGCTGGAGCGCGTTTATACGCAGAGAGCCATCCGCCCCGACGATCTCGCCTTTGTCGAAGCGCATGGCACCGGCACGCGGGTGGGGGATCCCGCCGAGGCCGGCGCTATCGGTGACGTTCTCGGACGCAAGCGCTCGCGGCCTCTGCCGATCGGTTCGATCAAAACCAATATCGGACATACCGAAACGGCTGCCGGTATTGCCGGCGTGTTGAAGGCGATGCTGGCCCTCGAACACGATTTGTTGCCGCCATCGCTGCATTTCGACGAACCCAACCCCGACATTCCCTTCAGCGACCTGAACCTGCACGTTGCCGGCGAAGCCATCGCCCTCGAAAAGCAGAACGGAGCGCGCTTTGCCGGCGTGAGTTCGTTCGGATTCGGCGGCACCAATGCGCATGTCATCCTCGCCGACGCACCGAAAGCGCGGACAGAGGCTGCAGAAGCGAGCCCTGCTTATCTCCTGATCTCAGCTCATACGAAGGCGGCGCTGGCGGCACTTGCCGGACGCTATTCGGAACTCGTCGAGAGCCTCGATTCAGACACAGTCGAACGCGTGGCCGCAGCCGCCGGTCAGGGCCGCGAGCGTTTCCCCGAGCGCATGGTGGTGCCGCTTGCCGACCATGACGCACTGCGCGTTTCATTGCGCGCCGCTGCGGAGCAGCAGGCCGAGGATGTCGGCATCGGCGTGCGCGGAACAAGCGTCGGAAAGAATGCGTCCGTCGCGTTCGTATTCTCAGGAAACGGCAGTCAGTGGCCGGGCATGGGCCGTTCGGCCTATCGAGGCAATTCCGCTTTCCGTCAGCGCTTCGATGAAGTCGATACGCATTTCCAAAAACTCTCCGGCTGGTCGCTGAAGGCGGAAATGTTTTCGGAGGATCTCGACGAACGGCTCGCCAAAACGAGCATCGCCCAGCCTTTGATCTTCGCGATCCAGAGTGCAACGGCTTTCGCGCTGAAGCAGCAGGGGCTCGTCGCCGACATGGCGCTCGGCCACAGCGTCGGCGAGGTCGCGGCTAGCGAGGCCGCCGGCATCTTCGATCTCGAAACCGCCGTCCGCGTCATTTACTTCCGCAGCTTGCATCAGGAGCTGGCGCGCGACGCCGGCAGCATGGCGGTCGTCTTCGGCTCGCGCGAAGCTGCCGAGGCGATCGCCACCGAAATTCCCGCGCTTGCCGTCGCGGCGCATAACAGCCCGCGCGGGTTTACCGTTTCCGGCTCGGCATCGGCATTGAAGCTCCTGCCGAACGTTGCGCGTGCGCATCATGCGCGCACCCGCAAACTCGATCTCGCCTATCCCTTTCATAGCGAATTGATGAACCCCGTCGAGGCCCCGCTTCTCGTCGATCTCGAGGGCATTGCACCGGCAGAAGGCGAGCGAACATTCATCTCCACCGTCACGGGCGAGCCGCTCGGCGGCACCGCGCTCGATGCGCATTATTGGTGGCGCAACGTTCGCGAGCCGGTTCTGTTCATGGAAGGCCTGCAGCAGGCGCTTCAGAGCGGCGCGCGCATCTTCGTGGAGATAGGGCCGAGCGCCACGCTCCTCGCCCACATCAACGACGTCGCGGAGAGCACGGACAATTCGGTTGCTTCTTTCGCGGTGCTCGAGCGCAAGGAGCCGGCCGGAGAGCCCATCGCGCGAGCGGTCGCAATGGCCTTAGCGAACGGCGCGCGCGTTGACGAGGAGCTTGCTTTCGGACGGATGTCCGGACATGTGGATCTCCCGCTCTATCCATGGCAGCGCAAGACCTTTGCTGTGGCGGAGACGATCGAATCGACAGGCCTGACAGCGCCATGTTCATGGCACCCGCTGATTGGCGCGCGATTGGTTTCCGACCGGCTTGAATGGACGGCGCAGGTCGATCCGCAGCTCGTGCCCGACCTCGCCGATCACAAGATCGACGGGACCGTGCTCCTTCCTGGTTCCGCCTTCGTAGAAATGGCGCTTGCGGTTGCGCGAAATTGGCTTGAGACGGATCAAGCGACGATCGCCGATCTCGAAATCCAACAACCGATGCCTTTCGTCGGTGACATGTCGCGCGAGGTGATGTGCCGTATCTCCGCTGAAACGCGCATTCTCGAAATCCTGAGCCGGCCGCGGCTCGGACATACGCCGTGGCAAACGCACGCAACGGCGAAAATCGTCGTCAGCGCGGCGCATTCCGATCCGGCGGCCACTGCGCCGCGCGATTTCGTTCGGCAGATTTCCGGCAACGAACTTTATCTCGCAGCGAACGCGGCGGGCCTGCAGTTCGGACCGTCGTTCCGGAACGTCGCGCGTGCCGGCATATCGCGCGATAACCGTATCGTCGTCGATCTGCGCAAGGGACATGCGAATTCATACGGACTCGATCCGGCACGCCTCGATTCCTGCTTCCATGGGCTTATTCTGCTTTTTGCCGATCTGTCGGTTCAATCGCGCCCCGCGGCGTATCTTCCGGTCCGTTTCGGCGAGGTGCGGCTCGAAAAACCGGGCGCGGTGATCGCGCGGGCGGGGCTCGACGTCGTTCGCTGCAACGAACGCACGATCATCGCCAATATTTCGTTGTTCGATGAGACGGGCGCGCTGATCGCCTATCTGCGTCAGGCGCGTTATCAGGCCGTGCGGGCGCGCGGCGCCGCACACGAGGATCAGCGTCCCTTGGTGCAGCGGCTTGCCTTGGCTAGCGAGCCGACGGCCTTCGCACGCGAGCCCTTGCCAACCCCTGCAGCCCTGTTGAAGGCCAGCGGTGCGCTGCAGAATCTTGCCAAGGGCCGTCAAACGACACCGGCCGATCTTATTCTGCTCGAAGGCTGGGCAACCTCGGTCTCGTTCGCGATGGCGCGCAAGTTTGCGGAGAATGGGCGCATCAATATCGCGCGGCTGGTCACATCCGGACAGCTGCCGGCCGTCGCGCAGCTCTGGTTTGCCGACATTCTGAGCGCGCTCGAAGATAGCGGGCTTGCGCGTCACAGCGGTGACGATTGGATCGTGAAGTCAGACGCCAATCTGCCCGATCCCGATGAAATTCTTTCGACCTATGCGGAGGATCACCCCGAGCGCGCCGCGGAGCTTTTGCTTGCGGCACGAACGGCAACGCAGATCCAGACCTTCGCGTCAGGCGATCACGAGCAAATCGGCGGCGTCTCGTCTGCTGCGCAGGAAGCGTACGATTTCGCCGGTGGGTCGCCTGTCGCTTCGGCCGAAGCGATTGGCACGTTCCTGTGTGAATCGCAAAAAGCTTGGCCACAGGATCGCGCGCTGCGCATTCTGCAAGTCGGATACGGGCCTCTCTCCAAGATCGCGGCGTCGATTAGCTCTGATTTTGGGGCCCGGCTGACGATATTCGAACCGGATCGGCGCCGATTAGAGCGGGCGCGGCTCGCGTTGGAGCGATTCGCCAATATCGACTTTGTGGACGCGCTCGCACCGATTCCGGCCCGCTCGTTCGATCTTGCCATCGCGGCCGACAGTCTCGCCCGGATTGGCAGCGAACGCGGCTTCTGGACAGCGCTCACGGAGAAACTCGCGTTCGACGGTCTGCTTCTCGGTGCGGAACCCTCCGCTTCGCTGTTCCGCGATGTTGTGTTCGGTCTCAATCCCGCATGGTTTGATCCGAGCCTCACCTCGACGTCGTCGGCTGGCGCACAAAGTCCGGAGAGCTGGCGGCGCACGCTCGACGCCGCCGGTCTTATCGACACGTCCGTGCACAAGCTCGCCGCCGATCTTGGCGGCGGACTGCTCCTCGTTGGCCGTGCCCGCCGCGGGGCGTCCTCTGCAGATGCCGGCGCGAGCCGGGTACTGATCGTGATCGACGCCAACCGCGAAACGAACGAGCTTGGGCGCGAACTTGCCGATCGTTTGGCTGCCGCCGGTTCCGAGCCATTGCTCGCGACGCTCCGCGACATGTCGGAGATCGAGCCTTCGGGCGCGCCAACTCACATCGTCCACCTTGCCGGCGCGTTCGGCGAGTATGATTCGCCGCTTGAGGATCTTGCCGAACGATGCGCGATGCTCGAGCGATGCGTGCATTCGCTCGGTGCGCAGAAGACGAATCTGTGGGTCGTCAGCCCGGGTGCGCTGCACGGACGAGGTGCGAGCCCGGAAGCAAACGGGCTTTGGGCCTTCGCGCGAACGCTTGCGAACGAAATCCAGAACCTGAAAGTGCGCCGCGTCGATGCCGATCTCGCGCTGCCGGTGGACGCCATGGCCGAGCGGTTGAGTGCGCTTCTGCTCTCGGCAACCGACGAGACCGAAATCGCCATCGAGCCGCATTGCACGCGCGTCTTGCGTGTCGATTCATTCGACGCGCAGGTGCATGGAAGTGCTGCTCCCGCCGCGCGGCTGGAGCGCGGCGAGGGATCGGGTTTCGATCGGCTGTCCTGGGCGCCGGCGCGGCGGCCTGCTCCCGCCGCCGGCGAAATCGAGATCGAAGTGGAAGCGACGGGCCTTAATTTCCGCGATGTCATGTGGGCGCTGGGGCTCCTGCCCGAGGAAATCCTGGAAGACGGATTTGCCGGCGCCACGCTCGGTCTCGAATGCGCCGGCCGCGTGCTGCGTGCCGGCCAGGGGGTGACCGAATTCCAGGCCGGAGATCGCGTGCTCGCTTTCGCGAAATCGGCCTTTGCCACGCATGTCTGCGTGCCGTCGGCGGTGGTCGCGCGCATTCCCGAAGGTGTCGCGACGGAGACTGCTGCGACGATCCCCGTCGCCTTCCTGACGGCGTATTACGGACTGATCACGCTGGCGCGCCTGCGACGTGGCGAATGGGTGCTGATCCATGGCGGTGCGGGCGGCGTCGGCCTCGCCGCGCTCGATATTGCCCGCTGGCGCGGTGCGCGCGTCATTGCCACAGCCGGTTCACCGGAGAAGCGCGATCTCGTGCGCGCGCTCGGTGCCGAACATGTGCTCGACTCGCGCTCCGGTGCGTTTGTCGACGACGTGCTGCGCATCACCAAGGATCAGGGCGTCGCCGTCGTCTTGAACAGCCTCTCGGGCGAGGCGATGGAGCGCAGCATCAGCGTCTTGAAGCCGTTCGGCCGTTTCGTCGAACTTGGCAAGCGCGACTATGTCGCCAATACGCATATCGGATTGCGTCCGTTCCGCCGCAATCTCTCGTATTTTGGCGTCGACCTGGATCAGCTCATCCTCAACGACAGCGCACAAGGCCGGCGGCTGTTCCGCTCGGTGATGCGCTTGTTCGAGGACGGATCGCTGTCGCCGCTGCCGTACCGGAAATTCAAGGCAAACGAGATCGTCGATGCATTCCGGCTGATGCAGCAGGCCGGACATATCGGCAAGATCATCATCTCGCCGCCGAGCAAGGGCGAGATCAAGCAGCTCCCCGACCGCAGCTTCGTCGCGCCGAGCGATAAGACGATCCTGATTACTGGCGGTCTCGGTGGATTTGGACTCGAGACAGCGCGCTGGCTGGTCGAGCGCGGCGCGCGTCACCTCGTGCTCGTCGGGCGCAGCGGCGCGGCGAGCGAGCAGGCGCAGCAGGCGCTGAAAGAGTTCCGCGCGCGCGGCGTCAACGTGCGTGCGGCATCCTGCGACGTCGCGGATGAGAAGGCGCTGCGCGGGCTCATGCGGGACATCGCCGACATGCCGCGGCTTGGCGGAATCATCCACGCGGCGATGGTGCTTGATGATTTCGTGCTCGCCAATTTCAGCCGCGAGCGGCTCGAGCGCGTGCTCGAACCGAAGGTGCTCGGCGCCTCAAATCTCGATCGGCTGACGCGCGACCACCCGCTCGACTTCTTCATCTTGTATTCGTCGGCGACGACGCTTGTCGGCAATCCCGGCCAATCGGCCTACGTCGCGGCGAACGGCTACATGGAGGGCCTCGCGCGGCGGCGCCGCAAGGAAGGCCTGCCCGCGCTTGCCGTCGGGTGGGGCGCGATCGAGGACGTCGGCATCCTGACGCGCATGGATAACGTCAAGGATTCGCTGTCCAATCGTGTTGGCGTCACGCCGATCAAGTCGCGCGCCGCGCTCGACAAGATGGGCGAGATCCTCGCCGGACCGGCGTCGGCGCTTGAAGATGGCGTCGTCTTCATCGCGCCGATGAACTGGGGCAAGGCGCGCGATTTCCTGCCGAGCCTGCGCTCGCCGACATTCGCCGATCTCGCCCGCGGCCAGGATGCCGCTGAGGCGAGCGAGCGCGCCACGATCGACGTTCGCGCCATCATCGCGGCGGAAGGGCGTGACGCGGCGCGGCGGCAGGTTTGCGACATCATCGTCGAGGAACTCGCGCGCATCCTGCGGCTGCCGCAGGAGGACGTGCCACGGGCAAAGCCCCTTGCCGAGGTCGGCCTCGATTCGCTGATGGGTGTCGAGCTCGCGATCTCGATCGAGGAGCGGTTCACGCTGCAAGGCTCGCTGACGGCTTCGGCGACCGGGCTGACGATCGCGGAACTCGGCGACCAGATCATCGGCATGTCGGAAGACGCCGAAGTCGCCGTCGCGAGCGCCGTGCAGGGTGTGGCCGAGCGGCATTTCGGCAAGGACGCGGATTGGGCGCTGCTCGGCACGATCAAAGAGCAGATGGACGCGCAGCGCGAGGGCTGAGCCCCTCGCCGCTCCCTGACGGGTGACGGGGCGGCGGCTGCGCGGATCAGGACGCCTTGCGCGAGGGGGAGCCGCGGCCACCCGGCCTGCGGCCGTACGAGGTCTGCGGCTTCGCCACGAACTGCGCTCCCACGGCCGGCCATGGGCGCGTCAGGCGGACCGAATAGGCTTCCGCCGAAAAGTCTTCCGCGGCCTTGCGCAGATCCTCAGCACTCGGCTCATTGCCGAAGGCGCGCAGATATTCCTCGAGCGGCATGTATCCGGCATCCGCCAAGGCGCGCGCGCTGACCCGATCCAACATCGAAAATCCCTCCTGGTGGACAGGAAACTCGGCAGGAAAGACTCCGGTTCCCGCGTCGGCTTTCGTTCCAACGGCGCCTATCGTTTCCCGAGATCGTGCGCGCGCTGAAGCTCGATCAGCTCGGGCGCATGGCGGACGGCTGCCGCGGCGGGCGACCGGACCGGATCGAAATCGCCGAATGTATGGGGGAAAGCCCGCGAGCCGCGGAACACCATCAGACCATCCGAGGTGACGACAACGTCGCCGCGCCGAAGCGTCGGATCGTCGAGCAAACCGGTCGAGCGCGGCCCCACGCCAGGCTCGATCACCTTCGGATGAATGGCGAGGCGGGCCCCTGCCGCGAAAACCTCATAGCGCGCCCGCGCCCGCTCGACGCGGTCGAGCCAAGCGGCCCGGCTTGGCGGGCCGAGCGAGGACCGGCCCTCATAGAGCGGCTGCCCCGCTGACTGCGCGAAAGCCGGCCCGGCCATCAGCGTCAAGAGCGAGCACCACCGCGCCAAACGCGGCAGCGTCGCGCGCGCGAATCGTCTGAGTGGAGGCACGCGAGGCCCTCAAGGCACAGCTTGCGTCGCTAACGCAGCCCTACCGTGATCGTTCCGCTCAAGCTCGGGCCGGCGCCGTCTGCCCGAGAATGGCAGCGCGATATTCCGCGATGATCGGCGCGGGCTCGCCGAACGCCCTGACCTTCCCCTCGTCGATCCAGACCACGCGGTCGCTGAGCCCGCGCAAATAATCGAGCGAGTGCGACACCATCAGGATCGTCCCGGTGCGCGCAAATTCTTCGATAAATCGTTCGCATTTGGCCTGGAAGGCTTCGTCGCCGACCGCAAGCGCCTCGTCAACGATGAGAATATCGGCGTCAGCATGGGCGCAGATCGCAAAGGCGAGCCGCGCCACCATGCCGCTCGAATAAAGCTTTACCGGCTGATCGAGGAAAGGGCCGATCTCGGCGAAGTCGGCAATCCCCGGAAGCCGCCGCTCGACTTCGTTGCGTTTCAATCCAAGGATCGCGCCGCCGATCCGCGCGTTTTCCCGTCCCGTCAGCGAGCCATCGAAGCCTGCGCCGAGTGCCAGGATCGGCGCGATGCGGCCTTTGACTTCGACCTTGCCCGCCGTCGGCGTCGTGATACCGCAGATGATCTGCAACAGCGTCGTCTTGCCGGCGCCGTTGCGGCCGATAATGCCGATGCGCTCGTTTTTGCGGACATCGAACGTCACGTCATGCAGCACCCAATGCTGATGATAAAAGTTCTTCCAAAAGCCGAGCAGCGCCTGTTTCAGCTGATCGTTGTAATGTGAATAAAGCTGAAACGCTTTGCCGACGCCACGGCAGCTGATCACCACGTCAGATGACATCGACGATCACCGATTTGTAGCGCATGAAGAAACCGTAGCCGGACAAAAAGATGCCGTAGGAGACGACGACGCAAACCACATACATGATCGGGCTCGGCAACTGCCCCTGTATAACCAGCGCGCGCAGCATCTCTATGTAATCGCCGACCACATTCAGCTTCAACCACGGCACAATTTGCGGCGGAATCTGATCGAGCGTGTAGAAGATCGGCGTCGCAAACATCATGATCGGCACGATCGACACCATGAGGTGCGCCACGTCCTTAGTGAAGGCGCCAAGCCCCATCAGGAACCAGACGATTCCGAGCATCATCAGTGCAAACGGCAGGATGACAAGCGGCGTAAGCAGGACCGTGCCCGGCAGCCAGTGCGCCGTGACAAGCCGAAAGACGAGCAGAACGACGAAACTGATGCCCGCATAAACGAAGCCGCGGATCGAGGCGATCCAGGCGATCGCCTCGCTTGGAAAAATCGATTTCTTTACGAAGGAGGAGTGCTCATGCAGAAGCAGCGGCGCCCGATAGGCGAGTTCGCTGAACAGACTGAAGACGATGAGCCCACAAAAGATGTTGCCGGCGTATTCGGTAATGCTGATATTTTGCGCCTGAACCGGCAGTGCGATCGAAAAAATGAACGTATAGGCGATCAGCATCACGAGCGGCGCGGCAATCGCCCACACCCAGCCAAGCAGAGAGCCGCGAAAACGTGACTTCAGCTCACGGCGGACGACGGCGCGGATCAATTCCCGGTGGTGCCAAGCCCTTTCGAAAGGCACGGTCAAATACATAAGCGGGCGGACACCTCGGATGAGAGAAGCGAGCGCTACAGAACAGGTTCCGCTTCCCCCGTCAATGTGACGCTTGGGCATGCATCGCCGACGGTCCAAATGCCTGATATAGCATGCCTTTGAGCCTTGACTCCATCGCTGCCTTATCGCGAAATTGCGGTGGCCTTAGAGGCATTGCGCTCGTATGTGGCGCGATTTCGCGCATGACCAAACAACACGCGGATGCGGCTTGACGGCTGGCCTGCGCGCTTCATCTTCCCCTTCACCAATCCGACGACGGCAGGTAGCATCGGTCGCGCTCACGGGACGGGATTCCGCGAGCCAAGTACTATCAGCGAGTGTCAAATACTATCGGCGAGCGTCCATGTCTCTAGCAGCGAATACCAAACGCGACCCCTCCGCAGACGGCCGCGCCGACGAGGAGAGGCTCGATCGCCTGGCAATCGATACGATCCGGACGCTCGCGATCGACGCCGTGCAGAAGGCGAATTCCGGCCACGCGGGCACGCCGATGGCGATGGCGCCCGTGGTTTACACTCTATGGCAGCAGTTCTTGCGCTACGATCCCGCCGATCCGCATTGGCCGAACCGTGATCGCTTCGTGCTCTCCTGCGGGCACGCATCGCTGCTGCTCTATTCGCTGCTGCATCTTGCCAGCGTGCGCGCCGATGACGGCGGCCCTGCCGTCAGCCTGGATGACATCAAGCACTTCCGGCAATTGAACAGCCGCACCCCTGGACATCCCGAATATCACATGACCACCGGCGTCGAGACGACCACCGGTCCGCTCGGACAGGGCTGCGGCAACAGCGTCGGCATGGCGATGGCGAGCCGCTGGCTTTCCGACAAGTTCAATTCGCCTGGAATGACGCTGTTCGACTACGACGTCTACGTCCTCTGCAGCGACGGCGATCTCATGGAAGGCGTCGCGAGCGAAGCGGCGTCGCTAGCGGGGCATCTGAAACTTTCAAATCTGTGCTGGATCTACGACAGCAACACGATCACGATCGAAGGCCACACCGATCTCGCTTTCAACGAAGACGTCGGCGAACGCTTCCACGCCTACGGCTGGAACGTGTTGCACGTCGATAATGCCGAGGATCGCGCCGCGCTCGTTCGCGCGCTGAACGCGTTCCGCAAAAGCGATGATCGCCCGACGATGATCATCGTCAACAGCATCATCGGCTACGGCGCGCCGCACAAGCAAGGGACGGCGGCGGCGCACAGCGACGCGCTCGGCGAAGAGGAAGTGCGGCTGGCAAAGCGCGCCTATGGCTGGCCGGAAGATGCATCCTTTCTCGTGCCGGACGGCGTGCGCGACCGGTTCGCCGAAGGCGTCGGCCAGCGCGGCGCTGGATTGAACAAGGCTTGGCAGAAAGTTCGGCAGGACTTCGCCAAGCAAAATGCAAAGCGGGCGGAGGAACTCGACACCTTGCTCACCGGCAAGCTGCCGAAGGGTTGGGAAGACGCCCTGCCCTCGTTCAAAGCCGATGCGAAAGGCATGGCAACGCGCGATTCCTCGGGCAAAGTCCTCAACGCAATAGCCGAACACATTCCGTGGCTGCTCGGCGGCTCGGCGGATCTCGCGCCCTCCAATAAGACAAAGCTCGGTTTCGACGGCGCGGGCACCCTTCAGCCCGGCTCGCCGGGAGGCCGCAATCTGCATTTCGGCGTGCGCGAGCATGCGATGGGTGCAGTCTGCAACGGGCTCGCATTGTCGGGGCTCCGACCTTTCGGCGCGACGTTCCTTGTCTTCAGCGACTACATGCGTCCAGCAATCCGGCTCGCCGCGCTGATGGAGCTGCCGCTCTTTCACATCTTCACGCATGATTCGATCGGGGTCGGCGAGGACGGCCCGACGCATCAGCCGGTCGAGCAGCTTCTGGCACTGCGCGCGATTCCCGGACTTATGGTGTTGCGGCCGGCTGATGCGAACGAGGTCACCGAATCCTATCGCGTGATCCTCAACACAAAGAATCAGCCGGCATGTCTTGTTCTAAGCCGGCAGGGACTGCCGACCTTCGATCGCGAACGCTACAAACCCGCGGACGGTGTGGCGCGCGGCGCATACGTTCTGGCTGATGCCGAAGGCGGCGAACCACAGGTGATCCTCATCGGCACCGGCAGCGAGGTGCAGCTCTGCATGGACGCTTACGAACTCCTGAAGAAGGAAGGCATTCCCGCGCGCGTCGTCAGCATGCCCTCCTGGCATTTGTTCGAAAAGCAGGAACAAAGCTATCGCAACGAGGTCCTGCCGCCCCACATCACCGCGCGTGTCGCCGTCGAGCAGGCCTCGGTTATGGGCTGGGATCGCTATGCCGGAAGCTCCGGTGCGATCATCGGCATGCACACATTCGGGTCCTCCGCGCCGCTCTCCGACCTTTTGAAGAAGTTCGGTTTCACGCCGGAAAAGGTCTACGAAGCCGCCAAAGATCAGATCAGCCGCGCGCAATCGTCGGAGCATAAGCCGACGCCGCGTGCGAATTCCTGATGGCGACGCAGCTACAGGACGACGTCGGCCGAGCGGCGGGAGCGGACTCCGATCAGGTCAATTCGCAGGCAATCTCCTTGCCTGCGCACCTGCAGGCGCAATTCCAGTCGACGCTCGAGTCGCTCACCGCCGATCGCGCCGCGCAGCGACTCTGGGATAAGGACGCGACATTCTGGACGAGTCACGACGAGGCGAAATGGCTCGGCTGGCTCGACATCGCCGATCGCGAACTCGCCAATCTCGCGGAATATGAATCCTTTGCGTCAGAAGTCCGCCGCGAAGGCTTTGCCGACGTTGTGCTGCTGGGCATGGGCGGCTCGAGCCTCGGGCCGGAAGTGCTCGGCGAGATCATCGGCCCGGCGCAGGGTGCGCCGCGATTGCGCATCCTCGATTCGACCGACCCCGCGCAAATCCGCGCGCTGGAAGCCGCGATCGACATAACAAACACGCTGTTCATCGTCTCGAGCAAGTCGGGCTCGACGCTGGAGCCAAACATTTTCAAGGATTATTTCTTCGCGCGCGTCCAAGAAAGTCTTGGCGACAAAGCCGGCGACCATTTCGTCGCGGTGACGGACCCCGGCAGCGCGATGGAGAAAGCGGCGCGCAACCAGAATTTCCGCCGGATCTTTTTCGGCGATCCGGCGATCGGCGGGCGCTATTCCGTGCTCTCCGCTTTCGGCTTGGTACCGGCGGCTGCGATCGGCATCGATCTCCAACGCTTTCTCACGCTGACGCATCAGATGATCGACACGTGTAGCGCGGATACGCCGCCAGCCGATAATCCTGGCGTGCTGCTCGGCAACGCGTTTGGCACCGCCGCACGCGCGGGGCGCGACAAAGTGACGATCATCGCCTCGCCGCGCCTTGCCGATTTCGGCGCGTGGGCCGAGCAGCTCATCGCCGAATCGACGGGCAAGAACGGCAAGGCGCTGATCCCGGTCGATGACGAGCCGCTCGGCACGCCCGAGGTCTACGGCGCCGACCGCCTATTCGTACATCTGACGCTGACCGGCGACCGCGATCTCGCGCAGGAATCGAGCGTCGAGGCACTGGAGAATGCCGGCCATCCCGTCGCGCGCATCGAGGTGAAATCGGCGGAGCATTTGGGCCAGGAATTCTTCCGCTGGGAGATCGCCACCGCGATTGCCGGCGCACTCATTGGCATCAATCCATTCGATCAGCCCGATGTCGAGGCGAGCAAGATCAAGACGCGGGAGTTGACCAACGCGTATGAAAAATCCGGCGCGCTGCCGCCGGAAAAGCCGATCTTTGTGGGCAACGGCGTGGAGATTTATACGGACGAGAAGAACGCCGAGGCGCTACGCAGTGCCGGTGCAGGCGACGATCTCCTGAGCTGGATCAAGGCGCATCTGAGCCGCGCCGGCGCTGGCGATTACGTCGCGCTGCTCGCGTATATTCAGCGCAACGCCGAGCACATCGCGCACTTGCGCGAGATGCGCACTGCGATCCGCGACGCGCGCCATGTCGCGACTTGCGTCGGCTTCGGCCCACGTTTTCTGCATTCGACCGGCCAAGCCTACAAAGGCGGCCCGAATAGCGGCGTCTTCCTGCAGATCACGACCGCGCATCCCGATGCCCTCGCCATTCCCGGTTATCGCGCCGACTTCGGCGTCGTCGAAGCCGCACAGGCGCGCGGCGACATGGGCGTGCTCGTCGAGCGCGATCGGCGCGTGATGCGCATCCATTTCGCCGACGGTGACGCTGACGGCGGATTGAAGCAACTCTCCGGCGCGATCGCGCGCGCAATACATTAAAGGCGCTCCATGCAAATCGGGATGGTTGGATTGGGACGGATGGGCGCCAACATTGTCCGCCGTTTGCACCGCCATGGCCACGAGTCCGTTGTCTATGATCGCAGCCAGCAGGCGGTGAGCGAGCTTGCCGGCGAAGGCGCGACGCCAAGCGATGGGCTGAAGGGGCTCGTCGGCAAGCTCGCAAAGCCGCGCACGGTGTGGATCATGCTGCCGGCGGGTGCTGCGACCGAAGACACTGTGCGCGAACTCTCAGGCCTGCTCGAAGCTGGTGACACGATCATCGACGGCGGCAATTCATTCTACAAGGACGACATTCGCCGCGCGAAATTTTTGCGCGAGAAGCGGATCCACTATGTCGATGTCGGCACGAGCGGCGGCGTCTGGGGTTTGGATCGCGGCTATTGCATGATGATCGGCGGCGAGAAGGATGTGCTCGACCGGCTCGATCCGATCTTTTCCGCGCTGGCGCCCGGCAAGGGCGACATTCCCGAGACGCCCGACCGGCAGGGCCACGATCCGCGCGCCGAACAGGGCTACATCCATGCCGGCGGCAACGGCGCGGGGCACTTCGTCAAGATGGTGCATAACGGGATCGAATACGGCCTTATGCAGGCCTACGCCGAGGGTTTCGAGATTCTCGCTAACGCGAGCATCGACGCGTTGCCCGCCGACCAGCGCTTCGATCTAAATCTCGCCGACGTCGCCGAGGTCTGGCGGCGCGGCAGCGTCATCTCGTCATGGCTGCTCGATCTGACCTCGATCGCGCTTGCGAGCGATGCCAAGCTCGATCAGTTCGACGGTTTCGTGCAAGATTCCGGCGAGGGCCGCTGGACAATCGAGGCGGCAATCGCCGAAGCGGTGCCGACGAACGTGCTTTCCGCCGCGCTTTACGCACGCTTCCGCTCGCGCCAGCAGCACACATTCGCCGACAAGCTGCTCTCGGCGATGCGCCACGGTTTCGGCGGGCATCAGGAGCCGAAACATGGCGCCTGACTTTCGCCTGTTGCGCCTGCTGCGGAACGCACACTGATGAGCGAGCCTTCGCATCCGACATCATCAACGACGCACAAGCTGGCGGAGCCGGCGCCACCCTGCGCCATCGTGATCTTTGGCGCGACGGGCGATCTCACGCATCGGCTGCTCATGCCGGCTTTGTACAATCTCTCGCGCTGGAAATTTCTGCCGGACAAGCTTGCGATCCTCGGCGTCGGCCGCACGCAGATAGACTCGAAGGGCTTACGCGAGGACCTGACAAAGACGATCGAAGGATTTGTCACCGATAAAAGCGCGGAATTCTCCGCCGACAAGATCGATCAGGAGGCGTGGTCGCGCGTCGTCGACACGATTGAGTACATCGACGGCGACATCAGCGACCCCGCGCTTTACGACGAGATCAAAGCCGAGATCGAGAAATTCTCGAAGAATGGCGTCGGGTGCAATGTCCTGTTCTATCTCGCGGTAGCGGCGAAATTCTTCGGTCCCGTCGTGGTCAATCTCGCCAAGGCCGGACTCACCAAGGAGCAGGACAGCTACTGGCGCCGCGTGATCATCGAGAAGCCGTTCGGCCACGATTACCAATCCGCCGTCGCGCTCAACAAGCAGATCCTCGAAGTCGTCTCCGAATCGCAGGTCTTTCGCATCGACCATTTCCTCGGCAAGGAAACGGTGCAGAACATCATGGCGCTCCGATTCGGTAACGGCTTCTTCGAGCCAATCTGGAATCGCGACCACATCGATCACGTCCAGATCACCGTCTCCGAGACAGTCGGAGTCGAGAAGCGCGGCAGCTTCTACGAAGCGACCGGCGCACTCCGCGACATGGTGCCGAACCACCTCTTCCAATTGTTCACGCTGACCGCGATGGAGCCGCCGATCTCGTTCGATGCAGACGCCGTGCGCGACCGCAAGGAAGATGTGCTGCGCGCGACTCACCACATGTCCGAGGCGGAGGCCCAGCATTTTGCGGTGCGCGGGCAGTACACGCATGGCAAGGTGCTCGGCAAGGAAGTCAACGATTACCGCGCCGAGCCGGATGTCAGCCTGCAATCGCAGACCGAGACTTACGTCGCGATGCGGCTAATAATCGATAATTGGCGCTGGGCCGGCGTGCCGTTTTACCTGCGCACCGGCAAATCGATGTCGAAGCGTAAGACGCAGATCGCCATCCAATTCAAGCAGGCGCCGCTCAGCATATTCCGCAGCACCGGTGTTGAGGAAATGATCCCGAACTGGCTCGTTCTCAACATTCAGCCCGACGAAGGCATTTTGTGGGAATTCGGCGCCAAGGTGCCTGGACCGCATGTGCGGCTCGAGCCTGTGCAGATGCGATTCTCCTACAAGGATTTCTTCAAGGTGCAGCCGAGCACGGGCTACGAGACTTTGATATACGACGCGATGTACGGGGACGCGACGCTGTTCCAGCGCGCCGACAATATTGAAGACGGCTGGCGCGTCGTGCAGCCCTTGCTCGACGTGTGGAAGACCGGCAGGCCGCCGCTCGCCATGTATGAAGCCGGCAGCGCCGGACCGAAAGAAGCCGACGAATTGCTGGCGCAGGACGGACGCAAATGGCGCCCGCTCTGATGACGCGTGGCGCGCATGACAGGTGAGTTCGGCAAGCTCGTCGTTTTCCCCGACGCCGAAGCGCTCGCGCGCGGTGCCGCCATCTGGCTCAAGAACCGCATCGCGCCGCTGCAGGGACGCGTCGCAATCGCGCTTTCCGGCGGTTCGACGCCGCGCCGTCTCTTCCAATTGATGGGCGACGAGTTCAAAGACGAATTTCCGTGGGCCCGCATGCATTTTTTCTGGGGCGACGAACGCTTCGTTCCGCGCGGCAGTCCCGAAAGTAACTTCCGCATGGCATACGAGGCGCTGTTGTCGAAGGTCCCTATACCGCCCGGCAACATCCATCCGGTACCCACTGAGGGCATCGAGCTCGACGATGCCGCGCGCGCTTACCAGCGCGAGCTCCAGGGCTTTTACGACGCGCCGGCGCTCGATCCCGACAAATTCCTCTTCGATGTACAGTTGCTCGGGCTCGGCGAAGACGGCCACACCGCCTCGCTGATTCCCGGCGAGCCCGTACTTCAGGAGCGCAAGCGCTGGGTTGCCGCGGTCGCGCATGGCCGGCCGGAGACGCGCATCACGCTCACCTATCCGCCGATCGAAAGCAGCCGCCACATTGCGTTTCTCGTCTCGGGCGCGGGGAAGCGCGACATATTGCACAAAGTCCGGACGCAATCCGCCGACGTTCCCGCCGCGCGCTTGCGTCCGCGTGGCGATCTCACGTTTCTTGTCGACCGCGCCGCGGCCGGAGAAGAAGGATGAAGCGCGCGACGCCTCAGCCTCTTGAAGGGGCGTTGAAGGATGTGGTGGCGCTCATCGTCATGGGCGTCTCAGGGTCGGGGAAGACGACCATCGCCGCGCTACTCGCACAAGAACTCGGCTGGCGTTTCGAAGACGGCGATTGGTTTCACCCGAAGGCTAATGTCGAGAAGATGGAAAACGGCACGCCTCTCACCGACGCCGATCGCGAGCCGTGGCTCGACGCGATCGCTGCCTGGATCGAGGATCTGCGCGCCGCAGGCACGCATGGGGTCGTCGCGTGCTCGGCGCTGAAGCGCCGCTATCGCGACATTCTGGCGCGCGCGGGCCATGACACGGTGCGCTTCGTTTATCTCAAAGGCGACCAGGCCCTCATCGCCAAGCGGATGACGGCACGCCACGGTCATTTCATGCCGCCGGCGCTGCTCGAAAGCCAATTCGCGACGCTGGAGGAGCCCGCTCCCGACGAGCACCCGATCACCGTCTCTGTTGCCGGCACGCCGCGCGAGATCGTCGCCGACGTTCTCGCGGTGCTGCGCAGCGTGGGCAAAGCGGACGTCTCCCGTTGAGCCGCATCTCGCTCGTTCTCTCGGATGTCGACGGTACGCTCGTCACCACCGAGAAACAGCTGACTGAAGCCACTGTTCGCGCCGTCCGCCGCCTTGGCGATCGCGGCATACGCTTTACGGTGACGAGCAGCCGTCCGCCGTTCGGCTTGCGCATGCTGGTCGACCGCCTCCAGCTGCAACTGCCGCTCGGTGCCTTCAACGGTGCCTGTCTCGCGCAGCCAGATCTTTCGCTCATCTCGCAGCATTGCCTTTCCACGAACGCGGCGGCTCGCACGATCGAGGTGCTCGAGGCCTTCGGCGTCGGCATTTGGCTCTTCAGCGCCGACTATTGGTGGCTGCGCGATCCAGACGGCAATTATGTCGAGCGCGAGCGCCGCACCGTCGCCACCGATCCAACCGTGATTCCTGATTACGGGCCGTATCTCGCGACGCTCTCGAAGATCGTCGGCGTCAGCCGCGACTTCGACCGCTTGGCAGAGTGCGAAGCGGCGGTGAAATCGGCACTTGGTGAAAGCGCCTCCGCCGCGCGCTCGCAGCGTTATTATCTCGACATCACACCGCCCGACGTAGACAAGGGAACGGTCGTCGACGCACTCGCCCGGCACCTCGGCATTTCCCACGCCGAAATCGTCACGATCGGCGATATGGACAACGATGTGAGCATGTTCCGAAAGAGCGGGTTTAGCGTCGCCGTCGGCAATGCCAGCGATGCCGCAAGGGCCGCCGCTTCGGTCGTTTGTTCCAAGCCCAACGATGCCGACGGATTTGCGGAGGCGGTCGATCGCTTTATTCTGCCGCGCAGCGCGGAGACCTCGTGATGAAAGCGCCCGGCGGGCCCGGAGTGAGTCCGACGTGGACGAGCAGCGCCAAGGACATGATCGGCACTGCGATCGGTACCTCGCGCCTCTGGTTCACGGTCGGCTATGGTATTTTGAACGAGGTCTACTTTCCCCGAATCGACTTGCCGCAAATCCGCGATCTCGGATTCATCATAGCCGACGACAAGGGCTTCTGGGTCGAGGTCAAGCGCAATTTCGATTATGCGATGACGACGCCGGGGCCGGGAATTCCCGCCGTGCAGATCGTGCATCGCCACGAGCGCTTCGAATTCACCTTGCGCATCGTGCCGGATCCCGACCGCGATGTGCTGCTCATCGAATGCAATCTTTCCGGCGACGCCGAGCTCAAGGCATATGTTTTGCTCGCCCCGCATGTGGGCGGCAACGGCACGCAAAATTCCGCGGAGATTTTCAGCGATCGCGACCGGCAGACACTGTGCGCCTCGCAAGGGCCTTTCACGCTCGCTTTGGCCGCCGCCGACGCGGTCACGCAACGCGGGGCATGGCTGCGCACCAGCACCGGGTATGTCGGCAGCAGCGACGGCTGGCAGGACTTTTCTGCAAACGGCCGCATGACTTCGACTTATTCCGCAACGGACGCCGGCAATGTCGCGCTGATGGGCGAACTCGGCTCGCGTCACGCGGTGCTCGCGCTGGGTTTTGCGGGCAGCAACGAATCCGCCTCGACACTGGCGATTTCCTCGCTCTTGCATCCGTTCGAGCGGGTTTGGCGCATCTATGCCGATGCCTGGCAGGATTGGCACAAGCGCAACGTCGACATGCGCAGCTTTCCCGAAGAATTCGGCGACGAGATTCGTGTCTCCGCAATGGTTTTGCGCACGCATCAGGACAAGACTTATCCCGGCGCCATGGTCGCGAGCCTCAGCATTCCCTGGGGCAACAGCCGCGATGATATGGGCGGCTACCACCTTGTGTGGCCGCGCGATCTCGTCGAAAGCGCCGGCGCGCTGCTGACGCTCGGCGCCCAGCGCGAGGCGCGCGACATCCTGCGGTATCTGATCGCGACGCAGCTTGCGGATGGCCATTGGTCGCAGAACCAGTGGCTCGGCGGCAATCCTTATTGGCAAGGCGTTCAGCTCGACGAGGCGGCATTCCCCGTTCTGCTCGCATCACGGCTTGCGGAGAAGGATTGGCTCGGCGGGATCGAAGTCTGCGACATGGTGCGGCGTGCGCTTGCTTTCGTCGCGCTCTACGGGCCATCGACCGATCAAGATCGTTGGGAGGAGACGCCGGGAATCAACACATGCACCGTCGCGGTCGCGATCTCGGCCTTCGTCTGCGGCGCGCCATTCCTGCCGGACGAGGAGCGGCGCGCGGTGCTCCTGCTCGCCGACGACTGGAACGCGCGCATCGAGGAATGGTGTACGGCCGCGGACACCGATCTATCCAGCCGTTACGGCGTCAGCCGCTACTATGTGCGAACCGCGCCGCAGCGCGTCATCGAAGAGGCATCGGCGATTCATGATCGCGTTCCCGTCCGTAATCACGAGGGGATGTTCGAGGTCGATGCATCAACGTTGGTTTCGACAGATCCGCTCCAGCTCGTGCGCTACGGTTTGCGCACGCCCGACGATCCGATCATGCGCGAAACAGTCACCCTCGTTGACGCGATGCTGAAGACCGAAACGCCGCTTGGGCCCGGCTGGCACCGCTACAACGACGACGGCTATGGCGAGCACGAGGACGGCAGCCCCTTCGACGGCACCGGCCGCGGCCGCATCTGGCCGCTGCTTGCTGGAGAACGCGGCCACTACGAACTCGCCGCCGGCCGCGAGGCGGAGGCGCTGCGTCTGCTGCGCACCATGTGCGCGATGAGCGGACGCTTCGGGCTGATCCCGGAACAGGTATGGGACGCCGCGCCGATCGACCGCGCCAATCTTCGCCCCGGACGGCCGTCCGGTTCGGCAATGCCGCTTGTCTGGGCGCATGGCGAATTCATCAAGCTTGCCGCGAGCCTGCAAATGCACCAGCCGAACGACAGGCCGGAGCAGGTTTGGCTGCGTTACGCCGGAAAGCGTCCGCGGATCACATGCGCACATTGGACGGAGCGCATGCCCGTCTCGAATATGCCGCGCGGACGGCCGCTGCGTTTGCTGTTCGATCGGCCGATGCGCGTGCATTGGGGACGCGACGATTGGCAGGAGGTTTCGGACGACGCCACAAAGCCGGCTTTCCTCGGCTTGCATGTGGCCGAAATTCCCGCCGAACGGCTCGCGAATGTAAACGCCATCCGCTTTGCGCTTCAGGATACTGCCAGTGGCCGATGGAGCGATGGCGATCGGATGATCCGAATCGTCTGAGCTCGTGGCCTGTTTCACGCGCCTGCCGCGGCGAACGCGGCGATAATTATTTGCGTGTCGCCGTAAACGCGGTGCTCCTCCAGCACAAAGCGTGCGGGCAGGTCTACGTCGGTGTCTGCGCTTTCCTCGATGATCGCCAGCGCGCCGTCGCGGAGCCAATGCCCATCGCGAAGCGCGGAAAGCGCGCGCGGCGCGAGCCCCTGCTCGTATGGCGGATCGAGGAAAGCGAGCCGAAAACGGCCGGGCTCCGGCGCTTCTCCGAGCCGCGTTGCGTCGCGGCGAAAGATGCGAGTCACACCGGCGACGCCGAGCGCCTCGATATTGGCGCGCAGCAGCGCGCGCGCCTCCGTGCCATTGTCGACAAAGAGCGCGGAAGCCGCGCCGCGTGACAGCGCCTCGAAACCGAGCGCGCCGGTGCCGGCGAAAAGATCGATGACATCGGCGCCCTCGATCGGGTCGTCGGGGCGATGCGCGAGCACGTTGAACAGGCTCTCGCGCAGCCGGTCCGCGCTCGGGCGGATGGCGCGGCTCGCCGGGGCTTTCAGGACGCGGCCACCGAACCGGCCGCCGGTGATCCGCATCGCTCAGCGCTTCGGACGCGGCGCCCCGCCGGAAGGGTGCTTGCCGGTTCCGGCGCCGCCTCCTCCTGGGCGCTCGGCGCCGAAGCGGCGCGCGTTGCGAGTCGCTTTCGCCGGCGCGCGGCTCGGGCGCGTTGGTCCGACGCGCTCGACCGCGATCTCGCGGCCCTTGCGATCCTCGGTGGCGCTCCTGACGATGCGCCGGCGCGGCGTTTTCCGCGTCTCCTTCTCCTTCTTCTCCTGCGCCCGCAAGGCGCGGACGTGCTTGCGTTTGCGGTCGCCCAGTCCGGAATTTGTGTTCATCTCCATCTGCATCTCCGGCAGCGACGGGCGGCTGAAGCTCGCGTGCGCGGCGCTGGCGAGGCTTGGGCCGAGCTGGTCGCGCAGCACGCGGGTGTTCACCTCCTCAACCTCCCCGTCGTCCAGATTGCCGAGCTGGAACGGCCCGAACGAGAGGCGGATCAGGCGGTTCACCTGCAGGCCAATATGCTCCAAGAGCCGCTTCACCTCGCGGTTCTTGCCTTCCCGCAAGCCGAGCGTCAGCCAGACATTGGCGCCCTGCGCTCGATCGAGGGTCACCTCGGCCGGCGCGTACTTCACACCCTCGACCGTGACGCCGCGGCGCAGCTGGCCCAGCACCGCCTCGTCGGTCTCCCCGTTCGCCCGCACGCGGTAGCGCCTGATCCAGCCGGTCGCCGGCAGTTCCAGCACCCGCGCCAATCCGCCGTCATTGGTGAGCAGCAGCAGCCCCTCGGTGGTGATGTCGAGCCTCCCGACGCTGATCAGCCGCGGCAGATCGGGATAGCGCTCGCCAACATAGGCAAACACCGTGCGGCGGCCCTCCGGGTCGCGGTCGGTCGTGACTAGGCCCGCCGGCTTGTTGAACAGGAACAGCCGCGTGCGCTCCGGTGCCTCCATCGGCTTGCCGTCGACGAGCACCTTGTCGCTCGCCGTCACGTTCAGAGCCGGGCTCGCCAGCACCTGGCCGTTGACCGCCACGCGGCCAGCGGCGATCCACGTCTCGGCCTCGCGGCGCGAGCAGAGGCCGGCGCGGGCCATCAGCTTGGCGATGCGTTCGCCGCGCTCGGCGCGCTCGCCCGGAACGCTCGGCGCCTTCTCCGGCGCCTTGTCGTCGCGTCGCTTGTTCCTGTCGGGCATGCGGCTCTGATAGCAAGGCCAAGTGGAAAACGACAGACAGGAAGCCGGCCGCGATCCGATGTCGCGCGCCTTCGCCGAGGCCCGCGCCGCGGCGGCGCGCGGCGAGGTGCCGGTCGGCGCCGTCCTCGTCTGCGGCGGCGAGATCATCGCCGCTGCCGGCAATTGCACGCTTCAAGCGCGCGATCCGACCGCCCATGCCGAGCTTCTCGCCATCCGCGAAGCCGCCGCCGCACTCGGCAGCGAGCGCCTCACCGACTGCGATCTCTACGTGACGCTCGAGCCCTGCGCGATGTGCGCGGCGGCGATCTCGTTTGCCCGCATCCGCCGGCTTTATTGGGCCGCGCCCGATCCGAAGGGCGGCGCCGTCGAGCACGGGCCGCGCTTTTTCTCACAATCCACCTGCCATCACGCGCCGGAGCTTTATGGCGGCATCCGCGAGCAGGAAGCCGCCGCGCTGTTGCAGGGTTTCTTCAGGGAAAGGCGGTAGGGGTGACCCGATTTGCCCGAAACAACGCCTCATCGCGAGCAGTTCCTCAGCGAGGGCCGATTGCAAAGGTGTGATGTGTATAATAACATCATCACATACACACGATTGCGGAAGGCACTATGCGCACAAATATCGACATCGATGATACGCTGATGGCGGCGGCCCAGAAGGCATCCGGCCACACCACTAAAAAGCAGACGGTGGAAGAGGCGCTCCGCTTGATGGTCAGCTTGCGGCGGCAGCAGGAAGTCGACTCCGCTTTTGGCAAATATAGCTGGCGCGGCAATCTAGCCCGGAGCCGCAAAGGGCGAGGAGCCGGGTGATCGTTGTCGACAGCAGCATCTGGATCGATTTTCTCAAAGGCCGCAGCCTCCCGCATGTCGCGCGCCTGCGTGCGCTCCTCGGTACATCGCAGATCATTGTCGGCGATCTGATGCTGTGCGAGGTGCTGCAGAGCCTAGAGGACGAGCGCGCGGCCCGTGAAGTCGAGTCGCTTCTGCGCCGCTTCGAAATTGCGCCGATGGCGGGCGACACGATCGCGGTCGAGGCCGCCCGGAATTTCCGTTTGTTGCGCGGGCGCGGGATTACCGTGCGTAAGACAATCGATCTCTTGATCGGAACCTGGTGCATCGAGCACCGCAGGCCCCTCCTCCACAACGACAGCGATTTTCGGCTGATGGCGCGGCATCTTGGGCTGATCGAGGTGAGCGCTGGCTGAACCCCTAATGCTTGCTGGCCTTCTTTATAGCCTCCCTCGCGCGCTTCGGACCATGCACCCCGCGCACCTCAAAGCGTTTGCCCTTGAGAGCATTGTAGTTGACCCAGAATTGCGTCAGGTGATCGAGAAAGGTCTTCCCGAGCTGATCGATGTGCCTAATCGGCTGGTATTGATGCGAGCAGGTCGTGACTGCCAGCAACCGGTCGTTCCGCACCGTGTTTCCGTCTTCGGTTTGATCGCCCTCGATGACGCCTAATAATCGAACGTCGATTAGTGCGCCCACCGGGATCGATTCATCGTGCAAGACCATGACATCCAAGGGATCACCGTCCTCGCCCTTGGTCGACGGAATGAAGCCGAAATTGAGCGGAAAGGTCATGCCTTCAGGCACAAGCCCGGCGAGCAGGAAAAGCCCGCTCTCCGTGTCATAATCGAATTTGGAGCGAGACCCCTTCGGCGTCTCGATCACGGCCCGGCACGTCAGGTCGTCGCCGTCTAAATCGTGGGATAGCTTTATTGGCTTGGGCACCTTACTCCAAAGCCTCGGACGCGACTTCAAGCACGACGTTCTTCGCCCATCGCTCGCGAACGACGGCTTTCAGCGCCGTGCTCCGATCTCGAAAGAATCCGCCGACCATCCCCGCCGAATCCCGAACCTGCCAGCCTCCCTCCTTCAAAGGAGCGGCGATAAGCGTCCGATACCGCGGCTTCGAAGCCGTCCGCCGTTCTTCCGATAATTCGTCTGTAGTTTCCATCTTCTCAAAATGATCGGCTACCAACAATGTTCCGCACTCCGTTTTGTGCTGCCCACGTCTCGCGACCCCTTTAAGATTAACAAAAGTTAGTAGCAAAGCGAAAGGTGCCACGCTCGGCTGATCGTCAAACTCGTAGACGGCGCCTGCCCAGCTATTGCCGAATCCTACTGTTTGTTGCCGCATCACCCAAACCGGAATGGAGAAATGCCAACTGGGCAGAAAGATCCGCGTGGTGAACCAGCAATTCGGACGCGCGTTCCGAGCTCGGTCATGGCCGAAGATCGCCCGGAGCCGCACGTGCGACGAACGCTTGGTCGAGCGTTAACAGCACCTTCCCTCCTCGACCTGCTGCGCGCTCGTCCGCCAGTAGCTGTGGAGTCCTCGATGTCGCGCCGGCAAGTACTCGCTGGCTTAGGTGTAGGCTCAGCATTCGGCCCTGGAACTTACGCGAGCGCCGCGAATAGAACAGACATGGGCCATGTCGTTCTTCTCGGCGATTCCGTGTTCGATAACTCCGCCTACGTCGCCGGCGGACCGGATGTTGTCGCGCAGCTGCGCGAACGGCTACCGAACGGATGGCGTGCGAGCCTGCTCGCGGTCGACGGGAGCGTCGTTGCAGATCTTGGCAAGCAGGTGGCGCGGATTCCGGACGATGCTACGCATCTGGTAATAAGTGCAGGCGGGAATGACGCGCTTGGATACTCGTCCGTTCTTGGGGCGCCGTCGCGATCGATGGCCGAAAGCCTGATGCAACTGGCCGATATCCGCGACAAATTTCAGGTACAATACGCAGCTGCGATCAATGGTGTTCTGCAAGCCAACCTGCCTACAGCTGTTTGCACCATCTATGATCCGCGTTACCCTGATCCCGTGCAACGGCGTCTCGGCGCAACGGCGCTGACGATCATCAACGATGCGATCATGCGCGAAGCGGTGCGGCTCGGCCTGCCGCTGCTCGATCTGCGCATCATCTGCGATGAAGATGCCGACTTCGCCAATCCTATCGAGCCGTCGTCACATGGTGGACGGAAGATGGCCGGCGCGATCGCGTCGTTATTGGCCAAGCACGATTTTGCGACTTCCACTTCGGAAGTGTTCACGCACTAAGCATTTGCAGCCTTGATCTTTTTTAAGCTGCGAAAAGTGATCGAGTAACGCAAGCTCTCGGCTTCAGGGATGCTGTGCTCCCACTCGCTCCGCGCTTCGTCTCGCAGCAGATACGCCGAGCCGGGCTCCAAAACCACTGCTGCACGCGTCCAGCCTTTGTCGAACTTCTTGCGAAATCGAAAGCGGCAGGCGGAAAGCAGGGAAATTCCGATCACGTCATCGAAGACAGGCCGATCTTTATGCCAGCCGATTGCCGCGCCGACAGAATACTCAGTGATCAGCACGTGCGGCAGTTCTTCGGGCGTCAGGCCCGCAAAACGCGCCGCAGCTTCCCGAACTGGGAGAAGAAATGCCGGCATTTCCGTCGCCGGCTGCAGCTTGCTTTTCGCGAAATCGTAGTGAAGGCCGAATGAGACGACGCGGCGTTTGCCTCGATAGCCCTGAAACTCAAATTCGGTAAACGGCAAGTCTCGGACGTGCCGTATGAGTTCGGTCTGCTCTCCTGAGGAAATCAACAAAGGCCGGTAGGCGAAGCCAGCGGGTGTAAAGAGCGGTGCCTCCAGCAGGTCTAATTGGTTCGGCATGGCTGAACTTATCCAAGCAACCAGTCGGCGCTCGACGTCGCGGAATTGCATGAGCATGTTAAGAGGTACACTTGATGCATGTGAACGACCGACCCCCCCCCCGCGGTAGATGCACGCGTCTGCTACCAAGCGAGCCGCAATGCCTGTCTATCACTTCAATGTCCGCGACGGCTCGAACATGCCCGACCCAGACGGCATTGACTTGCCAAACATCAGCTCCGCTCGTCTAGAGGCGGTAAAGCTCGCTGGACAATTGCTGCTCGATCGGCCCGGAACCTTCTGGGAAGGCTCGGATTGGCATGTCGAGGTAAACGACGATTGCGGGCAGGCGCTCTTCCGGCTCGATTTCAAGGCTACCGACGTAATTGCGGCGTAGCCCGGTGTCCGGCACATCAAGCCCGTCAGGTTAGCGTCCGCTGATGCCCCTCTATCACTTCGACACCGTTGAAGACGGCGAAATGAGCCCGGATGATGAGGGACTGGAGTTCACCAGTCTTAAGGTGGCGTGCGACGAAGCGGTGCGGGCTTTGGGTGAAATGGCTCGCGACAGGCTGCGCTGCCGAGACCGGCAGGAGATAGCGATCAGCATCAGGGACGGCGGCCTGATGCCTTTGTTTACGGCCTCCCTCGTTCTCAGGATCGAGCCTAAGGGATAATCGCTACGGCTCAGGCGGTGTTCCGCTCGCGAGCTTCCGTGAGCTGAAGGTAGTTCCGACTGAAGCCGCCATACTTCGACGAGACGCTCCTGGTGTCCCGCTGTTATTGCGTGAGCCTAACCCATGTTAGGGCGGATTGTTAGCCTCCCGTGCTAGGTGAACCCATCATCGACTGGCTTTTGGCGTCGGTGGCTGAGAGTTACGTGTGCTCCCGCCTTTGAATAGGGAGCGCCTTTATGACTCGCGCACTCGAACCGCTCATCCGCAAGCTTGAGCGTGAAGGAGCCCTTTCCGATCGGGAAAAGGAAGCTGTCCTCGATCTTCCGGTGACGATTCGGCAAATGCGCGCCGATAATGATGTCGTGCGCGAGCGGGATCGCCCTTCCCAGTGTTGCCTCGTGCTCGACGGCTGGCTCTTCCGCTATAAGATCGTGGAAGACGGGTCGCGTCAGATATTCGCGTTTCATATCGCCGGCGACATTCCCGACCTGCAGAGCCTGCATCTCAGGACGATGGACCATGGTCTGGCCGCGCTGGTACAGACGACAGTCGCATTCGTGCCGCACGAGGCTTTCCGCGGTCTGATTACGAACTTCCCTCATCTCGCTGACATCTTGTGGCGTGATACCCTCATCGACGCAGCTATCTTCCGTCAATGGATGCTCGGGATTGGCAAGAAGCAGGCGCCTCAGCGCATCGCGCATCTCTTCTGCGAGATGTTTACGAAAATGCGCGCCGTCGGGCTGACGCAAGACTATAGTTGCAAGTTCCCACTCACGCAGTCGGTTATAGGCGACGCGTTGGGGCTCTCGACGGTACACGTGAACCGCAGCCTTATGGAGTTACGCAGCGCTGGGCTAATTCAGCTCGGCAAACAGAGACTCACCATTCTGAAATGGCGGGAGTTGCAGGACTACGCCGAATTCGATCCGCTCTACCTTCATATGGAAATGCAGGCTGAGGCAGCGTGAGCCATCCGGCGGCGGCTCGCTCGGACAATTTTCAGCACGATTGCTAAACGTTAATGCGCGGGCTGTGGAGGGTGGTAGATACTCCCCTCATGTCCGCCCTGGCTCAGAGCTACAACATCCTTGCCGGTATCGAGGCGGACATCGCCGATACCGAGCGCTTTCTCGCCGAGGGATTGACCGCGATCATCGTGCGCCTCAAAAAGGGTGAAGACACCCACGAGGCCGAGAACCGCGTGCGCGACATTCGCTTTACTTTAGAGACGCTGCGCGGCCTTCGGCGGCAGCATGTACGTACAGCGGTGGTTGCGTCGGTTGAGCGAAGACCCGCAGCGCGCCGCGAATACGCCCGGACCTGATCACAAGCGCCGCGCTCTGCTCGCGCCAATCGTCCGCCGTGAACATGACTCAGCGCCGCGTTTGGTCGCAGGGGTTGACGTAGCGTTTGGCGAGCCAATCCGAGAAAAGCAGGTGGGCGATCGCGACAACAGCAATCAAGCCACCGACAATACCCGTTGCCTCGATTCCCCAGCCTTCGTAGACGATGCCTGCAATCGCAGAACCGAGGCCGGTGCCGAGGTAAATGCCGGCAGCGTTGAGCGCGAGCATCACACCCTGCGTCGTCGGATCGAGCGCCATCAGCCGCGCCTGCTGGGGAACCGTGAAGCCCCAACCCGCCGCATTCCAGCAAAAGCTGATGGCAAGGCCCAATGCGAGGGGGTACGGAACCGCCGTGAACGCCGGCAACAGCAGCGCCTGGGCGATCAGGAACAGCAATAGCGTACGGCTCGCGCCAAGCCGGTCGGTCAGCCGGCCGGCAAGCACATTGCCGACGAAGGCGCCGATACCGCCGGCGACCAGCATCAAAGCGACGCCGTCGCGTCCCATGCCGAGCCGCAATTCCGCGAGCGGACCCATGAAGGTGACGCCGAGATAACCCGACGTCGCGATCGTCACCGTCAGCAGCACGGCGACGAGATGGCGCGGACTAAGGATCGTTCGCCCGAGGGTCGCGAGCGATTGCGGCTGAAACTGCACGTCGCCCGGCACCGCCATCGCGACCCAGATGAATACGAGCGCGCATAGGATTGCCGCTATGACAAAGGCCATGGAGGGCCCGAAGGTGTAGCCGATGAAGGCGCCGCCCGGCACGCCGAGCACCTGCGCGATGGTCATGCCGGCGAACACGAAGGACAGCGCCTTACCGCGGCTTGCCTCGGTACTGGTCGCGACCGCGATTGCGGCTGCGACCGGCGTTGTCATGCCCGAGCCGATCGCTGCCAGCACCCGAGCCGCATAAAGAAAGGCCGGCGTCGGGGCGGCCGCCGACAAGAGGCTGGCAACGACGAAAATCGCAATGCCCGTGAGAATGACGGTCCGCCGCCGCAAGCGGCCGGTCAGCGCGATCAGCACCGGCGAGGTGAGGGCATAGCCGAGCGCATAGGCGCTCATGACCCAACCCGCCTGCACCTTGCTCATCGACAAGGACTGCGCCAGCGGCGAAAGCATCCCGATGACGAGAAAGGCGCCGGCGCCGACGGTGAAATTGACGAAGGCCAGCGGCAACAGGAGAAATGTCGGACGCGCGGGCGCGGCGGCGTCGGTCATGCGGCGTCGGTCATGCGGATTTGAAGCTCCGGGAGGTGCCTACAAGGTAGCGCGGGATTCAGGAGCAGACCACCAGAGACCAGCGCTCCATTGACTTGGCGGGCGCGCCCGCAACATACCGGCTCTAAAAGAACACCCCGAGGAGGCATCCATGGCGGCGACCCAGCAGGCTTCCCCCAACCCCGTCGCGGCCTCCCCAATACCGGCGGAGCGCGGCTTCCCCATGAACGCCTGGTATGCGGCGGCCTGGAGCCACGAGATCAAGCATGAGCTGACGCCGCGCATTGTCTGCAACAAAGACATCGTGCTTTACCGGCGCACCGACGGCGCGGTCGCCGCACTCGAGGATGCCTGCTGGCATCGTCTCGTGCCGCTTTCCCTCGGGCGCCTCAAGGGCGACGACGTGCAGTGCGGCTATCACGGCATCGAGTTCAATTCCGAAGGCCGCTGCACCTTCATGCCGGCGCAAAAGACGATCAACCCGTCAGCTTGCGTACGCGCCTTCCCGGTGATCGAGCGCCATCGCATGGTGTGGGTTTGGCCGGGCGACCCGGCGTTGGCTGAGCCCGCCAAAATGCCGGACTACCACTGGAACGACGGCACCGAATGGGTTGGCGAAGGCGGTACATTCTACAGTTTGAAATGCGACTACCGTCTCGTCATCGATAATTTGATGGACTTGACGCACGAGACTTACGTCCATGCCGGCAGCATCGGCCATGACGCGATCGTCGACGTGCCGTTCGACGTGACTTACACCGATCGCGTCGTGACGGTGACACGCTGGATGAAGAATATCGAGGCGCCGCCGTTCTGGGCCCGCCAGCTCGGCAAAGAAGGTAACGTAGACCGCTGGCAGATCATCCGTTGCGAGGTGCCGCATATTGTTATCGGCGATGTCGGCGTCGCGCCCGCCGGGACCGGCGCGCCGGAAGGCGATCGCAGCCAGGGCGTCAATGGCGCCTTTCTCGCCGCCGTCACGCCGGAGACCGAGACGACCTGCCATTATCACTGGAACTTCGTTCGCCTCTTCCATCGCAACGACGAGGACCTCACACGAAAGATCCAGTCCGCGCATGTCAGCAACGGCAAGGGCGTCTATGACGAGGACGTGGTCTTCCTCGAGGCGCAGCAACGCGCGATCGGCCGGCATCCGCGCCAGCCCTTCTACAATCTCAACATTGATGCCGGCCCGATGTGGTGCCGCCGGCTCATCGACAAGATAATGGGTGAGGAGTCGCCGCGGCCGGCGCTGCAGGCGGCGGAGTGAGTTCAGGGCACGCGCATGCCGCAGATCCTGAATTGGAGCGATGCGCGACTCGTCGGCATGAGGAACGTCGCGCCTGACGTGCGTGAATTCGAGATCGCGCCGGTTAGGAGGCCATGGAGGGCGTTTCCGCCGGGAAGTCACATCAACATCGCCGTGCTGATCGAGGAGATGCCGGATCACCGCTCTTATTCGCTCGTCGGGAGCGGCGAGGGAACTTACAAGATCGCGGTGAGGCGCTCGGACAAGAGCCGCGGCGGCTCGCGTTACATGTGGTCGCTTGAGGAAGGGGCGCGGCTGAAAATAACTGAGCCGCACAATCTTTTTGGGCTCGATTTCGGCAAGCCGGATTATCTCTTAGTCGCCGGCGGCATCGGCATCACGCCGATCATTTCTATGGCGCAGGAGCTGCGGCGGAGGGGACACCAATACCGGCTGGCGTTTGCCAATCGCGAGCGGGGTAACATTCCGTTCCATGAGGAACTTACAGCCGCGCATGGCGAAAAGCTCGATCTCTATATTTCCGAAGAAGGCCGCCGCATCGATGTCGCACGGGAAATCGAAACGCTTGCGCCGGACGGCCAGCTCTATCTCTGCGGACCGATGGGCCTGCTCGATGCCGCAAAGGCGGCGTGGAAAGCCTCAGGCCGGCCGGTAACGAATCTAAGGTTCGAGACCTTCGGCACGACCGGACATCACGCGCCGGAACCGTTTGTCGTAAAGGTGCCGCGGCTCGGCAAGGAGATCAGGGTCTCCGAGGACGAGACGATGCTGCACGCTTTGGCAAAGCACGGCATCGACGTCATGTCGGATTGCGAGCGCGGCGAGTGCGGGCTCTGCGCGATCGACGTGCTTGCCTGCGATTCCGAGATCGATCACCGCGACGTGTTCTTCAATGAAGATCAGCGTCGCGCCAACACCAAGATTTGCGCGTGCGTATCGCGCGCGATCGGCGGCACGCTTACGGTTGATACGGCATACCGGCCGGAGTAGATCACACCCGCTCCAGCGCCCGCCAGCCGATATCACGACGACAGAAACCTTCGGGCCAATCGATCGCATCGACCGCCGCGTAGGCACGCTTCCGCGCTTCCGCGATGTTTTGGGCGAGTGCGGTTATGTTCAGCACGCGTCCACCATCGGCGAGAAGCCGCGCGCCGTCACGGCGCGTGCCCGCATGCGTCACGATGATGTGCGGCATGCGCTCGGCTCTCTCGAGGCCGCGGATTTCCGTGCCTTTCTCCGGCGTGCCGGGATAGCCCTCTGCGGCGATGACGACTGTCAGCGCGGTTTGGTCGGAGAGCCGAATCGCGTCCGCCGTCAGATTGCCGCGCGCGCATTGCTGCATGAGCGACAGAAGATCGCTTTCCAGCCGCGGCAGCATCACTTGCGTCTCGGGATCGCCGAAGCGCGCGTTGAACTCGATGAGCTTCGGTCCCTCCTCCGTGATCATCAATCCCGCATAGAGCATGCCCTTGAACGGCGCCCCTTCACTCGCCATCGCGTCGATCGTCGGCGTAACGATCTCGCGCATGACGCGCGCCTGAAGCTCCGGCGTGAAGATCGGCGCCGGCGAATACGCGCCCATGCCGCCGGTATTCGGCCCGGTATCCCCCTCGCCCACGCGCTTATGGTCCTGCGCCGATGCAAAAGGCAGCGCGCGCTTACCATCGCACAAGGTGAAGAACGAAATCTCTTCGCCTACGAGCAACTCTTCGATCACGATTTCGGCGCCGGCGCTGCCGAACGCGCCGGCAAACATGGAATCGATCGCCGCTTCCGCTTCGGCCAATGTGTTCGCGATGATCACGCCTTTACCGGCGGCAAGGCCATCGGCTTTGACCACGATCGGCGCACCACGTGCGCGCACATATTGAAGCGCCGCCCCGCGCTCGCCGAACCGCTCGAACGCGGCTGTCGGTACCGAATAGCGGCGGCAAAGCTCTTTCGTGAAGGCCTTCGAACCCTCGAGCCGCGCGGCGGCGCGCCTCGGGCCGAAAGCCGGGACGCCGGCTGCTTCGACGGAGTCAACCAATCCCTCGACAAGGGGCTGATCCGGTCCGACGACGACAAGCTCGATGCTCATCAGCCGACAGAAGTTTACAACCGCCGCATGATCCGCGATATCGAGGACGACGTTCTCGCCGAGTGCAGCCGTGCCCGGATTTCCCGGCGCGATGAAGAACTTGGTGAGACGCGAGCTCTTGACGAGCGATAAAGCCAGCGCATGCTCGCGCCCACCGGAGCCGATCAGCAGAACGTTCATTTCGCGTCGACCGACGCGCGCAGTGGGTCACTCGTTTGCAACATTCCTGCTTCCTAGACCGCATGCAAAGCTAGAGCAAACTTAGCCGAACGGCACGGCGCGCGGATTCGTTGACGCCTGGCTTGCCCTAGTGCAAGAACGGCTCTCCCTCACTTGTTCGAAAGCCGTGGATGGCCGACGGAATCCTCGCCCGCAAAGTCGTTGTCGTCACCGGCGCCGGCCGCGGGATCGGCCGCGAGATTGCGCTCCTCTCAGCGCGCGAGGGCGCCAAGGTCGTCGTCAACGATCTCGGCGGAAGCGCCGAGGGTGAGGGCGGCGGAGCCGAGGGCCCGGCGCAAGAGGTCGTGGACGCAATCCGCGCGGCCGGCGGCGAGGCCGTGGCGAATTTCGATTCCGTCGCTGAGCCCGCGGCGGCGGCAAACATCGTCAAGACCGCAATAGACGCATTCGGTCGCATCGATTGCGTCGTGAACAACGCCGGCATCCTGCGCGACCGCATCTTTCATCGCATGAGCGTCGTCGATTTCGAGCTCGTGATCAAAGTGCATCTCCTCGGCAGCTTCTATGTCTCGCGCGCCGCGGCGACGCATTTCCGCGAGCAGGAATCGGGAAGCTTCGTGCACTTTACCTCGACGAGCGGGCTTATCGGCAATTTTGGCCAGGCGAATTATGCTGCGGCGAAGATGGGCATTGTCGGCCTGTCGAAATCGATCGCGCTCGACATGCAGCGCTTCAATGTGCGCTCGAATTGCGTGTCGCCTTTTGCCTGGAGCCGGCTCATCGGCACGATTCCGGACGAGACGCCGGAGGAAAAGGCGCGGGTCGAGCGGATCAAGGCGATGGGGCCGGAAAAGATCGCGCCGCTCGTCGCCTATCTCGCGAGCGATTCAGCGAAGGACGTCACCGGGCAGATTTTCGCGGCTCGCATGAACGAGATTTTCCTCATGAGCCAATCGCGGCCGCTGCGCTCCGTGCATTCGGCGGAAGGCTGGACGCCGCAGACGATCGCCGACCGCGCCATGCCGGCGATGAAGAGCTCGTTTTATCGACTGGACCGCTCCGGCGATATTTTCTGCTGGGACCCGCTCTGAGATGACGCGCGGCATACTTGCTTACGGCGGCTACATCCCCCTGCGTCGCCTATCGCGCGCATCCATCGCGCAGGCGAATGGCTGGTTCAACAGCGCTCTCAAATCGCGCGCCAAGGGCGAACGCGCCCTGGCGAACTGGGACGAGGACAGCGTCACGATGGCGGTCGCCGCCGCGCGCGATTGCCTCGGCGAGCGCAGCCGCGACGACATCGCCGCGCTGCATTTCGCCTCGACGAGCTTCCCTTTCCTCGACCGGCTCAACGCCGGCATCGTCGCCGGTGCGCTGAACTTGAAGAGCGATGTTGCCGCGCACGATCACGCGGCGACGCAGCGCGCGGGCACATCCGCGCTGGCGCTGGCGCTCGAAGCCACGCACGCCGGCCCGCAACTGGTGATCGCCGCGGATAAGCGGCAGACCAAAGCCGCGGGAACGTTGGAGATGGATGTCGGCGACGGCGCCGCGGCGCTGCTTGTCGGCAGCGGCGATTGTCTCGCGGAGCTCGTCGGCAAAGCGACACGCACGGTTGATTTCGTCGACCATTTCCGCGCCGATGGATTCGCCTATGATTACCCTTGGGAAGAGCGCTGGATACGCGACGAGGGTTACCAGAAGATCGTCGCGGAGACGCTCGCGGCGCTTTTGAAGGAAACCGGCATCACGCCGGCCGATGTCAGCGCCTTCTGCATGCCGTGCACGCTGCCGCGCGTCGTCGCTTCGCTCGCCAAGAAAGCCGGCCTGCGCGGAGAAGCGGTGCACGACAATATGAATGCGAGCTGCGGCGAGACCGGCGCGGCGCATCCGCTGCTCATGCTGGGGCATGCGCTGGAGAATGCAAAGCGCGGCGATTTCATTCTCGTCGCTGGCTTCGGCCAGGGCTGCGATGTGCTCGCCTTCCGCGCGACCGAACGCATCGCAGACTTCGCGCCGAAGCTTGGGGTGAAGGGGCACCTGGCACGCCGGCGCGAGGAAAAGAACTACCAGAGATTCCTTTCCTTCAACGAGCTCGTCACGATGGAGCGCGGCATGCGTTCGGAGGTCGACAAGGCCACCGCGCTCTCGGCGCTTTATCGCAAGCGCGACATGTTGACCGGCTTCGTCGGCGGGCGCTGCAGCGTCTGCGGCACCGTGCAATTCCCGAAGTCCAACATCTGTGTCAATCCGAATTGCAACGCGTCGCATACGCAGGAAGATCAGCCTTTCGCCGATCTCCCCGGCAAGATCATGAGCTACACAGCGGACGAACTCACCTACACGCCCGATCCGCCGGCCTGCTACGGCATGATTCAGTTCGAGGTCGGCGGCCGCATCATGATGGATTTCACCGACATCGATCCGCGCGAGCTCGAGGTCGGCCGCGACATGGACATGGTGTTCCGCGTCAAGGACCGCGATCCGCAGCGCGGTTTCATCAGGTACTTCTGGAAGGCCGCGCCCGCGACTGGCACGAGCGACAGTGGAGGCTGAGATGGCAAGCGGTATCAGAGACAAAGTCGCCATTCTCGGCATGGGCTGCTCGAAATTCGGCGAGCGCTGGGACCGCGAGGCCGACGACCTCATGGTCGAAGCGTTCGAGGAAGCGATCACTGACGCCGGCATCGAGAAGAACCAGATCGAGGCGGCGTGGCTCGCGACCGCGATCGAGGAGCAGCATGTCGGCAAATCCGGCGTGCCGCTGGCGATGGCGCTGCGGCTGCCCCTCATCCCGGTGACGCGCGTCGAAAATTATTGCGCGTCGGGAACGGAAGCGTTTCGCGGCGCGGTCTACGCGGTGGCGTCGGGCGCTGCCGACATCGCGCTGGCGCTCGGCGTGGAAAAACTGAAGGACACCGGCTATGGCGGCCTGCCGCAGCGCAGCCGCGGCAATCTCAACACGATGTGGTGGGCGAATTTCTCTGCGCCTGGCTCATTCGCGCAGCTCGCCGCGGCGTATCGTGCCAAGCACGGCGCCTCGCGAGACGATCTAAAACGCGCCATGGCGCACATTTCGGTGAAGAGCCACGACAATGCGACGCGGAATTCCAAGGCGCATCTGCGCAACGCGATCACGGTCGACCAGGTGCTCGGCGCGCCCGTTGTTGCGGAGCCGCTCGGCCTGTTCGATTGCTGCGGCGTGTCGGACGGTTCAGCCTGCGCGATCGTCACCACGCCGGAGATTGCTAGGAGCCTCGGCAAGCGCGATCTGATCACGGTGAAGGCGCTGCAGCTCTCGGTGTCGAACGGCGTCGAGGCGCAGCATAATTCCTGGGACGGCAGCTACTTTGCGACGACGCGCGTCGCGTCGAAGCGCGCCTATCAGGAAGCCGGCGTGAAGGACCCGCGCGCCGAGATCGATCTCATCGAAGTGCACGATTGCTTTTCGGTGACCGAACTCGTCACGATGGAGGATTTGCACATTTCAGCGGAAGGCCGCGCCATAAACGATGTGCTCGACGGCTTCTACGATGCCGATGGCACGATGCCTTGCCAGATCGACGGCGGCTTGAAATGTTTCGGCCATCCGATCGGCGCTTCGGGTCTGCGCATGATCTACGAGCTTTACCTGCAGATGCAGGGTCGCGCCGGGCCGCGGCAGCGCGCCAAGGAGCCGACGCTCGGTCTCACGCACAATCTCGGCGGCTTCCCGCACCAGAATGTGTGCTCGATTTCAATTATCGGAAGAGCGTGAATCGCTGCCGTCATTGCGAGCGCAGCGAAGCAATCCAGGAGCAACCCGCTCGAGGATTGCAGCACCTGCCCCTGGATTGCTTCGTCGCTGCGCTCCTCGCAATGACGCCTAAATCGCCCTGCCGCTCGCGCCAATACGGCTCGCGTGGGCGCCGCTTGGAAAGCTTGGTTTCGAACGCATCGTCTTTCATAGACGCTTCCGCATCTCGCGCCATTGATCCCAAAGCGTGCCGCGATGCTCCGGCGCCGCGATCGCGATCAAGGCCTCGGCGCGCGCATCCTGCGTGAGATCGCGCACTTGTGCCGCGCCGTGTTCGGTGACGAAAATATCCGCGTCGCTGCGTAAGCCAGTGACGATGCCCGGCTCGCAGAGCCGCGCGACGATGCGCGAGACGCCGCCGCCTGTCGATGGCAGCGCCACGATGGAGCGGCCGTTCGGCGACAGCCGCGCACCGATCATGAAATCCTGGAAGCCGCCGGAGCCGCTGACCAGTCCGC
>JAXDNJ010000036.1:0-2790 GCA_034669505.1 Methylobacteriaceae bacterium
CGATCGTTTCCTGGTACGTGCCGGCATAGATCGGCCGCACCTTCACGTCCGCGTTGGCTTTCTGGAAGTCAGCGGCATAGCCGTCGACGATTTTGGTGATCGGCCCGCCGACCGCGACGGGATAGTAGAAGGTGATTTCGGTCGGCTCCGCCGCGCGCGCGGGCACGCTTGCAAGGCCGGCGCCGGCGAGCGCACTCGCGCCAGTCAGAAAATCCCGTCGGTCCATTTGTCCCTCCCTTGCAACCGCACTCCGGCGATTTTCAGCACTGTATGCGACGACCTGTTGACATGTCGAACCAGTGCGTTGCGTCCGGTTGCCATGCCAAATGCACTCTGTCCCCGACCCGGCACGGCGGACGCCCGCTCAATCGAGCGAGAACGGACGCGCCGGCGAGACTTGCCTCGATCATCGTCTCGGCGCCGAGATATTCGATCGCTCTGACTTCTGCCGGCGCACCGGTTTCAGCAAGGCGGACGCTTTCGGGCCTGATGCCGAGGAGCAGGCCTTTCCGGTCACGACCATTCGGCGCGTTCAGCCCATCAGAACAGACCGCCGCCACCGCGTCCGCGGGAAGCACGTTCATCGGCGGCGTGCCGACAAATTTCGCTGCGAACACGCTGGCCGGCCGTTCGTAAATCTCGGCCGGCTTTGCCGCCTGCTCGATACGTCCGCCATTCATCAGGATGATCTGATCGGCCATCGTCATCGCCTCGACCTGATCATGCGTGACGTAGATGACGGTCATGCGCAGGCGCTGCTGCAGCGCGCGCAATTCGCGGCGCATCTCGGCGCGCAGTTGCGCATCGAGATTGGACAGCGGCTCGTCCATGAGACAGACCGGGGTCTCCGCAATGATCGCGCGGGCCAACGCGACGCGCTGCTGCTGGCCGCCCGACAATTGCGCCGGCTTGCGTTCGAGCAGCGGCGTCAGCCCGAGAAGCTCCGCTGTGTTGGTGAGACGCGCATTGCGCGACTCGCGCGGCACACGCCGGACTTTCGGTCCGAAAAGAATGTTCTCGCGCACGCTTAAGTGTGGAAACAACGCGTAGGATTGGAACACCATGGCCACGGCGCGCTTGGCGGCCGGCCACGAGGTCACATCTTCGCCGGCGATCTCGACCGTGCCGCTCGTTGCTTCATCGAGTCCAGCGATGATGCGCAGCGTCGTCGATTTGCCGCAGCCGGAAGGTCCGAGCAGCGCCGCAAACGATCCGGCTTCGACACTAAAGCTTATGTCATCGAGGATTTGCGTGTTGCCCCACGCCTTGCCTAAGCCGTTTACATCGACAGCTTTCAAGACGGGTTCCCTCGGCTGAATTTGCGAACAACGTCGCTGCTCGATTGCGACGCTTGCGCGAGCGTTGCAATAGCGCAAACGCATTGCCAAGTCCAAGTCTGATCAGCGCAACCTTCTCGATTGGAGTTCGTTTATCCGGCGCAATAATAATGGGAGACGGAGATGAAAAAATTAACGGCAACGGTCGCGGCAGTCGCGACGGTGTTGAGCCTTGCGCCGGCTTTTGCGCAGGACACGATAAACAAAGGTAACCCCTCGATGGTGCCGGATCGCGGTGCTGGCGCGTGGGGCGCGGGTTCCCCGGCTACGGGACCGCGTGAAAATACCGGCACGGTCGATGGGACGGCCGGCCGCTCGGCAGCGCCTGGCCCGACGGTTGGAACGGCCGGTCAGCATCCGATGCCGCCGAACCCCGTCAACCGGTAAGCGATCAAGCGTAACTTTAAGAAGCGCGGGAGAGTTCCTCCCGTGCTTTTTTGCGCGCTTGTAGCTGGCTAAGCGGTACGCCGAGGGTAGCGACGCTTGCCGGCCTTGAAGCAGAGGGCTAACGTGCCCTCAGCCACGGGGTGCTGCCTTGCAGAGGGCGGCTGAGATCACACCCGTCGAACCTGATCTGGGTAATGCCGGCGCAGGGAAGGCTCGCGGAACCTCCTCCCGCCCGTCTTCCGTAAACGCCGGTCACGGAGGACGAATTTCCATGAACATGCACGCGAAGCGCCCGATTGTGCCGGAGAGCGTGACGACGGGTCCGCTCACCGGGTCCCGCAAGATTTATGTGCAGCCGGCGGAAGATGTCCGCGTGCCGTTCCGCGAGATCGCGCTCGATCCCTCCGCCGACGAGCCGCCCGTGCGCGTCTACGATGCGTCGGGGCCGTATACGGAGGAACTGTTCGCGCCTGATCTCGGCGCCGGCCTGACATCTGCGCGGCCCTGGCTTGCGCGACGTGCAGCTCTGGCGACTTACGCCGGCCGCGACATTCGCCCCGAAGATAATGGAGGCGCTTCGGGTGAGCATCTCGTGCCGCCGTGCCCCGCCAATCGCGCGCCGCTTCGCGGGCAGCCCGGCCGGCCCGTCACGCAATATGAATTCGCCCGTGCCGGCATCATCACCGAAGAAATGATCTACGTCGCGCATCGCGAGAATCTTGGCCGCGAACGTGCGGTGGAAGGCGCCGACGCGCGCCTCGCCGATGGCGAAAGTTTCGGCGCGTCAGTTCCCGCGTTCGTCACGCCGGAATTCGTGCGCGACGAGATCGCGCGCGGCCGCGCGATCATCCCGTCGAATGTCAACCATCCCGAACTCGAGCCGATGATCATCGGCCGCAATTTTCTGGTGAAGGTCAACGCGAATATCGGCAATTCCGCCGTCACCTCCTCCGTGGCGGAGGAGGTGGAGAAGATGGTGTGGGCGATCCGCTGGGGCGCCGACACCGTCATGGATCTCTCGACCGGCCGCAACATCCACAACATCCGCGACTGGATCATCCGCAAC
>JAXDNJ010000037.1:0-63334 GCA_034669505.1 Methylobacteriaceae bacterium
GTCAGAACGTTGCGTCTCTCGCGCCGCCCGTGCCAGAAGGAATCTTGCCGTGAGCCAGCCGAATCTCCGCGTCGTAGAAGGACCTTCCGTGGACAAGACCAAGGCGCTCGACGCCGCCCTGTCCCAGATCGAGCGCGCCTTCGGCAAGGGCTCGATCATGCGGCTCAAGGGCCAGCAGGCGGTCGAGATCGAGACAATCCCGACCGGCTCGCTCGGCCTCGACATCGCGCTCGGCGTCGGCGGCCTGCCGCGCGGCCGGGTCGTCGAAATCTACGGGCCGGAATCGTCGGGCAAGACGACGCTGACCCTGCATGTCGTCGCCGAGGCGCAGAAGCGCGGCGGCACCTGCGCCTTCGTCGATGCCGAGCACGCGCTCGATCCGATCTATGCCCGCAAACTTGGCGTCGATCTCGACAATCTCCTGATCTCGCAGCCCGATACCGGCGAGCAGGCGCTGGAGATCGCCGACACGCTGATCCGCTCCGGCGCCATTGACGTGCTGGTCATCGATTCGGTCGCCGCGCTGACGCCGCGCGCCGAGATCGAGGGCGAGATGGGCGACGTCCAGCCGGGCCTGCAGGCGCGGCTGATGAGCCAGGCCTTGCGCAAGCTCACCGCGTCGATCTCGAAATCGAACTGCATGGTGATCTTCATCAACCAGATCCGCATGAAGATCGGCGTCATGTACGGCTCGCCGGAGACGACGACCGGCGGCAATGCGCTGAAATTCTATGCGTCCGTCAGGCTCGACATCCGCCGCATTGGCGCGATCAAGGATCGCGACGAGGTGATCGGCAACCAGACGCGGGTGAAGGTCGTCAAGAACAAGGTCGCGCCGCCGTTCAAGCAGGTCGAGTTCGACATCATGTATGGCGAGGGCATCTCCAAGGCGGGCGAGCTCGTCGATCTCGGGGTCAAGGCCGGGGTCGTCGAGAAATCCGGCGCCTGGTTCTCCTTCGACAGCCAGCGGCTCGGCCAGGGGCGCGAGAACGCCAAGCTGTTCCTGAAGCAGAACCCGGACGCGGCCGCGAAGATCGAGCAGGCGATCCGCGAGAATGCCGGCCTCATCGCCGAGCGCATCCTCGAGCAGGCCGACGACGACGACAGCGCCGCCGAAGGCTGAAGTCTGACGCTCGCTCGCTCACGCATGCCACGCGCGAGCGGCGGATATTTCTGTCGTGGGTCCCCGCCCCCCTCTCTCCCTCGACAGGCGTAATACCCGCCGCTAGAAAGGCCCGGCTCTTCGCCGGGCCTTTCCTGTTGTGGCGGACGCGGTGCTCTTGATTGAAGGCGCGTTTTCCGTTCGGCGCTCCGCCCGGCTTTTCTCCCGCGAGTCGATCAAGCGATGAACGGCGTCAACGAAATCCGGTCGGCTTTCCTCGACTTCTTCGAGAAGAATGGCCACACGCGCGTCCCGTCGGCGCCGCTCGTGCCGCGCAACGATCCGACCCTGATGTTCGTCAACGCCGGCATGGTGCCGTTCAAGACGCTGTTCACCGGCGCCGAGAAGCGGCCTTACACGCGCGCCGCCTCGACGCAGAAATGCGTACGCGCCGGCGGCAAGCACAACGATCTCGACAATGTCGGCTACACCGCCCGCCACAACACCTTTTTCGAGATGCTCGGCAACTTCTCCTTCGGCGATTATTTCAAGGAGGAGGCGATCAAGCTCGCCTGGGACCTGATCACCAAGGAATTCAAGCTTGGCCGCGAGCGCCTGCTCGTCACCGTCTATCACACCGACGACGAGGCTTTCGATCTTTGGAAGAAGATCGCCGGCTTTTCCGACCGCCGCATCATCCGCATCGCGACCGCCGACAACTTTTGGCAGATGGGCGAGACCGGTCCCTGCGGCCCCTGCTCGGAGATTTTCTACGACCAGGGTGAGGCGATCGCCGGCGGCCCCCCCGGAACTGCAGGAGAAGACGGAGACCGATTCCTCGAATTCTGGAACCTCGTCTTCATGCAATTCGACGAGGTCGAACCCGGCCGCCGCATCCCGCTGCCGCGTCCATCGATCGATACGGGCATGGGACTCGAGCGTATGGCGGCGCTCTTACAAGGCGTCACGTCGAGCTTCGATATCGATCTTTTTCGCGCGCTGATCACTACTATCGCCGAGGCGACCAACACCGATCCGAAAGGGCCGCTGCAGGCAAGCCACCGCATCATCGCCGATCATTTGCGCGCCTCCGCCTTCCTCGTCTCCGACGGCGTGCTGCCCTCCAACGAAGGCCGCGGCTATGTGCTGCGCCGCATCATGCGCCGCGCCATGCGGCACGCGCAGATACTGGGGGCGCGCGAGCCGCTCATGTGGCGGCTCGTCCCGGCGCTGGTGCGGGAAATGGGAATGGCCTATCCCGAGCTCATCCGCGCCGAAGCGCTGATCACCGAAACATTGCGGCTGGAGGAAACGCGATTCCGGCAGACGCTCGTGCGCGGTCTCGCCATTCTCGACGACGAGAGCCGCGATCTCACAGAAGGCGCGCGGCTTTCCGGTGAAACCGCGTTCCGCCTTTACGACACGTACGGCTTCCCGCTCGATCTCACACAGGACGCACTGCGCGCGCGTGGTATCGGCGTCGACACGGAAGGCTTTTCCGCCGCGATGGAGCGCCAGCGCGCCGATGCGCGCAAAGCCTGGGCCGGGTCAGGCGAAGCAGCCACGGAAAGCTTGTGGTTTGCCGTGCGCGATCGCGCCGGCGCAACCGAGTTTTTGGGCTACGACACCGAAGAAGCCGCCGGCATCGTCACCGCCCTTGTCGCCGATGGTGCGGAGGTCCCCCGCCTCCAGAAAGGCCAGACCGGCAGCGTCATCCTCAATCAAACGCCGTTTTATGGCGAATCCGGTGGCCAGGTCGGCGATACCGGTGTGCTCTCAGCGCCGGGCGTGCGCTTCCCGGTTAGCGATACGCAGAAAAAAATCGGCGATGTGTTCGTCCATTCCGGCATCGTCGAAGAGGGCGAGATCACGCCCGGCCAATCCCTCGATCTAAAAGTAGATCACGCGCGGCGCAGCGCAATTCGTGCAAATCACTCCGCAACGCATCTCCTGCACGAGGCGCTCCGTCAGGTCCTCGGCGAGCACGTCGCGCAGAAGGGATCGCTTGTGGCGCCGGACCGCCTTCGATTTGATTTCGCCCATCCAAAGCCGATCAGCGATAGCGAACTCGCCGCGGCCGAAGATATCGCCAACGCGCATATCCTGAAAAACACGCCGGTCGAGACGCGCCTGATGGCCATCGATGAGGCAATCGAATCCGGCGCGCGCGCTTTATTCGGCGAAAAGTATGGCGACGAAGTGCGCGTCGTCTCCATGGGCGGGCGGGACGGCGCCAATCACCCGTTTTCGGTGGAACTCTGCGGCGGCACGCATGTCCAGCGCACCGGCGATATCGGTCTCGTCTCGATCACCGGCGAAAGCGCCGTTGCCGCGGGCGTGCGTCGCGTCGAGGCGAAGACCGCGAACGCGGCGCGCCATCAGTTAAACGCAGAAGCACAGCGCCTCCGCGAAGTCGCCTCGCTCATCAAAGTCTCCGCCGAAGAAGCGCCGGCGCGGCTTTCGTCACTCCTCGACGAGCGTAAGCGGCTCGAACGCGAACTCACGGAGGCGCGCAAGAAACTCGCAATGGGCGGCGGCTCAACCGGCAACGGCGCGGATCAGCCGGTGCGCGATGTCGCCGGCATAAAACTGTTCGCGCGCGCCGTACAAGGCGTCGAGATGAAGGACCTGAAATCGCTTGCCGATGAAGCCAAGAAGGCAATCGGCTCCGGAATTATCGCGATCGCCAACACTGCGGCGGACGGCAAGGGCGCGATCGTCGTCGGCGTCACGCCCGATCTGACGGAGCGCTTCAATGCGGTCGATTTCGTCCGCCTCGCCTCGGAGCGCCTCGGCGGCAAAGGCGGTGGCGGCCGGCCAGATATGGCGCAGGCCGGGGGTCCCGACGGATCGCAGGCCGAGGCCGCGTTGCAGGCCGTCGAGGACGCGGTGCGCGAACGCGCCGCGGGATAAGCCTCAAGATAGAGCCAAACAGAAGATATTGCAGCGCAACGCTAAAGAAGTGAACGTGGTCGCCGCTGCATCTCTAGCCAGCGGCCACATTTTGGGCATTTATCAACAATTTGATACCCGGGCGCACGATCGAGCAGAACATTTTCAAAGCAGCTGCAGAGACCGAAGATTCGCCATGCGTCTGCCCGCAACGTTGAGGCTCAAGCAGCTAAAGCGATAACGTTTCGCTCAAAACGGCGCCACTGCCGTCCAGCCTCAACCGTCGGCACCACATGCGTTTCGAATCTATATACCCAACTCGGATCGAGGTTCAGTGACCCTACGTTGATGTTCGCTCTCAACATCGTTTCTGTGATGTCTTCACCGCGCTCACTATGCATCGTTACATCGAATGGCCAAAACTTCCCCATCTCCCGGATTATTGATTGTTGTGGGCTGTGAAGCCTTACGATGAAGGGATCTATTTCTTTGGGTGTTGCTTCGCTATTATAAGCTTTGAATAACAATTCAGCGAGCGCGAGGGGACCAGCGATATCTGTGACTTCGGTGACCATGACGAGTACCTTGGAATTCAGAATCTCGTCGTCAGCCCAAAATAAGCATCGCGGCCTCAATCCGAGGCGCTCGACTGCCACGAGGTAGTCTTGACCGGCTTGCCAAAACCTCATTTCAAGGTGGCGCGGAGCCATGTCACAATTCCTTCCTTACCAAACGCTGCCTCCACCCAGCTCCTGGCGACCTTTCTAGGCATCGGCTTAGGATCATAAGACTGGTCTCGTGTCCATTGTCTAACAAGAGACCACGACGGCGCAAGTCGGCTCCGTGGCGTGAACGAAATCTGAGCTATAGTAGCGAGTGCTACCAGATCGTCAGTATATGGGTCGGGACGGCTTTGGCGGCTTGGCCAGCCGTTCAGACGCTCACGGCGCATAATATAGGCCTTCAGAGCACATTCCACGCCTTGTCCGGCGTGATAATACGCTTGGGCGGCTGCTCTCCGATCATCTTGCATCGCAAGCGCAACTCTTTCGTGTTGGTCAACTAGTGCAAGCCATTCCTCCGGAGTTGCTGGGTCAGTCATTCGGCATAGGAATGCCTCAAGTCTAATCAGGTGGAAAGAGGGTGGTCAATCCAGACGAACCCTGCTCCGGAGGCGCTTCCGCCGCTAGACCGAAGGCGCGCGCGCCCTCCAGCTGGAACTTTGCCGGTTACCCACCGTTTTCAACGCAAATCACCGGCGCGGCCTCGGCTTGGCCTGCAAGACTGCCGCGCAACGGAGGATCAACATGAACTTCGGTAACCTGCTCCACTGGGCCGTCGTCTTCCTGATCATCGCCGTTGTTGCCGCGGTGTTGGGATTTGGCGGGGTCGCTGGCACCGCGATGGAAGGCGCGCGAATTCTGTTCTGGGTCGCGCTCGTCCTGCTGTTGATCTCCCTGGTCTTCGGCTTCGCGCGGCGCGGTCGATATTGACAGTCTAAATCGCGAGCTTACCCGCGGCCGCTGCTGCCGCGGGTAAGAACATATTTGTCGGGAATATCGAGCGTCCAGACGAGGCCGCTCGGCTCGAAGCGTAGATCGACCTTGCCTTCGAGTGCGAGCGTGACGATACGCGTGACCACCTTGTGACCGAAACCTTCGCGCGCCGGCGGTGATACAGGCGGGCCACCGATCTCCTGCCAGGTGATTCGAAAGCGATCTTCCTTGAGGTCCCAACGGATCTCGATGTGACCGTCTTCGTTTGAGAGGCCGCCATATTTGGCGGCGTTGGTTGATAGTTCGTGCAGCGCGAGGCCGAGATTCTGCGCGGCTTCCGGCTTTAGCATGATGTCGGGCCCGGTAGGATCGATCCGGGTGCCGATCAGATCGACATAGTGCCCGACCTGCGTGCGTACGAGTTCGTCGATCGAGGCACCGTGCCAGTCCTCATCCATGAGGATGTCGTGCGACGCCGCCAATGCCTGCAGCCGGGCCGAAAATATCTGTTCGAAATCATGCGCCGAACCGGCGGTTACCGCCGTCTGGCGTGCCATCGCCTGAATGACGGCGAGCAGATTTTTCGAGCGATGCGCTATCTCGCGCATGAGGAATCGCACATGCGCTTCGCGCTGCTTGCGCTCGGTGACATCGCGCGCCGTGCCGACCATGCGGATCGCGCGGCCGTTCTCGAATGAAGTGCGGCCTTGCGCGAGTATCCAGCGCTCGATCCCGTCTTTGGTGCCGATGACGCGATATTCGACCTCATAATCGCCGTCGCGTGCCGGATTGGTCGCGAGGTCCAGGGCGCCATCGCTGCGCTCGATATCGGCAGGATTCAAAGCCTCGCGGAACACCTCGTAAGTCGGCGTGACGTCGTCGGGCAGTGCCCAGAGGGCGCGCATCCGCGAATCCCAGATGAAAGTCCCGTTAACGAAATCCCACTCCCAGACGCCGATCTCTCCCGCTTCGAGCGCCCGTACGGTGCGATTGAGCGCTATCTGCAACTCGCTCGCGCGCTCGGGTTTTGGTCCGCCGGAAGTGCTCGCCGCCCATTCGCGACCGAGGACGCCGACCCGGATGCTATCGCCTGTCGCCTCCGCTACCGGAAACAGTGACAGGTCCCACGTGATCGCGCCGTCTTCCGGCGAGCGCCAAAACATTCGCGCGCGTTCACCTGAACGCGCGGCAGCAAACGCAGCCGTGGCGCGCTCCCGCTGCTGAGCGTCGCCGATAGAGGTAAAGCTTGGCGCTCCTTCCAGAACGCCGCGCGCCAGGCTGCGGCGGGCGACCTCGTTCGCCTCGACAAGGCGACCGCTCTCATCAAGCAGCAGCACGAGATCACCACTGGCATTCACGACAGCCGGCAGCAGGGCGGGGTTCAACTCCGCTGCGGCAAGGAATGGCTGAGCTTTGATACTGGAATTCACGCAAAGATCCGCGGCTTGGTAAAGCCAAGCTAACTGTTCTGAAGCTGAATGGCGAGGCCGCAGGAATCCATTCGCCATATCAACAAAATGGTGAAGCTGCTGCGGAACGAATGGTGAAATGCGGCGTTTTCGTGTCACCGGCGAGGGCGCAAGGGGCACTTATCTTTCCTGATGACCAACGCTTTTGCGCTGATTGACCTTTTGTGACCGTTATGTCCCGCCGCAATGCTGCAAATCCCAATCTCGAGATTGTCCCGCGCGACCGCGCGGTAGGGCGAGTGCCGGTGCGCGTGAGGGACGACTCGATCGAAGCTCGGCAGCTCGGCCCCCGCCTGCAGAAAATCTATTCCCCGATGGATCACCAGCCGGAAGATATCCGCACGCTGATCGTCGCGCTCGACCGTAAGCTTCAGAAGCAATAATCGAAACTTTCGCGGCCGTCGCTTTAGGGCAGCTTCAGACTTGATTTGTCGAAAGTCGGTGCGCTCTGCAGCTGATCCTTCGTGCGATCCAGCGCAAGCCAGTTCTTGCCGTTGCGGGTCATCATCCTGAGATCGGTGAACGGGATTTCGACGTCCTTTTGGCCGACGCCGAGGAAGCCGCCGACGCCGATGATCGCCGATTTGATCTGTCCGTCCTTGTCGACGATCATGTCAGTGAGATCTCCGATCTTCTGTTCGTTCTTGTCGTAGACGCTTTGGCCATAAACGTTCGAGGCGAGCCATTGCGTCGCACTTGATGGGACCGCGGGAGAGTTCGTCGGCATCGGTACGGTCGGCGACGGCATCGCCGCATTCGGCGCCGTGGGGGGTGCGCTCGGCGAAGCCGGAGGCGGCGTTGTCGGCGTCTGCGCCCAAGATGGCCCGATCAAAGCAGCGGCGCCGATGACCATAGCAAACGCGATCGCGGCGACGGTCCGTTCGTTCACAAGCGGTCCTCCTCAAGGTGCGGGACGAGCGGAAAACCCAGGCTTCATCGTTTTGTTCCGGTGTCGGCATTGGTCGCATCAACGCAGCGGCCAGAAGAATGCGATGAGCGGCGTCCCAACCAACACAACCAGCAACGAAAGCGGAAGCCCGAGCTTCCAATAATCGCTGAAACGGTATCCGCCCGGTCCCATGACCAGCATGTTGTTCTGGTGGCCGATCGGGGTAAGGAAATCGCAGGCGGCACCGAATGCGACAGCCAGCAGAAAGGGATCGGGATTATAGCCGAGCTTGGCGGCAACGGCAGCCGCAATCGGGCCCATAACAAGGACCGCCGCCGCATGGTGCAAAAGCGGCGCGGCCAGCATTGCGGTGACCAAAACGAGTGCTAAAGCCATGAGGGCGGGCACGTGCTGAGCGGCATTGCCGAGCAGGCTGGCGATCAGATTTGCCGCGCCCGTGTCCTTGAGCGCCTCGCCGACAGGAATGAGCGCGCCGAGCATGATGATGATCGGCCAGTCAATGGATTCGTAGGCTTCCTTGAGGCTGATCTGCCGCAGGGCGATGCAAAGGACCGCGGCGCCGAAGAAGGTCTGCTCGACGCTGCGCAACCGCAGAATGACGATGGCCATGGCAGCGAGGAGGAGCAGCAGCGGGATGAGACGCCAACGCCGGCGTGACAATGCCAAGCTGCGGTCGGCGAGCGGCAAACAGCCCAGATCCGACAACGTATCGTACAAACTGTGCCCCCAGCCTTGGAGGGCAACAATGTCGCCGGGCTGCAGCACGTGTTCCATTAGCCGGCTGTGAACAGGCCGGCCAGCGCGGCTGACGGCGAGAAGACTGACCTCGAAGCGGCGGCGCAACTGCAGCTGCTGCGCGGTTCGCCCTACAAGTTGCGAGCCCGGCATGACAACGGCCTCGACGATCTCAAGGTCGTCGCTGGCGCGTTCCGGCGCCTTCAGCTCGACAGAAGCGGCAAGCTCCAAATCGGCGCTGTCTGTAACCGCTTTCACCGTTGCCGGATCGGCGTGAACGGTCAGGATATCGCCGCTTGCAAGCCGGGTGCGATAGGAAGGAACGAAGTGGCGTTCATCTTCCTCCGAACTTCGAACAAGCGAACTGACGGACAATTCGCCTTCGCCCAGCGCCTCGAGTTCAGCAACGGTCATGCCTATCGCGGAGGATTCCTCCGGCACGACGAGCTCGGTCGTGTAGCGCTCGAGACTGAAGACTTGGCCCACGGTTTTCGAGCCGGTTTGGCGGCGTGGCAGGAGCCGCCACCCGACGCTCAGGAACACCAGCGCGATCAAGGCGAGCGGCAGCCCGACAGAGGTGAAATCGAAGAACTGGAACGGCTGACCGGTTACGTCCGAGCGCACCGTTGAGATCAGCAGATTCGGACCGGTTCCGATGAGGGTGGCCGTGCCGCCGATCAACGACGCGAACGCAAGCGGCATCAAATAAATCGAGGGCGGTTGCTTGATGCGCCGCGCCGCTTCGAGCGATAGCGGGATGAATATCCCGAGCGCTCCAACGTTCTTCATGAACGCCGACAGGAGACCGACCGAAAAGCACAGCGCACCGATCTGCAGCGACGGCGACTGCACGCGTTTCAGGAAAGCCCGCAGCGCGCCGTTCAGAATGCCGGAATTACCGATGGCGCGCCCGAGCACCAGCGTCGCCGCGATCAGGATGATGACCGGATTAGAGAAGCCGGAGAAGCTTTTCTCCGGCGCTACCGTTCCCGTGATGATCGTTGCGAGAAGCGCGAGGCAAGCAACGAGGTCGTGGCGCAGCCGATCCCACATGAAGAGCGCGAGCATGATCGCGACGATCGCGAAGATTTCGACCTGCGGGACCGTCACGCTCTTGCCCTGCCTCAAAGCCGAGAGGAAACCCGCGCAGCCGGGCGCCGTTCCATGCGGCGCTCAGATGGGATTGTGCGGCGACGGTCTCGACGAGGCAATCGCCGGCGCGTCCGGCTGGTTTCGCGTCGCCTCGGCAACGAGCCTGTTCGTCCCGGTCTCGATACGCGCCTCGAGTTCCCGCAGGAAGGCTTGCCGCTCCATGCCGGGCAGGATGAGGGGAAGAAACTCGACGACAATCGTGCCAGGAAACCGCAGGAAGCGGCGGCGCGGCCAAAACAGTCCCGCATTCAGCGCGACAGGCAGGCAGGGCACACCTGTCTTCTCATAGACGTAGGCGATGCCGGCTTTGTAGGCCGGCGGCGCACCCGGCGCACGCCGCGTTCCCTCCGGGAAGATGAACAATTGCCGCCTTTGCGCAAACAGCGCCTTCGCCTTAGCGACGAGCTGCCGCAACGCGATTTGCACGCTGCTTCGATTGATCGCGATCTGCTCGGCGCGCAGAAGATACCATCCAAAGACCGGGATGAACGTCAGTTCGCGCTTCAGGACGTAGGCGAAGTCGTCGAAATAGAGAACGAGCGCAAACGTCTCCCAGAACGATTGATGTTTGGGCGCGACGAGACACGCGCCTTGCGGGATGTTCTCCATACCGCGAAACTCGGCGGAGGTGCGGCAAATCACCCGCAGGAGCCAAAGCGAAGACCGGCTCCACACCCGCGCTAGGGACAGTACCGCATGGCGTCCGAAGATCATTGTGGGAAGGCCGACAATCATTAAAAGAATCGTGTTCGCATAAAACAGAAGATTGAATAGTGCCGAGCGGACGAAGATCATGCGGTATGTGCTGCGGGTCAGCGAGCGGGGTTCGCGACGCCCGGAACATCGAAAAACCGTTCCGATAGCCGCGTCGCCGTCATCAGGTTATCCGAGCGGGCTATTGGCGGAGGCAAGATTTTCGTGCGTACGACCGCCGCCAGGAACTTGACATATTCGACGGCGAGCAGACGCGCGACATGTGTGTCGCTGCGCCAATCGCTGTTGCGCAGCCGGTCGCTGACCACCGGATACGGAATGAGTTCGAGATGCGGCAAGACGCTGCGTAATTCAACGAGCGCGCGGGGCATATGATAATTCGAGGTGACGACGATCAGGCTCGAGCGGATCGAATTTGCCTCGACCCAGCGGCGGGTCTCGTCCGCATTGCCGGCGGTGTTCAGCGCCGCGCGGCCGAGATCGATGCAGCAAGCGAAGAGCTGTTGAAAATTCGGCATGAGCCGGGCCATCTCGTGGCGCGAGGTCTGCTGGTTGACGCCGGTGATCAGAAGCCGCCGGGCGCGGCCCTTGGCAAGCAGCTCGACCGCGTCGAGCACCCGCTCCGAGCCGCCGGTAAGGGCAACAACACCGTCGGCAGGCAAAAGCGCCATCGGCTCATCGCTCTCGATGTGGCGGACAAAAACCAGAAATCCGGCACCGAGGCCGATCAGGCCCAGGGCCAAGCAGGTGAACAAGGTCCGGCGGCCCCAACTCCGCCAAGAGCGCGCATTCACGCGAGCAATCATCGGAGCGCCCGGACGGCCAGTGTCCGCCTCATCATCCCCATGGGTATGAGAATACTCGCGAATTCAGGCGGGGACTAGGCATGGTGCCAAGCTCAGTTGAGCTCGCGTAAATGCCGGAACACGATGGTGCGCGAAATCAGCCCCGTCAACAGCGCGATGCCGATCCAAATCGCCGCAATGGCGAAATAGCCCGGCAGGCCGAGCGAAAAGCCGCCGAACAAAGCTTCGATCTGATCGCCGCTCGCCGTCGCGGTCCAATAAGGCGCGAGCCTGCCGAGCACGAAGAATGTGAGCGCCGCGGCGCCCGCACCGATCAGGCCGCCGCGTAGCCCCAGGCGCAGGAAATGACGCTGGAACTCGCGCGCGATAAACCTGTCCTCGGCGCCGACGAAATGCAGCACGTCGATGATCTCGCGGTTCCCCGCCATGGCGCCGCGCGTCGCGAAGGCGACCGCGAGCAGCATCGCGGTAAGAACCAGCCCGAACAGGACGATTGCCGCGCCGACGACCGTCCGGGTCATGACGGAGAGCCGTGAGAGCCACTGGCTATGATCATCGAAGCTCGCGGCGGGCACGTCTGCCGCGAGCGCTCTGCGGAGCGCAGCTGCGTCGAAAGCGCCGGGCCCTTTTTTGACGACGATCATCCGCGGCACCGGCAACTCGCCAAGGTCGAGCCCGTTGCCGAGCCAGGGCTCGAGCAGCCGCGCCGATTCGGCCGCGGAGAAGGTGCGCACGTCCGCGACGCCCGGCGCTCGTGCGGCGATATCGGCGGCCTTGCGCGTCTCCGCGTCGAGGTCGCGACCGGCGACCGGGCGGACCTGGATCGTTGCTTCCCGGGTGACCGAGCTCTGCCACCCCCGCGAGGCCTCGGTGACGAGGATCGCCGTGCCGGCGGCGAGGGAGGCCAGGAAGGTCATGATCGCGATCACGGTGACGAGCGAGCGGCCCGCGATCGAGGCGGCCGGGACGAGCGGCATCTCCCGCCGCAAGGGCGCCGCCTCGGAGCCGATCGCGTCCCGGTCCGCATCGCGCGGATCTGCCTGGCGATTGCGTCGCCCCGCATGCGACATGAGAACCGTCATTTTCGCGCCTGCAGAGTCATGCGCCTCAGTCGAAGATATGCAACCGGCCATCGCCGAGCACGAGCCGCCGCGCGCCTTCGAACTGATCCATCAATACAAGATCATGTGTTGCGATGATGATCGAGGTGCCGGACTTGTTCAGCTCGACGAAGAGCCGCAACAGCCGCCGCGCCAGCGTTGGGTCGACATTGCCGGTCGGCTCGTCGGCAAGCAGCAGTTCCGGGCGCACGATCAGCGCGCGGGCGATCGCAGCGCGTTGCTTCTCGCCACCTGAGAGGACGGGTGGCAGAACGTGCATGCGCTCGCCTAAGCCGACCCATCGCAGAAGCTCGACGACCTCGTTCCGATATGAGGATTCTTCACGCCCGAGAACGCGCAAGGGAAGTGCCACGTTCTCGTAAGTCGTCAGATGGTCGAGCAGCCGAAAATCTTGGAACACGACGCCGATGCGGCGCCGCAGCGCCGTGACCGCATCCTTGTCGAGGATCGTCGCGTCCTGTCCGAACAGGCTGATCAGGCCGCGGGTCGGTTTCAAGGACAGGAGAATCAATTTCAGGAGCGTGGTCTTGCCCGCGCCAGAGGGGCCGGTCAGAAACTGAAAGCTCTGCGGCTCGATCTCGAAACTGAGATCGTGGAGGATTTCACCCCCCATCCCATAGCGTAGCCCGACATTCTCGAAACGGACCAAGCAAACCTCTAATCGCGGCGAGCAGCGCCGCACCGCCGGACTAGCGGCCGAATCGGGCTTTTTACGCAGCCTTAACCCTAACAAGTGTCTAATCGCGTGTCCTCTCCCCGGTGCGGTTCGGACGGAGAGCCGATTGGAGTTTTGTCGATGCGTTTCTCTTCCGGCCTCGTACCCTCCACCCCTTCGGGTCTCGGCGCTCACCAGTTGCGCAGAGCATTAGATTTGTCGGCAGAGGCCGTAAGCGAGCGCGCCCGGCCGCCCAGCTATGATGAATTGTGGGGGAAAGGCTGGCGCCAGCCGGCCCGCGAGGCGTTTCGCGCCGAAGAGCATAGCGCGCTGTGGATGTCGCCCTTTCTCGCCACCATTATGGCCATCGTGTTGGGCTCGATGTCACTGCTCGGTCTCAAAGAGGAAATCGTCCGGGTGGTGCCGGCCACGAGCGCCGTCTATGCGGCCATCGGCCTTCCGGTAAACCTGCGCGGCCTCGAATTTCGTGGCGTGAGGTCGGCGGTGAGCGAGGATCGCTCGCAGCGGCTTCTCAAAGTGCACGGCGAAATCGCCAATCTCCGCCCGGGTTTGACGCAAATCCCGCCGATCGAACTCGTCGTGCAAGGGGAAGACGGGCGCGCGCTCTATCGCTGGACGGCGGTCGCGCCGAAGCCGAAGCTCGGCGCGAATGAGACGATCGCTTTCGAGGCCCGCCTTGTGGCGCCGCCCGAAGCCGGACGCGACGTCAGGGTGCGCTTCGCCCAAGCCAACTGACGTTCGCTAATTGATCGTCTACTAATCCTGATCAAGTTCCTGGCTGCGTAACATCGCTTCGCGCAGGCTCTGCCAGCGCCGGAAGCTTTCGTTGGCCCCCAGGAAGGCGAGTGCCAGAACGAAGGGCGCGACGTAGTAGATCACCCGGAAGAGCAGCAGCGAGGCAAGTAGCGCTTCCTGGGTTGGTGAGGGAACCGTCTTCAACATCGTCGCTTCGAACACACCAATGCCACCCGGCGCGTGACTGGCGATGCCGAGAACCGAAGCGAAGACGTATGTCGCTGCGAAAGTGAAGTAGTCGAGCCCGTGATGGGCGGGGAGCAGCACGAACAACGTGCCTGAGGCGGCGCAGAGATCCGTGACTCCGAGCACCACTTGCCGGCTCGTCAATCGCAGGCCGGGTAATTCGAGGCGGAAGCCCTGAATCTTGCGCCGCCGTGGCGCAACCGACACCCACACGAGATAGGCGGCGAGGAGCCCGAGAATGCCGACACCGAGCGCCATATTGATCGCCGGCGTCAGATGATCGAGCCGGCTGATCGCCTCCGCGCGAAACAGCAAGCCCGCGCCGATGATGAGCGCCATGCCGAGCCAGAAGGTCACACCGGCGATGATCGTCAGGCTTGCGACGACGCTGGCACGAAGCCCGGCGCGCGAATAGAGCCAATAGCGCACCGTTCCGCCGGTGATCAGCGGAAAGCCGAGCGTGAAAGAGATGGCGTAGCTCGTAAAGGAAGCGAGTGCCGTCGTCCGGTAGCGCACTCGCGCCTTAAGTTGGCGCAGCGCCACGGCGTCGTACCCGGTGAGCGCGAGGTACGACACGCATGTCAGCAGGCAGGCGCCGACGATCTGTTCGGCCGTCGTGCCCGCGATCGCGCTGCGCAAATCGGCGAAGCTGATACGCGAGAGCGTATGCGCCAGCACGAAGGCGGAGAGGCAAAAGATGACGAGGCTGCCGACGCCGCCGGCTATCCGCGCGATGCGGCGGCGCCGCTTCGAGATGGCGTCTGCCGTACCCGCGACAACCGGCGGGATCAGCACGGGCGGCACTGAGCTGACCGCAAGCGCCGCGACTTCGGCGTCCCGGCTCGTCTTCCGCAGAGGTTCAGCAGCCATCCTGGTTCCATGATGCCGGCGCGGCGCCCGGGCATGGGCGCGCGCGGCATGTAGGCAGCGATGGGGGCGAGTCTAGGGCGCGCCCGACCGGCTGGCCTACCGGGATGGCACAGGTTGGGGCCGCCCTATAACTCTCTGCGATGCGGCGCATTCTCTTTTCGATCCTGCTCATCGCCGTCTTGGCAGCGGCGGCGCTATTCTTCGCCACGCATCTCACGATCCCAGCCGAACAGCAGACGCAACGCACGTTCGCGCCGGACGTAGTGCGGCGCGGCGGCGAAATGGCCGCGCTCGGCTATTGCGCCTCCTGTCACACCGCCGGAAACGGCAAGCCTTTTGCCGGTGGCCGCCCGCTCGCCACGCCATTCGGGACGATCTACGGGACGAACATCACGCCCGATGCGGAGACAGGGATCGGCCTCTGGTCGCAAGCCGCGTTCAACCGGGCGATGCGCGACGGAGTCGATCGCGCCGGCCGCGATCTCTATCCGGCATTCCCCTACGATCATTTCACCAAGCTGAGTGAGGACGATCTCGCCGCGCTCTACGCTTTCCTGATGGCGCGTGCGCCCGTGCACGCGCCGAATCGCACAAACGCACTGGCATTTCCCTACAGCCTGCGGCCGCTGCTTGTCGGCTGGAAATTACTGTACCTGAACAAAGGGCCGGTATCGTCCGATCAAACAAAAAGTGCCCAATGGACAGGCGGCGCCTATCTTGTTGAAGCGCTGTCGCATTGCGGCGCGTGTCACACGCCGCGCGATCGCCTCGGCGCCGAGATAGCGTCTCGCCACTTCGATGGGGGCGAGGCGGAGGACTGGTGGGCACCGCCCTTGAACCGCACCTCACCATCGCCCGTGCCGTGGAGCGAAGAAAGCCTGTTCAATTATCTCAGGAGCTGGGATGCCGGGCATGGCGGCGCGGTTGGCCCGATGGCGCCGGTGGTCGCAGCGCTTGCGACGATCCCAGAGCAAAATGTGCGCGCAATCGCAGCTTATATTGCGTCGACACTGGCAAAGCCTGCCGAAAGCGAAAAGCATGTCGAAGATAACCAAACCCAAGCAATGCAAGCCAATCCGCAAGGTGCGCAGCTTTACGCCGGCAGCTGTGCGACGTGTCACGAAACCGGCGCGCATGTGCCCTTCACCGTCGCCTCGCTTGGCCAGCACACGTCTGTTCACGGTCCCGATCCGCGCAACGTCATCCACGTCATCCTTCACGGCATTCAGCCACCGGAAGGTACGGTCGGCGCGATCATGCCGGCTTTCGCCGACACATTGAACGATGCGCAGATCGCTGAGATCGTCAGCTACTTGCGGGCGCGCTTCAGCGGCGGCCCGCAATGGAGCAATATCGCCGGTGAGATCGCACGCATAAGACGGCAGGAGACGAGCCCATGATCCCGCTTAATGTGAATGGCCGCTTGCATGAGGTAGAGGACGAGCCGAACACGCCTTTGCTCTACGTTCTGCGTGACACACTCGAACTCAACGGCGCCAAATTCGGCTGCGGTCTCGGGCAATGCGGCTCGTGCACAGTCGTTGTCGATGGCAAGCCGATCTTTTCCTGCCTGACGCCGATCTCCATTCTGCAGGGGCGCAAGATCACGACGGTTGAAGGGCTCGGCACCGAAGACGCGCCGAGCCCGCTGCAGCGCGCCTTCATCGAGGAGCAGGCGGCGCAATGCGGCTATTGTATTCCCGGCATGATCATGCGCGCACACGCGCTGCTGACAACAAACCGCACGCCGAGCGAAGCGCAAATCCGTGACCACATGAATCCCAACCTCTGCCGCTGCGGCACGCATATGCGCATCCTTGCCGCCATCCGGCGCGCAGCGCACGCCATGCAGGCAGCAGACGCAACCGCGGGGCCGCGGGAGGTGCGGCCATGAACGCCCCACTCTTCACTCCGTCGCGCCGTGAGGTTCTTGCCGGCGCACTCATCGTCAGTTTCTCGCTGCGCCCGCCGCGGTCCGTGGCAGCGGAGGAACAGCAGAACGCCGGGCCGAAGCCGAAGCTGCCCGGCAGCCTGAAAGACGCGGCGATGCTCGACGCTTGGATTCGCGTCGATGCCAATGGCACGGTGACAATCTTCACCGGCAAATGCGAGATCGGTCAGGGCATCAAGACGGCGTTGATCCAGGTGGCTGCGGAGGAACTCGAAGTCGAACCGAGCAGGATTCATCTTGTCACGGCTGACACAGCGCGAACGGCGAATGAAGGTTTCACCTCCGGCAGCAATTCGATGAAGGATTCAGGCACTGCAATCCGCAACGCCGCGGCGCAGGTGCGCGAAATCCTTATCGGCGTCGCGGCGGAGCGTCTTGGGGTCGCAGCGGATCAGTTACACGCGCAATCCGGTGCGGTGGTCGGACCGGACAATCGCCGGATCGGATATGGCGAGCTTGTCGCAGGCGACGTTCTGCATGTCGCCGCGCAGCCGGCATCGAAGCTGAAAAGCCCTGAGGCGCTGAAAGTCATCGGCCAGTCGATGCCACGCGTCGATATTCCGGGAAAGGTGACGGGCGGCGTTAGCTACGTGCAGGATTTGCGCCTGCCGGGCATGGCGCATGCACGCATCGTGCGTCCACCGAGCTATGACGCGCGGCTGCAATCGCTCGACACCAGCGCGGTCGAGAAGCTGCCCGGCGTCCTCAAGATCGTGCGCGACGGCAGTTTTCTTGCCGTTATCGCCGAGCGCGAGTTCCAGGCGGTGACCGCGATGCATGCGCTCGCCGCTCACGCGAAATGGGATGTCGCGACAAAATTGCCGGACGAGAAGGACATATTCGGCTTCATCGAGTCGTTGCCCGCCGACGATTATGTCATTGCCGAGAAGCATGCGCCTGCCGCAGCCGCCGCGCAGTCTCTGGAAGCGGTCTATCGCCGACCGTATCAGCTGCACGGATCGATCGGCCCGTCTTGCGCTGTTGCCTCGTTCGATGGTGACGCGCTCACCGTCTGGAGCCACGCGCAAGGCATGTTCCCGCTGCGCAAAGCGATTGCGGAAATGCTGCACCTTTCCGACGACAAGGTCCGCTGCATCCATATGGAAGGGGCGGGCTGCTATGGCCACAATGGCGCCGACGATGCCGCCGCCGATGCGGCCCTACTGGCGCGCGCTTTGCCGGGCCGGCCCGTGCGCGTGCAATGGACGCGCGAGCAGGAACATCAATGGGAGCCTTATGGCCCTGCCATGTTGAGCCGCGCGCGCGCGTCGCTTGATGCGAGCGGTAACATCGTCGATTGGCAGTACGAGGTGCGCAGCAATACGCATTCGACGCGCCCGCCCGGCGCCGGACAACTGCTTGCCGCGCGTCATCTCGAACAGCCGTTCAAGCCGGACGCGCCGAAACCGATCCCACAGCCCGAAGGCGGCGGCGATCGCAACAGCATTCCGCTTTACGCCCTCCCAAACGTGCGCGTCGTGCATCACTTCGTGCCGGACATGCCCTTGCGCGTGTCGGCCCAACGCGGTCTCGGCGCCTATCACAATGTATTCGCCATCGAGAGTTTTCTGGATGAGCTCGCAGTCGCAGCGGGCGCTGATCCCCTCGAATTCCGTCTCCGCCACATCCAGGAGCCGCGTGCACGCAAGGTGATCACAACGGCGGCGGAGCGCTTTGGTTGGGCCTCCACGCCGCTCCCGAAAGGCAAGGGCCGCGGCTTCGCCTTTGCGCGTTACAAGAATCTGGGCGCCTATTGCGCGGTCGCGATCGAAGTCGACGTCGAGCACGAGAGCGGGCGCGTGCGTCTCGGCCGCGCGGTAGCCGCGGTCGACAGCGGACAGGCGGTCAATCCGGATGGCATCGCCAACCAGATCCAGGGCGGCATCGTGCAGTCCGCAAGCTGGACGCTGTACGAATCCGTGCGGTTCAATGAGACGCGCATCCTGAGTCAAGATTGGAGTACCTATCCGATCCTGCGGTTCGGGGCGGTTCCCGAAAGCGTCGAGGTGCATGTGATCGATGCGCCGGGGCAGCCCTTCCTCGGGACGGGCGAGGCCGCGCAAGGGCCCACAGCCGCGGCGATCGCCAATGCGGTGGCAAATGCGACAGGGATGCGCGTCCGCGATCTACCGCTCAACGCAGCGCGGGTGAAGGCCGCGATCGGCGTGTAATTGAGCTTAGCTTGACACCCCCGGACACCACGCCTAAATCGCGGGCCTCGCGAGTGCGAGACGATTGCGGCGGCGGGGTAGCTCAGTTGGTTAGAGCGGAGGAATCATAATCCTTAGGTCGGGGGTTCAACTCCCTCCCCCGCTACCGCCGCAAACATTGGACCAAGCAATGGTCGATTGGATCGGCAACGTCTCACGGCCTGCCGATTTTTCTTTTCTCGGCTGCCGGAACTTATTTGGAATACCAACTGACGTGTGCACGATCACCCAGTCGTCTGCGTGCATGGCTCTCGCCAACTAAAATGAAGGGAACGTTGCTCCTATGCCGGAGGAAACAGGCCGTCTTTCCCAAGCCGAGCAAGATCAAGTGATGCAGGAGCTGCGGCGGCGCTTCCCAAATCTGCGGTGTCCGGTGAGCGGCAGTGCCAATTTCAACCTTCATGATTATGCCGTCGCCCCGGTCACCATCGGCGGCACAGGCAACGTCTACCCGGGCGGTGGAACGGTCATCCCGCAGATCATGATCATCTCGGATGCCGGGTTTGTGATGTACTTCTCGGCAATCACGCTTGGGCTGAAATTCCAGTCTACATCGCAACCGGGACAGGCCTGAAGCAGTCGCGCACTGGCGCGGTCAACGGACCTGCAATACGCTCACCTCCGCATCAAAAAGCCCGCGGAGGAAACCTGATGAAATCGCGCCACCTTTGGCTGCCCTCACTCGCCCTCGCCGTTGCCGGCGGATGCCTCGGCGCAAGCCTTCTCGCGCCGCCGGCGCGCGGCAAGGAGCCGCGCTTTCCCCAGCTCACGATGGAGCAGTTGAACGAGCAGCAGCGCCCGCTCGGCGAGCAAGTGATGAAAGTCTCGAGCGTCGGCCTCGCCGGTCCCTACAATCCGATGATGCGCAGCCCGGTTCTCGGCCAGCGGCTGTTCGACCTCTATCATTATCTGCGCTGGGAAACCTCAGTCCCGACCAAGCTCAATGAATTCGCGATCCTGATCATCGGCCGGCAATGGCGCTCGCAGGTCGAGTGGTACGCGCATGCGCCGCTGGCGCAGAAGGCCGGCCTCTCGCCCGAGATCATCGCGCAGCTCAAGGCCAATAAACGCCCTTCCGGCATGGCCGAGGACGAGGCGGCGGTCTACGACTTCGTCACCGAGCTTACGACGACGCACGAAGTGTCGGACGCGACTTATTCCCGCGCCAAGAAAATATTTAACGACCAGCAGATCGTTGACTTAACCTCGGTCGCGGGATGCTATGTGTCCGTCGCCATGCTGCTCGCGATGGCGGAGGAGACGACGCCGCCGGGGAAGGAAGCCCCGTTCAAACCGGGCGAACCATAAAAGAATTCGGGAGGAGACGATGACTCTGACGACAACACGCCGTTCGCTGCTCAAGGGCACGGCCGCGGCGGGGGCCACGTTCATGGCGCCGGCGCTTTCGGAACCTGTGCGCGCGGCGGTGCCGCCCGCCGGCAAGCAGGCGCCAGGCTATTATCGCTTCAGGGTCGGCGACTACGAAGTGACGCTGCTGCATGACGGCGCCTTCGTGCGGCCGTCGCAGGCTTTTGTCACAAACGCCAGCCAGGAGCAGGCAGACGCGGCATCGCAAGCCGCCTATATGCCGCCGGGCAAGGTGACGGTGCCGTTCAATCCGACCCTGATCAACACGGGTTCGAAGCTCGTGCTCATCGATGTCGGCAACGGCCCGGTGCCGAATGCGCCGGTCGGGCAATTGTTCGCCAATCTCAAGGCCGCCGGCGTCGACGCGAGCGACATCGACATCGTCGTTCTCTCGCATTTGCATCCCGACCACATCAACGGCTTGCGCACGGCGGACAAGGGCCTCGCGTTCCCAAATGCCGAGATCAAGGCGCCGGCGCAGGAATGGGCGTTCTGGATGAGCGACGACAATATGGCGAAAGCCTCCAGCAAAATGATGCAGGACTATTTCGCCAATACGCGGAAGACGCTGGGCGGCCTCGAGAACAAGATCACCCGCTACGATTGGGACAAGGAGGTCGCGCCTGGCGTGACCGCGCTGAACACCGCCGGGCACACGCCGGGGCACACGTCCTTTGCGATTGCCTCAGGCGCGGGCCGCATGCTGGTGCAATCCGACGTCACCAACATTCCGGAATTCTTCCTGCGCAATCCCGACTGGCACGTCGCCTACGACGTCGATCCGGAGCAGGCGGCGAAGACCCGGCACAAGTTCCATGACATGGCGGCAGCCGAGAAGATGCTCGTCGCAGGCTACCACTTCTCCTTCCCCTCAGCCGGCCACGTCGAAAAGGACGGCGCGGGTTATCGCCTTGTTCCGGTCGCATGGAGCGCGGCGCTGTAGAGTCGGACGCAGAACTCCCAAAGCCGCGGATTCGGGCCTCTCACGGGCCGCACCGCTGTCATGCGAAGTGCAGGCCTATTTCCCGGCAGCCGTCTTGTTCTTGCGGTGCCCGGCGATCCAGGTCGCCGAATCGCGTTGCATCCAGCGCTGCGCTTCCTCCTCGGTCGGGAAGGAGAGATGCGTTCGCTGTGCGCGCGGCCAATCGACTGTGACTCTGCACCCGCCCTGCCGCAAAGTGGCGACGGAGAGCGTAACTTGGTTGTCCTGCATAAAGAGCCCCGGCGGTAATCCACTGGCCAGGCATATAGGGCGGCCGCGGCCTCTGGCAGCACGCGGGGCACCCTTTTGTTTGTCGATCCGAACTGGCTGAGCCGTTTGAAGGTGTGTCAATCGTCGAAAACGGCGGAAAAGGGCACCTTCTGGAAACCCGGAGGCGGCACCTCATCCTCCGCCGCCACCCGCGGACGCGCTGGAGTGGGATGGGCGGTGGCGAGGTGTTCCCAATCATAGTCGTAGACATCGGCGAGGTAGGCCGCGATCTCCTCGTCGTCGAAAATTAGGCTGGCGTCGCGGTTCGTTTTGACGCCCTCGTTCGACCAATTGTGGCTGCCGAACATGACCACCTTCTTGTCGACGATGATCGTCTTGTTGTGACAGGCTGGTTGGAAGCGGAATGTATCCTTCGGGAACCCGAGCGCCACCAGGACGTCCAGACTTTCCTGTTTCATCATGTCGCGGCAAATGATGCGTACATCCAGCCCCTTATCGATCTTGTCTTTGAGCGCATCGATGAGCATCCTGAATTCAGGGAAGTCGTCCTCGGTGCCGCGGAAGTTGATGTATTGGTTCTGGTACCACAGGCTTTCCTTGGCCGACTTGATCAGCTTCAGCGCATTCTCCGCATAATTGTCAGGCGTGAGCAGCGGCTGAACGCTGACGACACGCTTGAGCCGCAGCGGCTTAAACAGCCGTGGCGGAGCCGCAAACGCAACGAAATCTTCCGCTTCTTCCGCGGGCACGATGAGATCGGGTTGGGCGACCGCGACCGCCCCCTGGGCTTGGGCGTCCGCCTGCGCCGAAGAGAGCTCGAAATCGCGTTTGATGTAGAACTCGTAAATCGACGCAAGCTTCTCGTTCTGGATGATCGCGTGATAGTCGCGATTGTACTTGCGCTGGAACCCCGCCGGGAGCTTTTCAGCCTTCGGATCGAAGGGGTGAACGTTCGGCTGATTTGAAGACTGCCAATTGCCGCTCGACAGCCACATGGCAGTGCCGTCTCGCACGGCGACTTTGATGTGATAGGCGGAAGCCCACAATCCGTCCGGATTCGCCTTCGAATGTAGCGTCGCCCATGCCATCTCGAAACGTTTTTTCATGGCCTTTTCGAGCGGTGTAATGACCTCGTCTTCCTCGTTGAGATCGTTGGCTTTGACCCCGCTCTTCGCCGGCTTCTCCGGGACTGGATGCAGCACCAATTCGAACTTACGTCCCGACGGTTTTACCGCCGCTTCGACTGCCTCGAAAATGTGAGGCGCCGTGAACTGATACATCGCTACTGTGAGGCTCGACTCCGTAGCCTCGAGGAAGGTTTCGAGTTCGCCCCAACCCGCTTCGGGGCTGACGCAGATGGTTAGATCCATCTCCTCCTTGACCAGTTGCAGTCTGGGTGGGTTCGGCTCCTCGTAGCTGCCGGTCTTCGGCGGCAGAAAATCGAAGGTAGCGTCCCCGCCGAGTATCTCTTCGAAGGCCGAAACCGTCGAGCCCTCAGGCGTGCCGAACGATACCGGTTTCTGTTCCGCGGCCGCTACTTGCTCTTCGACCGTCGCGTCGATGACGGAGAACGGCACGCCGAAACTGTGTGCGAGATCGGCGGCCTTTACCGGTGCCGTTCCCGGAGTGACGGCCACCACGACCGCCGGCACCGGACTACCGGTCGCCGGATATCCGTAGCCGGGGCGGACCGCGACGACATCTTTGATGCCTGCCAGCTTTGCGCGAACCTGACCGATCGCGTCCAGCACCGGCTTGAACGATGCGCGCACGGCGTCTGCAACCTGAAGTATGCCCGTTCCATTCATGACCTGCTCCCCTTGGTGAAACTCGCCCCCGCCGTGCCTATTGAGGCGATCGCAAGTCGTTTGCGCGAACGCGCACGGCCGGATCTCCAAGCACGACGTAATTCTGCGCATCATTGCGCTGCAGCCAGAAAGAGACGAGATCACGATCCGACGGTCGGGTTCCCGCCAGCGCCGTCGGTGACGTGGCGCTGGCCAATGCCGTCGACAGGGCAGCGAAACGCGCACCGAAATTGCCGCAGACGGAGTGGCCCACCGGAACGCCCGTCAGAATCAAACCCACGCTGTTGCGGAATGCGCCGATCTGCGCATCCTGCGTCTTAGGGGCCTGGATGGAGAATGCCCACGCACGATCGACATGGGCAATCACGGCCAAGGCGCTGCCCTTCGGATGCGTAAGCAAACGCCGCGGTAAGGCGGCAACAAAGGGCTTCGGTGCGAGCGGCGCCGCCGCACCGGCGTCGGAGAGCTTCATTGGAAATTGGTCGATGTCGGGAGTGCCCCCTCCGAAACAGGCAAACACCAACGCGATGAGGCCGTGGACATTGGCCTCATCGTCGATGTCGGAGGCAGCAAGGTAATAGTTCGGACCTATGCTGCCGAGGCCTGGCCAGTCCTGGCAGAGGAGTGCGCCTTGCGTAGGGATTTGCGTTGGACGGCCCGCCGGCATCCCCATGCCGTGGGAAGCCGTGAACAACATTGCCGGCGCATTCGCGGCATGCAGGATTTCGAGCAGATTCGCCTTTGTCGCATCGTCGCCGAGCTTCAACGTCCGCGTATAGCCGGCATCGACATTGATCGGCCGCTTGAGCGCACCGGACGCGCCGGGCAGGCCATTCGCCAGCGGCGTAATGAGCATCGACGCACTCATGTTCGTAGCGGGATCTTGTGGATGTTGCGTTCCCCAAAAAGCGATTTCCTTGTTGTTGGAGACGGAATTGGCGGTTTCGTACTCGACAACAGAGCGGGCATATTTCTCATATTCGGCGGCGGTGTCGAAGGCGAGGCGGCCCGTCGCGTATTCGACGCCAATCAGGTATTGAAAGTCGAACGGGATCATATCCGGCGGCCCTACCAGCAGCAGGTAGTAGGGCATGATTTCCGGATCGACGTTGCCGGCTGAGATGTCGTGCCGCTGATACCAATCCCGGACCTGCTCGCCTTTCTTGTAGTCTAGAACCTTGAAACGATCATTCGCCTGCTGTTTACGCCTCTGAACCAGGGGGTCGAGAGCTGCTCGAACATCTTGCGGTGTATCCTCGTGGAAGACGATGCCCCAGCCCGCGTCCTCGAGTTTGGTTGGGTCGACCGCGAAAGTCACTCCGAAAGACCGCGGCTCGTCTGCGTGCAATTCGGTGAAGGCGTCCACAACGGGTGTTTTGAGCAGCTGTTGAGCAAGTTCAGCGATCGGCCGGGGCGGGAAAACGTATTTGCCGCTCACGGCGTCGATGCCGTTGATATAGACGAGGTCGTCGCCTCCGGCAGGTGCTTTACGTTCAGGCGTATTTTCGTCTATTGGCATTAGCGCCTCTCCTAACAATTGGTTATTGTGAATCGTCGCTGGGACGATTTGGAAAAGGCAGCAATTTATCGCCGACGCGACCGTAGTGCTGGTATGCTCCCCATGTCGACGAGTCAGGCTTGAAATCGAAGGTGCGTTCGCGGGCCGTGCGCAAAGCGTCTCCGATTGTCGCAGGCGGCGCCGTCGGCGCTCCTTCCAATCCAAGCACGCCCATGTAAAACCGGCTGGCGCATTCGCGGGCGCTTGCGTCGTCCACCGGCCAACCGGCGCCGATATAATTCGGTATTCCGCGCGCAAAAAATGCTTGAGCCACGCCAACCGATTTTTCCCGATGGCCCTCGGCGTCGGGAGCGACGTCGAGGGCCGTTACTGCCGAAAAGCAAGCGTTAGCGAAGACCAAGCGCGGCACCTGACGGACGCGGAAAATCTCTTGCGCCGTAAGGAAGCAGTCGCGCGCAAACACCCAGCCGGCGCGGCGCGAGCTATCGCAGAATCCGTGTCCGGCATAATGGATCACGTCGAACTGCTCCCCAACGATGAGCATGGCTAAATCCAAGGGATCACAAGGCTTTGGATCGCCCGATATGCACTGCAGACCTTTCAGCGCATCGAGCGTCGCATTGCTATCCCCGTCCTTCTTCGAGCCGATCCTCACCGTAACCGCAATATCGTATATCCCGGCCCATGCAATGCGCGCCTGATCTAGAACCCTCACAACAGCAGCGCCTTCCTCGCGCGCGTGGGGGAGCGCGCAATCGCCGGCTGCCGGATCGGCTATGACAAGAACCTTGAGAGTCTTGTTCAACGGGGGCACCGCGGTCGGCGGAGGAGACAGCAATGATCTGAACTGGCGCGACACGCCGACGTTGGTGCCAAGAAAGGCAATTCGTGAAAACGCCTGGTGAGCGGCCATTTCCCAGGGAAATTGCGCGGTGACCTCGTCGACTTCGAGCATGAGATTCGGCGCGGTCTCTATGAGTTTTCTGAAATCCTCTGGGAACATGCAGTATGAGAAAAACGTACTTAGCCGCTCCCGCTCTTTCGGGCAGCGCCCCTTCACCATTCGTCCCGGCAGTTCGTTTAGCCAAAACCCGTTGATATCCGCTTCGCGGACCGGCACAGCCGCCAAGTCGGACAACCCGGAGAATTGGAAAGTACCCGCCTTATCGGCACTAGGGGCTTTGCTTTGCGTGATCCGCAACAGGGTCACTGGCACTTCAGCGTCAAGATCGGAGCCAGCGGACTGCGCGGCGGCGTCGTCGTCGTTCACGTCCTCGCGCGGAAAGCGCCGCTCGGAACCCGCCGCTGGCGGAACCATGTCGAGCTTCAACCCCGGGATTGCGTTTTGACGGACGATCGCCCGTAAAACTTCGTCCATCCGGTCCAGCTTTTCCGAATTCGGATCGACCAGCTTCAGCCGGAGCGCGCGGTGGGCGGCCTGGCGAAACTGGTCCCGATTGTCGGTCACGGTCCCAGCGATAACGCGGAAGCGTTCGTAGCCGTCAACAATGCCCTGCATCACAGCGCGGATTGCATCCGCGATGGGCAGTTCGTTGCGCCGCGTACCAACGAGGCTGGTGGCAACTTCGTCATATCCCAAGCTTTTTGTAGCAACGACGATGTTGGATACGAGATACCGAAGACCATCTTGAGCGAAACGGCCAGGTTCACCCATATTTGCCAGCAGGAGATACCCTGTTTTTATCCTGCCGAGTTTTTTACGCTCTTCAAGGTTGATCGGAAATAATTGGCCGAGCCCCGAGCCGACGATTCCCAATTCCAGCGCTCGCGTGAGCCACGAATCGAGCAGCCGGTCGAAGGCTCGAGCTCCTCCGGCAAGTGCTAATCCATCGTATCGCGCGGCGACGGCAACCGGCCCTTCGACATTTGTGATGCCGCCTCGCACCAGAATTATCTCGACATTCACGTCCGACCCTGAGCCGGACCCCGGTGCGATTATCGGTTGTGGCGATGCCCCCACCGGACTTTGCTCGGCAGCCGACGCGGGTGTCGCGTTGCCGGTTTCGACTGCGCCGGAGGAGTCCGGAGCGAAGCTTTGTGGACCGCTGTCAGGCACAAGTTTTGGCGGCATTCTTCCTCCGAACGCCCGAGTCGACATTGCTACCGAATAAATTCTCGGACCGAAGCCTAGCCGGTCCGAATCGCCGCGATGTGTGTGAAAACGCTCATCCGCCGATCTGAAACTGCCTATCGAGCACCCAAACGAGAAGCGCGCATCAAACTTTCGCCGCTCGTATAAGATGTACTTGCGGAGAATCCCCCCGTCAATCGAAACGAATGCAGCCTCTCATCAAGATCGCACTATGATGGATCGCTCCCGCGTCACCGCGCGCTTTCGCCCCCAGGGGGCGATGACGGCACTAGCTCCCATTGGCAGAGCTTGTTGCCGTTCCGCCGCACTTGAAGATCGACATGGACATGGGATTTGTGGAAGGCGTCCGCACCGGGCCCGAGAACCGTCGCGAAGCGCGCGCAGGCGCTGGCGCCCATCCTGTCGAACATCGGACGATTGTCTTTTAATTGCTGCACGTCGATGACGCGCCCATCCGCGAGTTTCAGACCGCCAATATCGAGCGCGTTTCCGATCGCATGTTCGCTAAGTTTCGCGCCGGCAACGCCGTTGCGGCCGCGGCATTCATAGGCGCCGACACCGCTGAGTGCCGCAAGCGGCTGGCCGGCTGCGTCGACCGCCGGCGTTAAATCTTCGATGACCCAGCTGGCAATCGTTCCGGCAAGTCCGCACCGCAACGTGACCGGAGGCTCGAGCTTAATCTGCCGCTTTTCGGCGACAAGGATGGCTTTGAGCAGAAGCGGACGCTCGATTCCGCATAGCCCGGCATGAACGGCGGGTAATTGTTCCGCAACCACTTTTCCGCCGGACAAAACGGCAGCGCAGGTTTCGGCGTCGTCGCCCCCTGCGGACAATGGTGGCGCTCTCTGCGGGGCTGTGAGGCCCGGGAGCGCCGCCGGCTTCGGCGCGGCGAACTCAGGCGGCCGTTTGGGCGGCAGCGGAATCGTGCCGACGCGAGCTTCGGCCGGCACGCAGGCCAGACCTGCCAGGAGCACCAGTTTCGCAAGAGCGGGTTTCCCGCGGAGCGGTACCCTCATGCGGTTGAGGGCGCTAGCGGGCGGACCTCTTCGAGCCCTTCCCGCTCGGGCGCGCTTGACGGGCTCGACTGCGCGCGGATGAGATCGCGGACGAGGATCAGAAGCTCCTCGAATGCTGCGAGTTTCTCCGGTGGCAGTTTACCGAAACTGTGCGCGACGAAATCCCGCTGCATCGCGATCGCCTCGTCGGCACGGCGCCGGCCGGCCGGCGTCAGATAAATCGCATAGGTGCGCCGGTCGCCGACGATGGGGCGCCGCTCGACCAAGACGCCGGCGACCAGCCGGTCAATGAGCCCGGATATATTGCCCTTGGTCACGTAGAGGCGTTCAGCGAGTTCCTGCTGGCTTACGCCCTCCCGCTCCGTCAGCGTCGTCAGGACATCGCATTGCGGCGCGGAGAGCCCCAGGGCCCGCAATCGCGAGGCGAGCGCCGCATTGATCCGGCTCTCCAATCGCAGCAGGCGAAACCATACGCGGATCGCATCGGCCTCGATTCGCTTCGGCCCTGAATTTTGGTCTCGCATTGCGAGCAAAGCTAGCGGCTGAGAGGCGGGCCTTCAAGGACGCCGGCCAGACCAGGTTAAGGTCCAGATTCGGCCTCGTATAGGCCTCCGCCATCGCCTGGCTGACCCAGACGTTGCCCGCGCGCCGGCAAATTCAAGCTGAGACACTATCGTCATTCGGGCGTGGACCGCCCTCGATGCCGACCCGAAGATGATGCTTTCGTGGTCGGTTCGCCGCCCCGACTTCGACTCGGGCTCGCGTGGTTATGCACGATCTAGCGGCGGCGCCGCGTCTACTAACTACGGACGGCCTACGGGTCAATCTGGATACCGTTGGCGAGGCATTCGGCAACGATATCGACTACGGAATGCTCGTCGAAATCTATGGTGCGAGCCCGGAGAGCCCGATCGGTCGCCACAGTCCCGCCGAGCGCATTGGCAGCAAGAAGTCGCGCATTGCGGGAGACCCGGAGCGCAAGCATATCAGCACGTCTCACGTCAAGCGGTCGAACCTTTCGATGCGCGTAGGAATGCGCCGCTTCGCGCGGCTGACCAACGTCTTCTCCAAGAACCTTGAGAACCATTACCACGCCCTCTCCCTGTACTTTACGTTCTAGAATTTCATTCGTATCCACAAGACGCTCGGAGTCACACCTGCAATGGCAGCGGGAGTTACGCACGTGCTATGATCGTGGGAAGATTTAATCACTCCTATGGATAGCGCGGACGCACCGAAAATGCGCAAGCTTTATATCATAAAGCAACAAAATTCAACTGAGACACTACCTGCATGACGCGAACAAACGGGGAGCGGAGCCGGCACATCCGGCCGCCGCTCGCAAACGCTCCACAGGCCTTCCACAGCTTCTCAACAGGCTGCGGAACAGGAGATTCACTCCAGAAGCATGCGTTTCAACAGGTCGATCTCGTCGAGCAGCATGCCGTCGCGGCCGGCGAGGTCCTCAATCTTGCGCACGGCATGCAGAACGGTCGTGTGATCGCGGCCGCCGAACCGGCGGCCGATCTCGGGCAATGAGCGCAGCGTCAAGGTTTTTGCCAGATACATCGCGATCTGACGCGGGCGCACAACATTGGCGGTGCGCCGCGATGAAAGGATGTCGGCGCGGCTGACGTTGTAATGGCTCGCGACCAGCTTCTGGATGTCCTCGATTTTCACTCGCTTCGGCTCGCGCGTGCGGATGAGGTCGCGGATCGCGGCTTCCGCCGTCTCCACGGTCAGCGGCGTGCCGGTCAGGGTTGAATGGGCGAGGAGGCGGTTCACGGCACCTTCAAGGTCGCGGCCGTTCGTCTGGATCGCGCTTGCGACATAAGAGATGACCGCTTGCGGCACGCCGAATTGCGGCTGTAATTCGCGTGTCGCGGCGATGCGGGCCTCGACGATCTGGATGCGCAACGCCTCGTCAAGTCCTCCAACGTCGACGCAGAGCCCGCCGGCGAGCCGCGAGCGCACGCGTTCCTCAAGGCTTTCGAGTTCACCCGGCGGACGATCGGCGGCGATAACGATCTGCCGCCCCGCATCGATTAACGCATTCAGCGTGTGGCAGAACTCCTGCTGGATCGACTTGCCCTGCAGGAATTGCACGTCGTCGATGACGAGCACGTCGATGCCGCGGAGCTTCTCCTTGAAGGCGATCGCCGTCTGCGCCTTCAGCGCAGCGACGAAGCCATACATAAATTTTTCCGCGGTCAGATAGATGACACGGCGGGCGTTCACGCCGGCTTCATGCGCAATTGCCTGCAGAAGGTGGGTTTTGCCCAAGCCGACCGACGCATGAATGTAGAGCGGATTGAACAGGATCGGATCGCCCGCTTTCGTGCGCGCCGTGCGCATCGCGGCAGCGTGCGCAAGCTGATTCGAGCTGCCGACGAGAAAACTTGCGAAGGTGAAGCGTTTGTCGAGCGGCGAGCCCGAGAGGCTGTTCGAGTCGTTGTGGGCGCCGCTCTCGCGCCGCGGCGCCTCCGCTTCAAAGGTGGACGCGATGCCGGCGGCAAGCGCCGGCATCGCTACGCCATTCGGCGCCGGGAGCGGCTTTCGTTCCAGCCCCATGTCGCGCAAAGCCGGCCGCGCCTTGCCGCTCGAGCGGACGTCGACGTTCAGGCGATCGATGTTGCCGAATTCGCTCGCAAGGATCGAGCGTATGCGGTCGGTGTAATGCGACTGGATCCAGCTCTTGAGAAATTTGGTCGGGACCGAGAGATGCGCCACCCCGTTTTCGATGCGTGTGAGCTCGAGCCGCGCGAGCCACGAACTGTAGACGGCTTCACCGAGTTCAGCGCGCAGCCGCCGGCCAGTGCGGCCCCAGGCTTCTTCTGTACTGCCGGCGGGGGTTTCATCGGAACGCGACTGCGAATAGCCGGATTGCGGCTGCGAATGTAAAATCATTGAAGTCACCCTTTAAGGCGCAGATCGACCCTGCGAGGGCGCGGCACGCGCGCAATCGCTCGCCAACAGGTCAGGAATGGTTGGTTGCTGGTACGCCTACAAGCGCGGGTAACTAGCCGAGCGGCGGCCCGAGCTTCAAAATCCAATCGGACTCACGACAACTTATGGGAAAATCCGCGGCGGCAAATCGGTACATAACGCTACCAGCAGCGACGCCTTCAATACCCAGGCTCGCCTGCCTGCCTGATACCCTCCACGCATCCGCACGCTCGTTATACTTCTTGGCGGTCTCTCGGCCTCTCATAGTCTCCCCCTCTGCGGCAGCGATGCCGCAGTCGTAGCCCAAGCAAATTTTCTGCTGAAACCGAACGGAACGAGACGCGCATTTCCGCGACACCTTGCGATGTCCGGCTCAATCCCCGCACGTTTGGAAGGGCGGATGTAGCCAACGCGAGCAGCGTTTGCGCGAGTAGCGCAAAAACTGCCGTTCTCCGGCGTTTCCGTCTTTTTTCACGTGCGAAGTGAACAAGCCCCCGGCTTCCAAAAAAACGTAGACTCGGCTTTCGACGAGCGCAATCGCGTTGTCACAACAGTGACACACGGCGCGCGAGGCACGCACATTTGTGACGCTCATGAGTCAGGTTGACGCAGGCAAGTCACTGATTCAAAGCCTGCTCTCGACAGACTCGCCGATGCAGGTTGCAACGGCACAAAGCTCCGGCAAAGGAGAACGTTAAGGGAATATCGGCCGAGTCAAGGGTCGCGGCCGAAGCCCACAAACAGCTTGGGGAATAAAGCTCTGTCCGAGTTAACTTATTTTTAACCGATGAATCCGCCCCGAAAAAAAATCCCCCGCGTGGCGGCATCTCGCAAAACAAAAAACCCGGCTCCCGCCGGGTCCGTTTCGTCGCGTCGCGCCAAAATGCATCTTATTTCGCCAGCGCCTTCAGCTGCTTGGTCATCCGCGAAACCTTGCGTGACGCGGTGTTCTTGTGAAGGATGCCCTTCTGAGCGGCGCGCATCACCAAGGGCGTTGCCTCCTGAAGCGCGGAAGTCGCGGCCGCCGCGTCGCCCGAAGCGAGCGCTTCATCGAACTTGCGGACATAGGTGCGCATCTGGCTGCGGCGCGAACGGTTGACCGACGTGCGGCGCTCGATCTTGCGGACGGCCTTCTTGGCCGATTTGGTATTCGCCATGGACTATCCTCAAAGCGATCGCCGCCTTACCCGGCGGTGGCGCGACCACGAAAAACGGCTGAACTCGGCCCGGGCGTGCAGGAAACGCGCCGCCTCAGGACAGCGAAGGCGAGCTTATAGACACGGGCCGCTAGGCGGTCAACGGTTGCTCGGCTCAGGCAGGCACGCCGGCTCGAATCTCGTCGATCGTCTGGGCAAGCGCCTGCCGCTCCGCCTCCGGCCAGATCACCAGAGGCGGCATCGGCCGCGCAAGGCGCTCGTCGCGATGGATATGGGCGAGACCCGCTTTGACGCCGGCGACAAGCGGCTTGCCGTCGAACAGTTTGCGGATGGCGACAGCGCGCTCGAGGGCGCGTTCATCGCCGCTCTGCCAGGCCAGTCCGCAAAGGTCGGAATTGAGATTTGCCGTCGCCGAAATGCACCCGGCAAAGGCGCCGCTGCGCGCTTCAAGGAGCGCGGCTTCGGTCGAGGGGAATACCGCAAAACCAGAGTGTGTTTTCGCTAGCGCGCGCGCATAGGGCATATCGCCGGAAGAATCCTTCAGACCCGCCATTCGCTCGGGAAAAGCCTCGATGAGCCGCGCCACGAGCTCGCGCGTATAGGGCACGCCGGAGAGTGCGGGAAAATTGTAGAGGTAGATCGGGATTGGCCGCGCCTGCGTCGCGGCGATAAGCGCGGCGAGGTAATTGAACACGCCCTGCGGATCGAGGTCTTTATAATAGAAGGGCGGCAGGATGAGTGCGCCGGCAAAGCCGAGCTCGGCCGCAAGCCGCGTCAGGGCCGTCGCTTCGGCAAGCGAGGCCGCGCCGGTGCCGACCATCAACCGCTTGCGATCGAGTTCGGCCGCGGCCGCTCGCATCACGCCGGCGCGTTGCTCGAACGAGAAAGACGTCGCTTCGCCGGTCGTGCCGAGGACGTTCAGCCCGTCACAGCCATTGTCGAGAAGATGCTGCGCCAGCTTCACGAAGCGCGGAACATCGGGAGCGAGTTCGGCGGTGATGGGCGTGGCGATCGCAGCAATGACGCCGTTCAAACGAATAGACATGGGCTCACCTCAGCGATGTTTGAAATTGGGAGGCCGCTTTTCCACGAACGCAATCATCCCTTCCTTCTGGTCTTCCAGTGCGAACATGGAATGGAAGACGCGTCGCTCGAAGCGGATACCTTCGGCAAGCGTCGTCTCGTAGGCGCGATTGATGCTTTCCTTCGTCATCATTACAACCGGCAGCGACATGGCGGCGATCGTGTTCGCCGTCTTCAGCGCCTCGTCCATCAGCTGATCGGCGGGGACGACGCGCGCGACAAGCCCTGAGCGTTCCGCCTCAGCGGCGTCCATCATCCTGCCGGTCAGGCACATGTCCATCGCTTTCGCCTTGCCGACGAAGCGCGTCAGGCGTTGCGTGCCGCCGACACCCGGCATCACGCCGAGCTTGATCTCCGGCTGGCCGAATTTCGCATTATCCGCCGCAATGATGATGTCGCACATCATTGCCAGTTCGCAGCCGCCGCCAAGCGCAAAACCGGCAACGGCGGCGACGATGGGTTTGCGCGTGCGCGACACGCGCTCCCAGCTTGCGATGAAATCGTCGAGATACGCATCGGCGTAAGTCTTCGCTTGCATTTCCTTGATGTCGGCCCCGGCCGCGAACGCTTTCCGCGAACCGGTGATGATCATGCAGCCGATATTCTTCTCACGCTCGAATTCGTCGAGGGCGGCGCCGAGCTCATTGATCAGGGCGGAATTCAGCGCGTTGAGCGCACTCGGGCGATTAAGCCGGACGAGCCCAACCTTATCATGCGCCTCGACCTCGATGTTCGCGTAGCCCATCCGCGCCCTCCTGTGGAGGCTCTACCGAAGCCCGGCACAAATGAAAAGGGCCGCGGATCGCGGCCCTTTTCGGCGCACCAGAAGCGCGCGCGGTCCGAATTACAGGCCGTCGAACAGCGCTGTCGAGAGGTAGCGCTCGGCGAAGGAGGGAATGATGATGACTATGTTCTTCCCCGCCATTCCGTCACGCGCCCCAACTTTCAGCGCCGCGGCGACTGCGGCGCCCGAAGAAATGCCAACCGGGATGCCCTCGAGCCGCGCGACCTGACGCGCCATGTCAAGCGACGTCTGGCTATCGATCTGCACGATCTCGTCGATGACGGACGTGTCGAGAACCCCTGGCACGAAGCCGGCACCGATCCCTTGGATCTTGTGCGGCCCCGGCGGGCCGCCGGAGAGAACGTGCGATTCCACAGGCTCGACCGCGACCATCTTCAGCCCCGGCCGGCGCGGCTTCAGCACCTGCCCGGCACCGGTGATCGTGCCACCCGTGCCGATACCGGAGACGATGACGTCGACTTCGCCCTGCGTGTCGTTCCAGATTTCCTCGGCCGTCGTGCGGCGATGGATTTCCGGATTGGCGGGATTTTCGAATTGCTGCGGCATGATCGCGCCGGGTGTCGCATCGATGATCTCCTGCGCCTTGCCGATCGCGCCTTTCATGCCGAGCGGGCCGGGTGTCAGTTCGAGCTGGGCGCCGAGCAGCGCCAGCATCTTGCGGCGCTCGATCGACATCGTTTCCGGCATGACCAGGATCAGCTTATAGCCGCGCGCCGCTGCGACGAAAGCGAGCGCGATCCCAGTATTGCCCGAAGTCGGTTCGACCAGCGTCGTCTTGCCGGGCGTGATCTTGCCCGAGGCCTCCATCGCATCGACCATGCTGACGCCGATGCGGTCCTTGACGCTGGCGATCGGGTTGAAGAATTCTAGCTTCGCTAGGAGATTGGCGCGAATATTGTGCTCCTTGGCGATACGATCGAGGCGCACGATCGGTGTGTCGCCGATCGTGTCGGTTATGGAAGCGTAGATGCGGCCGCGGCCGGGGGTGTGGACCGGCGGCGCCTCCTTTTTCAGGGCTGGTTGGGCCATGGACATCTCCTCTCGATGTGACGCTCGGAGGGGACACTAGGTCGGCGCGCGCGGCTTGTCGATGAAAGGAAAGCATCGTTCGGCGGGCCTGCCGGAGAAGGATTTCGCACCAGACGTGGCAGTCTGGCGGGGCGCAGATTTCCGCGTCTGCGAGGCGCTTGCCAATGGCTGAGGGGCTTCGACTATATTTCTCGGAGCCGCGGCCGGCATTCGCCACGATCCCACCACGTAATTTGGAGCTTTGTCCGATGAGTTTTCTTGTCCAGCTTCCGGGAGACGAATATCCCCGCGAACCGATCCCCCCGCTAAGCGCAGGCGGCTTCGACATTGCAAATGCGCGCGTCGCAGGATGGCTTGCACAACTCGTCTATGAGGACGAACCGGAAAAGATCGCTTCAATATTGCGGGCTTGGCAGCTGCAGCTCGTTGCCAGCTTCAATCCACTTGCGACAAGCATCCTGCCGATGCCGAAGACGCGAGGACTCGTTGTCGAAGGTCAAGGTGTGCACTTGGTCGTATTTGCAGGAACCGACCCTTTGGTCCTCGCCAATTGGGTGAGCGACTTCGATTTCCCGCTTCGTCCCAATGGAACTCATGAAGGCTTCGCGCAAGCGCTCGAGGCGGCCTTTCAGCAGGTCACAGCCGCGCTGCCTGCTGCTACGACCAGTCCGAGACTATGGTTTGTCGGCCATAGCCTGGGTGCCGCGCTTGCGGTTCTTTGCGCAAAACGCGTCAATGACGAGATCGGGATACGAGCCGAAGCCATCTATACATTCGGCATGCCGCGCGCCGGCAATACCGCCTTTTTTGCTGATTATGAGCCCATTCTCGGCGAGCGAACCTTTCGTCTTGTCCACGGTGACGACGTAGTTCCCAGTGTTCCACCCTCCAACTTGCCCCACGGATTGAATTTCCGGCATGTCGGGCGGCTCTTGCAATGCGCACGGTTCGGTACGTTCGATGCTGCATTCCTGGCCAGGGCGCCAAACGATTTGCCGGCTTTCATGACCACTCTCGTCACCGGCTTTAAGGATGCTCTGCGTGGAATGCTTTCAGGTGGCCTGGCACCGGAAATCCGCCGAGACGCGGTCGGAGAAGGGTTACGTATCCTTCCTCCTGGGATCGGCGATCACCTGCCGGAGCGGTACCTAAGGGCCCTGGGCGTGCCGCCGGTCCTGAGCTCCAACAGCGGCCCCAGTAATCAACACTGATGCGGCAGTTCCAGCACAAATTGACGATCGAGACGTCGGGGCGCGGTTTCATTGAGGTCACGAATAAAGTGCGTGGCTTCCTCGCCGCGAATCCCTGTCAAACCGGACTTATGACGATCTTCTGCCGGCACACCTCGGCCTCGCTTCTCATCCAGGAGAATGCCGACCCTTCGGTGCGCTCGGATTTGGAAGCTTATTTCGAACGGATCGCACCGGAATCGTCGATCTACGAACACGACGCCGAAGGTCCCGACGATATGCCGGCGCATATCCGCACCGCGTTGACGCAGACGCATCTCGCGGTTCCGGTCGTCAATGGCGAACTCGCGCTCGGAATCTGGCAGGGCATTTATCTGTTCGAGCACCGCGGCGCACCGCATAGGCGCGAACTCGTGCTGCATATCATTGCGAATGAGATGACTGAGCACGTTTGCTCGTGAAGCATTATCATGTGCCATCACTCGCAACGATCCGTGCCGGCGGAAAGCGCGCCGTCGCTGCGGCACTGTCGATTATAGAGACCGCGCGCGGCACGGCAGAACTCGCGGCGCTGCTCGATCATGCGGTTGCGTCGGCGCGCGCGCATGTGACCGGCCTCACCGGACCGCCCGGCGTCGGCAAATCGACGCTGACCAACGCATTGCTGCGCGAGTGGCGCGAGGCGGGCGAGAGCGTCGCGGTGATCGCCGTCGATCCGTCATCGCGGGTGAGTGGCGGCGCGCTGCTGGGCGATCGCGCCCGCATCACCAGCGATCCAAGCGACGCGGGCGTCTTCATCCGCTCAATGGCGGCGCGCGACCGGCTCGGCGGCCTCTCGGACGAGACGATCGCCGGCGTGGCGCTTTTGCGGGCGCTTTACGATCGCCTGCTGCTCGAGAGCGTCGGCATCGGACAGTCGGAGGCCGACATCATTCTTGTCGCCGATACGGTCGTGCTCTGCGTGCAGCCGGCCTCCGGCGACAGCCTGCAATTCATGAAGGCCGGCATCATGGAATTGCCGGACGTCGTCGCCGTCACGAAGGCGGATATTGGCGCCGCGGCGGCACGCGCGAAGGGCGAAGCCGAAGGCGCGCTGACGCTGTTCAGCCGTGAAGAGGGCGGCTGGCAGCCGCCGGTCGTGCTTGTGTCGGCGGCGCGCGGTGAGGGCTTGGCAGAGTTGGGCGAGGCTATCGCCCGCCACCGCCGCTTTCTAAGCCAGGCGAGTCGCCTTCCGACGCGGCGCGCGCGCCAGCAGGAGATGTGGATCCAAGCAAGTATTCGCGCGCGCTTCGGCGCCGCCGGTCTGGTCGCCGCGCTGCAGCTTAGGGCCGACGGCGGTCCGTTCGCACAGGAACTTGAGATCGCGACCGAACTTGAACGGCGGCTTGGGCTCGCGACGTAGTCGCGAGCCGCGCTCCGACGCGGGCGTCTAACCGTGAAGCCCGCGATAACGGCCGTGCGCCCGGTGATAGCGGTAGTGGACTCGGGCGTGACGATAGTATCGGCCGGGAGGCGTCGCGGCGACGTAGTCGAGCCGGATGCCTTCGATGCCCGCGGCGACGTTCACACCGCTTTGGCCGTGCACCGAGAGCGGCTGCAGGCTGGTGGTCAGTCCATTGCCGCCGGTCAGGAGGGCAGCGCCGCCGCCGATGCCAAGGGTCGCGGCTGCGCCGACGCCACCATACCCGCCGGAGAGAGCGCCCGGCCCCATGATGGCGGTCGGGGCGAGAACCGCCCAATCGATATCGCCTGGGCCAGTGACGCCGAGATCCAGGCCGTAACGCGTGACGGTTCCAACGTACCGTTCGATCGGCCCGGGTGCACTCGGCGTGAAGGTGCAATCGAGCGCGCGGGCGGAGGTCACGACCATGCCTGCCCCCGGCGCCACGGCACAATGCAAGAAGCCGGCGCGCGCCGGGGCTTGCGCGGATGCAGGCGCGGCAAGGGCGGTCATTGCCGCCAGTGCCACCCCTGAAAGGACGGCAGTAGATTGAGCTTTCATGATGCTACTTTCTCTTGATGCGCCGAGCGCGTGGGCCCGGCTCGGCCCCGGCGGCACAATCCCTGGGAAAGCGACGGAAATGCGGCTTTGAAGAGCTCTTGCTCCATTCCGAGACAGCGGCACACAGCCCGCCAGTAACCCCCCCGCAAGCTTAAGGCCCGATAACTTTTTTGACGAGAATTGCGCGCTTCTGCGTGGCCCGTGCGCCACGGCGTGCACCTCCCATTCACACGTGCGCGGGTCGCGTATGGGTCGGTCGCGGATCGGTTGGGCGTTGGGCGTGGTGGCGCCGTGGTGCCTCGGGATCGGCTTCGTCGTCTCAGTGACGGCGGACGCCGGCCAGGACGTGGTGAGCGGCGCTTCGCTGGCTCCGATCGTTGCCCGAGCCGCTTCGCAGCCGGCCGATCTCGTTCCGCGCGGCGATATTCTCGCCGGTGATCTTGGCGTGTTCGGCTCCGGGCGCGGCATCCTGCGCGAAGCGCGGCTGGCAATCGGCGCCCCCGAAGATTTCAGCGCTGTCCCCGATGAAATCGCGCCGCGCGGCGACCTCAAGCTCCAATCGCGCCACTTCCCCATCGTTGACCGCGTGCATAAGGGCGATCCGGCCGTGCGGCTGCGCCCGACCTTCGATGCCAAGCTGCGTGGCCCGAATGGGCTCGCGGCCTACAGGGCGGGCATGCTCGTCTTTCGCCACGACGAGACGTCGCCTGCTTCGAGCTTCGAGCCCGCGGACGGCGAGTTGCAGGGCCCCGATGCGGTGGCGAGCTTCGAGCCCTGGGCCGAGGGCGACAGCCCGACGACGCAACGCAGCCGCGCCGACGCCTCCCCAGCTCAAGGCGGCTCCGCCTTCACGGTGCGGCCGGCCGCCATTGCCGAGCGGCTGCTGCAGGGGGCCACTCCGCGGGTCGCCCGCGCGGTCGCACTCGGGTCGGCAACGCCGGCCCCGGCCGACGCCACCCCGGTTGAAATCGTTGCCCTGCCCGGCACGCCGCGAGTCGGGACCGTCGCCAAGAATTCGGCTGGCACGACGCAAGTTCCGCGCACAATTGATCGCCCCGATTACGCGTCGCTGATCGATCAGGACAAAGCCGGACGCGAGAAGAAGTGTCTTGCCGAGGCGATCTATTTCGAGGCGCGCAGTGAGCCCGAGGAAGGCCAGGCGGCCGTCGCCCAGGTGGTGCTCAACCGTGTCTCGAGCGGGCTTTATCCGGCGAGCGTCTGCGGCGTCGTCTACCAGAACCGCCACCGCTGGCATGCCTGCCAATTCTCCTTCGCCTGCGAAGGCAAATCGCTGCGCATCGGCGATCAGGAGTCCTGGGCGACGGCGACACGGATCGCTGACGCGGTGATGGACGGCAAGACCTATCTGGCCGATGTCGGCGGATCGACCCACTATCATGCCAATTACGTGCGGCCGCGCTGGGCCAAGCGGCTCAAGAAGATGGACGTGATTGGTCACCACATCTTCTATACTTTGCGGCCGGGCCAGACCTGACCCGAGTTCACTCACGAAGAGGTGGGCCTGCGGCATTAGTTCTCCTGGCCCCGGCGCCTTGCCGGGGCGGCCCAAATTGGCCATGTTCGTCCGGCAATTGGCCACTCGGCCGGGCTCCCGCGGCTCTCTGGAATTTGCTCCCCGTGATTGCACCCAAGCTTATGCGCCTTAACGGCTTCGGCCGACCGCTCGCCGTCGCCGCCGCGGGCGCCCTCCTCCTGACCGGTCTCGGGTTCGACCAATCGGCTAGCGCGCGAGCGCGCGACAATCTCGCGATCGCGACCCCGTTCGAGGTCGGGGACAGTCCCGCCGGCAATTACCTTGCGGCCCTGATCGCCGGAGCGGAGCGCGATACGCTTGCGGCCGCCACATTCTTCCGCGAAACGCTGCGCTACGATCCGCGCAACCCCGAATTGATCGAGCGTGCCTTTGTTGCATCCCTGGCCAACGGCAACATGCCTGACGCGTTCGGGCTCTCCGAACGGCTGCTGCAGCGCGACGCGAACAACGGTCTTGCGCACCTCGCGCTCGGCATCCGCGCCATCAAGCAGCACCAGTATTCCGGTGCTCGCACCAGCCTCTCGAAGGGCGGTGCGGGGCGCCAGCGCGACGTCACGGCAACGCTGCTCACGGCATGGTCTTATGCCGGCGGCGGCGATTACAAGCGCGCGCTGGCGCAGGTCGACAAGCTCAAAGATGAAGGCTTCGGCACTTTCCGCGATTATCACGCGGCGTTGATCGCCGATCTCGCCAACAATGTCGCGGAGGCCACGAAGCGCTTCCAATCCGCCTACAATGGCGAAAAGAGCACACTGAGGCTGGTTGACGCTTACGCCAGGTTCCAGGACCGTCACGGACATCGCGACGAGGCGATCCGCGCTTATGAAGGTTTCGACCAGATCCTGCCGCGTCACCCCCTGGTGACGGCCGCGCTTGCAGACCTTCGTGCCGGTAAGCCCCTTGAACCGCTGATTCGCAATGCCGACCAGGGCGCGGCGGAGGTTCTCTACGGTCTCGGCGCCGTCGGCGGGCGTCAGGGTGATGAACTGGCGGCGATCGTCTACCTGCGCCTATCGCTTTTCCTGGCTCCGAAGAACGGCCTTGCCACGGTGACGCTGGCCGACATTTTCGAGCGGCTGAAGCAATATGAGCAGGCGATCGAAGTCTACGACAGTGTCGGCGACGACAGTCCGCTTCGCGTCAACGCCGACATCCAGACGGCGCTCCTCTTGGAGACGCTGGGTAAGACCGAAGAGGCGCAAAAGCGCCTGCAGGATATCGTCAGCGAACGCCCGAAAAACGAAGAAGCCCTGACAGCGCTCGGCAATCTGCAGCGCTCGCGAAAGCAGTTCGGGGAAGCGGCGGCGACGTATACGAAGGCGCTCGAGCTTTCGACGAAGCCGGAAAAGAGCCTCTGGTCGCTCTATTATTATCGCGGCATCGCCTACGAACGGCAGAAGCAATGGCCGAAGGCGGAAGCCGATTTCAAGAAGGCGCTCGATCTGTTTCCGGATCAGCCGCTAGTCCTGAACTATCTCGGCTATTCCTGGATCGATCAGGGCATCAATCTCGACGAAGCCTTCAAGATGCTCCGCCGCGCCGTCGAATTGCGGCCGACCGACGGCTATGTCGTCGACAGCCTCGGTTGGGCGCATTACAAGCTCGGTCAATACGATCAGGCAGTCAAAGAGCTCGAACGCGCGATCGAGCTCAAATCGTCGGACCCGGTCATCAACGACCATCTCGGGGATGCTTTTTGGCGGGTCGGCCGCAAGCTCGAAGCGCATTTCCAGTGGAATCATGCGCGGGACCTGAAACCCGAACCGGAAGATCTCGAGCGCATCGTCAAGAAGATCGATAGCGGCTTGCCCGACGACGACAAGCCGGCCGCGGCCGAGGCTGAGCCGAAAAAAGCAACCGAATCGAAGAATGGGGGGTGAGCGCGCTCTGCGCTCAATCCGCGCTGCCTGATGCTGACGGCGCGTGCGCCCGCAAAGATCAATTTGACGCTGCACGTCCTCGGACGTCGGCCTGACGGCTATCACGATCTTGAAAGTCTCGTCGCCTTCGCCGGGATTGGGGATGCGCTGACGTTCGAGCCCGGCAAAGAACTCGCCCTGACACTCTCCGGCCCGCGCGCCGCTGGGCTCGACGCGAGTGCCGAGAATCTCGTTCTCCGCGCGGTCCGTGAGCTTGCCAGACGCATCGATGGCCTGCGCCTCGGGAGCTTCCATCTCACGAAATGCTTGCCGGTGGCCTCGGGAATTGGCGGCGGCTCGTCCGATGCCGCCGCGGCGCTTCGGCTCATCGCGCAATACAACGGCCTCGCGACCACCGACGAGCGGGTCGCCGAGGCTGCTCGTGGGACCGGCGCCGACGTTCCCGTTTGCCTCGAACCGCGTGCCCGCATGATGAGCGGTTTGGGGGAGCGGCTTGGCGACCCGCTGACGCCGGAGCCGCTTTTCGCGGTGCTGGTCAATCCGGCCGTGGCGGTGGAAACGCGCGCGGTGTTTTCGCGTCTCAGTTTGCAGCCGGGCGACGGCACCGGCTCCCCGCCGCATCCGCGGATTCCGACGGCGGCCGACCGGCCTGCCCTGCTCTCGATCCTGAAAAAGACGCGCAACGACCTCGAAGATGCCGCTTGCAGCATCGCGCCCGTTATTGTCGATGTTCTGGCGGTGCTCGGAGCCGCAAAGGGGAGCCGCCTCGTGCGCATGTCGGGCTCGGGCGCGACTTGCTTCGCGCTGTTTGAGGATCGCCGGCCCGCTGTACGCGCTGCACGCGCGATCCGCCGCGATCATCCCGGCTGGTGGGTCAAACCGACCGTGCTGCGGTAGGCGATTGGCTCCCGCCATCTGCCTCTGCTACACGGGCGGCGAACAGGAAAGAACGAAGCTTAAAATATGGGAAGTTTCTCTTCAGAGCGATTGCCGATCCCGGACGTCATTTTAATCCGCGTCCGCAAGTTTGCTGATTCGCGCGGGCACTTCCTCGAGACGTTTCGCAAATCCGATTTCGCCGAGATCAGCATCGGCTGCGAGTTCGTGCAGGACAATCAAGCCTTTTCCGCGCAGGCCGGAACGATCCGCGGATTACATTTTCAGGTTCCGCCGCATGCGCAGGCAAAACTCGTACGAGTCCTGCACGGCGCCGTGTATGACGCCGCGGTCGACCTGCGCCGCGGCAGCCCGACCTACGGCAAATGGTGCGGAGCGCGGCTGACCGCTGCCGGCGGCGAGCAGATCTTCGTGCCGCGCGGTTTTGCCCACGGTTATTGCACGCTTGAGGCTGATACGGTGGTCGCCTACAAGGTCGACAACTATTACGCTCCGCAATCCGAGGCGGGTCTCATCTGGAACGATCCCGAGATCGGCATCGACTGGACAATCCCCGCATCGAGGGTGCTCGTGTCGGATAAAGACAGCAAACTGCCCTCGCTGCGCACCTTCGATACGCCGTTTACAGGCGAGGCATGATGGGCCGCCGCTTTCTTGTGACGGGAGGCGCGGGCTTCATCGGATCGGCGGTCGTGCGCCATCTGATCGAGAATAGCGCGCATGAAGTGCTCGTCCTCGACAAGCTGAGCTATGCCGGCAATCTCGACAATCTCGAGCGCGTCGCCTCGAACGACCGCTATCGCTTCGCACATGCCGACATCTGCAACGCCCGCGGCATGCGCGAGATCATCAGCGCGTTTCGTCCCGATGTGCTGATGCATCTTGCTGCCGAAAGCCACGTCGATCGCTCGATCGACGGGCCCGGCGAGTTCATCCAGACCAACGTGGTCGGCACGTTCACGCTGCTACAGGCAGCGCTTTCCTATTGGCGCGCCCTGAAGGGGGAGGAGCGCGAGCGCTTCAGATTCCATCATGTCTCGACCGACGAAGTCTTCGGCTCGCTCGGCACAGAGGGTTTTTTCACCGAGGAGACGGCGTACAGTCCGAATTCGCCCTATTCCGCGTCGAAAGCCTCGTCCGATCATTTTGTGCGCGCGTGGCATCACACTTACGGCTTGCCGGTCGTGCTCTCCAACTGCTCCAACAATTACGGGCCCTATCATTTTCCCGAAAAGCTTATCCCGCTGGTCACTTTGAACGCGCTTGAGGGAAAGCCCGTCCCGGTTTACGGCGACGGCTCGAACGTGCGCGACTGGCTGTATGTCGAGGATCATGCGCGCGCACTACAGCTGATTGCCGAACAAGCCCACGTCGGCGAGAGCTATAATGTTGGCGGCCATAACGAGCGCACGAACATTGACGTCGCGCGGAAGATTTGCGCCTTGGTCGACGAGCTCGCGCCGGATGCGCAAGGTTCGCGCGAGCGGCTGATCACCTTTGTCGGCGATCGCCCCGGCCACGATCTTCGCTACGCGATAGATGCATCGAAGATCGAACGCGATCTTGGCTGGACGCCGCGCGAGACGTTCGAGACGGGCCTACGCAAGACCGTGATGTGGTTTCTCGAAAACAAGGCGTGGTGGCAGCGCATTCGCTCGGGCGTGTACCGCGGGGAGCGCCTCGGAGTGGTCGCGTGAGCCGCCCGCTGCTGATCGTTGGGGCAAAAGGGCAGCTCGGCCGCGAACTCTGCGGCCAAACAGGCCAAGAGGGCATGCTCACGATCGCGGCCGGGCGCGATGACCTCGACATCACGCGAGCAGAGGCCGTGCGGCAGTTTGTGCGCAACGCCGCGCCACGCGCCATCATCAACGCAGCGGCTTATACCGCAGTCGACAAAGCGGAGAGCGAAACGGAATCGGCCTACGCTATAAACGCGCTCGGCCCGGAGCATTTGGCGCGTGCTGCCGCTGAGTTGGACGTCCCGCTCCTGCATGTCTCGACCGATTACGTGTTCGACGGGACGAAAAGGGGAGCCTACATCGAAGAGGATCCTGTGGCACCGCTCGGCGCCTATGGGCGCACGAAGGAAGAAGGCGAGCGCCGCGTGCGCGCCGCTCACGCCAAGCACATTGTTCTGCGCACCTCGTGGGTCTATGGCGTCCACGGCAACAATTTTCTTAAAACGATGCTGCGCCTTTCCCGCGAGCGCGACGAATTACGCGTCGTGGCCGATCAGCGCGGCTGCCCGACCGCGACAATCGACATCGCCCGCGCCCTGCTCGCTGCGGAGGCGGCTGCGGACGCCGGTCGCGCCAAGTGGGGCACCTATCACTTCGCGGGCACGGGCGTGACCACATGGCACGGTTTTGCGAGCGCGATCGTGGAAGCGGCGGCGCGCGCGAGCGGCCGGTCGGTGCCGGTCGCTGCGATCGAGACGAAGGACTATCCGACGCCGGCGAGGCGTCCGGCAAATTCAGAGCTCGACAGCAGTCGCTTCGCTGAAGCGTTCGGGTATAAAAGTCCGCCCTGGCAGGACAGAACTCGGGAAGCCGTCGAGGCCCTGCTGGTCAACGCGGAGGCAAGGTGAAAGGCATCATTCTCGCCGGCGGCTCCGGCACGCGACTTTATCCGATCACCACGGTCGTCTCGAAGCAACTGCTGCCGGTCTACGACAAGCCGATGATCTATTATCCCTTATCAACGCTGATGCTGGCCGGCATCCGCGACATTCTGATCATCACGACGCCGCCTGACCAGGTTCATTTTCAGAAGCTGCTCGGGGATGGTTCGCAATTCGGCATCACTCTCTCTTACGCCGTTCAGGAATCTCCGCGCGGGCTGGCCGACGCCTTTATTGTCGGGCGGGAGTTTGTCGGCGACGAGCGTGTCGCACTCGTGCTCGGGGACAACATCTTCTACGGCTCGGGGTTTCCGCATCTCCTCGAACGTGCCGCCGCACGCGAGGATGGCGCGACAGTCTTCGGCTATGTCGTCTCTGACCCGGAACGCTACGGCGTCGTCGAGCTCGATAAAAAGGGCAAAGCGATCTCGATCGATGAGAAACCCGCAAAGCCGCGCTCACAGCTGGCGATCACCGGTCTATATTTTTACGACAATGGCGTCCTCGACATCGCCGCCGCGGTAAAACCATCGGCACGCGGCGAGGTCGAGATCACCGACGTCAATCGCGCCTACATGGAAGCGGGGGGCCTCCACGTCGAGATCATGAGCCGCGGCATCGCCTGGCTTGATACGGGAACGCATGACAGCCTGCTCGAAGCGGGCCAGTTCGTCGAGATTCTAGAGCGCAGGCAAGGTCTCAAAATTGCCTGCCCGGAGGAAATTGCATTCGTGCACGGCTTCATCACGCGCGATCAGCTGCTGGAGGCGGCCGGTAAATCCGGTAAATCGACCTACGGCCAATATCTCTTGCGGGTCGCAAACACTCACTGAAGTGATCGGCAGCTCAGGCGCTGCGCGGACAAGTCGGCGCGGATGATCTCGGCGAGCCGCTGCGGCGAATAGAGCCGCGCGGGGTCCGCGGGCAGATCACGCGCGTGCCGGCGCGGCACGATCTTGCCGATGCGCTGCTCTTCGGCTTCGCGCACTGCCGCGCCGATCGCATTCGCCAGCAGTTCCGGATCGGCGCGATCAATCGCGATGATCTCGGGGAAGCGTCGCGACAAATGCTTGGCGCCGTAATTGTTGGTGATGGTTAGAACGCCGGCTTCCGCCATTTCCAGCGGCGGGTAGCTTGGATGCGGCGAGACCATCAGGCTGATCCCAACGGCGGCGCGGTTCAGGTCGTCGGCATATTCTTCGAGGCTCGCTTTGCCGCCGATCTCCATATTCTGCACAGGCACCGTCCAGCGTAGATCGAACGTTTCGCCGAGCGAAATGATGCGCCAACGGCTGGCCATCACCGGCTCTTTCTGCTGCCACTGGAAGAGCGCCTCGCAGATGATCTCGAACGTGTTGCGTGAGACGGTTGGCCGACCATAGACCAGAATGCGCCGCTCGCGCGGCAACGGCGCCAGCACCTGGTCGATGCGCGTGTTAAGCCTGTAGGGAATGAATGAGGCATCGCGGAACTTGTATTTCGCGATCATCGTCTCGAACAATTCCTCGGAGTTGATGATCGCGAGCGTATTGCCGCCTTTGTGGTAGGGGGCCTCAGCCAGCGCGTATTTGCTGCTCCAGCCGTAAAAATAAGGCTCGTCATCTTGGATGAGATAGACGAGCGGCGGCGCCTCGCCGAAGAAGACCTTCTGGTCCGCGATGAGGTCATGCGCGAGATTAGCCGTCCACCAGGCGGTTGCCACAAACACATCGCCCGCGCGCAGATCGAGTCTGCCGCCGCTGCGATCGTTCGCATCGACGAGCACCCGCGGTACCTCGTCGCGGCTCTGGAAGAAGGGTTGCGCACGATAATCGGGAAAGCTTGCATAACCTTCCGGCGCGATATCGGCTTCGGTCGTGACGATGCGCCGGTCGAATCCATTGCCCAACTGATCGGCGAGCTCGTTGTAGAGCTTCAGCGCGGTCGCGACGCCGCCAAAGATTTGTCCAGGATTGATGGTTGGCGTGAGCAACGTCAGTCGCGGTCGCACATTCCGCGAGGGATAGGATAAGATCGGCCGCGTCTCGATGATCGCGAGATCCTGTGGCCGCACGTTCCAATCGGCGCGCGCCAGGCAGGGCTGAAACACGCGCAGGCGATGATCGGCGATGTCGCCGGCGCCGTTCACGGCAAGAACCGTGTAGGGGATAGGATAGAGATCGCGGCGCACGACCTTCAGCCATTCGTAGCCGCTCGCCTCCGCGACCATGAGCATGATGCGCTCGATCGCATGAGCAGGCGTGCCGTCTATCTGTCCCGCTTCAGCGGGGAAATCGGAGAACCGCAGATCGAGATCGAGGAGCTTCCGAATGGCCGCGGAGCGGCCCCAGAACATCGAGCCCGAAGGGAATTCGAGGACCAGGTTCTTGTTGAGCTCGATGCTCATGCGCGCGAGCAGCGCTCTCGCGTGATTGTAATCGTAGCCCCAGTTCAAAATGCCGCGAAGATCGAACAGGTGTTGGGGAAAGACGATGCCGATGTTGGGGTCCTCGAAAAGATGCAGGTTCGACTGGGTAATCTCCGGCGAACCGATCAGATTCTCGGTGAGATAGTGACGCCACGAGGAAAGCGGCGTGCCGCCATGCGGCGAGCGCTTGGTGTGAAGATGCAGGAATATGTCGTGCGTCTCGTACACATCCCTGAACGTGATGAGCTTCGGTGCAATGTCGCGGCCGCGGTTTTCGCAAACCCGGGTATCGACGGAGCCGCGGTCCCAGCCCGCACAATGGCCGGCGATCTCGGCGCGTTTCTCCTCGGTATCGGTCGAAATGAAGAGATCGGTCCGGCATGGAACGTTGCGGAGTTGCGCGAGCAGGTCCGGAATGATCTCCGGGTAGAAGGCATGGATGATCGCCGCGATCTTCTCGTGCCGGCTGGGCGGAAGCTCGAAGGCGAAGGGGACTTCGAGCGCGAAATCCGTCTCGTTTGTCGGGCGCCGCGACGGCACGACGCCATCGACCCGGGTCAACTCGTAAGTGTAGAGATAGCGCGTCGCCTTCTGATTTACCGGCGCGTTGACCGGGTTGCGGTCGCGGCCCTCCATCGGATCCGTGACGGCGGCAATCTGGCGAAGCGCCGCGCCGATGAGGGCGCGAAGCCCATATTCGCGGTAGATGCGCGGCCCGTCCCGGAAGAACTGGTTCGGCGGAAGGTAGATACCGGTCGGGCTGTCGACCGCCCCGGCTAACAGGCGAAGCGCGGCGCTCAGCACGGCAGCGGGACCGCGCGACCGGAAAAGCCGATACCCCGCCGGCAGAAGCTTCAAAAATCCCATGGCCGACCCGTTCGCATCCTATTTGGGGAGAGGCAATGCCAAGCGCGGCTTGGCGCGGCTGGGGCCGCAACCTCGCGGCGGCGCGCCCCTCCAGAGCCGCCACGACTTTGCCCTCAATCGCCGGTAAGCCGAACATGCCAGAAGGGGCTGCCCGATCGAGGCGGGCCAGGGGCCGCTCCGCCCGGGATTGGCGCCGTGCTGAAGCCTTCCGTAGGATGGTGCCGAACGCCTTGAGATTACTCGATGATTCAGCTTGATCGCGTATTCAAGTATTACCGGGCCAACGGCCACATCAAGGTGGTGCTTGATCACATCGACATGGAATTCCGGCCCGGCCGCAGCCACGCCATTCTGGGAATCAACGGGGCGGGCAAGTCGACCTTAATGCGGCTCCTCGCCGGCAGCGAATTACCAAACAGCGGCCGTATCCGCCGCGAGGTGCGGGTTTCCTGGCCGCTTGGCTTTGCGACGGGTCTCCACCCCAAGATGACCGGCCACGAGAACGTCAAATTCGTTGCTCGACTCTACGGCTATGACCCGAAGCGGGCGATAAGCTTCGTCGAGGACTTCGCCGAGATAGGCGCGTCGATGGACATGCCGATCGGAACCTACTCCTCAGGTATGGCGGCGCGTTTTGCCTTCGGATTGTCGATGGCGATCGACTTCGAATGCTATCTCATCGACGAAGTCACTGCTGTGGGGGATGCGCGCTTCGCCGCCCGCTGCAAGCAGGAATTCGCCAAGCGGAGGGAGCGGGCCGATCTAATCATGATCTCGCACGATATGACGACGATTAAAGAATATTGCAGCCGCGGCTCCGTGCTGGCCGGCGGCAAACTCTACACATTCTCCAATGTCGATGATGCCATCGAACTCTACAAGAAAATGAACCAATGAACGTCGGCAATCGAACGAGCGCCTTGGATCGGATCGGAGCATCGGCGTGTCGCTGACCGGCAGTGATGTTGTCCTCGCGGTAGACGGAAAGAGCCAGGCCGCGGCGATCGCCCGCGCCCTGCGGCGTGCCGCCCGGCAAGCTCGCCTCCCCGCGAGTATCGTCTCGGGCGGGACCGGCTTCCGCGGCAGCCGGAAGGACCGGCTGTTCAAGCTGGGGCTGGTCGGAAGCTTCGTGGCGGTCGCGCTTCTCCCCGCGTTCATCGCCGCCATCTATTACGGCCTGATCGCCGCCAATCAATATGCGACGGAGGCGCGCTTTTCCCTGCGCAATGGGGAGCCGGGCATCTCCGATATGCTTGGCGGGCTAACTGGGGGCGGCGGATCGCAACAGACGCAGGATTCTGAAATCATCATCGAGTATGCCCGCAGCCGGACGATGGTCGAGAGCCTCGAAGGCGAGATCGATCTGCGGCAAATCTTCTCGCGCGACGACGCCGACTACTTGTCGCGCTTCAAAAAGCGTAAGCCGATCGAAGATCTGGTGCGCTACTGGCGCAAAAGGGTGGAGGCGCGTTACGAGCGCATGTCGGGCATCATCACCCTCGAAGTGAGGGCGTTTACCCCCGAAGATTCGCTGCTGCTCACAGAAAAGATCATCGATCGCTGCGAAAAACTTGTGAACGATCTGTCGCAGCGCTCCCGACGCGACGCTTTGGACCAGGCAACCCTCGAGCTGCACCGCGCTGAGGCGCAGCTGAAGGGTGCCACGGGAGGCCTGCGCGAAGCCCAAAATTCCGAAGGCGTGCTCGACGCCAGCGTCGAAGCCGAGGCCGTCAACAAAGTAATCACAGCTCTGCGTATGGAGTTGGCCAAGACCCAGCAGCAGATCGCGGCGCAAGGCGACAACATTTCCGCCGAGGCTCCCCAGGTTCGCGTATTAAATTCGCGCGCGCAGACGCTTCAGGATCAGATCGGCAGGTATTCGAACCAGATCGCTGACAAGAACCAGACGGGCGAGAGTCTCGCCGATCGCAAGAGGGCTCTCGATCTCAAACAGACGGACCTGGTCGTCGCCATGCAGCGTTATGTCATGGGCTCGGCTGCCTACGAGAATGCGCGCCTCGATCTTGAGGCACAGAAGGTCTATCTCTCCTCCTTCGTGAGGCCGATGCTTGCGACGAAAGCGACTTATCCGAAGCGCTGGTGGAGCTGGTTTCTGATCAGCGGTCCCGCGCTGCTCGCATGGATATTGCTCGCCGGCGGCGGTTTCCTCGTACGCGACCATATGGCGAAGTAACCGCGGCGCGGGACCGGCGCGGCGCGGCGCGGAACTTCGCCAGCGTCGAACCCTATCAGCAATGATCGATGGGAACCGCCTCGTCGCCGCGATCATCTAGCCAGGAGACGCCCCACTTCTTTATCTCACAAGGGTTGCTCCGGCCGCTGCTTGATACGCCGGGGCCGCGACGGAGTTAAACACGGCCATCGCCTTCTGCAGCTCGTTCGCAGGTGAGACCGCCACATAGATCACGTCTTTGTTGTGAACGGGGAACCGGCGCGCCAGGAAGTAGGTGCCTGCGTCTTTCATGTTGATGCGATAGACGACGTTCACCAACTTCTGGCCAGGCGCGATCGGGTAGTCGGGGTTCAGTTGGCGTGCGACTGCCACCGGTTCGACGCGCATCAGGAACACGCCCTGCGCATCCGCTGCGAGATCGAGCAGGCCTCCGGCCTTTGCGACCGCCTCTTCAAGCGAAATGCCGATCGCGTCGAAATTGACGAGTGCGTTTCGGCCCGTAGCGCCGAATGCCGTAAAAGTCTGCGGATCGCGCACGACCGTCAGCACGTCGCCGGGCCTCAGAAAAATGTTCTCCTGAGGCCTTGTGAGCAGAGCCTGCATCGGCACTTGCACCGTCAGGTTCCCGCGCGAGAGCGCGATGAATGTTTCGTGGACGGGCGCGCGTATCCCGCCCGCGGTGGCGATGACGTCGAGGATCCGGTCGCCCCGGGTGGTCAGCGGGACCCGCGCGCCGAGCGTCACCTCGCCGGTCAGTGTCACCGTATTACTGATGTTGCCGGAGACGCTGACGAGCGCCTGCGGCTCGATCGCCTTGCCGGAGAGACGCTCTACAATAGCCGCCTCGACCTGAGGCGGGGTCAGGCCGACGACGCGGATACGTCCCGCATAGGGCACTGTGATCGAGCCGTCGCGCGCGACAACCTGCGCCGGAATGATCGAGGAATGCGAACCGGTCGTCACCCCGCCGAGTGCGGGTGCCGAGAAAAGCCCGCCGGCGGCGGCCTCCCAAACCGTCACCGTAAGCGAATCGCCGACGCCAATAACGGGGGAGGGGGGCGAGCGATGATCGCCGAAGCGTCCGAAGAATGTCGGGATGGGCGTACGCTCGAGAACCGAGACGCTGTATTCGCTCAGGTCGGTGATCAGGAAGCGCGGCGCGACGTCCGGGTCGACCGAGGTGCCCTGTTGGACGACATCAAGGGCCGACGGACCCTGAGATGGTAGTGACGAGCATCCCGCGATACCCATCGCGAGGCTCGAGACTGCCGCAATACTAAACCAAAACCGCATCAAGACCCCTGGCCGGCTTCGTTGGCGCGCATTCGTGGGAGGGGAGGTTCTGCACGTCAAGGCAACGAGACGGCCGTCGCCCGCATGCTCCCGCTTTTGCCCCTTCTGTGACTCTCCTACCACACGGGACGGAAACGATCCCGGCATCAAAATCACCCCGATCGCGTCGATTATGTGGTGGAATCGGTGAAAGAATGATGTTGCCTGTGCCTCGTCGTCGCAGCTTTACGAGTGCCAAAATCGATCGTGAACAAACTCAGATCGATTGATCTTGGATCGCCGCCGCCAACAGGGCCCCGATGCCCCACAAGATGAGAAGACTCGAGAACGTCAGTCCTGTCGTAAGCGCCACTTTCGGATATGTGGCCGATTCCGGAATCGTCGGCCGCACCACGACGACGAGATAAAGCAGCTGCTTGGCGCGTTCCTGGCGCGCCTTCTCGTAAGCGGCTTGCGCGACCGTATACATCTTCTCGTTAAATTTCTCATTCAGCTCCAGTTCCTCGAATTTCGCGAGCTGTGCCGAGACGGTGTCGGTGCCCTTTGAGTCCGTTAGTTTTTGTTTGAGAGAAGCGATTTGTTGATCGATTGTCGCGAGGCGCATGCGCTGCAGGCGCTGGCTGGGCGAATCGGCGGCGAGCACGCCGGAAAGGCTGCGCAGATTGTTGTCGAGTTCGAGCCGCTCGATCGTAAGCTGGCCGACCATTTCGCCGATGCTTTTGGCTCGGCTGAGGGGGTCGATAAGCACGTGCTCGTTACGAAATTCAAGCAATTTCAAGCGCGCTTGCGCGAGCTTCTTGCCACCGAGTTCAACTTCGCTTTCGGCGCGTTCGACAGCATCCGATCGGCTACGTTTCGAAACATCGTTAACGAGCCGTTCGCTGAGATCGATAACGGTCTGCGCGATCTTGGTCGCGTCTTCGGGCGTGTAGGCTTGCACCTGTAAGGTAATGATGCCCGACGTCGTGTCGATGCTGACCTTCGCCTTTGCCGTCCAATATTTCCAAAGCTCCTCGATATCCGAGTCCTTGCCGAGGCGGGACACGAAATCCGCGTCGTTGCGGGAATATATTCTTTCGAAAAATTCGCGGCCGCCCAGATCGGCGACGATCGCGCGGCTCTTGATGTAGTTCACGACGATGAAGGCGTCCTGGACAGTCGACTTGCTCGAGCCGCCCGTAATCTTGCTGATGATCGATGTGGCATCGATACCCGACGTCTTCTGCTCTTGCGATGCCCGCACCGTCAAGCGGGTCTCGGCGACATATTCGTCGGACGCGATGAACGCGCCGTAGAAGAGATAGCAGAGCGCAGGCGCAAGGACGCAGATGAGGAAGCTCTTCCAAAGCGCCCCGCCGCCGGCTGCGACATCGAGCACCTTTTCCGTACCGGCGAGAAGGCCAGGCGCGACCGGCAGCGCTCGGGCGCGGGCGGAAAACTGTCCGCCGAGCCGAGCAAGCGTGGCAGGGACTTTCCAGCCCGAGAGAGCCGGAACGCTGCGTGGCCGGGCGACCTCGATACCGTGCCTGGATTTCTCGACGACCTGCGTCACCGGATGTAACCGTCCGTCCTTTAGCTGCGCGGCGACGCCGCCACCTTTTTCGCGCCGGATTACCGGCTCTGAGGAGAAGAGAAAGAGCCCCTCACCGCGGCCTTTCTAAGGCATCGGAAATCACGGCGTCCGCAGGCAGCGCCCTGAAAGTAAAGAACCTTCTAACCAAGGGCTTCCTGCCTCCTGAAGAGAGAAAAAGCCGGATGAAAAAACGGATCGTCACGAACTGACTTGCGCCAACGCCGGACAAAATACGTGCGCTCTTCATGATGGACCTTAAGGAGACGAAATTTTGCACCCCCTCGGCTTGCCGATTCCTCGTGATTCAGGCTCACCTCGGAGAGGCACACCGTCTTCCAGCCCCTCTCGCTCAGTCGGAGGCAGAGATCGACATCGTTGAGTTCGATCGGCAGGTTCACCGAATCGAAGCCCCCGACCGCGTCGAACTTGCGGCGCGAGACGGCGAGGCAGGCGCCCGTCACAGCCGAGACTTCGTGGAGGACTCTGTGACGGCCGGCCCAGCCGGGATCCGCCCCAGGCGCACCGGCGCCGAAATGACCGGCTGTCTCGCCGATTCCCAGGGAGACGCCGGAATGTTGGACGCTACCATCGGGATAGAGGAGCTTCGTCCCGATCGCGCCGAGTTCCGGCCGGCCTGCTGCTGCGGTGAGCCGGCTCAGCCAATCCGGCGAGCGCACGCTGGTATCGTCGTTGAGGAAGACCAGCACCTCCTGCGCCCCGACAGCGGCGCCAGCGTTGCACAGGCCGGCAAAATTGAAGGGCCCGGGCTGTGCGAGAACGGTGACGCGCGGGTCCGGGGCAAGGCGCGCCAAAATCGCGCGCGTCGCGAGCTCAGTGCTGCCGTTGTCGACAATGACGATGCCGTAGGCCGCGTGACGCGTCTGCGAGAAAATGCTCGCGACGCATTTGTCGAGGAGGTCGCCGCCGTCGCGGGTGGGGATGATGATCGACGCGGATGCCGCATCTGCCGCGGCCCCCGCCCACCACGCCAGGGGGGTGGTGCTTGGCGGGGCGGCCTGGGGCTCCGCCCCGCGGGTCAGCAGCATGCGCCGCAGATGACCGACCGCGTCGGCCGGAAGCGCCTCCGGCGGGCTGATCAAAGCGGACATATCCTGAGGCCCTGCCGCGGCGCCGCCGCGCTGCACGAGCCGCACCCGCGCAAAGATTGCGCGCCCGAGATAGGGCCGGGCGGCCTGCAAGAGCGGGCTCCAGTCGGGCTTCAAGGCGGGAACAAGCGCGCCCGCCCCCGTATCCTCCATCTCGTCGGCGTAGAAGATTTGCTGCGCCGGACAGCGCGCCGCGTGCTCGACGGCGCAGGCAAAGGCATGCGGCTCCAGCCGATCGCCTGCTTGCAGGACAAACACGAGATCATCGGGATGTGCGGCGCCGTCCGGCCATTCCTCCGCTTCGTAGAGGTGCCATTTCGTATAAAGCTGCGCGTGCAGCGATCGGAGGCTGTTTTCCCTCGCCTCCCCGCCAGAACCTCTCGTAAAGACGTGAATATTCGGGCCGTTGGCCCAATCGACGCGCGGCGTATCGACCTCGACCAGATCGAGCGCACGCGCGCGGCGCTTCCGCCAAGTCTCGAACTTCGCCAACGGCGTGAAGCCGAGCGCCCAATCGAGGTTCATGTCGTATTCGGCGCGAAATCCGGGCACGCCGTAGAACAGCGCCGAGAGCGCGTAACGCGGCGAGCGGCGTAGCGCCTTCAGCCACAGCGCGACCCCATTGCGGCGGCGGACGCGCTCGATAAGGAAATCGAAGCGGCCGGGATGCCGCGTCGGACTGATCCACACGTCGGTCCTGCCGTGCGGCACGCGCCCGGTCCAGATGCCCGCACCTGCGACCGGTGCGGGCAGAAAGCGCTCGACCTCCGCGCCATCGGCCAGGAAAAAGCGCAGGATCGGCCGCACCGGATCGTCGAACAGGCTCGCGCGATAGACGATTTCGACGAAACCGCCAGGCCTGAAGGCGCCGATATCATCGAACCGGAGCCAAGGCTCGTCGCTGGTCGCCAACATGCGTCCGTGCACGATCTCGACATCACGCTGCGGCAGAAGCGCAATCACATTTGCGGAGTTCACGGAGGGTGCGGGAACCGGGTTCGGCTCGAAATCGGTCAAAATCCGGTCCCGGCTTAGCGTCGGCGGCGCTGATAGGATAGGTGGACCAAAGCGTCAATGAACCGGCAGGCAGCAATTGCAGGAACGCGTCTACGTCATCACCGGTGCTTCGAGCGGCATCGGCAGGGCGCTGGCCATTGCGCTCGCAGGGCCCGGTGCCGTTCTCGGCTTACTCGGCCGCGATGCGGCGCGGCTCGCTGAGACAGCCGAGGCCTGCATCTCGCGCGCGGCGTCGGTTCGTGTGATGTCCGCGGATGTGCGTCGCCGCGACGAGCTGCGCGCCACCCTTCTGCAGTTTGATTCCAAGCACCCCGTCGATTGCGTGATTGCTAATGCCGGGGTTTCCGTCGGCACCTCGCCGGCCGGCGAAATCGAGAGCGAAGACGAAACATTCGCTCTCTTCGAAATAAACCTCGCCGGCGCGCTGGCGACGGCCTTGCCGCTGATCCCTCGGATGCGCGAGCGGCGGCACGGACGCATCGTGTTTGTAAGCTCGATCGCGGCATTGGCGCCGTTGCCCGACGCCGCCGCCTATAGCGGCAGCAAGGCGGCGCTTCTCGCCTACGGGCTCGCGATGCGCGAGCGGCTGCGCGACGACGGCATCAAGGTGAACGTCGTCTGCCCCGGCTTCGTGACGACGCCGATGGCGGCGGATTATCTCGGCTGGAAACCGTTCGAAATTTCCCCCGACGATGCCGCGCGCCGGATCATCCGCGGGCTCGAGCGCGATCGCGCCGTCATCGCGTTTCCGTGGCCACTCGTCCTTGCGGCGCGCTTTCAGCAGATGCTGCCGGAAGCCTTGCGGAGGTTCGGATCAAGCGCGTTCCGGTTTCGCATCGCGCCGCGGGCGTAAAAGCTTACATGACGGACCTCCGGATCGCCCGCTCCGCCTCATCGATGGCCGCAGGCGTGCCGACATGCAGCCATTGCCCGTCGAGCCGCTGGCCGAAGAGACGGCCCTGCTCCGCGGCCTCGAAAAAGAACGGCGCCAGCCGGAACACATCTTCCTTCGTGTCTGCAAAAAGCTCCGGCTTCATGATGCCGACGCCGGCATACACGAACGGCGCCACTTCGCTTTCGCCGCGGCGGGTCAGCCGGCCGCCACCATCCATGAAGAAGTCGCCCGCCCAATCGACACCGATACTGGTGGCGCTCGCGGCAACGAGCAGCAAGATGTCCATTATGTCCGGGTCCCACCGATCGCGCAGACGCGCGAGATTGCTGCGTGCGCCTTCGAGCCAGATCGCATCGGTGTTGCAGATGAAGAACGGCTTGTCGCCGATCAGCGGCAAAACTTTCCTGATCCCGCCGCCTTGGTCGAGCAGTTTCTCGCGCTCGTCCGAGATGATGATCTTCGGCGCGGTGCGGCGCGCAAGATGCTGCTCCAACTGATCCGCGAGATAATGCACGTTGACGATCGCGCGTCCGACGCCGATCTCGGCGAAGCGGTCGAGCATGTGATCGATCATCGTGCGGCCGCCGATCTTGACCAGCGGCTTCGGAACCGCGTCGGTGACCGGACGCATGCGCTTGCCGAGGCCCGCGGCAAACACCATCACGGTGTCAGGCACGGGGGTGCTCGGTTCTGAAGCGCTCAGGCCGACCTCACCAGCCCGGACCACATGTAATCGTCGTACCACGATTGCAGATTTGCGAGCGCCGGATGATTGAGGCTTTTGCGCAGATACGTCTCCACCCGCGGCATATGCGCATGATACCACGGCTTATGATCGCGCTTGTCGAGACGCGCGAAAATGCCAAGCACTTTTGTCGCGCGCTGCGCACCTAGAATGGCATAGGCGCGCGCGAAGGTGGCCATGTCGAAACTGGGGTCAGCCTGCTTGCGCAAGCGCGCATAGGCGCCGAGCAGTTTCAGTTCGAGATCGTCGGACACGGTCACCCGCGCATCCTGCAGCAGCGAGGCCAAGTCGTAGGCGGGATGGCCCATGACGCAATCCTGGAAGTCGACGAGGCCGACGCGCGCAATTCCCTCGCGCTCGGCAAGCCAGATCAGATTGGGCGAGTGATAATCGCGCAGCGTCCATGTCGGCCGCGCCAAAGCGATCTCCACGAGCGCTTGGCGCCACAGATTCACGAACGTCGCGCGTGTTCCCGACGACAGCGTCGCCTTCGCCACATGCGGGGCGTACCAGTCGACGAGGAGTTCGACTTCGATGAGGAGCGCGTCGAGATCGTAGGCCGGGATGCGGTAATGCCCGTTGGCGAGCGGCACGACATCGGAGGCACTGCGCCCGTGCAGGCTTGCGAGCAGCGTGACGGCTTCGAGATAGCGCTCCGGAATCGGGCCATTGTCATCGACTATGCGCTGGCTGCCGAGGTCTTCCAGCAACGCGAGGCCCGCCGCCGCATCCTCGGCATAAATCTCGGGTGCCGAAAGCCCTTGTCCCCGCAACGCTCGATCCAGCGCCAGAAACGGCTTGATCGTCTCGGCCAGCCGCGCGATCGCGCTATAAGGTTTGCCGTAGCGCACCGGCGGACCGTCGGGACGCGCCGGCGAGATCATGAGGATCGCGCTGCGCCCGTCCGGCTTCTCCAGGCGCTCGAAACTACGCGTCGAGGCATCCCCCTGAATGAAGCTGCGGGACGCTTCGCTCCATCCGGCACGCGACAGCAAATCCTGGATCGCTTTGACCTGCGCGAGACGCGGTGCAAACGTCCCGCTGGCCGAAAGCGTCACCCGCCGCTGGTTTTCCCCGAGCTCGGGAGCCAGCTCGATACGTATGTCGAGCCGGTCCTGCGGCAGAGCGTCGCCCGCCTGCTCGGGCCATTCTACGATGACGACGGCGCCTTCCGCGCTCTCTTCCCATCCGAGCTCCGCCAGCTCCGAGGGATTGTTGATCCTGAAAAGATCGGCGTGAACGAGAGGAAACCCGGCGCCGTCATAGACCTGCATCAAAGTGTAAGTGGGGCTCGGAACTTCGAGATCAGGGTCGCGGGTCAGCGAGCGGATCAGCGCGCGCGCAAAGGTCGTCTTGCCCGAACCGAGTTCACCCGAAAGCGCAACGAGATCGTCGGCTTTGACATACGACGCCACTTTCACCGCGAGGGCGTTTGTCGCCGCCTCGTCGGCAAGGTCGATGTCCCAAACCGTCGCCTGTGTCTCCACGTATCCTCGTCTTTAGGCTCGCTCCGCCAGTGGCGCGCCGCTTTCCTGCAGCTCATCGACCGGGAAGATGCAGGTGACCGTCGTTCCCTCTCCCGGCGCCGAGTCGATGAAGATTTTGCCGCCGTGAAGTTCGACGAAGGATCGCACGATCGAAAGGCCGAGGCCAACGCCGCGGTGGCGCGAGCCGACGGTGTGGCTTTCAAACCTGTCGAAAACCTTATCGAGAATTTCCGGCGGAATGCCGCGGCCGCGATCGCTCACCTTGAACACGACCTCCTTCGGCCGGCGTAGCGCCGCCAGCGTGACCGTCTGTCCGGGCTCGGAGAAGCCGATTGCATTGGAGAGAAGATTGAACAGTATCTGCCGCACGCGTTTTCCGTCGGCGCGGAAACTGCCGATATTGTCCGTGGTGACGATATTCAGATCGATGGCCGCATCGGAGAGGCGGTCCTGCAAGCCTTCCGCCGCGGCCTCGATCGTCTCTTCGATATGGACGTCGGCAAGCTGCAACTCGGTCGCGCCGGTATCGATCGTGGCGAGATCGAGAATGTCGTTGATGATCGCGAGCAGCGCGGCGGATGATTTCAGGACATAGCCGGCATATTCGCGCTGCTTCTCATTCAGAGGTCCGATCGAGCCGTCGCCCAGAAGCTGAATAAAGCCGATGATGTTGGTCAGCGGCGAGCGTAGCTCGTAACTGACGTGATGGACGAAATCGTTGCGCAGTTTCTCGGCGGCGAGCAGCGCCGCGTTCATATTGGTCAGCGCGCGCTCGACATTCACGCTCGCAGTCATATCGATGAAGGTGACGAGGGTCGCCCCATCGGGCAGCGGCTGCGCGGCGCAATCGAGGACCGAGCCGTCGGTGCGTTCGAGCCGCCGTTCGAACCCGGTACGTCCTTCCGACAAGCCGGTGACGATGGCGCGCAGCGCACTCCAGGCTGCTTCCTGCGGATGCAGCGGTTTGCAAGCCTCCGCCAGCGCATCGAAATGCGGCTGCATGCGAAGCGCAGCGGGATCGACGCGCCACAGCGTCGAGAACGCGGGGTTTGCAAGTTTCAGGCGGCCGTCGGTGCCGAAAACCGCGACGCCTTCCTTCAACGTTTCCAGCGTCTCGCCCTGGACGCGCGTCAGCGCATTGAATTGCGATTCGAGGTGGAAGCGCTCGGAGACGTCGTCGAAGAGGTAGGTGACGCCGCCTTGCGGATTGGGATTGGTGACGACGCGCAGCGTACGGCCATCCGGCAAGTACCAGGGCTGTTCTGTGGTCTCAACCGATTGATAGGCGCCCATTAGGCCGTTCTTCCACGCACGGAAATCGGCTTGCTCGGGCAAGCGGCGTTCAGCGCGGAGACGATCGAGGATTTCGGAATCCGTCGGCCGCTGGCTGAGGAAGCTTGCGTCGAGCGACCATAGATCGCGATAAGCCGCGTTGTTGAAGACGAGGCGCTTCTTGCGGTCGAAAATCGCGACGCCGGTTGGCATCTGGTCGAGCGTGCGCGCATGCGATTCCATCTGCCGCTCGAGATCGGCGCGCGCCGCTTCGAGTTCGCTTAAGTCGTTCGCGATGGCGACCGAATAGGGCGACGCCGGCACATCGACGACGTCGAGCGTGTGGCGCTCGCCGGCAACGACGGCTTGCACGCGAGCCCGCCAGATTTCGCCTCGGCTGAGCGCCCCGGCGGCGGCTTCGCGGTCCGGCTTTTCCAGAAGGTCGATATGGCGCGCGATAACATCCTCGGGCTTGGTTCCCTCCACCGCACGCAGGTAAGCGCTGTTGACCCAGGTCAGCCGGCCCGCCTCATTGCGCATCCAGACCGGATCAGCGATCGCGTCGAGCATGGTGCGCAGCGCATTGGCGATCGCTTTCGTCTCGGCATAGCGCTCGCGCAATCCAATCAGCTCGAGCCGGTCGCCGGAGACGTCGCGGATGCGCATGACGGCGCGGCCGCCAACGGGGCGGCCTTCTGCCTCGAGATGTCGCCCGGCGAGACTTGCGAGCGGCATGCGGAAAGCTTCGCCTCGCTGACGCAGGCGCTCGACACAGGCCTCGAGCTGCTGTGCCGCCTGCGGGGCGAGCCAAGATCCGAAGCCCAGCACGCGACGCGCGACCGGCGCGTCGGTGACGAGCGACAGATCGCCTTCGATGTCGGGATCGCCATTCGCCGAGCTCCAGGCGATGGCGATCTGCGGTTCGGCAGAGAGGAACACCTGCGCGCGATCGAGTTGGTGACGCAGATGCGCGAGCTCATTGGTGAGATGCGCCTCGCGCTGGGTCCAACGCTGCCGGCCGGTCAGGTGCAGAAGCGCGGTGATGGTCGAGAAAAGAACGAGGCCGAGGACGAGCAACACGCCGGCGAGACCTGACGTCTCCGCCATGTGATCGGGGTTGATGAAGTCGAAGTTTTGGGCGCGCACGGGACCGGCGGCAAATGAAAGGCAGGCGATTGCGGCCAAAGCCGCCGATAGAAGGCAAGTCGGGTCACGCCGTGGCCGCCGTGCCATTCCTATCTCCTCGATGCGGTCCTGGCCCACACGCCTCACGCATGCGCAAAGGATCGCAATCGAGCCGCGTCCGCCCCGCCGCTCGAATCAATCGTGACTGTAGCCTTAGCCTGAGCGATTGAGAATCCGGTTAAGAAAAGAACAACAGCTGTGACGAGTTCACAACGTTGCTTCCATCATCGTGCGCAGCGCCGGTGTCACTTCAGGTAAAATCTCGAACCAGGCTTCGAAGGCCGGGCGCGCCTGATGTAGCAGCATGCCGAGGCCATCGACCGTCGGATTTCCGCGCCGCCGCGCCGCCGCGAGAAGCGGCGTCTCCAGGGGCACATAGACGATGTCGCAGACCAGGGCTGCGAACGGCAGCGCCTGAAGCACGAGGTCGAGCGGCGGCTGCCCGAGCATGCCGAGGCTCGTCGTGTTGACGAGCATCGCGGCCTGATCGAGCGCCTCATGCCGCTTGCTCCAGTCGCAGATTCCGATCGGTGGTCCGAATTCCTGCGCCAGCGCTTCCGCTCGCTCGAGGTTGCGATTGGCCAGCCAGATTTCCTGCGCACCGGCCTCGATTAGCGCCGTCAGCACGGCGCGCGCTCCTCCACCGGCGCCGAGCACGACGATCGGCCCATCCCCTGCGTGCCAGCCGGGCTGGGCATCGCAAACACTGGAGATGAAACCGTAGGCATCGGTGTTGCGGCCCTCGAGTTGCCCCTCGGGGCCGACGACGATCGTGTTGACCGCGCCGATCCTGCGGGCTGCCTGATCAATGGTGTCGATCACGCCCATCGCCGCCTCTTTGTGCGGGATGGTCAGGTTGCAGCCGGCGAAATTCAGCGCCGGCAGCGCTCGCAAGGCGCGCTCCAGTCCTTCCTGCCTGATCTCGAGCGGCAGGTAGGCGCCGGAGAGCCCATATTGCTGCAGCCAAAAATTATGCAGCTTCGGCGAGCGCGAATGCATCACCGGCCAGCCCATGACTCCGGCAAGCAGGAATTTCGAGCCGTGGGACGAGCCGTGAGACATGCGCTTCCTCGTCTCCGATTCAGCTGTCGCGGGCGATAATGTGAAAGAAAGTTCCCGAAGCATTGCCAAGACGGCTCCCTGCAGGACGCCAGTCCCCGCCATAAGCATCGGTCATATCCGCGAACGGAGCGTTACTCGAATCCTCCATTCCTGTCGCATAGTGGAATTCGTGCCCGCGCAGAATGGTGCCGGCGGTCCCGAGCGGATGGTCCGAAGGGAGACGCACCGCGCGGTAACCGAGCGAAAGCTTGCGCTTGGCGAAGCTCGTCGTCACCGGCAGCAGGCCGGCCATTGAATGGGCGTGACCCTGGGCATCGGTTAAGGTGCGGCCAAGGACCATGTAGCCGCCGCACTCGCCGTGGACCGGGCGCGTCTCGGCGAAGCGGCGAAGCGCCTGCAGGAAAGTCCCGGCAGCGGCGAGGCGGCCGGCATGCAGTTCGGGATAGCCGCCGGGCAACCAACAGACATCCGCGTCGGCGGCCGGCGCTTCGTCCGCCAGGGGCGAGAAGAACAGCAGCTCCGCCCCCGCACGCCGCCAGCCGGCGGCGATGTGGGGATAGAGGAAAGAGAAAGCCTCGTCGCGACCGATGGCTATGCGCTGCCCTGGAGGCGGCAATGGCGGGGCATTCCGCACGGCACTGTGCGAACTCGACGCGGCAAGTTGGAAAATCTCATCAAGCTCGATCTGTGCTGAGACGCGATCGGCAACCCGGTCCAGGAGCGCATCGAGATTTTTGGTTTCGCTCGCCTGAACCAATCCAAGATGGCGCTCGGGTAGCACCAGGTCGGGATCGCGCATCAGTGCGCCAACGACTCTTAGCCCGATCGCCTCGATCGCATCCTTCACCAGCCGCAGATGCCGGTCCGAGCCGACCTTGTTGAGTACAACGCCCACAATACGAATCCGGGGATCATGGTGCGCGGCACCCGAAACCATTGCCGCCG
>JAXDNJ010000038.1:0-15279 GCA_034669505.1 Methylobacteriaceae bacterium
GTTCCGCCCCACATCCAGCCACCAATCGCCCATGTGCCGATCGCGACGCGCGACACTTTGAGGGAGGTGCCGGAAATCTCAGCGAACTCCATGTTGGTTTTTGACGCGTCCGCTTCTTGAGCCATGATGCCACTCTTCCTTAGATGATCTCACAGGGAATCTGGGCGAGCTCGGGGGAAAGGCTTGTCGAAGCTTGTTGGGCCTGACGCGATCTTGTCCATATCCGGGCCTTGGTGCTCACTCCGCCGGCACTGGCGCTGCATCACCCGCTGTCGCTTGCTTCTTCTTTTCCCCGAACATCCAGGTCTGGAACCGATCGAGATAGATGTAAATGACCGGCGTCGTGTAGAGCGTCAGCACTTGCGACAGGATAAGCCCGCCGACGATCGTGTAGCCGAGCGGCTGGCGAATCTCCGAACCGACGCCGCTGCCGAGCATCAGCGGCACGCCGCCAAGCAGCGCCGCCATCGTCGTCATCAGGATCGGCCGGAAGCGCAACATACAGGCCTGGTAGATCGATTCCTCGGCGCTCAGACCATGGCTGTGCTCCACCTGCTGGGCGAAATCGACCAACATGATGCCGTTCTTCTTGACGATGCCGATCAGCAATATGATGCCGACGATGGCGATCACGCTGAGATCGACGTGCACTGCCATCAGCAGCAGCAGAGCGCCGAGGCCGGCCGAAGGAAGCGTCGAGATGATCGTAATCGGGTGGATGAGGCTTTCGTAAAGCACGCCGAGGATGATGTAGATGACGAAGAGTGCCGCGGCGATGAGGATCGGCGTGCTCGACAGCGACGCCCCAAACGCCTGCGCGTTGCCTTGAAAGCTCGTCTGCAGCGAGAGCGGCGGATGCAGGTCTTTTTGCGCCTGCTCAATGGCGCTGACCGCCTGACCGATCGCGATCCCCGGGGCGAGATTGAACGAGATCGTCACCGACGGGAACTGGCCCTGATGGTTGATGACGATCGGCGCCACCTTTACGACGCTGTCGACCAGCGTGGATATCGGCACCTGCTGGCCAGCCGATGATTTCACATAGATGCCGCTGAGTGCCTCGGGCCCATACTGAAATTTCGGATCGACCTCGAGAATGACGTGGTACTGCTGCAAAGTGGTGTACATCGTCGAAACGATACGCTGGCCGAAGGCGTCGTCGAGCGTATTATCGATGGTGGACGGCAGGATTCCATAGCTCGAGGCGACGTCCCGCTTGACCGTAATGTCGAGCATCGGGCCGGCGTTGAGTTGGTCGGTGGTGACATCGGCGATGCCCGGACTCGCCTTGATCTTGTCGACAAACAGGGAGGCCCAATGATTGAGCTCGCCGGGATCGGCGTCATTCAATGTGAATTGAAACTGCGTTTTGTTCAGCCGTGCGCCGATGGTGATGTCCTGCGCGGCCTGCATGTAGAGGGTGATGCCCTGAATGTTGGCGAGATTTCTGCGCAGCCGCGCGATCACCGTCTCCATCGGATCGCGCTGGTCTTTGGGTTTGAGCGTAATGTAGACGCGACCGTCATTGGCCGTGTAGACGCCGCCGCCGGCACCGACGGCCGCGCCGATCGTGGCGACAGCAGGATCGCGCATGATGGCGTCTTGCAAGGCCTGCTGGCGCTCCTTCATCGCCTGGAAGGAAATATCCTGGGCCGCCTCGGATTGGGAGATGATCAATCCGGTATCCTGCTGCGGAAAGAAGCCCTTCGGGATGACCACATAAAAGTACCCGGTGAGCGCGATGGTGGCGAACATCACCATCATCGTGATCAAGCGGTGCCTGAGAACGATCTTGAGGCCTGCTTCGTAGACATGGAGCAGCGCATCAAAGCCGCGCTCGAACACGCGGTATAGCCAACCGTGCTCCTTTTTTTCGGGCTTGAGTAAGTATGCGCACATCATCGGCGTGAGCGTGCGCGAGATAATGAGCGAGAGAACAAGGGCAACGCTCACGGTTACCGCGAACTCGCGGAACAGCAATCCGACATAACCGCTCATAAGGAAGAGCGGAATGAACACGGCGATGAGCGAGAATGTGATGGCCATGACTGTGAAGCCGATCTCGCCGGACCCTTTCATCGCCGCATCGTAGGGGGAAAGGCCTTCTTCCATATGCCGCACGATGTTTTCGATCTCGACGACGGCATCGTCGACGACGAAGCCAACGGCGATCGACAAGGCCATCAGCGAGAGATTATCGAGGCTGTAGCCGAGCTCGTAGAGCAGCGCGAAAGTGCCGATCAACGCCAACGGGACGGTGATCGCCGGAATGATTGTCGCCCAGAAGTTCCGCAGGAATATAAAGATCACCATGACGACGAGGAAGACCGTCAGTATCAGCGTGAACTGCACGTCCGAGACCGAGGCACGAATCGTATCCGTTCGATCGGCAATGACGGAAACCTTGATCGCTGGAGGTATCGAGGCCTCGAGCACCGGCAGCATCGCTTTCACCCGGTTCACTGTGTCGATGACGTTTGCGCCGGGTTGCCGTTGGATGGCCAGGATGATTGCCCGTTGAGTGTTGAACCAGCCGGAAATCAGCTCGTTCTCGCCGGCGCTGATGACATGGCCGATATCGCGCACGCGGACCGGCGATCCGCTTTTGTAGGCGACCACAAGGTTGGCGTAGTCTTCAGGCTGGAAAATCTGATCGTTGGTGTTGAGCGTATACGTCTGGCGCGGGCTGTTGAGCGTGCCTTTGGGGAGATCGACATTCGCCTGCCCGAGCACCGTCCGCACGTCCTCAAGATTGATGCCGCGCGCCGCCAGCGCCTGCGGATCGACCTGTACGCGGATCGTCGGTTGCTCCTGGCCTCCGATACCCACAAGACCGACGCCGGGTACCTGCGATATTTTCTGCAGCAGGATGTTTTGCCCATAGGCGTCAACCGTGGTCAGCGGCAGCGTGTCGGACGTGAGCCCGAGCACGAGCACGGGGGTATCAGCCGGATTGACCTTGCGGATAAGCGGTGGATACGGAAGGCCGACCGGCAGGTACGCATTCGCCGCGTTGATCGCAGATAGCGTGTCGCTCACTGCGCCGTCGATTTGGCGGCTCAGATCGAATTGCAACGTAACTTGGGTGTAGCCGAGGCCGCTCGCCGATGTCATCTGTGTCAGGCCGGGGATTTCGCCGAACTGCAGCTCCAGTGGCGAGGCCACCGTCGACGCCATGGTCTGCGGGTCGGCGCCCGGCAGCTGCGCGGTGACGGTGAGCGTCGGATAATTGACGTCCGGCAGCGCCGAAACCGGCAACAGCGGATACGAAACCAGGCCGCCGACGAGCAGCGCCACCATCAAAAGAGCCGTTGCGATCGGCCGTTGGATGAACGGCGCGGAAATGTTGCTCATGGGATCGGCGCTTGCTGAGCGGTTTGCGCGGCTGCTTCTTCGGCGGCCTTGCCGTGCAGAACGACGACCTGCACGCCGGCTTTGAGTTTGTACTGTCCGTCCACCACCACTTGCTCGTTGGCCTGGAGCCCTGAATCGATAAGCGCCTGGCCCTGGCTGGTTTGTGCGACCTTGACCGGCCGGACCTCTACGGACGCGTCGGGCTTGATCACATAGGAGTAGGCGCCGTTCGGACCCTGTTGCACGGCACCTTCCGGAACTGTGAGGCCGTTGCGGCGCGTGTCGACAAGCAGCCGCGCGTTGACGAGCTCGCCCGGCCACAGCCGGTTCGCTTTGTTGGGGAAATTCGCCTTCAGCTGGATCGAGCCGGTCGTCTGCAGGATCTCGTTGTTGACGAGCCCGAGCACGCCTGTGTCCAGCTCAATCTTATTGTCCTGGCTGTAGGCGATAACCGTGAGCGGCGCCTTAGTCTTTTCTTGCTGCTGCTGGATTTGCGGCAACTGCGTCTCCGGCAGCGTGAAGATCAGCGAGATCGGATGGATCTGCGTGACGACCACGAGGCCGTTGGCGTCGGTCGGATGAATGATGTTGCCGATGTCGAGTTGGCGGATTCCGGCAATGCCGTCGATCGGGGTCGTCAGCCGGGTGTAGCTGAGCTGCACATTGGCGGCGTCGATGAGCGCCTGATCGGATTTGATGGCATTCTGCAGCTGCGACACCTGCGCCTGCTGGGTTTCCAAGAGCTGTGGCGTGGCATAGCCCTTCTGCTCCAGCGGCGTGTAGCGGTTTAGATTGGCGATCGCGTTGGTGAGCTGGGCCTGATCGCGATCACGGTTGGCGGTCAGCTGCTCGATCTGGGCCTGGTACGGGCGTGGATCGATCTGCGCCAGCAGGTCGCCGGTATGCACGGCCTGCCCTTCGGTGAAATTGATGCTGACGAGCTGGCCCTGAATCTGGCTGTGCACGACGACCGTGTTGTAGGCGATGACGGTACCGACGCCGGTCAGGTAGATGGGGACGTCGTGCTGCGCGACGGTTGAGGCGACGACCGGCACGGGCGGTGGCGGCGGCGGCGCCGCGGCGCTTCTCGACGCCGACGCGCGCATGGAGGCGAACCCCCCGACGACGCCGGCAATTGCGACAAATGAGACGAGGGCAATGATGATTTTTCGTCGCATGTGGCTTCGTCCCCAATGAAGCAGTTCAACAGGATGTGGAATATGTCGACATCCCAGTCGTCGTAGACATTCCTGTCGTCGTAGACATTCCCGTGGCGGTCGATATTCCAGTTGTCGGACAAGGGAGCGCACTTCCGGCTGTTGAAAGCGAGGGCGCAGCGGGCAACGGGAGCGTGAACGAAGGGCTTAGACCTCCAGCTCCCAGTTCAGTTGAGCCCAGCGGAATTCCGACACGCCCGCCGGATGCCACGGATCCCATCATGGTCGGTGAGGAAGCAGTCGACGCGGGTGCCCCCAAAGAGCTGCCGGCGGTCGAAGCGCACGTGCCCGACGCCGTTCCGGCTGTGCCGCCGCCATCAAAGACCATTGTGGAGACGGCGGTTGGCGATGATGTACCCGCGCTCGACATTCCAGTGCCGACCGAGGTTCCCGTCATCGAACTCCCTAGGCCGGTCGTCGTGCCCGCGGTTGCCGTGCCCATGCCGGATACCGTCGGCGGACTACCAAATGACGCCTGCGGCAGCGAACCTCCGATCCCGGAGCATTGCGTGACGGTGCCGATTGTTGATGTCCCGAGCATCGGGCTGACGCCAGGCGTGTTAAGTTCCGTTGCGCCCATGGGCATGCCCGTGGGCGCGACCTGCGAACCGGGACCTATGCCGAGCGGCGAAGTTGGGCTGAGGCTGGGGACAGGGCTAGCCGTTCCGCCAACCTGTGCGAAGGCAGGACTGCACGCGAAGAGCGCTGCCAGCGCCGTGATGATCAATGCGCACCGCATGACCCTTCTCCCTCCCAAATGGCGAACCAGATTGTAGTTGTAGGGTTGATTGGGCGGCGATGCCTGAGCTGCAATTGTTCGCTGTGGGTTGGAATTGCGCTAATCCATCAATCAGCGTCCAATTCCGCACTCATGCCAGACACGAGGTAGGACGTTGCGAACGGTATTACGTTAAAGAGCGAGAAATAGCGCGATCCGTATGTCTTGCTCCTCGATCTTACGCAGCTTCAGTAGGACCCGGGCATGATTGCTGGGTGGCTGTCGGGCCATCTCGCGATCGTCGCCTCGTCGACGTTCAGGTGCTGGGCGACTAGTGCCGGCGGCGTATGGGTCAGCCAGTCCGACAGCGATATTTCCTCGTAGTGAGGCGCCCGGAACACCGCCAAAAACTGCATGTCAGTGTCGCCGACGTTCTGCACATAGTGGCCGTAGTTGCGCTTGACGTAACCGATGTCGCCTGCGTTGAAATCCGTCGTAAGCACATTGGGCCCGGTATTGAAAACTCCCATCCGCGCTTTGCCCTTGATGTAGTATTGCCATTCATCGGCGTTGGGGTGCCAATGCATCTCGCGCAGCGCCCCGGGCCGCAGCGTCACGAGCGCCGCGGCAACTGTCGTGGAAACATGGAAATTGCTGCTATCGGCTAACCAAAGCTTGCTGCCTCTCGTCTCCTTTGCGGGAACCGCCGATCCGAGGCGGAACGTGAATGGAAGGGGCGGCGCGCCTGCGGTTCTGCTCGCGGCTGCTTGATCCGCGGACAAATCACCCGGCACTTTGCCCTGAAAGATCCAGAGATCGTGGAGCGGAATTTTCCCGAACGTCTCGGCCGGTACCCCGAAGTTTTGGGCAAGAATGGCGGGAGGCGCATGGGCAAACCAGTCCGTCACCAATAGAGTGTTGAACTCACTGGCGTCGCCATCGTCGAAACAAATGATAAATTCGCATCCGTCAGGGCCGAGCCCCTGCAGCGAATGCGGGTAGCCGGCCGGGAAATACCAAAGGTCTCCCTCGTTTACGTCCGCGACATAGGGCCGCCCCGATGTGTCGAGCACGGTGATCCGGCATTTGCCGTAGGTCATCAGCGCCCACTCGGCCGCTTGGTGCCAGTGCAATTCGCGTATGCCGCCAGCCGACAGCCGCATATTGACGCCTGAGATCGTGTCGGAAATCCCGAAATCAGCCTGTGTGACCTGGCGTGCCCAACCACCGTCCTGGATGCGTCGGGGCGCGTTGTTGAACGAGGCCCAATCCATCGGCAGGCTGCCGACGTCGGTCGGAGGCGGCGATGTTGCGGACGGAAACTGGCCGGCAATAGCTCGGCTCTGCGGACCGGGATCCGTGATGCTTCCCAGGTTCTTGGCGTTTATCGCCCCTTGCGGCGGCTCATCCGGGTTGCCGAAGGAGGCCGCGCGTGCCGTCGTCGCACTTATCGCCGCACCCGCGGCTGTGGCCGCCAACATTCCGCGTCGGGATATCATCGCGTATTCCTCGTCTCGGGAGAACGGAGCCCGTGCAGCAAATTCCGCGTGACATTCATTACGGGGCTGCTCATTACGGGAATCGGCTTTGCCGCTTGGGCTCTTGCTCTTCATAGCGGTGTCACCAGAAGCAGCTGTTCTTGAAATGCTACGGGTTGTTCGCTCTTGCCGAATTAGCCGCCACGCGCACGGAATGCGGAGAGACGCAACAGCGTCGCGCGTAGAAGCACGGGGCCACCGTCGAACCATTCCTCGTGCTTTTGCGATCTACTTCTGGCCGGCTGACGTAAATCCGTCGGTCAAGGTCTGCATGAAGCTCACGAGTGCGTTTTCTTCTGATTCCGAGAGGCCGAGATGCCCGACTTTGCTCGTGTTCATGTTATCCGTCGTTTCGGGCGCCGGCCAGCAGCCCGTGCCCTCGCGCGGATCGTTCGGCGTGCAGCGTGGTAGTACGTCGCGGGTATTGTAGAAGTGTACAATGCCCTTGAGACTTTTGAAATAGCCGTTATGGCCATAAGCCTTCACGAAGTCGGCGTTGGGCCGCTTATCGACGTTGCGCAATGTCGGCACCCGCAAGCGGCCGCGATTGTCCGCCGCCAGCGGCCGCCAAGTGTCATCTATCACCGAGGGCTGACTTAACGGGTGACCGTTCGCGAGAAAGCCGCCGACGCCGAGGTCGACGAACGACTTGCCGCTCGGGTTTGCCACATAGAACCGCGCATCGGGCACGCCTTCCGCATAATAGGGAAGCAGCGGATTGGCAGGGGTTCCGATGTTGCTCGCGGTGAAGTCGGTGAACAACGGTTCTTCGCCGGGGCCACCGTCGCGGTGACACTCGTTGCACCTTGCCTTGCCACGAAAGAGGTCATAGCCGGTCTGCTCTTGCGACATAAATTGCGCCTTTTTGGCCATCACGGCATCGAACTTCGAAGAGAACGCCGTTACCTCGTGCGAGGCCTCATACCCGGCGATGGATTGCGCCATCTGATCGAAGGTGGCCGCCGCGCGCCCGCGATCGAGCGCGTCGAGATGGACGGGCAACGGATCGTCTGCCGACGGCGGACCGGGATTATTGCAAACCCGTTCGGTATCGCCGGGCCAGGCCAGAGCGAAAGCTTGCGGACCCCACACGGTCTCGAAGAGCGCGCGGTACGGCCGCAGTGAGGCGCGGTAGACCGCGCAGGCGATATCTGGGAGTCCCATCTCGACGGGATTGGTCGGTGGCCCCTGAGCTTGCTCCGCTGCGGGATTGCCGAGACGACGTCCGGTGGCCCGCATGTCCCAGAAATTGCCGCCGACGAGATCGCCTTGAGCGGCATTGTAGTGAAGCACCGGAGCAAGCGGCGCATAGGCGTGGCTCTGCGGCTTGCGCTCGCTGAAGCGCGTTCGAATAGACCCGGGATAGGAACCCGTCGTCCGGTTGAGTTCCGATACCGCTCCGGTGAAGCCCGTCTCGGGCATGTGGCAGAAGGCGCAGGCCTCATTCCGATTCACCGAAAGCTGCTTGTCATACAGCATCGCTTTGCCAAGCAATTCGATCTGCTGAACCTGATTGCCCGGCGGTGCGGCGAGACGCTCGAGCGTCTGCGCTTCGATGCGATCGATCTTATCCTCAACCTCAGCGATCTCGCGGAGAACCGCCGCCGATAGGGGCAACGAATCTTCCTCCGCATGCAAAATGAGCGCCCCAGCCAATCCGAAAACCATGGCAGTGAGCAGCAATAGCCAATGCGGGTGCTTCAGTTCGATCATATCGAGAACTACGGGAGTTCGTAAGCGGTAATTGGGCTTATTCTGTGCGCCTCTTCTTCGCCAGCCGCGTGCTCATCCGCTTTAGGTCGATGACCATCCGCTCGTGCGTACCGCGACCGATCTCTTCGATGTCGTCCCACGCAGCGACGCGAAATTCAATGTGATTTCCTTCTACTCTCACCACCTCTGCCTCCGCGTGCACACGATGGCCGATGGGCGTCGCTGCGATATGCTGCACTTCGATCTTCGTCCCAAGCGCAGTTTCGTCGGGGTCGAGGAACTCGCGAACAGCATTCAGGGCGGCGTTTTCCATGACCAGCACCATCATGGGGGTGGCGAAGACCGGAGGCAGGATGACATCCTTGAATCGATTAGCAAGGTGTTGCGATTCGACCACCAGCTCGAAGTGCCCTTTCGTCCCAATTGGGATCGGCCGCATCGTGGTTCTCCAATCCTCGTTACAAGTCGCGAATCGGCGGTAGATCGCCTTATGCGCTTCGCGCGTCAATTCAACGGATAACCCTCCGCAGCGGTGTTACGCAATTCCGGAACAGTTCGGACAACACCTGACAAGCAGCTCTCCTCGGGCAAGCTTAGAAAAGCCGCCGGCAGAACACGCCCGATCTTCTCAAGGACAAATCCATGAGCCTGGCAGAGGCCCACCATCACCATCGCGAGCCGGATATGAACCGAATTGCCGGCATCGTAATCCCGGACAGCAAGCTCGCGCGGGATCTCACAGAATTCGTCCGCGACACCGAGTCGCCGCTGCTGTTTCACCATTCGAGCCGAGTCTATTACTGGGCCGCTTTGGCAGGCAAGCGCCGTGGACTCAAGTTCGATCTCGAGCTGCTTTATGCGGGCGCGATGTTCCATGACATGGGCCTGACAGATCAGCATAGTACCGCGGATGAGCGCTTCGAGGTCGACAGCGCCAATGCCGCCCGGAATTTCCTGCGAAGCTACGGTATCGCACACCAAGACATAGACACGGTCTGGACAGCGATCGCCCTGCACACGACGCCTGGCATCCCGCAGCACATGCACCCGGTCGTCGCTCTGGTCACGGCCGGCGTCGAAATGGATGTACTCGGCATAAAATATGCCGAGTACAGCGACGCGGAGCGCGAGGCTGTGGTGCGTGCACATCCGCGTGCGGCCCACTTCAAGGAAGACATCATCCAAGCCTTCTACGACGGCAACAAGCACAGGCCGGAGACGACCTTCGGCAACGTCAACGCCGACGTGCTGGCGGACAAGGATCCGCACTTCACCCGCACTAATTTCTGCAGCGTCATCCGAGGCTCTGCTTGGCGCGGGTAAGCGGCCGAACACCAGAACACTGAAGCTTCTCCAGCCGTCGGCCAACCTGCACGGCGCGACGTCAGTGGACCCGACCTAGCACGAACAGAGGAACCGATCATGGCTTCAGACAAGCGCTTTACCAATGCAACCGGGTCGCCGGTTGCGGACAATACCAACATCATGACCGCCGGCCCGCGCGGCCCGGCGCTGCTCCAGGACATCTGGCTGATCGAGAAGCTGGCACATTTCGACCGCGAGGTGATTCCCGAACGCCGCATGCATGCAAAGGGTTGGGGCGCCCATGGCACCTTCACCGTCACGCACGACATCACCCGCTACACCAAGGCTAAGATCTTTTCCGAGGTCGGCAAGCAGACGCCGATGCTCGTCCGCTTCTCAACGGTGGCGGGCGAGCGCGGCGCAGCGGATGCCGAACGGGATATCCGCGGTACTGCCCTGAAGTTTTATACCGAGGAAGGCAATTGGGACATCGTCGGCAACAATACCCCCGTCTTCTTCTTTCGCGACCCGCTGCGCTTTTCGGACCTGAATCACGCGATCAAGCGCGATCCGCGCACCGGTCTGCGGTCGGCTGACAATAACTGGGATTTCTGGTCGCTTTTGCCGGAAGCGCTGCACCAGGTGACGATTGTAATGTCCGAGCGTGGCATCCCGCGAAGCTTCCGTCATATGCATCTCTTCGGCAGCCACACCTTCGCGATGATCAGTGCCGCCAATCACCGAACGTGGGTCAAATTCCATTTCCGCACCCAGCAAGGCATCGAGAACCTCACCGACGAGGCGGCGGCCGCGCTTGTCGCCAACGATCGCGAGAGCCACGGACGCGATCTGCTGAACGCGATCGAGGCGGGCGACTTCCCGCGCTGGAAGCTTTTCATTCAAGTGATGACCGAGGCTCAGGCGAAAGCTCACAGGCACAATCCGTTTGACGTGACCAAGGTGTGGCCGAAGGCCGACTATCCGCTGATGGAAGTCGGCGTGATGGAGCTAAATCGTTATCCCGACAACTTTTTCGCGGAAATTGAGCAGGCCGCCTTCTCGCCCGCCAACATCGTGCCGGGAATTGGCTTTTCGCCCGATAAAATGCTTCAGGGGCGGTTGTTCTCCTATGGCGACACGCAGCGTTACCGGCTCGGCATCAACTTCAATCACATCCCGGTCAACGCGCCGAAATGCCCGTTCCAGAGCTATCACCGGGACGGCAAGATGCGCACCGACGGCAATCTCGGCGCAACGCTCACCTATCATCCGAACAGCGCCGGGCTTTGGCACAACCAGCCCGATTTCGCCGAGCCGCCGATGGAGATCGAGGGTAATGCAGCCCATTTCGACCACTACGTCGACGATGATCACTGGGAGCAGCCCGGCAACTTGTTCCGGATGATGACGCCTGCGCAAAAGCAAGTGCTGTTCCAGAACACCGCGCGAGCGATGGGCGACGCCAAGCTGCACATCAAGCAGCGGCACGTTGCCAATTGTATGCGCGCGGATCCCGCATACGGGCTCGGCGTGGCGAGCGCGCTCGGCATTAAGGTCGCGCCGCAGACAATCGCAGCCGAGTAACGCAGCTCCCTTGTTTCGCCGGCCCGGCGGTCGCGTGTTGACTTGGGCCGGCGATCGTCTTGCTCCCGCAGGTAGCTGCCGATTGGAGGCAGCCCTCGCCGCCGGCGGCAGATGGCCGCTCTCAACTCCGATGATTTGAATCTCGCCCGGCTTCCTCGCGATCTGGCTAGGTGCCACATCGCTCCGGAATCGCAATTCGTCGTGCGAGTTATATACAGCGGAAGTTTGCCGTTTTTGCCTGAATTAGTCGAGCTTGCTGTTTTGTTGCAATTAGTTGGAGCTTCGACAACACTTCGCACCTGCGAAGGCTTGTCACGCGATGCAATACGCCCATCTTCCATCGTGATCCCTTGAACCAAAGGAGATGGATCATGAAACTTTCTCTCGCACTGGCGCTCGCTGCCTTCCTCGGCTTCGGCGCAGTTTCCACCGCCTTCGCGCAGGATGCCATGGGCGGCATCACCAACTCGAATGGCGGGTACAGCAACACCAGCTCGTAAGAGCGGCTTGACGAGGACGGCGCGCGTCGAGGCAATCGCTTCATGGCGCGCGCCGCTCATTATTGTCCGGCGGTATTCGGTCGCTTCTGTCATGACGACATTTAAATGACGCATGATTCTCTGGCCGCACGTGTAGCGCCAGCAGGATGACGCCAGTCGCATCTCCGGAGATCAGCAATGTCGAGCTCGCTTCCGTCTAAGCTCCTCGCGGAATTCATCGGCACTTTCGCCTTCGTCTTTATCGGCGCCGGCGCAGCCGCCGTGATTGGCGATGGTGTCGGCCTGCCTGGGATATTCGCGATTGCCTTTGCCCACGGCTTAACCATCATGGTCTTCGCCTTCGCGTATGGCAGCGTCTCGGGCGGGCATATGAACCCCGCTGTCACGATCGGCGTGCTCGCCGCGGGTGCAATGAGCGCCATCGAGGCGGCCGGATATATCGTCGCTCAGCTCATTGGCGGCGTCGTCGGCGCACTGTTGTTGGCGGCCGTGCTTGGTGGTGTGGCGACCGGCCTCGGCACGCCTGCACTTGCGCACAATCTCGCGCTGGGTGCCACCACCCTCACCATCACACCTGGTGCGGGCTTCGTAATCGAGGCAGTGCTAGCCTTTTTCCTGATCACGGTCGTACTTAGTACTGCGGTCGCAGGCCGTGCGGGCAGCCTCGCTCCGCTGGCGATCGGCATGACGCTCACCCTCAACATCATCATGGGTGGGGCGCTCACCGGCGCGGCTTTCAACCCGGCGCGGGCGCTCGGCCCAATGATCGCGACGGGTAATTTCGCCGATGCTTGGCTGTATATGACGGCCCCGATTGTCGGCGCCATCCTCGCAGCCATGACACATGTCGGCCTCGCCCGACTTGCCCGGGAAGGGACCGCGCCTGTACCTGCCGCCTCCGCGGCGGAGTGAGACGGCTCCGACATAAAGGCCGAGGCCGCGTCAAGCAACCAAGCAGCTCCGGATCAAGGAAGCGGAAAGAAAGTCACATCGGAAGGCTGAAAGACCCAGACCGGCAAGGCGAGCGCAATCAGCGAAAGCGCCAGTCCGATAGCACACACTGCCAGGGCAACAGTGAGATCCTGATTGTCAGGCCTCACACCCTTCTGGTGTGCTCGCGCTGATGGATGCTCCCGATCAAAAGCTCGCGACATTTTGTTCTCCAGAGACGAGAAGCGTAGATTGGCAATCCTCACGCGACCGGACCTTCCAGATTCGCGCTGCTTATAACTGAGATACGTAAGCGGATAAGAGTCGCGATCTTATCGAAGCTGCTGTCTGTTGCTGCAAATTGCCTTATTGCCCTGCGGTGCCTTGGCGCATGACGGAACGAGCCGCGCAAACCAGGATTAATCGAGCGGGGCTTCCTCAGATCGTGAGTACAAACATGAATGTCTCGACATTTGCAATCAAAGCTGCACTTGCTGCGGCGATCGTCATCGGCGCCTCGACCGGCATTGCCGAAGCGCGTGGCGGCGGGGGTGGTGGCGGTGGCGGGGGTCACGGCGGCGGCGGCTTCGGCGGTGGTCATGCCGGCGGTTTCGGTGGCGGCTTCGGCGGACATGGAATGGGCGGTGGCCTTGCTGGCCAAAGCTTCGGCGGCGGTCTCATGACCGGCCGCAGCGTGGGCTTCGCACATCAAGGAGCAGCTGGCGGACTACATAGTGGTTTCGCCCATCGTGGCGCCCGCTATGGCGGCTATGGCCCGGGATATGGCTACGGCTATCCTTGCACGTACGACTACGACGACGGTTATTGCGACTATGGCAACTGCTGCTACTGATGCGCAGCTGGTTCGGTAGCTATTCGCGTCGTACACGTCTGCTCCCCAAAACAAAGCCCGGTCAGCAGAGCTGGCGCGGGTGAGACTCTCGATGGGACGGCCGGTCGACGAAGACGCTGCCGTTCCATCGCCACTCATTATTCGCGGAATTGTCGTTTGATTTTAGGCAATTCAGCAAATTTGACCGCAAGAGTACTGAACGAAAAAGGGTCGAAGAGCGGCATAATGCGATGATGGAGAACGTCATGCGCAAAATTCTGACCTCGACAGCCATCGGGACGACAATGATCTGCCTGATGTACGGGACCGCAAGCGCTCAATTGCCTGCGCCGATCGGACATCGGCAGCCGAGCGCGGAGACCGTGCCGGCCGACGATTCAGTACGCGGCTCTACGCTCAGCATAGAACATCGGTCCGTTGCCGGGCCTACAACCAAATCGAAGGCGGCAAACCCTTTCGACGATGGCATGGACTTTCCGAACATCTGCTCGAACTGTGATCAGTAGACTCGCCCAGGCCGAGGCAGAGGTTCAATCCCGCTTGCAGCCTCTATGCGCCTTTGCTCCGGCAGAGAAGGCGCGATCCCTTTGGCATCGGCAAGAGTATACGATTGGCGCTTCGCCGATGCAGCTCATCGTCTGTGACTCGGAGAACGTCACTGTGGATCAGCAACATGACAATCCTAGGTTCGGCCGCTTCGACCTGAACGAGATCGCGACCTCGTTTCCGCCGACGGCTGAAACGCTGCTGCTCGACGCTTATCTAACCAATGAAGACGCGGCCAGCGCCCGCGTTTTTCGTGTTTATCGCGGGACGCCGCCACACTACCACGCCCGGAGCGACGAATACCTTTACGTGCTCTCAGGCAAAGGCACGTTCTGGATGGACAGACCGGCAAACGCAGGTGCCTTCGCGCCCGGACACTTCCTGTTCTTCAAGCGCGGCACGGTTCACGCCTTGCCCGAGATCAGCGACGGTCCCGTGGTATTCCTGTCGGTGGACACCCCCAGGCGCGACCCGAAGGACATCATCTTTGTCAACCCTGAAGACGGGAGCCCAGAGAGCTTCATCCAAGGTCAAAAGAAATGAACTGGTAAGCAAGTTGTCCCTGTCGTAAATCAGGTCCGTCCATAATGGTGGTGCAAGCGCGCCGAGGATTGGCAGCGGTCGTTTTTGTCGGCCCTTTCAATTACGGGTGATCGGTCGTGGATTCAAAGAAAGCGGTCATCGCCTCAATATGTCTCGCGCTGCCTTTGGCAGCATGCGGCGGCGTGCTCGACCCGCAAGGGCCGGTTGGCGCATCGGAGAAGCTGATCCTCATCGATTCAGTGGTGATCATGCTCGCGATCGTGGTGCCGGTGATCCTCGCCACGATCGGCTTTGCTTGGTGGTTTCGTGCATCGAATGCACGGGCGACTTACCTGCCCAACTGGGCTTTCTCGGGACATCTCGAACTCATCGTGTGGGCCATCCCCACGCTTGTGATCAGAAGGTCGCGAGGATGTCGGTCAGGAATAGTTCCTGGTGCTGCTGCTCGTGGTTGATCCCGAGCTCGATTAGGTCGAGC
>JAXDNJ010000039.1:0-111669 GCA_034669505.1 Methylobacteriaceae bacterium
CCATCGCAAAGGCGCCGAACATCACCATTTCGCCGTGTGCGAAATTCACGATTTCAATCACGCCGAAGATAAGTGCCAAGCCGACGGCGATCAGCCCATAAAGCAGACCGAGCACGATGCCGTTCACGGTCAGCTGCAGGAAATAAGTGAGGTTCATCTCCATGCGGACACGTGCCTTGCAAGCCGCACGCCATCCCGTAGAGTTGCTAGGCACGCCATTTGCGTCAACGAGCCGTCCTTCCCTCGTGGAGCTCTCATGAAAGCCTATCTCGCTCGCATTCTCTTGGCCATCGTGCTTCCGGCCGCGATCGGCGCAACCAACGCGCGCGCCGACTCGATCACGATCGGATTCAGCGCACCCGATACGGGACCCGCAGCGGCCGCGGCGATGTGGCAGAGATGGGGCGTGGAGATCGCGCGTGACGAGATCAATGCAGCCGGCGGCGTCCTCGGAAAGCCGGTTGAGATCGTTTCGTTCGACAATCGTTGCAATCCGTCCGAGGCGGTGAATGTCGCCAACAAGCTGGTCGAAGCGAAAGTGACGGCGATCATCGGTGCACATTGCAGTTCGGCGACGCTGGCGACAATGCCGATCATTGCCGAAGCGAAAATACCAATGGTCGAAGGCGTTGCGACAAGTCCCAAGATCACCGAACTCTCCGGCGCAGGCGGCAACGATTGGATGTTCCGCATCAATCCGTCAGACCAGGACATGATGGTAGCGCTCGGGCGCTATCTGAAGGAGACGAAGATCAAGCGGGTTGCGGTGATCGGAGAGGATACCGATTTCGGGCGCGGCGGTGCCGGCGCGTTTGTCGACGTCGCCAAGACGGATGGGCTGCAGATCGTCTCAACCGATTTCCACCCGCAGAACCAGCCCGACTTCACCAGCTTGCTCACACGTATCCAGCAGATGAAGCCCGATGCGATCGCGCTTTTCCAGCTCAGCGGCGATCAGATCAACTTCCTGCGCAATGCGATGCAGCTGCAGGTCCGGATTCCATATACCGGGCGGTTCGATCCGTTCGGGCGCAATACGCCGATCATCGAGGCCGGCGGCATGGAGGGATCGATCACCGCCTGGCCCTACAGTCACGAGATCGACTATCCCGCCAACAAGACTCTCGTGGCGCAAACGCAGCAGCGCTACAAAAGTATCCCCTATCTCCAGACCTGGGCAGGCTATGACAGCCTGCGCCTGATAGCCAAGGCGATCGCGGCCGCCGGCAGCACAGATTCGGCGAAGGTTCGCGACGCTTTGAAGCACGCCGACTTCGTCAGCGCCATGGGCAAGCCGATCGTGTTCGACGATCACAACCAAGCTGGGAAAATCGTCGTGATCGACAAAGTCGAACAACGCAAAGTGCATCTCGAGTCGCTAGTCGACCTGAGCGCGCGCTAATCTGATCCAGCGGATTTACCCGCTGCGAGGATGAAATCCGCCACGGTGTCGATGAAAGCCTGCGGCTGTTCGAGCGGCGGGCAGTGACCGCAGCCGGGAAGCTCGATGTAGCGCGCATCGGGTATATTTTCGGCCATTTGCCGGCAGAGCGGCGGCGGCGTTGCCGCATCGAGCTCGCCGCAAAGGACAAGCGTCGGATTGCCGATCGTCGAGAGTTGGGGCACGAGATCGGTCTGCATCAGCGTTCGGCACGCCGCGATGAAAGCCTCGGGGGCGACGCCGAGCAGCACCTTGCGCCGTTCCTCGATAGCGTCGGGATGGGCGTCAAGATAGACTTTATGGAAAACGCGGTTTGCGGCGATCGTCGCAATCGACGCGATGCCTTCGGCGGCGACCTTGTCTGCCATGATCTGGAAGGCTTTGCGGCCTTCCGGCGGAAAGCCTGCTGCCGCATCGCTCAGAACGAGACGGCCGAATTTATCGCCGTGCTGGATGGCCATCGCTGCGGCAACTGTCCCGCCGAAGCCGTTCGCGATCACGACCGTGTCGCGCGCAAGGCCATCGCCAAAGAGCGCGGCAATCCGATCGGCGTAGCCTTCAATCCCCGGCGCGATCGGGACGGAGCCGTGAAATCCCGGCAGATTGACGAGCGTCACGCGAAAGCGCTCGGCAAGCCAGGGCAGGACCGGATCAAATGCGGTGCGATCGGCGAGCAACGAATGAATCACCAGAAGATCTGGGCCGGCGCCGACTCGCACGCCAGTCAAAGTGGCGCCGGCGAACCTGATCTGCTGCATGTCGGACAACGAGCGCTCCCGTCTAGCGCTGCGTACCAGAGCGATATCGCCGTCGCAACGCATTTCCACGTTAGGCATTTGCGCCGAGTTGCGGCGCGCTTATGATGGTGCGCATGAGCGACGCCAGAATGATCCCGTGAAGCCCGCGCCCTTCATCTACCACGACCCGCGCAGCCGTTCCGATCTCCACGATCTCCTGGCGCGTCTTGAAAACACGAAATTGCTCGCTGGCGGGCAGTCGCTGATGCCGATGCTCAATATGCGGATCGTGGCGCCGGATCACCTGATCGATCTCAACAGGATGCCGGGAATGGCCGGCATCAAGGTCAGCAATGATAGGATCGAAATCGGCGCGATGACGCGTCAGGCCGATCTGCATCGTTCGCCCGAAGTCGCCGCGTATCTGCCGATCATGGTCGGCGCCCTCGATCACGTCGGCCATTTCCAGACACGCTCGCGTGGAACGATCGGCGGTTCCTGTTGCCACCTCGATCCCGCGGCGGAGCTGCCGGCCTTGTGCGCGCTTTATGACGCTGAGTTCGAGATTTCCGGACCGAACGGTGCGCGAAAGATTGCGGCGCAGGATTGGTTCCAAGGCTACCTGCAATCTGCGCTGGAGGAGAGCGAGGTTCTGGAAAATATCCGCTTCCCGCTCTGGCCATTCGGCGCGACGTATGGCTTCTGCGAATACGCGCGCCGACGCGGCGATTTCGCCATTGCGGGCGCTGCAGCGCTTGTCGCGTGGCGCCCGGATGCAATGATCGAGCGCGCCGCGATTGCGCTCTTCGGCGTCGCTCCACAGCCGGTGCGCCTCCGGGAGGTTGAACATTCCCTTGTCGGCAGCAAGCTTGATCGCGAGGCGATCCGCGCGATCATCGACGCGGCGAAGCGCATCGACGCGATGAGCGATCCCTATGTCTCGGCAGACTATCGACGCCGGCTCGCTGGCGTCACGCTCGAGCGCGCGCTTATTGCCGCTTCGAGGCGCGCGGAGCAGGCGGCGTGAGCGACACGCGCCGCATCACGCTCAGTGTCAATGGCCGGTCTCGCACGGAAGAGGTCGAGACGCGCATTCATCTCGCCGATTTTCTACGGCAATCGCTTGGTCTCACCGGCACGCATCTTGGGTGCGAGCATGGTGTCTGCGGCGCCTGTACGATCATCGTCGATGGACGCGCCGTGCGCTCGTGTCTCATGCTGGCGGTGCAGGCAGATGGCGCCGAGATCGAAACCGTGGAGAATCTCGGTCGCGTGGAGGCGCTGTCGCCGCTGCAGAAAGCCTTCTCGACGCATCACGGGCTGCAGTGCGGCTTCTGCACGCCGGGGATGCTGATGTCCATCGAAGCATTTCTGCGGGAAAATCCCGAGCCGACGGCCGCCGATATCCGCGAAGCCATCTCGGGAAATATCTGCCGCTGCACCGGCTATCAGGGGATCGTCGAAGCCGCTCTCGCCGCTGCGGACGAGCGCCGGGGTAGGGCATGAGCGCGCGCTACTTCGGCGCGGCGGTGCCACGCCTCGAAGACCCGCGCCTGCTTGCCGGGCGCGGGCGCTATGTCGACGATATCGCGCTGCCTGGCATGTTGCATGCTGCCTTTGTCCGCGCGCAAGTCGCGCATGGACGGATACGTGGCATCGATGCGGCAGAGGCGCGAACGATGCCCGGCATCGCAGCCATTTATACGATGACGGACTTTGCCGCGATCGCGCAAGGACCGATGCCGCCGATGGCGCCGCATCCGCTGATCAAGACGCCGATCACGTATCACCCGCTTGCGGTCGACGAGGTGTGCCACGTCGGCGAGCCGATCGCCGTCGTTCTGGCGGGTACACGCCAGCAGGCGGAGGATGCCGCGAACGCCGTTAGCTTCGACATCGAGCATCTACCTGCAGTCGCTAACCCGATTGCGGCGCTTGCGAAAGACGCGCCGCCAGTCCATTCCGGACGTGCCGGCAATCTCATAGGCACGATACGCGGCGGCTTCGGCGATTCCGATGCGGTTTTCGCGCGCGCCGACCAGATCCTGTCCGAAACCTTCTCCATCCATCGCGGCGGCTGCCATTCGATGGAATGCCGCGGCGTGATCGCCGCTCCGGATGCGCTCTCGGACGATCTGACGGTCTACACCTCCTCGCAATCGCCTTACATGGTGCGACGCCATCTCGCGCAATATCTCAAGCGCGACGAGTCGAGCCTGCGCGTGATCGCACCTGATGTCGGCGGCGGCTTCGGCCCGAAGGCGAATGTCTACCCGGAAGAATTCGCCATCGCGCTTGCCGCGCTGGCCCTCGGACGACCGGTGAAATGGATCGAGGACCGCAGCGAACATTTCGTCGCGACGACGCAGCAGCGCGATCAGGTCTGGATGGTCGATGTCGCGTTCACGCACCAAGGCCGCATGCAAGCCGTGCGCGGCCGCTGCATTCATGACAACGGCGCCTACGCGCCTTACGGTCTGATCCTGCCCGCAACTGCGCTCGCTTCCTTTCCCGGTCCTTACGCGCTGGACGCGCTCGACATATCGATCGACGTCGTGCTGACCAATCTCGTTCCGACGACCCCGGTACGGGGCGCAGCGCGTCCGTGCACGGCTTTCGTGCTGGAGCGGCTCGCCGACCGGATCGCACGCTATCTCAAAATGCCACGCGAGGAGGTGCGGCGCCGGAGTTTCGTCACCGCCGACCGGATGCCCTATACGACCGGCATGAAGGCGCGCGATGGCTCGCCGATTTCGTACGACAGCGGCGATTACGAGAAAGCGCTCGACCTCGCGCTGGAGAAGATCGATGCCCTGGGATTCCCTGCGCGCCGAAAGCAAGCCGCGGCCCGCGGCAAGCTGCTCGGCTTGGGGATCGCCTCGTGCGTCGAGGATACCGGCCTTGCGCCCTTCGAAGGCGCGACGGTACGCGTCACGCCTGCCGGGAAGGTGACGATTGCGACCGGCGCTGCGAGCCAGGGCCAGGGCCATCGCACCGTCTTGGCGCAAATCGCCGCCGATGCGCTCGGCGTCGACATCGCCGACATCAGCGTCGAGTCCGCCGATACCGGCAAATTCCCATTGGGCATTTCGACCATCGCCAGCCGGATTGCGGTGACTGCCGGCTCCTCGGTGGAACTCGCCGCACAGAAGGTGCGGAACAAAGCGCTAAAAGCAGCGTCCTTCATGCTGGAAGCCGCGGAGAACGACCTCGAGATCGAGGCCGGTATAGTGCGGGTGATTGGTGTGCCGGGCATGCAGGTATCGCTTGGTGAGATCGCACGCGCGCTGTCAGGCAGCGCCGGCTTGTTGCTGCCCGGCCATCTTGAGCCCGATCTTGCCGCGACCGCCTATTTCGAATCGAACGCGCTGACATTCGCTTACGGCTCGAACGCCTGCGAGGTCGAGATCGACCCGGCAACGGGCGACATCCGCGTCACGCGCTACGTCGTCGTGCACGATTGCGGCCGCCTCATCAATCCCCTCGTTGTCGAGGGACAGATTCGCGGCGGCGTGGTGCACGGCATCGGCAACGCGCTTTACGAGCGCATGGTCTATGATGAGACCGGCCAGCCGCTCTCGACCAATTACGGCGAGTATCTGCTGCCGCTCGCGAGCGAAATGCCCGATATCGAAATCCACCACATCGAGACGCCATCGCCGCGCAACCCGATCGGCGTTAAGGGCGCGGGGGAGGGCGGTACCATACCGGCGGCCGCATGCGTGATTTCCGCCATCGAGGACGCGCTAGGGCAGGGCGCGCCCTTCATTGCGGAGCACCCGGTCTCGCCGGAACGCATAACAGAATGGCTCGACGGTATGTCGTGACCAACGAGTTTTCAAAGGGGGAGGGATCGATGACAATCAGCGAAGCCGCCGCAATGCCGAGCGGAACCAACGTGCAGACTGGCGCACGCCTCGACCGGCTACCAACATCGAGCTTTCACAAGCGCATCTTCTGGCTGATCGGCGCCGGAATGTTCTTCGACGGTTACGACCTCTATGTCGGCACAAACGTGCTCGGCTCGACCGTGTCGACGCATTTCTCGACGCTCGGTCAGAACGCGCAATTCGTCTCGTTGACGTTCGTCGGCATGACGGTCGGCTCGCTGGCCGCCGGTTTCCTCGGCGACGCATTCGGGCGGCGCTTTACCTATCAGGTCAATCTGCTCATCTTCGGTCTAGCGTCGCTCGCGGCTGCATTCGCGCCGACGATGGAATGGCTGATCGCAGCGCGTTTTGTGATGGGACTCGGCCTCGGCGCTGAGATCGTCGTCGGCTATTCGACCCTCACGGAATTCGTGCCACCGCGCGTTCGCGGCCGTTGGCTGTCGTTCATGACCTTGGTGGTCGTATGCGGCCTCCCCGCGACGACGATCCTCGGCTCGCTGATCATCCCCGCCTTCGGCTGGAGACCGATGTTTGTCATTCCGGCCATTGGCGCACTTGTTGTCTGGTACCTGCGCAAAGCGCTGCCGGAATCGCCGCGCTGGCTTGAAGCGAAGGGCCGCGTCGCCGAGGCCGAAGCTCTCGTCTCGCAGATCGAGCGCGAATGCGGCGTGTCCGGCACGCCCCTGCCGCCCGCCGGGCTGAAGGCTTCGCTCCTCACTGCACGCGATTTGTTTGGGCCGACGCTGCTGCCGCGTCTTGTGCTCGGATCGATCGTGCTCATCGTCATCAACACACTGATCTTCGGGTTCGTGACGTGGCTGCCGACGTTCTTCGTGCAGGAGGGCATCACGCTGACGCGGTCCTTCGCCTACACGATGATGATCTCGGTTGCGGCACCGATCGGCTGCGCGATCGGCGCTTTCCTATCCGACCGTGTCGGGCGGCGTCCGACAATCATTGGCGGGTCAGTCGCGGCAATTCTGTTCGGCGCGCTCTATCCCTACATGACGGACCCGGCACTGATCGTCGCGACCGGGTTCTGCCTGCTGCTGGCGATCTACGTGCTCGTCGCGCTGCTCTATGGCGTGTACACGCCGGAACTCTTCCCGACGGAGGTGCGGCTGCGCGCCAACGGCATCTGCAATATGCTCGGCCGTGGCGCCACGATCGTCTCGCCCTTCATTGTGGTGGCTTTGTTCAAAGCCTATGGCGTTGGCGGTGTCACCAGCTTTATGATCGCGCTTCTCATCATACAGATCGCCGCGGTCTGGTTCTGGGGAATCGAGCCCGCCCGCAGAGGGCTCGAAGAACTCACTTCCGACGGCGCGCAGGCCGATCCCCGCGCCCGCGCCACCCCTCGCCCGCTGACCTGACCTACCGGTGGAGGCAGGCTCCGCACGGCCTTGGAACGCCGGCCGACGTCGCTCGTTTCCACGGCGGGAGGGAAGCACATGGCGACGACATCGAAGGATCGAGGCCGCGCCCTGATCACCGGCGCGTCGGGCGGCATCGGCCTCGAACTCGCGCGTGAGTTTGCGGTGAACGGCCATCCCGTCATTCTGGCCGCGCGCAACGAAGCCAAGCTGCAGGAGGTCGCGGGCGAACTCACCCGCACCCACGCGGTGGAGACGGCGGTCATCGCGTGCGACCTCGGCGAGCGCGATGGACCCGCCGCGCTTTTCGACGAAGTCGGCCGCCGTAACCTCGACGTCGACATCCTCGTCAACAATGCCGGCGTGATGGAGACCGGCGCCTTCGCAGAGGCGGATCCGCATGCGCTCCTTGGCATCGTGCGGCTCAACGTCGAAGCACTGACGGCGCTGACTAGCTTGTTCCTGAAGCCAATGGTCGGGCGCGGAAAAGGCAGCATCTTGAACGTCGCTTCGCTTGCCGGTTTTCAGCCGCTGCCGAGCATGGCGGTTTACGCTGCGAGCAAAGCCTATGTGCTCTCCTTGACGGAGGCGCTCGCCGAGGAATTGCGCGGTAAAGGCGTGACGGTCACCGCGCTCTGCCCCGGTTTTACCGACACCAATATGGTGGAGAGCGCAAAACGCGAGAATGCGGCGTTCCAAGTGCTCCCTTCGGCGTTGATCGCCGATCCGAAATCGGTTGCGCGCGAAGGTTATCGCGCTTGCATGAACGGCGACGTGATACGTGTGCCGGGGCTCGCGCTGCAAATGGCCACCGGATTGATTCAGGCGCAGCGCTCGATTACGCGCACGTTAACCGGACTGCTCGGGCGCCGCGCGCTGTAGATGGCGCTGAGGGGACGGCGGGTGTGTCTTAAGCAGTTTCGTGCCGCATATCGGCCGAAATATCCTCCAAGACCGCGCGCGCCATTAGAAGATCCGGTGCCTCAAGTCCTTCGGTGAACCAGCCATAGACCGGGCGAAGCAGGTTCTCCGCATCGTCGTGCTTGGACCGCCTTTGCAACAGGCGCGCCATGCTGGTCGCGGCACGAAGCTCATGAAGCTTCGAGCCCTGCGCCCGCGCCAATGCAATCGCCTCAGCGAACAAACCTTCAGCTGTCTCGGCCGCCGCTCCGGCCGAGCCCGCAAGATGCAGCGCACCCGAGAGCCGCAGCAGGTCGGCGAGGACGACCTTTTCACCGCTATTGATGGCAAACGCGATGGCTTCCTTTGCGGAGGCAAGTGCGCTATCGATATCGCCGGCAATTTCATAGGCCCGCGCTCGTAACCCCAGATGATAGGGGCGGTAGTAGGTGAATTTCATCTCAGCAAAAACATCGAGCGAGCGGTCGATCATCGCGATGCCCTCGAGAGCACGACCGCCGCGCGCCGCGGCAAAACCTCTGAAAATGTCCGTCCAAAGCGACCAGAAGACGATCTTGTGCTCTTCGGTATGGCGCGAGAGAGCGGCCTCCGTCTCCTCTTGTTCGCTATAATCCTGCTGAAATTCGCCGCGTAGCAGTTTGTACGCGAGCACGTGGCCCGTTGTTTGCGGGTGAGCGAATTCGGCCGCATAGTCCAGGGCCTCGCGTTCGTCGGCCTTGGCCCGATCGAAATATCCGCGAAGCGTCAGTTCCAGGCTCTGTACTGACAGCGCGACGCAGCGCGGCTCATAGGTGAATTCAAACCTCTGTTTCGAGTGTCTTTTGCGGTCATAGCAGGCGAGGGCTTTTGCGCTGTGCTTCAGCCCCTCTTCCAAAGAACCCCCACGCATGTGGATGGCGGTCGCGATACAGCTCTGCGCGCGCGTCTGTAGCTCTGCACCGGCTTCTTCACTGAAGAGCTTGATAACCCGCAACGCCTCTTCGTGATTGGATGATCCCGTATGATGAAGGAATTGATGGTACAGCACGACCGCAGGCGGCCTGACTCCGAGTTCTTGGGCAAGCCGCGCCGCCTTGTTGATTATTTCTGTCGTCTCCGACCTCAGCCAATTGGCGACTACCATCGGATTGCAAAGCGCCCCGGTGATTTCTAGCGCCTTGAGCTTGCGGTCCTGTGTAGCCGGCAGTGAGGAAATGAGGTCGAGAGCATTCTGCAAGCTGCGGATCGCTTCAAGATTGGCGCTGCGCTCGTTAGCCGCTTGTCCAGCGTTGAACCATTCCTCCGCGGCCTTGTCGAGGTCTCCCGCTCCGGCAAAATGGTGGGCGAGAACTTCGGGCGCGACCTTGCCGTCCTCTTCCATGATCGAAGCGAGCGAGGCATGAAACCGCTGCCGCTGTGCGCGAAGCAGCGTGGAGTAAGCCGTGTCTTGCACTAGAGCATGTTTGAACGTGTACACAGCATCTGGTGGTGCGCCGCGCGCGAAGACCAAGCCTGAGCCGGCCAAAGCCTCTAGCGCGTTTTCGATCTTCTCAGGATGCGAAATTCCGATGTCCGCGGCCATGCGCGTCAGCAACGAATACGAGAACTCCCGGCCGATGACGGAGCCTGCTTGGGCGGTCTCACGCGCGTCCGCCCCAAGATGATCAAGACGCGCAATGAGCGATGCGTGCAATGTGTCTGGAACCTGCAGTCCCGTAGCCGATGCACTCGACAGGGCATCTCTCCTGCTGGCGTCCATCAGCGCTTTACTGAGCTCTTCAGCAAAGAGTGGAATTCCATCGGTGCGTTCGGCAATCTTGTCCACCATCTCGCTGGACAGCTGGGCGTTGGCTGTCAGAATGCGTACGAGCGCGGCACAGTCCTCGTTGCGGAGTCTGGAGAGGACAAGCGCGGTGGCGTTGGGATGACCTGTCCAGGGCGGCTGGAATTCCGGGCGAAACGTCACAACCAGCAAAAGCGGCAGGCGCGCGATTTTAGAAACGAGGAGATCGATCAGCTCAAGTGTGGTTGGATCGATCCAATGCGCGTCCTCGAACAGGATGAACAAAGGTCTGTCCTTTGCCAATGCTTCGATCCGCGCCAGCAGCGCCGCAAAGACCCTCTGCCGCTTCTCTTCTGGCGCGAGTTCGTCCAAGCGGGCATCCGGCGCAACCGGCAATGACAAGAGATCGGCAACAAACGGCAGGTCTTCGCGCCGTGCTACGATTGCGCGAAGCTTTTCGAGCTTCTGTTCGAGCGTATCGTTCTCGCCGAGATCCGCTGCGCGGCTCAGGTTTGTCGTAATCGGATGAAGCGCGGTACTTGTATGTTGTGCCGAACAGAAATAGCGCAGTTCCTCCGCGTCATCGGTTCTGATCTGCTCTTCGAAGGCCGACACCAGCCGCGATTTTCCGAGCCCCGGCTCTCCGGAAATCATCACGACGCGTCCACTTCCGCCCTTGGCTTGTTGCCAACGCAGCGCCAGCATTTCGAGTTCTTCGTCACGGCCAATGAGGGGGCTTTCGCCGGAGCGCAGCGCCTCGAAGCGGCTTTCAATCTCCCCCTCGCCGATAACATCCCAGCATTGGACCGGCGCATCGAAGCCTTTGAGTGTGGCGGCTTCTCGCTCGCGTAGATCGAATATCCGGCCGAGCAGCTTCCTCGTTGCGGCGTCGATCACGATCCCCCCGGGTTCAGCAAGCGCCTGCAGCCGTGCGGCGCGGTTGGGTGTTTCGCCCATGACTTGCGGCTCGTGCCAGGCCTTCGAGCCTTCCGCACGATCCCCGACCACCACGAGACCGGTCGCAAGGCCGGCGCGGATTTTCAGCGAGACGCCTTTCACCTGGAGCGATTGGACTGCCCTGCGAACCAGGAGCGCGGCACGCACCGCCCGCTCCGCGTCCTCTTCGTGCGCCCTCGGAAAACCGAAATAGATGAGTGCACCGTCGCCCAGATATTGGGCCACAAAGCCGTCCTGAGAGCGAACCGTGTCGGCGACGATGGCATGATAGCGCCGAATGACATCGCGGAGGTCCTCCGGGTCGAGGCTCGCTGAGAGCGCGGTGGATCCGACGAGATCGCAGAACAGGACGCTCAGATGGCGCCGCTCGGGGGAAGCGGCGGCAGCGTGGGAATCGGCGGAGCCGGCGGGCTCGGCAGGATTGGAAAGGGGCGCCGCAGCCTGCGGCGAGCGCAGCGCGTCTATGGCGGTCAACAGCTTGCGACGGTGACCGACGAGCGTGACACCGAGCTCGTTGAGGTCCTCGGCAGTAAGTTGCTGCAGAACCTCTGCGTCAATCCCGTTTTCCGCGAAGGCTTTCTCGTATTGGCCCAATCCCAGACCGCTCAACCAGGCACCAACGTCCATTACACCTCGTCCTGAGCCTACCGTGCCGGCGCGACCGCGGCCGGCCTAACCGGCCGATCCTAAGCCCGAAGCGAGGGATTTAGTTACATCTGTAAGCTGCAACGTTGCAGGAGTCGGTATGGCCGGTAAGCAGCACGCTGCCGGGTACTTGATCGCAAGGCAGTGGCAACGCTGGTTCGGGCCTAACGAGACGAGGCGAGAAGCGCCTCGCTGATGAAGACGACAAGCGCAAACGGCGCGCGGCGGGCGAACTCGGACTTGGACATGAACCGCACGCGCGAGTCACTGCAGAAGGCGGGACTGATCTATGTCGAGCGGCGTGAAGACATCTGACCTCGGGGCGAAGATCTCGCAACACGCGATCGTTTGACGCAAGCGCGTCTAAAGATGAAGCTCTATCGGCGCGCTGCAACGCGCATAGGAAGGATAGAGTCCTCCAGTCTTACGCCGCGACGACCCGCATTCCCGGGCGGAACCGCATCACCGCAAGGATGCCTAGGAGGGTGACGATCGCCAACGCCAAGCCCTGGGCAATCAGGAAGGGCGGCTCCGATTGCGTGGGCGCCAGGGCGCGAATGACCGGTATCTTTTGGAAGGCTTGCACGATCGAGACGAAAACGTTGAGGTAGAGTGCCGCGATTGCCGTGAGGGCATATATCCAGCGCCACCCGTGCGTCAGGTGCCTGATGTAGAGCGCGAACAGCGCGACGACCAAAAGCACCGACGAGAGGATGCCAACGACAACGCCCGGCGTGACTCCGCCGAACGGGAACAGGAAACCGGTCAGGCTCGTCAGCACGGTGGTCAGCAGGAAGAGCGCGGTCCAGCCGGGCAGGCGCTTCCCGTCGATCATCCCGATAACGACAACGAAGCCCGTGACGATCGCGATAAGGCTGATCACCACGTGCAAAAGCGTGAAGGTCTCGAGCGACATGCCGAGGATCATGACTTGCCCCTTTTTTTTCGATATTGCCGACCTTAGGCATCCGCTGGAAAAAAGACCAATCAACTTTCGCTACAAAGCGCTGATTTGTCATTGATGGCCTTGTCCCTCGCACGGCTATTCACTAGTCACATGCGAGTTTTCTAGGCGGGAGGGCCCGGCGAGAGGTCATGACGAATATGCCGAACGAACCCAACCTCGACATCGCTCATCTCGGTCACGTCGAGCTTTTGACGCCGAAGCCGGAAGAGAGTCTCGCCTTCTTCATTAATGTGCTGGGCATGACGGAGAGCGGCCGCAAAGACGAGTCCGTTTATCTGCGTGCCTGGGACGATTACGAGCGCTATTCACTGAAACTGACCGGCACAAACACCTCCGGCCTCGGCCACGCCGCGTTTCGGACGCGCAGTGCGCAGGCGCTGGATCGCCGCGTCGCCGCGCTGAAGGGCTCCGGCTATGAGATCGGCTGGATCGAGGACGAACTCGGCCACGGGCCGGCCTATCGCTGCCATGACCCCGATGGTCACGTGATCGAGCTTTATTATGAGACCGAGCGCTACGTCGCACCGCCGGAACTGAAGCCGGCGCTGAAAAATCAGGCGCAGCGCTTTCCTGCGCGCGGCGCCAACGTACGGCGTCTCGACCATTTCAATGGACTTGCGGTCGACATCAAAGCCAACCGCGAGTTCTTTGAAAATTATCTCGGCGGACGGTTGACCGAGCAGATCGTCCTCAACGACGGCACCGAAGCTGCGATGTGGATCACCTTCACCAACAAGAGCTACGATTTTGCCTATTCGCGCGACCATACCGGCACGAAGGGGCGCTTCCATCACGTGACATACGCGCTCGACAGCCGCGAAGAGATTCTGCGCGCCGCCGACATCTTCCTCGAGAATGGCGTGTTCATCGAGACCGGTCCGCACAAACATGCGATCCAGCAGACTTTCTTTCTGTACGTCTACGAGCCCGGCGGCAATCGCGTGGAAGTCGCCAATGCCGGTGCGCGTCTCATCCTCGCACCGGACTGGCAGCCGGTCGTGTGGAGCGAGGCGGAACGGGCGAAGGGTCAGGCCTGGGGCTTGAAGACCATCGAATCCTTCCACACGCACGGAACGCCGCCGGTCGAGCGCCATTGATTGCGGTAAAGCGAGCTCATGACGACTAAGAAAGCAAAGACCGATATTACCGTGCGCGAAAGCGCGCTGAACCTTCTGCGCTCGTTCGGTATCGACACGATTTTCGGCAATCCCGGTTCGACCGAACTGCCGATGTTCCGCGCCTTTCCGAACGACTTCCGCTACATCCTGGGGCTACAGGAATCCGTCGTCGTCGCGATGGCCGACGGTTATGCCCAGCGCACGCGCAACGCGGGTTTCGTCAACCTGCATTCGGCAGCCGGCGTCGGTCACGCGCTTGGCAACATCTTCACCGCCTTTCGCAACGCGACGCCGTTGATCATCACCGCCGGCCAGCAGGCACGCTCGATCCTGCCGTTCGATCCGTTCCTGTTCGCGCAGCAAGCGGTGGAATTTCCGAAGCCGTATGTGAAATGGGCGAACGAGCCGGCGCGCGCCGCCGATGTGCCGCAAGCGCTGGCGCGGGCTTATCACATCGCAATGCAGCCGCCGCGTGGGCCCGTGTTCCTGTCGATTCCCGTCGACGATTGGGATCAGATTGCCGCGCCGGTGGCGGAGCGGCAGGTGAGCCGCGCGGTACGTCCCGACGCCGAAGCGCTGGGCGAGATCATTGCGGCGCTCGATCGCGCCGCGCGTCCCGTCTTTGTCGTCGGCCCCGAGATCGATCGCGATCAAGCTTGGGACGAGATCGTTGCGCTTGCTGAAAAGCATCAGGCGCGGGTCTGGACGAGCCCGCATGCGGCGCGCGCGTCGTTTCCGCAGAACCACCGGCTGTTTGCGGGCTTCCTGCCGCCGGCGCGCGCCGGCATCCGTCAGGCACTCGCCGGTCACGATCTCATTCTGGTCGTCGGCGCCCCGGTCTTCACCTATCACGTCGAAGGCGAGGGGCCGCACGTCCCCGACGACGCAACACTTTTTCAGATCACTGAGGACCCCGTTGCGGCATCCTGGTCGCCGGTCGGCAACACGGTCGTCGCGAGCGTTCGCCTGGCGCTGCGCGATCTTCTCGATCGCTCGAAGCCGCCGAAACGCAAAGCGCCGGCGCTGCGCCGAGAGCGCCCCGTCTTGCCGGCAAAGGATCCGATGACGGCCGAATTCGTCATGCAGACGCTGGCGGCCGAGCGTCCAACCGACAGCATCATCGTCGAGGAAGCGCCGACCGCACGCCAGCCGATGCAGGCGTATCTGCCCTTCGACCGTCCGGACTCGTTTTACACGATGGCGAGCGGCGGGCTCGGTTTCTCGCTCGGCGCGGCGATCGGCATCGCACTTGCCGAACGCGAGAAGCGCATCATCGCGCTGATCGGCGACGGCTCAGCGATGTATGCTATCCAGGGCCTGTGGAGCGCGGCGCAGAACAGGCTGCCGATCGTCTTTGTCATCCTGAACAACAAGCGCTACGCCGCGCTCGAGGAATTCAAAGACCATTTCCGGATGGACCGCGTCGTCGGGACGCAGTTGCCGGACATCGATTTCGTGACGATCGCCAAAGGGCAGGGGGTGTCCGGGCGCCGCGTCGAGCATGCCAAGGATTTGGCGCCGGCAATCCGCGACGCACTGAAGCACGATCAAGGACCGATCCTGCTCGAAGTGGTGATCGCTTAAATCGCTTCACCGATAAAGAATCGCCTCGCACGGCGCGCGCCGCTTCTCCCAACCCTCGCGTTCGAGCACCGGCGCCTCATGTTCCTCTTGCGGATAGCCGATGCAGAGGTAGCCGATGAAGCCCCATTCCGGCGGGGTCTCTAAAATCGCGTTGACGCGGGCAGGATCGAGGATCGACACCCAGCCGACGCCGATTCCGTCCGCGCGCGCGGCAAGCCAGAGCGTATGGATCGCCATTACGACGGAATAGTCGATCGTCTGCGGCATCGTCAGCCGACCAAGACCGTGGCCCTGTTGCGTTTCGTGATCGGCGAAGACTGCGATATGGCCCGGCGCATCGTCGAGGCCGGCGAGTTTCAGCCGCGCATAAAGCGCCGCGCGTTCGGAGGTTTGCGCACGCAGCGCATCGGCGTTGCAGGTTTCGAAACAGGCGCGGATCGCCGCCCGCCGCCCTGCGTCTTCGACAATGATGAAGCGCCACGGCTGGCTTAGGCCCACCGAAGGCGCAAGGCAGGCGCATTCGATGAGCCGCTCCAATGTGCCCGATGGAAGTGCCTTGCGGCGAAAGCAGCGAACGTCGCGGCGCCATGCAATCAGATCATGCAGCTGCGCACGAAACGCATCATCAAATCGCGGGGTGGGCGAGCCAGGCACCGCGATTAATCGAACAGTTCGGGATGGCGATCCTTCAGCGCAAAGAGCAGCGTCAGCGTCTTCAGGTCCGACACTTCGCCGCGCTGCGCCTTGGACCAGAGCTCGGCGAGCGAGTGCTCCTCGACGACGATGTCTTCGTTCTCCCCGGCAACGCCGCCGCCTTTGCCGATGCGATCGGTCTGCGAGAACGGCGCGAGATAATAGTCCATGCGCTCCGTCGAAATGCCGGGCATCGTCCAGACCGTCGCGATATGTTCGAGCTCGCCGACACGGATGCCGGCTTCTTCCATCACCTCCCGGCGCGCCGCGTCCGCGGGATCCTCGCTGTCGATGAGGCCCGCCGGCGCCTCGAGGAGCGATTCCTCGCCCGCCGCAACCAGTGCCGGCGCGCGCAGGAGACGCACGAGAACGACAACGCGGCGCTGCGGATCGTAAGGCAGCACGCCGACCGCGCGGCCATGATCCTCGATCTCCCGTGTAAACGGTTTGCCGCCGGTCTGCAGCGTCGCCCGCGAGAATTTCGACCATCCCTTGTGGATCGTTTCGATATCGAGGATTTTCGGTTTCATCTGAGCCTCTAGGCGGGTTTCGCCTCGGGCCTGTTCATCTGCGCGCGCGGAAGCGCAACGAAGGCAGCCGAGGCGGCGACCAGCAGCAATCCCAACGTCACATGCACCGCGAAGAGCGGCTCATGACTGCGCTCGATGACGATGCCCGCGACCATTCCCGTCAGCCATTGCACGAGGGCGACGCCCAAAAACATCGACATGGTGAAGATCGCCAGCGCCCGGCCTGCCACTTCCGGCGGGTAGGAGGCGCGCACGTCGGCATATTGCAGGATGATGAAGCCCGAAACCAATCCGATTGCGAGCGTCAGCGCGATGTCGAACGCGGGCGAGCGGGGTCCTGCCCAGCCCAGCGCCAGGATCAGCGCAGCAGAAACGAGGGCGCCAGCGACGATAAGCTGCCGGCGCCAGCGCACGCCGGGATCGATGCGGCCGAAGAGCATTGGGCTGAGCAGCATCGCAATCGAAAGCACAAGGACGACATTGCCTGCTTGCACGAGCGTGAAATGGTGACGCTGCACGAAGAGCGGCACGATCCAGAGGCCGCGCAGCGCCAGCATCGAGGAATAGGTAATCGCGCCGAGGACGAGAATGCCGGCTGTCTGCGGCGCCTTGAACAGGAGGGTGGCCTGCTTGAACGCGGTACCCAGAGTTTCCGTGCTCGCGCCCGCGCGCCGCTTATCGCGAACGAGAAGAAACGTCGCCACGAGCGCCAGCACCGATCCCAGCGAAAGCAGGACGAAGCTCGCGCGCCATGACCAGGTCTGGACGACGAAGGCAAGCGGGGTGGCGGTCGCAAGCATGCCGAGCCCGCCGAAACTCATCGCGTAACCCGAAATACTGGTGAAGCGGTTCGGCGGATAGATCTGCCCGATGAACAGCAGCACCGCCAGGAAAGCCGGAGCGCTGCCGATGCCGAGCAGAATCTGCCCGGCGATCAGCACGGAAAAGTTGGGCGCCGTGGCGCACAGGATTGCGCCGAGCACGGCGACGGAGAAGAAGACGCTCACCGTCCATTTCGGCCCGTAGCGGTCGAGCGCGACGCCGACAAAGAGCTGCATCAGGCCAAACGACAGATGGAACGCGCCGGCGAAGAACCCGATCGCCTGCGCTGACAGGTGAAACTCCGCATCGATCGCATTGGCGACGATCGCCGGCAGCGTGCGGTAGGCTTGACTCATCGCGAAGATCGAGGTCAGCGCCGCGACCATCACGGGGAGCGGTGGGCGCGAGAATGCGGACGGCTCCTTCATGAGCATTACCGCGCTCGGCGGTCGCGGAAGGCTTGCATGAGACGGCGCGGCTCATCGTTCTCCCAGGAACTTGCGAAGGCGTCGATCCCAGCCTGAATGGCGCCGCTAATTGTGAGGTCTTCCCATTTTCGGATGAGCTGTTTCTGGATGCGGATTGCCTGCGGTCCCGTCGCGAACAGCGCGCGCAGATAGTCTTCCACCGCGTCGCCCAAAGCCTCGGCCTCGACGACGCGCTGGACCAGCCCCCATTCGTAGGCTTGCGCCGCGTCGATGTTCTCGCCGAAGAGCAGCAGCTCGCGCGTACGGCCCCATCCAATCAGCGCCGGCAGCAACGCAGCTTCGATGACGGAGGGGATGCCGACTTTGACCTCCGGCATGCCGAAGATCGCATTGCTTGCCGCGATGCGCAGATCGCAGGCGGCGGCGAGTTCGAGTCCGGCGCCGAGCGCGTAACCGCGGATCGCGGCGATCACCGGCACGGGACAATCGCGCACCGCGCGGCAGGCATGATGGAGAAGCGTGATAAATTCGCGCGCGCTCCCGGGATCGAGGTCGGCCATCTCGAGGATGTTGGCGCCGCCGATCCAGGCGCGCTCGCCGGCGCCGGAAATCACGACTGCGCGCAGATCGTCGCGCGCGGCGAGCGTCTCCATTGCGGCGATGAAGTCGCGCATCAGCGCGCGGCCGATTATGTTGAGCTTGCGCCGGTTGTCGACGGTGACGAAGGCGATCTCGCCGCCCTCGCGGGAATCGAGCCGCACACCGATGCCTGGGGATGTTTCGCTGTCCATGCGCGAGGCATATCGTCAGGCGGCCGCCCGGCCAAATCGCCGAGACTATCCGCCCAGGATTAGTCCTAGTGCAACAGGTGCATGACCGGAGCGAAATCCGTGTACGCACTGAGAAGAACGGCGAGGCCAATCGCGCCGAGAACACCGGACGCATAGGCGAAGATCATGGCCGACGACAGAAGCGCCACGGATGCCAGCACGATGCCGAGCTGGATGATCAGAGATGCGACCTCGTAGGCATGATACTTCCCGAAAGCTTCGTCGCGGCGATGCTCGATGTCCTTGGCCTTTTCCAGCAATTCCTTGCGGCCTTCAGATTTCGCTGGCTCGCTTTCCAAACGATCGATGGTCGCCTGCCAGGCGGAAAGTTGCTTCTGAGCATCCGGCGTGGGCGTAGCGGCGGCGAGTTTCGCGTTTTCCAAAGTCGCGCGCAGAACGGTCTGCCGGATTGTCTTCGCCTGATAAAAATTCCAGGTGTCGCTCGCCTCGATGTTGAGGGCGAGACCATGCGTCTGGGCCGACTTGCCCAGCATTTCGGAGACGGCCAGAAACAACGCGAGAACCGAGATCAACAAGCCGATCAGTTTGGCCGCGCCCTTGCCACTATGGGCGGCCTCATGCGTGGCCTCATGCGCGATGTCGTGCACTGCTTCTGACATTTTCCCTCCGAATAAACTTGACCTTTGCAAATTGCGGCTTTGGGCGGCCGCTAAATCACCGCCATGCGGTACCGAGGGCCGCGGGACCGGCGCCCATTGCGATCGGCGTGCCGGCGGTGAGCTTCTGGCCATCGAAGCGGAAGACCGCGATCGTGCGTTCCACCATGTTCTGCACGATGATCGTCTCGCCGTTTTTCGAGAAGGCAATGCCTTGCGACCAGTGGCCAATTGGTGCCTCCGCCACCTTGCGCAGCGATTTGCCCTCGACGGCATAGATCACCAAGCGACCGCTGGCGGTCTGGAATGGCGAACCGGTCTTCTTGGTCGTGCCCTCCTGGAGGCCGACGGCCAGGAACTTGCCGTCGGGCGAGAAACGCAGACCCTCCGGCACCATGCCGACGGACATCGTTTCGACGGTGCGGAACGGCTCCGACGAAAGATCGATCAGGCTCACCGTATCGATATCGCCGTCGCCGCGGCCCATGTTGGACACCGCGGCGAGCGTTCCGCTGCTGGCGACGCCAAGCGTGTACGGCCGCACGCCCGCCGTGAGCGGGCGCGGATCGACGCTGATCTTGTTGCCGTCGATGCGCAGCACGCTGATCATGCTGTCGCCGTCGCGGGAGACGAGCGCGACGCGATCTGAAACGAAGGCAAGCCCGCTCGGGCCGGCTTTCGGGTTGCCGAGCTCGACCTTGTCGAGCGGCTCGAGCTTCTTGTCGTTCAGGCGGAACGCCGAGACCGTGCCTTCTGCGCGGTTGGCGACGAGGACGAGGCTTCCGTCCGGCGAGATGCCGACGGACGTCGCGCCGGCGCCGGCTGTAACCTGCTGAACAACCTTTGGGCCGCCGGCGAGATCGACGAGCGAGACCCGGTCGTCAGGCACGATCTTTTTCGGATCGGCGGGATCGAGCTTCGTCGCCGACGAGACGATGGCGAAACTCTCGTCTTTCGCCACAGCCACCGCGTAGGGCGGGCCGACGACACTGCCGGGGACATCGATCGTGGCGGTCACAAGCGGCGGATAATGGGCAAGATCGATGACGCTGAGCGTGTCCGCCGCGGCCGCCTCGGGGGGCATCTGCTGGCCGTTGACGGTGACTGTATGGGCATCGTTCGAAGACACGGCGATTTCCGCGCCAGCAGGCGTAAGCGCAGCCGCAATGGCAAAAATCGACGCGATCGCAGTCGAGCCGCGGAAAACCATGATTTTTCCTCCCGTTCGTTGTTGTTGTTGCCGCTCAACCCGCGGCTTTGAATTCCGCTATGCCGCCATGGGCGGCCGACCATTCCGCCGGTTTTGTCAGAAAGCTCTCCACCTCGTCGAGCGTGCGGGTGGCGAAATACTGGTTCTCGCGGGCGACGCGAAGCACGTCCCACCAGGTCGCGAGATAGTGCAGGGTCACGCCAAGCTCGGCCATTTCCTCGCGCGCATGCGGGAAGATATCGTAGAAGAAGAAGACGAAAACATGCGCGCACGATTGCTGCGCCTCGCGCAGCGCGTTGCAGAAATTGACCTTACTGCGCCCGTCGGTCGCCAAGTCCTCGACGAGCAGCGCGCGGCCGCCGGGATGCAGATCGCCCTCGATCTGTGCGTTGCGGCCGAAGCCTTTCGGCTTCTTGCGGATATATTGCATGGGCAGCATCAGCCGGTCGGCGAGCCAGGCGGCGAAGGGTATCCCGGCCGTCTCGCCGCCCGCGACGACGTCGATCGTCTCATAGCCGATCTCATGCTGGACCGTGGTAACGGCGAAATCGAGGATGGCGTTGCGCAGCCGCGGATAGGAGATGATCTTGCGCATGTCGACGTAGACGGGACTCGCCCAGCCCGATGTGAAGGTGAACGGTTTCTCGGCATCGAAAAGGATCGCCTTCACCTCGATCAGCATTTTCGCCGTCTGCGCCGCGATGAGCTCTTTGCCGAGGCTGAGCGGGGTGGCTGCCATCGATCCTCTCTCTTCACGTGCCCGTGACCGTCCGCCGCGGGGCGAAACCCTTAAGCTTCGACCGCGTTCTAGCTGACAATCTGCAGCCATTCCATCCGCCAGACAGGACATTCACGATGAAAGCATTCTTATTCGCCGGAGCTTTCGGCCTCATCACCGCTCTTTCGCTCGGGCAGACCTCTGCTCAGATGGAGGGTATTGGAAACGGCGGCCTCGGCGACGCTAAGGCGCAGAATCAACCGACATCGGTCGGCATCAACAATGGGTATGGCCGACCAGGTTACGGCGCCCCTTCCTATGGCGCCCCTGCCTACGGCGCCGGTCCGAGCGCGTATCGCGGCCGCTCCGTCTATGTTGCGCGTCACCGGCATCGCCATCACCGCCGCCACTGGTAGGCTTTCCCCCTCTCATATCGAGGAGACTGAGAACATGATGCGAATTGCGCTTCTAGGTGCGCTGGCTCTCGGCGCGGCTCTTTCCAGCTCGGCCTACGCCCAACAAGGTGGTGGTGGTGGTGGTGGTATGGATACGGGACTTGGCGACGCGCGCGCCCGCGACCTTCCCACCGCGCAAGGCATCAATAACGGCTACCAGAATGGCGTCTACTGGGGTTCGCCGAGCGGCCCCATGCCTGGCTATAATTCGCCGCCAATGAGTTACTGGGGCGGCGGCCCCGCCTATGGAGACGGGTATGCGCCGGGTTATGCCTATGGAGCGCGCTACGCCTACGGGCCTGGACCGGGACCAGCTCCCCGCGTCGGCCGCTCGGCCTATGCGGGCCATCGCTTGCATAAGCGTCATCACCACCACTGGTGAGATCGCGAACAAGGCGCGCGCGCTCCATATCTCTCATCAGGATGTGCGTTTGCGCACCACGCCGTCCGCATAGCTTAGCCATAGATCGGAAAAGACGAGGGGAAGTGTCTTGCCGATATGTCTCGAATCCGGCGCCGTGCGCCTGAGGCCATCGCTGCGCGTTCGGCTGCATAACCGAAGCCGTTTGCCAGAGCTCGCCGTCACGATGAGCCTTGCGACGATCGCGCTCCTGCTCGGCGTCTCTTACTTTACGCCTGCGAGCGGAGGCGAGAGGGATTTTTTCGTAGAGCCGGATAATGGCCGCGTGATCGAAATGCGCTCGGCTGCGACACGCGAGACGACGCTCCCAGTTCGAAAGGACGTCCGCATCATTCGTTTGGATCGCGGCGCCGTCGATTGATAGGGCGAAAAGCTGATCAAAATGCACCCACGCTGGGAGGCTTGACGTGATCGTCGCCTCGCTCGCCGAAGGCAGGGCCGGACTTCAGTCCTTTATTCAGTCCGCACGGCATGCCGTAGGCTTCACTGGCGCGGGAATTTCGACAGAATGCGGTGTGCCGGATTTCCGCTCACCCGGGTCGCCTTGGCTTAAAAACCAGCCGATCGAATTTTCTGATTTTCTGCGCGATCCGCTCATGCGCGAGGAGGCCTGGCGGCGCAAGTTCGTCATGGACGATCTCTACGCACATGCAAAACCCGGCCGCGGGCATCTCGCGCTTGCGCGACTCGTCGAAACCGGACGGATGAGCGCCATCATCACGCAAAATATCGATGGCCTGCATCAGGCTTCGGGCCTCCCGGAAGATCGCATCATTGAATTGCACGGTAACGGAACCTATGCCCGCTGCCTTGCTTGCGCGCGCCGTTACGAGCTTGCCGACATCAGGCGTGATTTCGACCTGACTGGCGCGGCACCGCAATGCGAGTGCGGCGGCTACATAAAATCCGCAACGATTTCCTTTGGCCAAGCGATGCCGGAAATGGCGATGCGCCGTGCGGAAGAGGAGACGCTCGATTGCGATCTCTTCCTGGCGATCGGCTCTTCGCTTGTCGTTTATCCCGCGGCGGGCTTTCCCCTCGCGGCGAAGCGGCACGGGGCTTCGCTCGTGATCGTCAACAATCAACCGACGCCGCTCGACGACTTCGCCGACCTCGTTCTGCGCGGCGACATCGGCGATTTTCTCGACCCGTTCACTAGCTCGCCGGGGGGATAGCTGCGCAACGGCAACACTGTCCACATCATCCACAACCCAAGCCGATTTCGGCTTTGCCGAAAACATGGCAGTGCTATGTTGATGATGGTGATTCAGGCTGCGTGTCGTGATTCGCCGGGGGCGGCCCGCCAGCAGGGGCGTGTGCGGGTGTAAGCGTCGTAGTGCCGTGGGGGCTGGTCAAGTGGGCGGCAGAGATCCGACAGCGGCTGATTTCGATCTCGAACGCGGTTATGAGCACAGCGAGGAAGCGGCCCTCGATCTCGTAGAGATCAGCGGTCGCATCAAGTGGTTCGATGTCGCCAAGGGGTACGGATTCATCGTCCCCGATAGCGGCCCGCCGGACGTTCTCCTTCACGTCACCGTCCTGCGGCGCGACGGATATTCGACGGCGCCCGAAGGCGCGCATATTGTTTGCGAAGCGCAGAAGCGGCCGAAAGGCCTGCAGGTTCTGCGCATTGTCTCCATGGACGAATCGACCGCGACACATCCCGCCGAACTGCAGGCGCCGCGCACGCATGTTCAGGTCACCCCGATCGGCGGCTTCGAAATCGCCGTCGTAAAATGGTTCAATCGCATGCGGGGTTTCGGCTTTCTGACACGCGGCGAGGGTACCGAAGATATTTTCGTTCACATGGAAACGCTGCGGCGCTATGGCATCGCCGATTTGAAACCGGGCGACACGCTGCTCGTGCGCTTCGGCTACGGCGCCAAGGGACTGATGGCGGCGGAGGTCAGGCGGCTCGAGACGACGCTTCCCGCTTCGCATTGACGAACGCGCCCCACTCGCCATTTTGAGTAGCGCGGACGGTCTGCCCTCCGCTCCGGAGGATATCTTGACGCGCGTTTTTCCCGCCGCTTCTTGGCGCTGCCTTTTCACGGGCCTCTTGGCCCTGATGACGCTTGCCGCCACATCGCTGCCGTCGCGTGCGCAACAGGCGTTGGAAAAACTCGAGATCGTCACGGCGAGCGGGACATACCCGTTCTCCGTCGAGGTCATGCGGACGCCGGAGCAGCTGTCGCAAGGACTGATGTATCGCCGCTATATGCCGGACGACCGCGGTATGCTGTTCGACTTCAAGGCCGAGCAGCCTGTGCAATTCTGGATGAAAAACACCTACCTGCCGCTCGACATGATCTTTATTTCCAAGGCGGGAAAGATCGTCTCGATCGCCGAGAACACCGAGCCTCTATCCGAGAAGCTCGTGCCGTCCGGTGCGCCGATCAGCGGCGTGCTCGAGGTCAATGCGGGGACCGCGGCACGCATTCAGGCCAAGCCAGGCGATACGGTACGCGCCTCGATCTTCGGCAAGTAGCGGGAGGCCTCGCGCTTGACACCGAGGCGGGCCTGCGCCCATTTCCTCCTCGCATCGTCGAGACGAGCCGATCCGGCGGGGTATGGCGCAGCCTGGTAGCGCGGAAGTTTTGGGTACTTCAGGTCGCAGGTTCGAATCCTGCTGCCCCGACCATCTCTGAATACGGCGAGCGAGAGCGACAATGACCGCACGTATCTACCGCCCGATGAAAAGCGCCACGCAATCGGGCTCGGCGCGAACGAAGTACTGGCTGCTCGAATACGATCCGGAGAAGCCGCGCGAAATCGAGCCGTTGATGGGGTGGACCAGTTCGAGCGATATGAAATCGCAGGTGCGGCTATCCTTCGCGAGCAAAGAAGAGGCGATCGCCTATGCCGAGCGCAACGGAATTGCGCATCGCGTCGAAGAGCCGAAACCCATGCAGCGGCGGATCATGCAATATGCCGATAATTTCAAGCCAAACCGCACGCAGCAATGGACGCATTGAGCGTGCTCGCGGCTGGACCCCGTAGCTCAGCCGGATAGAGCAACTGCCTTCTAAGCAGTAGGTCGCAGGTTCGAATCCTGCCGGGGTCGCCAGAACTTCGAGTACCTCAAACTTGACATAGACGTTCCGTACGCCGTCTAGCTTGAGGCGACGGGACGGGAATTTTCACCGGAACATTCGATGTTCTGGTGTGTTTCGTCGTACCTGACCGAGGGAGAAATCAGGCGCATGATACGTTTTTGGCTGGCCGCATTCGCTGTAATCGTTCCGCTTTCGTCCTGGGCGCAGCAGCCCAATTCACAGGCCTCTCAAGAGGAACAGCAGGCGTGCGAGCCGGACGTATATCGCCTCTGCAACGATTACGTTCCGGACGTGGACCGGATCGTTGCGTGCCTGAACGTCCACAAGAGGTCGCTGAGTCCGGCCTGCCGTGCAGTTATGTCACGGCCGCATCGGCGGTAAAGCCGGTCTAGTTTAGGCGACCACAAAACGGAGCTGACGCCGTCCGTCGTTGAAATCGGAAGCCTCACATCCCGATGAACCAATCGGGAGTGATGATGGCGGCAACGACCGATAGAAGCATGCCCATCGACGCGACCAGAAAGATGATGACGAGCGATCCGTCGGCTTCCGAGCTCTCGGCGGACCGGGCAGGCGCGGCGATGCGAACCGGGAGCGTCGTCGGCATGTGCGTCTCCGTTCACGTGACGGAGTTAGACTAGCAAGCTTCGTGACAATTGCGCTCCGCGCTGGCGCATCGGACGAAAGGTCGCGGCGAACGAAAGGATCAGGCTTTCTCGACTTCGGTCGCAAGCTGCAGCCATTTCTGTTCCGCCGTGGCGAGGGCCTGCTCTAAATCCCGGCGTTGTGTTGCGAGCTGTGCAGCCTTTTGCGGCTCGCGCCGGAACGCATCCGGTTCTCCAAGCGCCGCATCGACGCGCGCGAGCAAAGTCTCGAACCGGCCGATCTGTTGTTCCAGCGCAGCGATCTTTTTGCGGATGGAAGCGGGCGAGCGTTCTTGCTTTACGACTTGCGTGGGCATTGCTTTCGAGGCGGCCACGCTCGGCTGCGGGCCCTCGCTCTGGGTGAGGACAAGACGGCGGTAATCTTCGAGGTCGCCGTCGAATGGCGCGGCCGTACCGCTTGCGACAAGCCACAGCCGATCGACGCAAGCTTCGAGAAGATGCCGGTCGTGCGCGATGAGGATCACCGCGCCTTCATATTCGTTGAGCGCCTCGATCAGCGCGGTGCGGCTGTCGATGTCGAGATGGTTCGTCGGCTCGTCGAGGATAAGGAGATGCGGCGCGTGGAACGCGGCGAGTCCCAAAAGCAGTCGCGCCTTCTCGCCGCCCGAGAGAAGCGCAACCGGCGTCTCCGCCTTGTTTGCCGGGAATCCGAGTCGCGCTGTATGTGCACGCGCGACCGTCTCCGATGCATCGGGTACGAGGCGGCGCACCGCTGAACGCGGCGTGTCAGTCGGATCGAGATCGTCGATCTGATGTTGCGTGAAGAAGCCGGCCGCGAGTTTTGGCGCACGAAGGATGCTGCCGCTAAGTGCATCGAGCCGCCCGCCAAGCAGCTTTGCCAGCGTCGATTTACCGTTGCCGTTGGCACCCAAAAGTCCGATGCGATCGTCATTCGAGATCGACAGGTTGAGCCGCGAGAGCACGGGCCTCTCATCATAACCGGCGCTGGCGTTCTCCATCGCGATGATCGGTGGCGACAGCGGCTTCTTCGGGGAAGGCAGATGAAAGGGATGCACGCTGTCGTCGACGATGAGGTCCACCGTTTCCATTTTGGCGAGGATCTTCAACCGCGCCTGCGCTTGCCGCGCCTTCGTCGCCTTGGCGCGGAAGCGGTCAACGAAGGCCTGGAGGTGTTTGCGTTTTTCCTCCTGCTTCTTCGCCGCCTTGCCGAGCAGCATCTGCTGCTCGCGGCGCTGACGCTCAAAGCTCGAATAATTACCGCGATAGAGCGTGAGCTTACCGCGGTCGAGATGCAGAATGTGATCGCAGGCATGATCTAGCAGGTCGCGATCGTGGCTGATGATGAGGAGCGTCGCGGGATAGTTCGCGAGGTGATCCATCAGCCAAAGCGTGCCCTCGATATCGAGATAATTGGTGGGCTCGTCGAGAAGCAGCATGTCCGGCGTCGTGAACAACGCCGCCGCAAGAGCCACGCGCATGCGCCAGCCCCCGGAAAATTCCGAGAGCGGGCGCGTCTGCGCGTCTTCGTCGAAGCCGAGCCCGGCGAGGATCGCCGCGGCGCGCGCCGGCGCCGAATGCGCGCCAATGTCGATGAGGCGTGCCTGAATGTCGGCAATCCGCGCCGGATCGGTTGCGCCCTCCGCCTCGGCAAGCAATGCGCTGCGCTCGCTATCGGCTGCGAGCACGAAATCGATGAGCGAGGTGTCGCCGCCGGGCGCCTCTTGTTCCACCTGACCGAGACGGGCGCGACGGGGCAGGGCGATCGTGCCTCCTTCCGGCGCGATCTCGCCGGAGATCAGCCGCAGCAGCGTGGTTTTGCCGGCGCCGTTGCGGCCGACGAGGCCGATGCGCGCGCCTTGCGGCAGCATCGCGCTCGCGCCGTCAAAGAGAAGGCGGGGGCCGAGCCGGTAGGTGAGATCGCCGATCTGCAGCATGGCCGGCTCATGCCGTCCGTAGCGGCGGATGTCCAGCCTGCTTGCCGCACCGTAAGGGCGCGGCTATAAGCGCGCGCCTTCCGAAACATCACAGCAGGGACCGGCCGCGCCATGGCGACTGAACGCACTTTCTCGATCCTGAAACCCGATGCGACGCGCCGCAATCTCACCGGCAAGATCAACGCGAAGATCGAGGAAGCGGGCCTGCGCATCGTCGCGCAGAAGCGCGTGCGCATGACGCGCGGTGAGGCCGAGACGTTCTACGCGGTACACAAAGAGCGGCCATTTTTCGGCGAACTCGTCGCGCAGATGACCGGCGGGCCGGTCGTCGTGCAGGTGCTCGAGGGCGAGAACGCCATCCAGAAATATCGCGAAGTGATGGGCGCGACCAATCCGGAAAAGGCCGATCCGGGCACGATCCGCAAGGAATATGCGCTCAACATGGGGGAGAATTCCGTGCACGGCTCCGACGCGCCCGAGACGGCGAAGGTCGAGATCGCGCAGTGGTTTTCCGGGAATGAGATCGTGGGATGAACGTGATCTGCGGATTGCGGACCAACCGCAGCTCAGGCCGCGATGCGCACGGGCAGCTCTTCGTAACCGCGAATGAAGCTTGAATAAACGCGCTTCGGTTCGCCGACGACCTCGATGCGCTGGAAGCGCTTCAAAATCTCTTCCCAGATGATTTTCAGCTGCAATTCGGCGAGCCGCATGCCGACGCAGCGATGGATGCCGAAGCCGAATGACATGTGAATGCGCGGCTGAGCGCGATCGATGATGAAAGCATCGGGGGTTCCGATTACATCGCTGTCGCGGTTGCCGGAGACGTACCACATGACGACGCGGTCGCCCTTCCTGATCTGCTTGCCCCCGAGTTCGGTGTCCGCCGTCGCGGTGCGGCGCATGTGCGCGAGCGGCGTCTGCCAACGGATCACTTCCGGGACAAAGCTGTCGATGAGGGCAGGGTTGGCCCGGAGCTTGTCGTACTGGTCCGGGTTCTCGTTGAGCGCCAGCACCGAGCCGGTCATTGAATTCCGCGTCGTGTCGTTGCCGCCGACGATGAGCAGAATGAGATTGCCGAGAAGATTCTCCCGGTCCATCCCGCGCGTCGCCTCGCTATGCGCCATCATCGAGATGAGATCGCTTGTCGGGGGCGCATTGACGCGTTCGTTCCACAGACGCGAAAAGTACTCGCCACATTCATAGAGTTCGGCGAGGCGCTGCTCCTGGCTTTCATAGACGCCGCTTTTCGGCAGCGCGGTCGCAACATCGGACCAGCGGGTGAGCTTGCGCCGGTCTTCCCAGGGAAAATCGAACAAGGTCGCCAGCATCTGTGTCGTCAGCTCGACCGACACGCGCTCGACCCAGTTGAAAGTCTCGTTGCGCGGCAGGTTGTCGAGCACATCAGCTGAGCGCTCGCGGATCAGGATCGCGAGCTGGTTGAGATGAACCGGCGTGAACAGCGGCGACACCGTCTTGCGCTGCGGCGCGTGCTGCGGCTCGTCCATGGCGATGAAGCTCGGCCACTCGTATTTCGGATCGATGTCGCGCAGCATGATGCCGCCGAGACGAATGTCGGAGGAAAAGACATCCGGATGCGTCTCCACATGCATGATGTCGTTGTACTTGGTGACCGACCAATACTCGCCGACCGGGCTCGTCGTGCAATAATGCACCGGCGCCTCGTTGCGGAGGCGCTCGAAATACGGCCAGATCGTATCGGTGCGGAAAAGCTCGGGATTGCCGGGATGGAAATCCGCGAGCGGCACGGAATAAGCGGCCTCGCGGGCGGCGCTCAGGCGCTGCGAGGTGCGAGGAGCCTCTTCGACGTAGGTCATGCCTCGACCCTACGCGCATGTGCGCCCGGCATCAATTCTGCTATGGGCAGCGCAACTCAGCTGAAGGTTCCCGATGTTCCCCGAACGCCTCGCCCAAGGCTACCGCGCCTTCCTTGAAGGCCGCTTCTCCGATGAGCGGTCGCGCTATGCGATGCTGGCGGAAAGCGGCCAGCAGCCGGAAATCATGGTGATCGGCTGCATCGACTCGCGCGTTTCGCCCGAGGTGATTTTTGACGCCGCGCCCGGCGAGCTCCTGGTCGTGCGCAACGTCGCCAATCTCGTGCCGCCCTACGAGCCGGATCGCTCCACCCAGCACGGCACGAGCGCGGCACTCGAATTCGGCGTGCAGGCGTTGAGGGTCAAGCACATCGTCGTGCTCGGCCACGCCTATTGCGGCGGCATCCGCGCCTTCGCCGACGAGCAGAAGCCGCTTTCGCCCGGCGATTTCATCGGCCGCTGGATGTCGCAGATCGCGCCGGCGGCCGAGAGCCTCGGGCCGCGGGCCAGGGACGACGGCGACGATTACCTGCGGCGGCTCGAATTCGCCTCGGTCGAACTAAGTCTGAAAAACCTCATGACGTTTCCGTGCGTGCGCATTCTGGTCGAGCGCGGCAAGCTCAATCTGCACGGCGCCTATTTCGGCGTCGCGAGCGGCAAGCTCTTGGTGCGCGATCCCGCAAGCGGCACGTTCCGGCCGGTGAGCGACCGCGTGCCGGGGCCGCTCGCGATGATCCGCTGCGAAGAGACAGACGCTCTCAGCGATGGGTGAAGACCAGCCGGTTGTTCCCGAAGGTTTTGCGCCGCATTGGCGCAAGAGCGGCCTCACTGATCCGTGGGAGCCGCTTTATTCGCGGCGGACGGAAGACGCGGTCTATATCGGCCTCCGCGCCGGTCCGGCGCATTCGAACAGCCGCGGCTTCGTCCATGGCGGTCTGATTTCAGCACTTGCCGACAATGCGATGGGCTTGAGCTGTGGCGTGACACTTGGCCATGTCCGGCTCGTCACCGTCAATTTGACGGTGGACTTCGTCGCCGCGGGGAAACAGGGACAATGGCTGGAGGTCCGGCCAAAGGTCGTGCGCGTTGGCTCGACCCTGTGCTTCGCCACGGCCGAAGTCTTCTCGGACAAAACGCTCTGCGCCCGCGCTAACGCTATCTTCCGCACGACTTGAGAGCGGCTTGACATCGCCTGCGGGGAGGCCACTATACTGCGCTATGGGGAACGCGATCTCCCCACGAGGCGACATGCCGAAGTATCGCGTCCGCTCTAACCTCACGGACGCACAACCATGTCGTCACTCAACACGATCTCTATCGATAAACTTGTCCGGCTGATCGGCACGCCCGCGTGCCCGACACTCATCGACGTCCAGACCGATGAGGATTTCGCCGCCGACCCGCGGCTCGTTCCCGGCGCCGTCCGACGCCCGTGGGCGAAAGCCGCGGATTGGGCGCCCGAATTCGACGGCCGGCCCGCCGTCGTCATCTGCCAGAAGGGCCAGAAGCTCAGCCAGGGTGTCGCGGCATGGCTGCGCCACGCCGGCGTGCCGGCGGAGGTGCTCGAAGGCGGGGCGCTGGCCTGGGGCCAGGCCGCGCTGCCGATGGTGCCCGACGCGAAGCTCCCGGCCCGCGACGCCAAGGGTCGCACCGTCTGGGTCACACGCGCGCGGCCGAAGGTCGATCGCATCGCCTGTCCCTGGCTCATCCGCCGCTTCGTCGACCCGCAAGCGGTGTTCCTGTTCGTGAATCCTGCCGAAGTGCCGGCAGTCGCGGAGCGCTTCGGCGCGGTGCCCTTCGACATCGAGGGGCAGGGCGTGTTCTGGAGCCACCGCGGCGAGCTTTGTACCTTCGACGTGATGGTCGAGGAATTCGGCCTGCACACGCCGCCCCTCGACCGGCTGGCGACGATCGTGCGCGGTGCCGACACGGCGCGGCCGGATCTCGCGCCGGAAGCGCCGGGTCTGCTTGCCGCCTCACTTGGGCTGTCGCGTATGTTCGCCGAGGATTTGCCGCAGCTCGAAGCCGGCATGCTCCTCTACGACGCGTTCTACCGCTGGTGCCGCGACGCGACGAGCGAGACGCATAATTGGCCCGTGAAGAGGGGGGCGTGACATGGCGCGCCTCATCTCCCTCCAAAGCGGCCTGTGCGCAGCGTCCGTCTTGACCGCACTCGTTTGTTTCGCCGCAGCACCGGTTCATGCCGGTGACACGGCGCTCCTGGTGCTTGAAAAGAAAATCCCGCTCGGCAAGGTGAGCGGTCGTATCGACCACCTCGCCATCGATGTCGATCGGCAACGATTGTTTGTGGCCGAGCTTGGCAACAACAGCGTCGCGGTCGTCGATCTCAAGGCCGGCAGCCTCGTGCGCAATCTCGTCGGACTGAAGAAGCCGCAGGGTGTCGCTTACGTGAAATCGACCGACACGCTCTATGTCGCCAATGCCGGCGATGGTTCGGTGCAGCTTTATCAAGGGCCGGACCTCGTCGCCTCGGGAAGCATCGATCTCGGAGAGGATGCGGATAATATTCGCGTCGATGCGAACAATGGCAGTGTATTTGTCGGCTACGGAAGTGGCGCTCTGGCGGTGATCGATCCGGCGCGGCGTGCCAAAGTTGCCGATATTCCTCTCCCGGCGCATCCCGAAGGCTTTCAGATCACCGCTTCGGGCGCGCTGATTTTCGTCAATCTCCCGGGTGTCCGGCAGATTGCGATGGTGGACACGCTGGAGAGAAAGGTGAGAGTCACCTGGGCGATCAACGGCCGCCAGCAGAACTTTCCGATAGCGATCGATGATGACCGGGAGCGTGTGCTTGTCGGATTCCGCAGCCCCGCCCGCATCGAGGCATTTGCCATGCGCGACGGCTCGCTTGCTGGAAGCATCGAGAGCTGCGGCGATGCCGACGATCTGTTCGTCGATGCGAAGCGTCGTCGCGTCTATGTAAGCTGCGGCGAGGGTTTCGTTGATGTGCTTGAGTCGCATGGCGGCAGATATGTCCGGATGGAGCACATCGCGACGGCTTCCGGCGCGCGTACCTCGCTTTTCGTGCCGGAACTCGACCGGCTCCTCCTTGCGGTGCGCACCACCTGGACCGAACCCGCTGCCATCTGGGTGTTTAGGCCGAGTGAAGAATCGCCCGCGGTGAGTCAAAGCGGCCGCGATCATCCTCGACAATGACGGAAGGAAGGGTGTGACCGAGGCTGCAATCGCGCAACGCGCTCTAGACGCCGGGCAAGCCAGGCACGGCGTGTCGTTGGGCGAAGCCTTTCGCGTGTGGCTTCGCGTCGCCGCGCTCTCCTTCGGCGGCCCTGCCGGACAGATCGCGGTGATGCATCGCATCATTGTCGACGAGAAGAAGTGGATCGGCGAGCAGCGCTTCCTGCATGCGCTGAGCTACTGCATGCTGTTGCCGGGCCCGGAAGCGCACCAACTCACGATCTATATCGGTTGGCTGATGCACCGCTGGCCCGGCGCCATCATCGCCGGCACGCTCTTCGTTGTGCCCGGCATCATCTCGATCATGGGGTTGAGCTATGTCTATGCCGCGTTCGGCAATGTGCCGGCCGTCGCGGCGTTCTTCTTCGGACTCAAGGCGGCGGTGCTCGCGATCGTGCTGCACGCGCTGCATCGCATTGCGGGCCGCGCGCTGAAGAGCAGAGCGATGCTTGGCCTAGCCGCGCTCGCCTTTGTCGGCATTTTCTTTTTTGGCGTGCCGTTCCCGCTGATTATCTTATTGGCCGGAGCGATCGGTTTTATCGCCGCCCGTACCGGCTCGCGCGCGTTCCAGGTCGGCGGTGGACATGCCGCGGCGAAGAACGCACTTGCCGACAGCGAAAGCCTCCTTGGCGAGAACTTGCCTGAGCACGCACACCCCACGATCGCGCGAGCCGCGCGCGTCTCAGCGATCTGGCTGTCGCTCTGGCTACTTCCTGTGATCGCGGTCACCGCTCTTGCCGGCGCAGACAATGTCTTCAGCGCCATTGGTGCGTTCTTTGCGAAAATGGCCGTCGTCACCTTCGGCGGCGCCTATGCGGTGCTTGCCTATATGGCGCAGCAGGCGGTCGAGACTTACGGATGGCTGAAACCCGGCGAGATGCTGGACGGCCTCGGTATGGCCGAGACGACGCCGGGGCCGCTCATCATGGTCGTGCAATTCGTGGGCTTCATGGCCGCATACCGGCATCCCGGCACGCTTCCGCCCATGCTTGCCGGCACGTTCGGCGGCCTGCTCGCGACGTGGTGTACGTTCGTGCCGTGCTTTCTTTGGATCGGCCTCGGCGCCCCGTTCATCGAGCGGCTGCGTGACAACAGGCCGCTCGGCGGTGCGCTTGCGGGAATTACTGCCGCAATCGTCGGCGTCATCTTGAATCTCGCGATCTGGTTCGCGCTGCACACGATCTTCGCCGAGCTTCATCCACTCGCCTGGGGACCCGTGCATTTCGAAATGCCGGTGCTCGCCAACGTGAATGTATGGGCTGCGCTCCTGACCATCGCAGCGATCATAGCGGTGTTTCGTTTCAAGATCGGAATGATTCCAGTTCTAGCGGGCTGCGCGCTCGCCGGCCTGCTTTTACATCTCGCGGGGGCTCACACCTGACCACCAGAGGAGAAAGATCCATGCGTGCATTGAGGCCACTCATCGCAGCGTTCGTCATAGCAACCGCGCTGCCCGCTGCGGCAGAACCCGATTGGAAAGCGGTTGGCGAGGCGCTCGGCAAGACCGGACAGATCATGCCCGGCGGCGTCTACCGGGTCGGCATGCCGCGGACCGATCTGAAGGTCACGCTCGATGGCGTGCCGATCCAAGCCGGGTTTGCGCTGGGTTCCTGGCTGGCGTTCAAGCCGATGGGCGATGCGGCCATGGTCATGGGCGACCTCGTTCTCACCGGCGATGAAGTCAATCCGGTCATGGAGATATTGCTCGCGCGCGGAATCGAGATTACGGCTCTGCACAATCATCTGCTGCGCTCCGAGCCCTTCACGATGTACATGCATGTGAGCGGACATGGCGATCCCGTGAAACTCGCGGCTGCCTTGCACGAAGGACTCGCACGATCGAAGACGCCGCTCGGCGCTGCAGCGCCGCCCGCCGCGTCCGCCGAAATTACGTTCGATACAAAGGCCGTCGATGCGGCGATCGGTTACAAAGGGAAACTCAGCGGCACTGTCCTGCAATATTCGATTCCACGCGCCGAGCCGGTGCGCGACAGCGAAATGGATGTGCCTGAAGCGATGGGCTCGGCCATCGCCATCAATTTCCAGCCGACCGGCGGCAACAAGGCCGGCACCACCGGCGATTTCGTGCTCACCGCGAAGGAGGTCAATCCGGTGCTCCGCGCGCTCCGCACGCACGGCATCGAGGTGACCGCTGTGCATAATCACATGCTCGACGATCAGCCGCGCATGTTCTTCATGCATTTTTGGGCAAACGACGATGCACAGAAGCTCGCAACGGGGCTGCGCGCCGCACTCGATCAGGTGAACGTCGCCAAGGCACAGTGACAGCAGCGGAGTGGCAGCGTGGGCGATCTCAGCTTCGACCACGCTCTCTTCCTGGGGTCATTCTTCGCCTCAACATTTGCGGCCGCGGTCGTCGCGGGCCTTGCGGGTTTTGCGTTCGGTATCGTAGCTGCCGCAGCCTGGCTTCACATCCTCTCTCCGCAGCAAACGGTGGCCTTGATCATCGGCTACGGATTGATCGTGCAGGGTTATGCCGTGTGGAAGCTGCGGCATGCTTTGAGCTGGCGGCGGCTCTGGCCGTTCCTGGTTGGGGGAATCCCGGGCGTTGCGCTCGGAATCGCCGTCCTGCGATGGACAAACCCCGCCTATATTCGCGCCGCCATAGGAGCAGTGCTCATCCTGTATTCGATCTATAGCCTTGCACGACCGACGCTCAGACCTGTTCGGCCGCGCGCGCTTGCAGATGTGCTCATCGGTTTCCTCAACGGCTTGCTCGGCGGGCTTACCGGGCTCGCGGGAATTGTTGTCGTGATCTGGAGCGGCCTGCGCGGCTGGCCGAAAGACGTGCAGCGCACAGTCTTTCAGCCGATCGGCGTCGCGACCTTTCTGATGAGCGCGGTCGGGCTTGGGACAGCCGGGCTTGTCGACGCCGAGACAGTGAGATCGTTTTTGCTCGGCCTGCCGGTCCTGCTTGCCGGAACATGGCTCGGCCTGAGGCTCTACGGTCGGCTCGATGAAGCGGCTTTTCGCAAGCTCCTGCTGGTGCTCGTCCTGGCCTCTGGCGCGGCGTTGCTTTTTCCTGCTTCGCAGCGCCCATAGGCGGCGAGCGCTGCGTCTCGCTTGCCGCGCGCGAGCCTCCCCGCTAAGACGGCCGGCCTTCCCTAGAGGATAGAGCAATGGCCGAACCGCGCCGAGCCGCGCGCGATGACGATCCTTTGCCGGGAGCGCGTCTCCTGGTGGTCGAGGCGCGCTTCTATGACGCGATCGGCGCGATGCTGCTCGATGGGGCGACGGCTGCGATCGAGGCGGCGGGCGCGAGTGCCACGATTGTGTCCGTGCCCGGTGCTCTGGAAATTCCCGCCGCGATGGCGATATCGCTCGATGCCGCGGCAAACATCGCGCGACCCTTCGATGGTGCGGTTGCGCTCGGCTGCATCATCCGCGGCGAGACCTATCATTTCGAGATCGTTGCCAATGAAAGCGCGCGGGCTTTGATGGAGCTGTCGGTTCAGCGCAAATTCCCGATCGGCAACGGCATTCTGACCGTCGAGAACGAGGCGCAGGCGCTGGTGCGTGCTGACCCAAAACAGCTCGACAAAGGCGGCGATGCGGCGCGCGCGGCGCTGGCGCTCATCCGCTTGCGGCGCAATGCCGGTGCAGCCAGATGAGCCGTGCAGAACAGCGCTCCGCCGCCCGCCTTGCCATCGTGCAGGCGCTCTATCAGATGGATGTGACCGGCAAAGGCCTCAACGAAATCCTCGCCGAGTTCGAGAGTTTTTGGATCGGCCGCGAAGTCGAAGGCGATGAATACAAGCCCGCCGAGCTCGCCTTCTTCCGCGATGTGCTGGGCGGGGTGCTCAAGGAGCAGCGTGCGATCGACCCGCTGATCGATCGCACCCTCGCCGAGGGATGGCCGCTGAAGCGGGTCGAGGCGGTCATGCGCGCCGTGTTGCGCGCCGGCGCCTACGAGCTGAAAGCGCGCGCCGACGTGCCGGCGCGCGTTGTCATCACTGAATATGTTGCGGTCGCCAGCGCCTTTTTCGAGCGTGAGGAAGCGGGCATGACCAACGCTGTGCTCGATAAGCTGGCGCGTCAGTTGCGGCCCGGAGAATTGGATGAGAAGGCGCCGCGCTTTAGTGCCTGATTTGTCGTATATTGTGCGGGAATGATCTCCGAAGACGATCTCATCGCGCGCTTTTTCGCGCCCATAGCCGGGCAGGGCGGCCTCGGGCTGCGCGACGATGCCGCGCTCGTCGCGATCGGTCCCGATGAAGAACTTGTCGTCACGGCTGATGCGCTTGCAGCCGGCGTGCATTTCTTTGCCGACGATCCGCCGGACTCGATTGCGCGCAAAGCGCTGCGCGTGAACTTGTCCGATCTTGCTGCAAAGGGCGCCACGCCGGCAGGCTTTCTCTTATCCCTCGCGCTACCCAAGGATTGGCGCGAGGATTGGCTCAGAGCGTTTGCCGATGCGTTGGCGGAAGATGCGCGGAACCTTTCGTGCCCGCTCCTCGGTGGCGACACGATCCGCTCGCCGGGCGAATTGATTTTATCTATTACCGCACTTGGCGCGGTGCCGCGCGGCGAGATGGTGCGTCGCGACGGTGCGCGCGTCGGCGATCGCATTTATGTCTCGGGCACGATCGGCGACGCGGCCGCGGGATTGATGCTGCGCAGACAGAAAGAGGCGGGCGCATCGCTGGATGCGCACACGCGCCACTTTTTGCTCGACCGCTACCTGCATCCACAGCCGAGACTCGGACTGGCGCCGATCCTTCGCGCATATGCAACGGCAGCGATGGATGTTTCCGACGGCGTCGTCGGCGATCTCACCAAAATGCTGCTCGTCTCTAGCGTGTCGGCGCGGATCGAGCTGCCGCGCATTCCGTTGTCCGATGCGGTTCGCAGCGCACTTGCGGCCGACCCAAGCCTGGATGAACTCCTTCTCATCGGCGGTGACGATTACGAGATTCTTTGCACAGTGCCGCCGCACGAGATCGAGAGCTTCGAAGCTGCGGCGACAAAGGCCCTAGTCGATGTCACCGCGATCGGGGTGGTCGAGGCGGGACACGATGCGCCTTGTTTCCTGGATAAGCACGGCACAAAGAAAACGTTCGCCCGGGGATCATTCAGCCATTTCTGAACGCATGCGATGAGCGCTCCAGCTTCCTCAGCCGTCCCGCTGACACTGCGCCGATGCAGTCCGAGGTGACACTGCGCGGCAACGTTCTGCGGCTTGCGACCGCCACGGCGCTCGGCGGCGCCAATTCGACCGTCATCTTCGCCACCGGCTCGATCATCGGCGCGGAGATCGCGCCCGATCCAGCTTTGGCGACACTGCCGCTGTCGATGTTCGTGGTCGGCCTCGCCGTCGGCACCCTGCCGACCGGCTGGATCTCCCGCAGCTTTGGGCGGCGCGTCGCGTTCTTCATCGGCTGCGGCGTTGGAGCGCTCTGTGGCGCGCTGGCGACAATCGCCATCACGACCGGCGCGTTCGCGCTCTTCTGTGCCGCGACCTTCTGCGGCGGCCTGTATGCCGCCGTCGTGCAGTCCTATCGCTTCGCCGCGGCTGACGGCGCGAGCGCCAGTTTCCGGGCGAAGGCCGTCGCCTGGGTGCTCACCGGCGGCATTTTCGCCGGCATCGTCGGCCCGCAGCTCGTGCAATGGACAATGAACCTGTCGCCGCATCTCTTCGCGGCGAGCTATATCGGGCAGGGCGCGATTGCGCTGCTTGCGATCGCGGTGCTTGCCAGCGTGCACGCGCCGCGCCCCGCGCCGGCGGATCTCCACGGCGGGCGGCCGCTTTCGGAAATCGTCCTGCACAGCGATTTCCTCACCGCGGCGCTCTGCGGCGTCGTCTCCTATGCGCTGATGAATTTCGTCATGACATCCGCGCCGCTCGCGATGCGCATGTGTGGCCATTCGCTCACCGAGTCCAATCTCGGCATCCAATGGCATGTCATCGCCATGTATGGGCCGAGCTTCGTCACCGGCTCCCTTATCGGTCGCTTCGGCGCGAAGCGCATTGTGGCGATCGGGCTCGCACTTGAGGCTGTCGCGGCGCTGATCGGGCTTGCCGGTATCACCGTGGCGCATTTCTGGTCGGCGCTGGTCGTGCTCGGCATCGGCTGGAATTTCGGGTTTGTCGGCGCCTCCGCCCTGGTGCTGGAGACTCACACGCCCCCCGAGCGCAACAAGGTCCAGGCTTTCAACGACTTCCTCGTCTTCGGCACGATGGCAATCGGCTCGTTTTCCTCCGGGCAGATCCTTGCCAATTCCGGCTGGTCGATGGTGAACATAGTGGTCTTCCCACCGGTCGCTCTCGCGCTTGCCGCGCTGCTTCTCCTGAGCCGGCGGCGCAGCCCAGAAGCCTTGATCTAGACGATTGCGGGCGGCCCCGCTTTCTGGCAAGAGGGCGCGCAAATGCGGCCGCCCGGCCGCGAATCCTGAGGCCGCGCGTCCGTGCGTCGGCCCTCGAAGCAACAACCAGCGACACGCGGAACGAGGCTTTCACCTATGGCTATTTGGCTCATCATCATCGGCGGGCTCTTGTCCGTCGTATACGGCGGCGTGACGGTCAGTCAGCTCATGCGCGCCGACGCGGGCTCGGCGCGCATGCAGGAGATCGCCGGGGCGATCGCCGAGGGTGCGCAAGCGTATCTGCGGCGCCAATACACGACCATTGCGGCGGTGGGCGTGGTCATCTTCATCGGTCTCGGCTTGCTCCTTTCCTGGCCGGTCGCTCTCGGGTTTCTCATCGGCGCGGTTCTGTCGGGCGCAGCCGGGTTCATCGGCATGAACGTGTCGGTGCGCGCCAACGTCCGCACCGCCCAGGCGGCCTCGCAGTCGCTCGGTGCCGGGCTCGACATTTCCTTCAAGGCGGGCGCCGTTACCGGCATGCTCGTCGCCGGCTTGGCGCTGCTTGGGGTCGCCGTTTATTACTGGGTGCTGACCGGCCCGTTCGGTCACGCCATCGATGACCGCGTCGTCATCGACGCGCTAGTCGCCCTCGGCTTCGGTGCCTCATTGATCTCGATCTTCGCCCGTCTCGGCGGCGGCATTTTCACCAAGGGTGCCGACGTCGGCGCCGACCTCGTCGGCAAGGTCGAGGCCGGAATTCCGGAAGACGATCCGCGCAACCCGGCGACGATCGCGGACAATGTCGGCGACAATGTCGGCGACTGCGCCGGCATGGCGGCCGACCTCTTCGAGACCTACGCAGTGACCGTGGTGGCGACCATGGTGCTCGCCTCGATCTTCTTCCGTGGCCAGCCGGTTCTCGCCAACATGATGCTGTATCCGCTGGCGATCTGCGCCGTCTGCATCGTGACCTCGATCATCGGCACGTATTTTGTGAAGCTCGGCGCCAACAATTCGATCATGGGCGCGCTTTACAAGGGCTTGATCGCGGCCGGCGTGCTGTCGATCGGCGGCCTTGCAATCGCGACGCATTTCCTGATCGGGTGGGGAACCGCGGGGAAGACCGGCACCATCAACATCACCGGAACGAACCTGTTCATTTGCGGGATCGTCGGTCTTCTCGTGACCGGCCTCATCGTCTGGATCACCGAATACTATACCGGCACGGGCAAACGGCCGGTTGTCTCGATCGCGCAGGCGTCGGTGACCGGCCACGGCACCAACGTCATCCAAGGCCTGGCCGTGTCGCTTGAGGCGACCGCGCTGCCGGCGCTGGTGATCGTCGGCGGCATCATTTCGACCTACCAGCTCGCCGGTCTCTTCGGTACGGCAATCGCGGTGACGACGATGCTTGGGCTTGCCGGAATCATTGTCGCGCTCGACGCGTTCGGGCCGGTAACCGACAACGCCGGCGGCATCGCGGAAATGGCCGGCCTGCCGAAGGAAGTGCGCCACTCGACCGACGCCCTCGATGCCGTCGGCAACACCACAAAGGCAGTGACGAAGGGGTACGCGATCGGGTCCGCCGGCCTCGGTGCGCTCGTCCTGTTTGCGGCCTACACCAACGACATCGCCGCCTTCACGAAGAGCGGCGTGCCCTACTTCAAGGATGTCGGCAACGTCTCCTTCGATCTGTCGAATCCTTACGTAGTGGCGGGCCTGATCTTCGGCGGCATGATCCCGTATCTCTTCGGCGGCATTGCTATGACGGCCGTCGGCCGTGCGGCGGGCTCTGTCGTTGAGGAGGTGCGCCGGCAGTTCCGCGAGAAGCCGGGCATCATGCAGGGTACCGACCGGCCGGACTACGCGCGCGCAGTCGATCTGCTGACGCGCGCCGCGATCCGCGAGATGATCATCCCTTCACTCCTGCCGGTGCTGGCGCCGTTCGTCGTTTATTTTGGCGTGCTGTTCCTGTCGGGATCGAAGGCGAATGCATTCGCGGCGCTCGGCGCCTCGCTGCTCGGCGTCATCGTCAACGGCCTGTTCGTCGCGATCTCGATGACATCAGGCGGCGGCGCCTGGGATAACGCCAAGAAAAGCTTTGAGGACGGCTTCGTCGACCGGCACGGCGTCACGCATCTGAAGGGCTCCGAGGCGCATAAAGCCTCCGTTACCGGCGACACGGTCGGCGACCCCTACAAGGACACGGCGGGCCCGGCGGTGAACCCGGCGATCAAGATCACCAACATCGTCGCGCTCTTGCTGCTGGCGATCCTCGCGCATCACTGAGCAGCGCAGCACGCCCAAAGCAAAATGCCCGGCAGATGCCGGGCATTTTTTGTTGGAGAAACCGTGCTGAGCTCAGCTGAACTTTAACAGGCCGGTCAGCATCTGCTTGAGAAAGCCCACCTCTGACCCCGCCGTCGGCGTGGTGCGGCTCAGGATATCCACGACCTGGCCGTCTTCCAGGCCATAATTGGCGATGCGCTCGACCTTCTTCTGCTTGTTGAAATAGACCGCGACGACGCGCTGGTCTGTCACCGACGGGTTTAAGAATCGGACCTGTCGCTCGATGCGCTGGCTGATGTAGTACCAGGCGTCGCCGCCGACGGTCGACGTCGTTGACGGCGTGCCGAGAATCGACAGCACCTTTTCCGCCGGCTGGCCGGCCTGCACTTGGTTCAGTCCGGAATCGCCGGCCATATAGCCGCGATTGATGGTGCCGTCATAGCCGAGGCAGCCGACAAGCGGCATGGTGAGGCAGAGCGCCCCGGCCAGCATTGCGGCGCGGCGGACGCCACGTCCCAATCCGCCAAAGGCCGCCGCGGCGGGCCCGCGCGATCCACTCTCCAACCCGCTCATGTCGAAGCTCTGAGCCAAACGCGCCCCCCGCGGTCCATTGCAAGAAAGGTCCGGCGCGATTTCATGTTGCGCCGGTCAACAGCGGTCCCTAACCCCGAGGTTAGCCAAAAGCATGGCAGGAGCGCATTAGCTTGCGAATCGCGCAGCAACTCTTGTACGAGATGAACAATGATTGGTAACCTTTTGCGATCGCGAGGCAATCGCCAAGTAATCGCGGCTTTGCATAGCGGAATCGTAGCGGCGGCGCGCCGGCCTGAATTATTTCTTCCTCCCTACGAAGTGCCGGACACGCTGGAAGGGCGCTTCGATCTCCTGGTGCTGTTCTCGATCCTCGTCGCATTGCGCCTCGACAGCTTCCCCGAGCCCGGGCCGGAGGTGGCGCAGGAACTCGTGAACGCTCTGTTCGAGCATCTCGATGCCGATTTACGTGAGATGGGGGCCGGCGATCTCAGCATTCCCAGGCGCATGAAGACGCTCGCCGAAGCCTTTTCCGGGCGCAGCGCTGCCTATCGGGGGGCGCTCGCGCGGAACGAGCCGCTCTTGGCGTTGGCGCTCGCTCGCAACATTTATGGGAGCGAGACAGCCGATGCACGGGCCGATGCCCTCGCGGCCTATTGCCATCGCGCCGTTGTGGAGCTTGAGCGGGCCGAGCTCGCGAACATTCTTGCGGGTCCGCCGTTTCCTGATCCGGAGACCAGTCATGCCAGGCGTTGCTGAGACCGGTGTGAGTTCCGCGTTTTTGCGGCCGCTGAAGGTCGAGGACGTTCCACCTGACGGGATAGACGTGACGATTTCCGCGACGGAAGCGGAGCGGCAGGCAATAGCGGCGGAGGACGGGCTGGAGGGCTTGGCAAAGCTCGAAGGCGCCCTGCATATCGAGCCTTGGCGCAAGGGCGGGCTCGCCGTGACCGGCGAGATGCGGGCGCAGGTAACGCAAATTTGCGTGGTGAGTCTGGACGCCTTCGATTCGGAGATCGTCGAGCCGATCGATGCGAAATTCGCCCCCGCGGGTGCGCCGACCACCAGCGTTGAGGCGGCAGGCCGCGCTAAGAAAGCACCGCGTCGCCGCTCGCCACCCCCAGAGGTGCCCGCGCGCGCACCGGAGTTCGACGGTGACGATCCGCCGGACCCGATCAGCGAAGGGCGAATCGACCTTGGCGCTCTGGTCGCGGAATTCCTGGCGCTCGGCCTTGACCCTTATCCCCGCAAACCCGGCGTTGAATTTGACGAGGCGCCGTTGGGAGCGGGCGACCAGATCAGGGAGAGCCCCTTCGCCAAGCTTGCCGCGCTGAAGGAGACAGGAGGCAGCAGCTGAAAAGCTGCAGGGCGGGATTATGTGTCGTGTTTGCCCGACGGCACGCTTGCCGTGCGTGTTTCCGCCACTATTGTCCGCCAGCCGAACGGCGTGCCCAAGCTCGCGTTAGAGACGCGAACAAACCTTTTCCTGGTGGTTCCGTGGAGCTGCAGCGACCATGAGCAAGCCGGTTCGCATCGCCCTCGATGCAATGGGCGGCGACGTCGGGCCGGAGGTTGTCATCCCCGGCGCAGCTTTGGCCTTGGAGCGGCGTCCAGACACGAACTTCATCTTTTTTGGCAAGCAAGCGGTGGTGCGTCCGCTGCTCGACGCACATCCGAAGCTTGCCGCGGCTTCCACCCTCCAGCACACCGAAATTGCGATTGCGATGGATGAAAAGCCAACCCAGGCCTTGCGCTCGGGACGGCGTACCTCGTCAATGTGGATGGCGCTTGAGGCGGTAAAAGCAGGGCAAGCCGATTGCGCCGTGTCTGCCGGCAATACCGGCGCCCTCATGGCAATGGCCAAAATCTGCTTGCGCACCATGCCCCAGATCGAGCGGCCGGCGCTGGCGGCGATCTGGCCGACGATCCGCGGCGAATCGATCGTCCTCGATGTCGGGGCGACGATCGGCGCCGATGCGCAGCACCTCGCGGATCTGGCAGTCATGGGCGCCGCAATGGCCCACATTCTTTTCGATCTGGAGCGGCCGACGGTGGGGCTTCTCAATATCGGAGTCGAGGAGATCAAGGGGCTTGAAGAGGTCAAGGCGGCGTCGCGGCTCTTGCGCGAAGCCGATTTGCCGGCCCTCTCCTATCAAGGCTTTGTCGAAGGCGACGATATCGGCAAAGGCACGGTCGATGTCGTGGTCACGGAGGGTTTTGCCGGAAATATCGCGTTGAAGAGCGCCGAAGGGACGGCGAAGCAGGTGGCGCAATATTTCCGCGACGCCATGAGCCGCAGCTTCACGGCCAAGATTGGGTTTTTCCTGGCGCGGCGCGCATTCGATGCGCTTCGCGACAAAATGGACCCTCGTCACGCCAATGGCGGGGTTTTCTTAGGCCTCGATGGCGTGGTGATCAAAAGCCATGGCGGAGCCGATGCTCTGGGCTATGCCGGGGCGATCGAAATCGGCTACGAGATGGTTCGGCATCGGCTCCTCGACCGAATCCGCGAAACGCTGATCCTCGCCGAGGAAGAGCGCACGCCCGTGCCAAGCCTGCCGGCCTCTAATCGCGCCCTCAGCGCGGAATAAAGGAACAATCACTCGCGTGCCGTCACGACAGAATTCTTTGCGATCCGTTGTCCTCGGCATCGGTTCCTACTTGCCCGAACAGATCGTGACGAACGCCGATCTCGCCGCGCGGATGGACACATCCGACGAGTGGATCGTGCAACGCACGGGCATTCGGCAGCGCCATATCGCCGATAAAAGCGAGACGACCTCGACGCTGGCCGCGCGTGCCGCCGAAGCCGCCCTTGCCGACGCTGGCCGTGAGGCCGCGGAGGTCGATCTCATCATCGTGGCGACCTCGACGCCGGATTACACGTTTCCTGCTGTCGCAACGCAGGTCCAGGCTGCGCTCGATATTCGCGCCGGCGCCGCCTTCGATCTGCAGGCCGTCTGTTCGGGATTCGTGTTTGCGGTTGCAACTGCCGACAAATTTTTGACCACCCGCGCCAACAAATGTGCGCTTGTCATCGGCGCGGAAACATTCTCGCGCCTGATGGACTGGAAGGACCGTACGACCTGCGTGCTGTTCGGGGACGGGGCAGGGGCCCTGCTGCTTGAAGCACAGGAGTCGAATGGCGAGCTGCGTGAGCGCGGCGTCCTCACTTCGCACCTGCGTTCCGATGGCCGGCATCGCGAAAAACTTTATGTCGACGGCGGCCCCTCGGCCACCGGTACTGTTGGACACTTGCGCATGCACGGCCGCGAAGTTTTCCGCCATGCCGTCGGCATGGTGACCGATGTTGTCCGCGACGCGTTTGCGGCGACAGGGACGGGCGCGGATGACCTCGACTGGTTCGTGCCGCATCAGGCAAACCGGCGCATTATCGATGCCTCGGCGGAAAAGCTTGGCATCGCGCCGGAGAAAGTCGTCATCACCGTCGATCGGCACGGCAACACCTCAGCCGCCTCCATTCCCCTGGCGCTGGCCGAAGCACATGCGGATGGCCGCATCAAAAAGGGCGACCTGGTGATGATCGAAGCCATGGGGGGTGGCTTCACATGGGGCTCCGCCTTGATACGATGGTGAGCGTAGGGCAGTGTGCTCCCGCCACCGTCTTTCCACAGGGATAGCCGGCCTTCGGCGTTCATTTCCGAGCTTCGTTTATGTCCAGCGCGAATTCGGCATCAGCAGTGCGGGTCGGGGGTGGTGAAGCAGAAGCGAGTGATGGCTCGGCCGGAACCGGCCGCACGCTCACCCGGGCCGATCTGACCGACGCCGTCTATCGTCGGGTCGGGCTGTCGCGCAGTGAATCCGCAAACCTCGTTGAATCCGTCCTTGACGAGATCCGTGACGCAATTGTACGCGGCGACACGGTGAAACTGTCGTCTTTCGGGTCGTTTGTCGTGCGTTCGAAGGGCGAACGCATAGGCCGCAACCCGAAGACCGGTATTGAAGTGCCAATCACCCCCCGGCGCGTGATGGTGTTTAAACCCTCGAACACCTTGAAAGCGGCGATCAACGGTCAGACCGCCGAGGCCGAGGACGATTGAAGCGTGCCGACGTGACGCCCCGACAACATCCCGGGGCGTGGGTGCATTAATCGGCTGCATTTGAGGAAACTTTAGTCAGTGCACTGGGTTTGACGTGCAGTTGAGACCCTGGGCTTGACTGTGATGAACGGACATCCTCCTAAGCGACGCTCCGCCAGCTGGTTGTGGTTCCTCCTGCTGATCCCCTATGTCGGGCTCCTCTGGGTCCCGTTCTACAATCACGTTGAGCCGAGGCTTTTCGGCTTCCCCTTCTTCTATTGGTACCAGCTCCTCTGGGTACCGATCTCGGCCCTGCTGACCTGGATCGTTTATCGGGGGCTCGACCATGGCGAATAACATCGATCCCGTCCCGCTCGCGGTCTGCGTCTTCTTCTTCGCCCTGGTGACCGTGATGGGCTTCATCGCGGCGCGCTGGCGCGTGCCAAAGAACCTCGCAAGCATCGACGAATGGGGTCTCGGCGGGCGCCAATTCGGCACCTGGATCACTTGGTTCCTCGTCGGCGGCGATTTCTATACGGCCTACACGGTCATCGCCGTTCCGGCGCTCGTCTACGCCGTCGGCGCCTACGGGTTTTTCGCGCTGCCTTACACAATCATCGTCTATCCCTTCGTGTTCGCGGTGATGCCGGTCTTGTGGAAAGTCGCAGCCGAGCGCGGCTATGCGACGTCGGCGGATGTCGTTCACGGCATGTACAATTATAGGCCGTTGGAACTCGCTGTCGCCGTCACCGGCGTGATCGCGACGATGCCCTACATCGCGCTGCAGCTGATCGGCATGGCGGCGGTTATCAAGGCGCTCGGCCTTACCGGCGAAATCCCGCTCATCATAGCCTTCGTGATTCTGGCGCTCTACACCTACTCATCGGGTCTGCGGGCGCCGGCGCTGATCGCTTTTGTCAAGGACATCATGATCTACATCGTGGTGATCGCGGCAGTGGTGATCATCCCGGCGAAGCTTGGCGGCTACGGTGCGATCTTCGATGCGGCCGACGCAGCCTTCAAGGCGAAGGGCTCCGGCGGGATCGTGCTCTCGGGCGCGCAGTTCTTCCCCTATGCCTCGTTGGCACTTGGATCGGCGCTCGCCGCGTTCATGTATCCGCACACGTTGACGGGAATATTCGCGAGCCGAAGCGGCGACACGATCCGCAAGAACGCGATCTTGCTGCCGGCTTACACGCTACTCCTCGGCCTGATTGCGCTCTTGGGCTACATGGGCATCGCCGCCGGCCTGAAAGTCGCGAGCAACAACGACATAGTCCCGGAGCTCTTCAAGAGTCAGTTCCCGAATTGGTTCGCAGGTTTTGCCTTCGCCGCTATCGGCATCGGCGCGCTCGTGCCTGCAGCGGTGATGAGCATCGGCGCGGCGAACCTCTTCACCCGCAACTTCTGGAAGGCCTACGTCAATCCGGAGATCGATCATGCCGGCGAGGCCCAGGTCGCAAAAATCACTTCTCTGGTGGTGAAGGTCGGTGCGCTTCTCGTCATCCTGTTCCTGCCGACGCAATTCGCGCTCGATCTCCAGCTGCTCGGCGGATTGTGGATCATGCAGACGCTGCCGGCGCTGATCTTTGGTCTTTACTGGAGCTGGTTCCGCGCCCCGGCGCTGCTCGCCGGCTGGGCGGCGGGTTTCCTCATCGGCACATGGATGGCGTGGACCGATGGCCTGAAGCCCCTCCATACGCTCGCCTTTGGGTCGACCTCCGTGACGCTCTATGTCGGACTGATCGCGCTGGCGATCAACATCGTGGTTGCGGTGCTCGTGAACCTGGTCGTTCCGGCGCGGCGGGTTGCGACACGGCCGGCGCAGTAGCGGGCCGGCACCTCGTTTATCGCGCTCACGCAGCAGCGTCGCGCCCGGATTTCCTTGAGGAGCGAGGCGTCGCCTCGCGCCCCTAAGCGAAACTCCCGCGTTCCGCTGAAAGATTGCCGGACTCCACATGTTTCAGGGTAGCGGCGGCGCGCTTGTCCGAATCCGTCATATTGGTTTGCGCCCGCTTCACCAGATAAAGGTCGAGGACCTTGCTTTCGTCCGCGGTCGTCCAAGTCTTCGGATCTTTGCGTCCCCCTCCAGAGACGAACGCCGTGACCGCCGCGAGCAGTGTCTTCGGCACATGGCCCGGCCGGTTGACATGCTCGTCCAATAGCAGCGCCACTCCGTATTCCGACGAGATGTAGTCCGAAAGCTTTTGGCTGCGACCGGGAATCGGCACGGGATAAAACGTGCCGACGCGCGACATCGCCAGCGCGATTTGCGCTCGTCGCACCTCTTGATCATGGGCCGCGCGCCAAAAACGATACGCCCAGATATTCTCGCGCAAGACCTTCTTCTTGGCCCCCGTGTTGAGCGTCTGCCCTTCCAGAACGAGGAATCCATATTGCAAGGTATTCGGCGGGGAAGATTTCATCTCCACATCCAACCCAAGCGAGCCGAAATATTCCTGAAAGGCAGCCGCCGCGCGCGTCTTCAGAAGATCGAGCAAGCCCGCAAGTTCACCGGCTCCGTTTGCCGCGCCGGCGGTCCATTGAAACACGCCGCACGATAGGAAGGAGTTGTCATACGTGTTGATGGCCTCGATCTTTCCCTCGTTTTCGGATACCGCCTGGATGACGCGCTGCAGGCTTTTCGAAATGTTGGGGAAGGCGTCGGGGTCCTGCTCGAAGAACTTTCCGATACTCGTCGCACCGAAATTGAACATGCCTGCGCGCAAGACAGTGCCGAAACGTGTGCCGCCGGGGCCGAAAACGCCTTTGCCTCTGACGCTGATGTCGCCGGGCTCGGCGGGCGGCGGGACTGTCGGCGCTGCGGCAGCCTCCATCGCCACTTCCCGTGCGAACGAGGCGACTGCGGCCGGCGCCGTGTCCTTGCTTGGTGCCTGACCGGACGGCGCTTGCGGCGCATCCGTTGCTGAACCCGTGACCGGCGGCTTGGCGCTGAAGCGCTGCTTCATGATTTCATCGATGTAGGACCACGTGTAGACGCTGGTTGCGCCGGCCGCACTTGGGGCCTGGACGTGTCCGGAATCCTTGAATGTGAAATAAAAGCCTGCGGTCAAACCAAGCTTCGTCGCTTCCTGGGCATAGAACTCGTAGCAGGGATCATTGCCGTCCTCGACCATTTTGCCGTCGCGGTAGCAATAGCAATCAGCTGCCAGTCCCCATTGATGCCATCCCGAGCCGGGCAGTTGCTCGGTCAGCTTGTTCTTTTGTCGCGGAATATCCCGGTAGTTCGACAAGAGCGCGGCAAGCCAGGGCGCTCCTTTGTCGGCGAGCATCTTGCTTTTGCTGTCGATCAACGTTGCCGGGTGACCCTTCCATTTGCAGTAATATTCCGCTTGCACCTGCGGTGTCCGTAATCCCTGAGAAACGCGAAAATCGTATCCTGCTTGCCGGCATGTCGCGATTAAGGTCGTTAACGTCGCCTCAAACTGAGCATCCAATCCAAACCCTTTCGCCGGCGCCGCAGCGGAATGAACGTCATGCAGGGTTGCCATTTTAGCTCTCCAAAAGGGTCGGTTTTAAAACAAGCATCCTGACGTAGTACGAAGCTTAGGGCAAGACGGCGCTGTTATTAATTTCGCCCCGACGGCGGCTCCGCCCGATTGGACGCGCGTCTAGATGTCAGGCGGCTGATCAGAACGCGCGCCATAGTGCCTAAACCTTTCGACGGTCTGCGCGATCTCATCGTCTGAAAGGACGTGCGGGGTCCCGATCTTGAGCGCCGCCGCATATTGTTTGCAGAGCGTCTCGACCTCAACGGCGAGCCACATTGCTTTGTCGAGATCGGGGCCGGTGGCGATCATGCCGTGATTGGCGAGAAGACAGGCGTTTCGCCCTGCGAGCGCCGCAACGGCAATTTCGGACAGTTCCGCCGTACCGTAACTCGCATAGGCGCCGCAACGGATCGTGGGACCGCCGACGGCGGCGATCATGTAATGTACGGCGGGAATTTCCTTTCGGCAGATCGCAAAGGCCGTCGCATAGATCGGATGGGCATGCACGATGGCCCCGACATCGTCGCGCGCTTTCATGATGTCGCAATGAAAGCGCCATTCGGAAGACGGCTGAAGCCGATGCTGGTAAGAACCGTCTAGCGTGATCGGCACGATATCCTCGTGTGTCATTCGCTCGTAGGGAATGCCCGACGGGGTGATCAAAAGCCCGTCGCGCCACCGCACCGATATGTTGCCCGATGTGCCTTGATTGATGCCGAGCGCGTTCATTTGGCGGCACGCCGCCACGATCGATTGAGGGATGGCAACGTCGTCCGGGGCAGCCATTGGTGGCCGTTTCTAGTGCTTCAGACGGCCGCCGACGTTCCTCAACTCAGGAAGCGGCGACATTGCCCCGCCGGCGCAGCGCGCATCGGGAGGCGCGACAGTGACTTTGTATTCGAAAGCTGGTTTCGGCGGCGGCTGGAAGAGTATCTGCGGGGACGTCACATCGAGTTTGTTGATGACGACGAGGAGCCGTACCAATCCGGTGTAACCGCCGCTTGCGAGGGCGCGGTCGATTGCTACGCACACGGCCGTGCCGACAAGCGGAATGTCATAGGTTTCCCCGATGCGCGCATCGCGGATGCGATCGGGATCGCCCAGCCATTGATGCCGATACTTGACGATCAGCTGCCTGGCTTCAGCCAGATCGAGTGCCGCCTGCGCCGGCGACCATCCCGCCAAAAAGCCGCAGAAGCATACCAGCGCGGGCGCCGTTCGCATCCAATTCTCCGATTTGCGGTGAATTCTTACGTTCTCCCCCTCGGCGCAGCAATACGCTATGAGATGGACTGCACGGGAGGTGCGACTATGAATGCTGACGCCAAAGGCGGAACGCCGAGCCCTGAGCCGCCGCCCGGAGCGGTCGAAGTCGCAACGACACGCACCGTCGAACTTGCCAAAGTGGCGACGCGACGCGAGCACGACCTTCTCGGTGAGCGGGATGTACCGGCAGATGCCTATTGGGGCATTCACACGCTCCGCGCTGTCGAGAATTTCCCCATCACCGGCGTGCCGGTCGGGCATTTCCCCGAATTTGTCCGCGCGCTGGCGCTGGTCAAGCAAGCCGCGGCGCGGGCCAACAAGCGCCTTGGTCATCTGCCGGCGCAGAAGGCCGATGCTATCGTTCGCGCTTGCGATCTCATCGCGCGCGAGGGCCGCTACCACGATCAGTTCGTCGTTGATGCGGTGCAGGGTGGCGCCGGCACGTCGACGAACATGAATGCCAACGAGGTCGTCGCGAACGTCGCATTGGAAATCCTTGGGCGCGAGAAGGGCGATTTCTCCGCACTGCATCCGAACGATGACGTCAACATGTCGCAATCGACGAATGATGCCTATCCGACGGCCTTGCGGCTCGCGATCATCTTCGCCGCAACGCCGCTCATCGAAGCGCTCGACGAACTCGCCTTTGCGTTTAAGGCCAAAGCCGTCGAGTTCGGTGATGTCCTGAAGATCGGCCGCACGCAATTGCAGGACGCGGTGCCGATGACGCTCGGCCAGGAATTCGACGCGTTCTTCGCGACGATCAAGGAGGATGAAGCGCGGCTGAAGGAAGCCGCGTCGCTTTTCCGCGAGGTTAATCTCGGCGCAACCGCGATCGGCACCGGCATCAATGCCGACCCACGCTATGCCGCGCTTGCCATCGAAGAGCTGGCGCGCGCGGCGCATGAATCGCTCGTGCCTGCGACCAATCTCATCGAAGCGACATCCGACATGGGCGCGTTCGTCTTCTTCTCCGGCGTGTTGAAGCGTGTCGCCGTGAAACTATCGAAAATCTGCAATGATCTTCGCTTGCTCTCCAGCGGCCCGCGCGCGGGGCTCGGTGAGATCAAGTTGCCAGCGGTGCAGGCGGGCTCCTCGATCATGCCCGGCAAGGTCAATCCGGTGATCCCGGAAGTGGTCAACCAAGTTGCTTTCATGGTTGTCGGGCAAGATCTCACCGTGACGATGTGCGCGGAAGGCGGACAGCTGCAGCTCAATGCCTTCGAGCCGACGATCGGCTATTGCATCCTGTCATCGCTGCGGCATCTCACGGCGGCGGTGACGACGCTGACCAACCGCTGCGTGCTCGGAATTGAAGCGGATCGCGAGCAATGCCGCGCGTTGGTCGAGAATAGTATCGGCCTTGTCACTGCCCTTGGCCCGACGCTCGGCTATGAGACCTCGTCGCGCATCGCCAAGCGTGCGCTCGCCGAGAAACGCAAAGTCTCCGACATCGTGCTCGAGGAGAACCTCCTGACGCGCGAGCAGTTGGAGAGCCTGCTGCGCATCGAGACGATGACGGCGCCCTCACGGGCGAAATCGATGCGGGGGGCGGCACCCACGATGCTCGCGCCGACGCGGCCGATGCCGTGATCGGCTGATCCGGGCTCTCGTCCTGCCCACAAGAAATGTGATTGCCGGTTTTGCAAATGCCGCGATTCGCGCTGATTCTCCGCGCCGGAGCTTAGCCTCTGCATCGCGCACGGGGCGGGGCTCCCGGGAGGAGGGCTCGATGGCATCGACGGATATCCCCGCCGTCCCTGACGATCCGGAGCGGCCCGATCCGGTCGTCGGTACATCGAAGCCGCGCCTGCTCCATGTCCTCGGGCCGGGCCTCATCACCGGCGCCTCGGATGACGATCCGAGCGGCATCGCAACCTACAGCCAGGCCGGCGCGCAGTTCGGCTATGGCCTGACATGGACGATGCTTTTTACCTATCCGCTGATGACGGCAGTGCAGATGATCAGCGCGCGCGTCGGCCGCACGACCGGCCGCGGCCTCGCCGGCAATCTCCGCGTTCATTATCCCGAATGGCTGCTGCAGGGCGTCGTAGCGGTTCTGCTCATCGCCAACACGATCAACCTAGGTGCCGATCTCGGCGCAATGGCAGATGCCTCGCGCCTTCTTCTCCCCGGACCCGCGTGGCTTTTCATCGTGCTCTTCGCGGCAATCTGCGTCTATATGCAGGTCTTCCTGCAATACACGCGCTATGTCGCGGTGCTGAAATGGCTGACGCTGGCGCTGTTTGCCTATTTCGCCGCAGTGGTCACGATCAAGATCGATTGGGGCGAGTTTGCCAACGGTTTGTTCGTGCCAAAGCTCGACAAGGCGAAGGACTATCTCACCACGATGGTTGCCGTGTTCGGCACGACGATCAGCCCCTACCTTTTCTTCTGGCAGGCCGCGGAAGAGGTCGAGGATATCAAAGCCTACCCGCACCGTGAGGATCTCGTCGATGCGCCGGAGCAGGGTAGGGCAGCGCTGAAACGCATCGAACTCGACACGCTGATCGGCATGGCGTTTTCGAATCTCGTCGCGCTGGCGATCATGGTCACGACGGCCGCGACCCTCCATAAGAATGGCACGACCGACATTCAGACCTCGGCGCAGGCGGCAGAGGCGCTGCGGCCGATCGCCGGCCAACTTGCCTTTGCCGTCTTTGCGCTCGGGATCGTCGGCACCGGCCTGCTCGCCGTGCCGGTGCTGGCTGGGTCCGGCGCCTATGCGCTTGGCGAGGCTCGCCGCTGGCCGACCGGCTTCTCACGCAATTGGCAGGAGGCGAAGGCCTTCTATGCGACGGTGGCGCTCGCGACGCTTGTCGGCATGGTTATGAATTTCTCTGGCATCGACGCGATCAAGGCTCTCTACTGGAGCGCCGTGCTGAACGGTATCGTCGCCGTGCCAGTTATGACAACAATGATGCTGATGGCGGCGCGAAGCGACATAATGGGACGTTTCGCGGTCGGGGGCGCGCTGAAGTTGCTTGGCTGGATCGGCACGGCCGTGATGGCCGCGGCTGTAATTGCGATGCTGGCGACGTCGTTTTAGCGGCTCGAACCCTGATCGCGTTTGCGCGTTCGACAAAAAAGACCACCGCCGGGAGGCGACTTAGTGACGGCGACCGCACTCGCGCACGAGCATCGGGTAGCAATTAACAGGCGCCTGGACGCGCTGCAGGGTATCGCGCACCGCTGCCAGAACCAAGCAAATGGGCAATGTCTCGAAGGCTATGCGCAGGCCCGTGCGCTCCTGCGCGACCTGGAGGATTTGTTCGCCGAGTACCTGCCGACGCGCGCGCATCTCGCTGGCCCGCTTCACGCCGTGCGCCGGCATCTCGGCGCGCTCGCTGGTCTCGAAGATGAGGAACTTCCGGCTGGCAGTCACAGCCATCTCGAGCAGGTTCTCGATGGCATCGGCAAGATACGCACTGGTCTGCCGCCGGAACGGTGAACTTCGAGCCGCCGAACTCGTCTAGCTCCGCAGCACGACGCAAGCGCCGCCAATCCCGTGTATGCGGTTGCAAAGAGCGTTCGCCTCGTTGCGGCTCTGCGCTGGAACGCGAATGCGGTAGAAAGCTCGCGTTCCGCGACTGCGGAGCCGCGTTCCGATGACCATCGGCTGCAGCTCGCCGATGATCGAGGCGTAGCTCTGGCGGGCGCGGGCGTAGGACGCGAGCGCGATCGCCTTCGAGAAATTGCCGGCGAGCTGCACGCCCCACGGCGCAAACGGCGCGAGCGCTTCGATACGGGCCGGCGCGCCTCTTTGCAGGCCGGCCGCCAGTTCGAGGCAGGATCGCCGGCGCTCAGGCGCCGCGGGGGCGATTTGCTGCGCTGCGCCCTTCTCGGCAGCCCAATCGTCGACGCTTCGCCCGGTGATGAACAGCACGTAATCGCGCGTTTCCTGCGGCAGCGAGCCTTTGGTATCGAGCCAGTTTGCAACCCTGTTCGGCCCGGCATTGTAGGCGGCTGCGCCGAGCCCGAAATTGCCGAAGCGTGTGATCAGCTCCGAAAGGAATGCGGCTGACGCGGGGATCGCCTGTTCGGGATCGAACGGATCGAGGAGGCCGCGTTCGGCCGCGGTTCGCGGCATGAACTGGGCTACGCCTTGTGCGCCCTTTGGACTGATCGCTGTCGGGCGAAAACTGCTCTCGCGCCAGATCAGGCGCGTGAACAGCTCAAGCGGAAGCTGGCGCTGCGCAGCCGAGGCTTCGATGACGCGACAGAGCGCCTGTCCGACGGTCTCTTCCTGCTGCGCAAGGGCGGGCGTCAGGCCGCAAAGCGCAACTGAACACGAGAGGACGATCAGGCGCAGGAGCCTAATCATCGGCGAGCAGCGTTGGCAGAGCTATCGGCAGTGCTGGCAGGAGTGGAGGGACTCGAACCCCCAACCCCCGGTTTTGGAGACCGGTGCTCTAACCAAATTGAGCTACACTCCTGCGGAGCCGTCGCCGACGCCCCTCCTTAGCCTGCGCATTCCGGCCGAACAAGGGCAGGCGCTCAGGCCGGCTCGACCAAGACGGCCGTGCCATAGGCCAGAACCTCCGTAATGCCGTCGGTGATTTCGTTGGCATCGTAACGCATGCCGATAATCGCGTTGGCGCCGCCCTGCACGGCGTGTTCGCACATGTGATCGAAGGCTTCCTGGCGCGCCGTCTCGGCGAGGTTCACGTAGATCGACAGTTTGCCGCCGAAGACCGATTGCACCGCGCCGGCGAAATTCCCAAGCACGCTGCGCGAGCGCACCGTGATACCGCGCACCAAACCGAGATGCCTGACGACGCGATAACCCGTAACGTCATTGGTGGTAGAGACGATCATTGCGCACCCCTCTTGCTGGCGACAATTGTGTCCGCCGGGCGATGCGAAGGCAATGGCTCGCGTTGTAATTCCGTGATTCAGGTCATGTGCGGTTGGAGCACCGGCTGAGTTTCGTCAGTGCGAATTTTGCCGGTAGCAATTGCGGCGATTTCGCTGTGTGCTTCGAGCGCGGCCAATCTGGCGAGTAGAGCGCGCATCTCCGACGGCAAAGCATGTTCGACTGGAAACGATCGTCTGAATGCGTCGTTCATCACAGCCATCGAAGAGCATGAACGGCACGATGCACGCATCTGAAACCTTCAGACCTGTGTAGAATGCCTCAAGTCTCATCCGCAGAACTTGTGCCAAGCTTGCCGGCGCCGACTTTTCCGACCTGAGTCAAACAATAATCGGCGTAGTCACGCCGTCCATCGTGATCGTCACTCCCGACACGTAGCTCGCTTGCGCCGACGCCAGAAAACAGACGAGGCGCGCGATCTCCTCCGGTTCGGCCATGCGGCCGAGTGGAATGCGCGCGAGCGCGCGCTTCAGTGCTTCTTCCGACGAGATGCCCGACAAGCGCGCTTCGGCGCGCAGTCCTTCGGCGACACGATCGGTATTGGTCAACCCCGGATTGACGCCGACGACGCGAACGCCGCGGCTTGCATATGCGCTGGCGAGCCCCGCCGTCGCAAGCATCAAGGCCGCGTTGGCAGCGCCGCCGGCAATGTGCGTTGGCGACGCGACTTTGCCGCCATTGCCGATAACGTTCACAATTACGCCGCTGGCGCGCGCGGCCATGCGTTTGATAAGCGGATCAATCGCATGGATGTAGGTGAAAAACTTGGCGTCCATCGCCGCGCGCCAGGCAGAAGGATCAAGATCGTCCGGCGGCGTGCGTTTCGCCGCGCCGGCGGAATTGACGAGAATGTCGATCGGACCGATCTCGCGTTCAACCGCATCGATCATGCGCGTAGCGTCTTCGGCGGACGTCAGATCGGCCGCGTGCACGAAGCAGCCTTCGATGCGCTTCGCTGCCGCATCGAGATTTGCCCGGTCGCGCGACGTGATGGCGACGTGGCAGCCCTCGCGGGCGAGAAATTCGCCGCAGGCAAGGCCGATGCCTTTGCTGCCGCCGGTGACGAGGGCCGTCTTTCCTGAGAGGCCGAGGTCCATCGCGTGCTCCGTTGGCTTGAATCTTCCGATTCTAATCGACTAAAGCCTCTCTCGCATGGATCATTTCCTCGTCCTCGCCCTCGGGGGGCTGCTTGCCGGCGCCATGAATGCGCTGGCCGGCGGCGGCAGTTTCATCTCGCTGCCGGCGATGATCGCCGCCGGGGTGCCCTCGGTTCAGGCGAACGCGTCAGGCACCGTGGCGCTGTTTCCCGGGCAGGTCACCAGCGCCTGGACCTATTGGGACGGCATGCGGCCGGTCTGCGGTGTGCCGCGCCGGCAGCTTCTCCTAGTAAGTGTCGTCGGCGGCTTGCTCGGCAGCCTGTTGCTCCTGTGGACGCCGTCCTCCGCCTTCGACTTCATCCTGCCCTGGCTCATGCTCATGGCCACCCTGGCGCTCGCCTTCGGCCGCCATGCGGGATTAATTCTGCGCCGCTACGTGCATATCGGACCGGGCGTCATGCTCGCCGGGCAATTCGTTCTTGGCATCTACGGCGGCTATTATGGCGGCGCCATCGGCCTGATGATGCTGGCGCTTTGGGCGCTGATGGGCGAGGTGGACATCAAGAGCCTCAACCCACCGCGCATCATGCTGGCGAGCGCGTCGAATGTCGCGGCGGTTGTAACCTTCAGCATCGCCGGCGCGGTGCGTTGGCCGCAAACGCTGATCATGCTGGTGGCGGGCGTTATCGGCGGTTATGGCGGCGCGCGATTGGGTCGGGTGCTGCCGGCGCGGGCCATCCGCGCGCTGACGCTGATCTGCGCGGCGGCGATCACGATCGCGTTTTTCGTGCGGGCTTACGGGCGCTAGCCGAATCATTTCCTCCGCGTGCATGCTGCCAGCGTGGAGACGAATCTCTATTTGCCGGTGAAACGCTTCCTTGAGGGGCTCGGCTTCCAGGTTAAAGGCGAGATCGGCAGTTGCGATCTCGTGGCACTCAGTGCGGACGCGCCACCAGTTGTCGTCATCGGCGAGCTGAAGCTCGCATTCAATCTCGAACTCGTTCTGCAGGGAGTCGAGCGTGCCACTGCGTGCGACGAAATCTGGCTCGCCGTCCGCGCTGCCGCGAACGGCCGCGGGCGCGAGAGCGATGCGCGCGTGCGCAATCTCTGCCGCCGGCTCGGCTTCGGCCTGCTCGTCGTCGACGGAAGCGGCGGCGTTGAGATCGTGGTGAGCCCGGCGGCGCCCATGCCGCGGCGGAACCTGCGGCGGCGCTCGCGCCTGGTCGAGGAGCACCGCAAACGTCAGGGCGATCCGACGGCCGGTGGCGGCTCGCGGCAGCCAATCATGACGGCCTACAGGCAGCAGGCGCTCGCTTGCGCATCGGCACTCGCGACCGGACCGCGGCGGATGCGTGATCTAAGGCAAGCGGTGCCTGACGCGCCGAAGATCCTGCAGGGCAATGTATACGGGTGGTTCGCGCGCGAGGAACGCGGGATTTACGGTCTGACGGAGGCGGGAAGAGGCGCGCTGGAGAGATGGCCGTCTACTGGGTGAGACGTGCTCGGCGAGCCCGCAGCGGACCCACTGGGATGCGCCTTGAAGCGCGCTGATTAAGCGGTGATCGAATATCATGTCGCTGACGGACAGCGGGCGCGAGCGTTAGTTTAGTCGGAGATTGTGCGTTTTGCGACCGTCGCGCCGGTGGCGGCGCAAGTACAGCGGCTGATACGCCCGACCGGCCGGGGAGCGGCTACTTTCGCCCGCACAACACGGTGCGCAGGACGGTGGGCTTTCGATACGCTTCGGCCTTCAACAGAAGCGCGCAGCTCCGCATTCTGGGCAACGGCTCGCGACTGCGAGACAGCGCTACTGAATCCGCCGGGTTCGTCCCCGATGAACGTCGCATCGAACAGCTGCCTCGCGACATCGGCTTGCGCAAGGGAACCTGGTGAGTTGGCAGGCGCCGCCGGCGAAAAACGGTAAAGTTCACCTCCGATCGGGGTCACATCGAATAGTTCGGAGCTCGGCGCCGCGCCTATCGTACTGGGCTTGGACGGGCCGTCCGACTGTGGCAGGCGCATCAACCAGTTCGCAATGGCCGGGTCGGCCACGGACCCATTCGGCGCCAGAAGTGCGGGTTTTTGCCAGGAAGAGAGGGCGCCAAAAGGCTCTGCCCGCAATGCTGGCGCGCTGAGGAGCGCGATGCAGCAGGCAAGTGGAGCAAATACTGTGCGGGTCATGCTGGGCTCCAGACCAAAACGCATTGTTCAACGTCCGGCGGCTGGGCTTTGTTCGTTTTAACTTCGCAGTAAACTGAATCGTAAGCTGTCCAGGTGGTAGGCAGCACACTATTGCATTTCTACCAAACTGCAGTAAGTCTTTGAAACGATTGGTGGGCGCGACAGGGATTGAACCTGTGACCCCTCCCGTGTGAAGGGAGTGCTCTCCCGCTGAGCTACGCGCCCGGAAGGGCCTCGTTTAGGAGGTCCGCCGCTGCCCCGTCAAGACAAGGTTCAGCCCGCCACTGCGCGAGCGACTGCACCGCGTGCCACAGCTCGTCGAAATGCGAGATCACGCGATCGGGCGCAAATTCCGAGACGTGCCTGTCGGTATAGCCGAAATCGACCGCCACGACCGGCACATGCGCCGCCTGCGCGGTGACAATATCCGTCTTCGAATCGCCGACCATGATCGCTCGCTGCGGATCGCCGCCGGCTCGCTCGATCGTCGCGAGAAGCGCGCGTGGGTCGGGCTTGCAGAATGGAAATGTGTTCTGGCCGCAGATCGCGCGGAAGCGCGCGGCGAGACCAAGTTCGCTCATGAGCCGGACGGAAGGGTGCTCGATCTTATTCGTACAGATGGCAAACGCCCATCCCGCCGCCTCGAACCGATCCAGCGCCGCCTCGACACCCGGAAACGCACGGCTCTCGTCGGCGATATGCGCCTCATAGCGGGCGAGGAAGGCGAGATACATTTCTTCAAGCCGCACCGGCGAGACGCTGCGACCGGCGGCGCTCAGGCCCCGCTCGATCAGTGCACGGGCACCGGCGCCGAGCATCGGCCGCGCAGTTGCGAGCGGCAGCGGCGGGATGTGTTCGTCGGCAAGGATGTGGTTGAGCGTGCCGATGAGATCGCCCGCCGTGTCGACCAGCGTGCCATCGAGATCTAAGACGAGTAGGGGCGGGGAATTCATCTGTTCGGGATTATTCGCCTCAGCTGGGGCGCGCAAGCTGCAGCGTGTAAACTGGTCTAAGCCCGATTCGCTGGAGCTTTGCGCGACATGCCGCTTCTGCCCGCCGCTTTGCTTCGATGTGCCGCCGTTGCCAGCCTTCTGGCGCTCCCCGGCAGCGTTCTAGCCGCCAATTACGAGTTCCTTGCTGCACCGGAGACGGACCTCAATCGCGTCTACCGGCTCGACCGGGCGACCGGCGAGATCGGCGCTTGCCAATACGGGCTGAAGGAGAGCTCGGTCGGTGTCACCCTGTGCTATCCGCCGGGCGAGGGCGCGACCGCACAGCAGCCGAGCGAATACGGCCTGATCGCCTCGCGGCACGAGCGCGAGGGCGGCGTGTTCCGAGTGGATCTGCGCACCGGCACGATGTCGATCTGCTACGTGCTCAACGATTCGGTCGTCTGCACGCCGCAGGCGAAGTGATCAGGCCGCCTGCGATGGGCGTTTCGAACTCACGCTCTTCTGGATGACGCGCAGCACCTGCTCCGGCCGCCACGGCTTCAAAATGTAATGAGCTTTATGCGGCAGCCCGGTCGGGGGACGCGCCGTTCCGCCGGATGTGACCAAGAGCGCGATCCAAGGCCACGTCGTATTGATCACCCTCGCGAGATCGAGACCTTCGGTTGCGGTTTCCATCCACACATCGGTGAAGACGGCGGCAGTCTCGTCCGCGTGCCTCCGCAAGAAGGCGAGCGTCTCGGCAGCGGAGCTGAAGCCGCGAACGTCGAGGCCGGCACGGCGCAGAAGGTCGAGCGCATCCTCCCGAATGAGCAGTTCGTCCTCCACAACGATCACGAATCTGCGCTGCTTGGCCATGGTTCGTTCACCTACATCAAGCAAATCCCGGCACTTGCGCGTGGTTCCAGCCCGGCAATCGCATGGTTTGCGCCGCCTCTCCGAAGCCTGTAAGCGCTGCAAAGCTATAGGCCCTAGCGATGTCCTCCCTTGATCTAGCCGCTGCCAAGCGCCGCGCCGGCGCTCGTGCCCTGGATTTCATTCAGCCGGGGATGCGCCTCGGCCTCGGCACCGGCTCGACCGCGACGGAGTTTGTGCGGCTCCTTGGCCCCCGCGTCGCCGCCGGCCTCGATATCCTTTGCGTTGCAACGTCGAAAGCCACGGCGGACCTCGCGCAGTCGCTTGCAATTCCGCTGGCGACGTTGGACGAACTGCCGGAACTCGATATCGTGATCGACGGCGCCGACGAGTTCGACCCAAAGCTCCGTCTCATAAAAGGGGGAGGGGGGGCGCTCCTGCGGGAGAAGATCGTTGCGGCCGCCGCCGTGCGGATGGTTGTCATCGCCGATGCGAGCAAAGAGGTCGCGCGGCTCGGGCGCTTTCCGCTGCCGGTGGAGGTCGATCCGTTCGGCCTCGAATCGACCCGCCGCCACGTCGTGAACCTCGCCCGGGCCATGAGTTTGCCGCCCAACGTGGTGCTGCGGCGCTCTCCCGAAGGCCATGCTTTCGTCACCGATGGCGGCCACTACATCCTCGATTGCGCCTTCGGATCGATCCCGGACCCCGAGGCGCTCGCCCGGTCTCTCGCAACGATCCCGGGGCTCGTCGAGCACGGCCTCTTCATCGGGCTTGCCTCGACGATCATAATCGCCGACGCCAGCGAAACCCGTCTTCTCGGCGATCCTGGCTGATCGGCTTCCAAGGAGGATTATCCCCGTGTCCCATCTTTTCTCCCGCGCCGGAGCCGTTCTGCTGGCGCTCGGGCTTGCCGCGATCGCACCGGCTTCCGCTCAGCAGCTCACAAAGCCGCCCACCCAACCCGCCGCGCCGGCAGCAGCCCCGGCAAGTCCGCAGCCGACCCCGCAGCAGATGTCGCTCGCCCGCGACGTCGTGCTTTATTCGGGGATCGCGCGATCTTTCGATGTCATCGTGCCCCAGTATCTCGACCAGATCGGCACGAACCTCACGCAGACCCGCCCCGATCTCATCCGCGACCTCAACACGGTGAGGGAGCAGATCAAGCCGGAATTCGACAAGCGCGTCGACGAAATGGTGGACAGTGCCGCCCGCCTTTACGCAGCGCGCCTTACCGAGCAGCAGCTGAAGGACACCGGCGCCTTCTTCAAGAGCCCGGCGGGCGTTGCCTATGTGCAGGCCCAACCGGCGCTGATGAGCGACCTGTTGCCGGCGATGCAGTCCTGGTCGCGGCAGATCGCAAGCGACATGATGACCCGCGTGCGCGCGGAGATGAAGAAGAAGGGCCACGAACTCTGATCGGCTGACAAACGGGTCGAGGAATGGCTGACGCGGAAGTCGACCTCTTCGTGATCGGCGCCGGATCGGGCGGCACGCGCGCCGCGCGTATCGCCGCGGGTTACGGCGCTAGGGTAATGGTCGCGGAAGAATTCCGCATTGGCGGTACTTGCGTCATTCGCGGCTGCATTCCGAAAAAGCTTTTCGTTTATGCAAGCCGGTTTCGTGACGAGTTCGAGGATGCCGAAGGGTTCGGCTGGAAACTTGAGAAAACATCCTTCGACTGGCCGACCTTGGTTGCTGGTAAGGAGAAGGAGATCACGCGGTTGTCGGGCGTCTACGGCATCCACATGACGCGGGCTGGCGCGGAGATCGTCGATAGCCGGGCCGTCCTCGAAGACGCAAACACGGTGCGACTGCTCAAAGACGATCGGCGTATCCGCGCGCGATACGTCCTTATTGCGACCGGCGGCGCGCCGGTGCTCGAGCCGAAAATTCCCGGTCTCGAACATACGATTACGTCCAACGAGATTTTTGATCTGCCGGTTTTTCCGCAGCGCCTTCTCGTCGTTGGCGGCGGCTACATCGCGGTGGAGTTTGCCAGCATTTTTACGCGCCTCGGCGCGACGGTTACCCAGGTGTTGCGCGGCGAGAACGTCCTGCGTGGCTTTGACGATGATCTCCGCAGCAACCTTGCCGTTGCCCTGCGCGAGGCGCAAGTCGATCTGCGCACCGGCATTCTACCGACGCGCATCGAGAAGACCAATAAAGGCCTCGACGTGCATCTGAGCGACGGCTCATGTGTCGAGGCCGATCAGGTGCTCGTCGCGACCGGGCGGCGGCCGAACACGAAAGATCTCGGGCTGGAGAAGGCCGGCGTTGAGGTGAATCAGAAGGGCGCCATTGTCGTCGACAGCCATTCCAAGACGGCCGTGGAAAATATCTACGCTGTCGGCGACGTCACCGATCGGATCAATCTGACGCCAGTCGCCGTGCGTGAGGGTCATGCGTTTGCCGACACGATTTTCGGCGATCGGCCGACGGCAGTCAGTCATATAAACGTTCCCTCCGCGGTCTTCACGACGCCGGAAGTCGGCACTGTCGGTTTGTCCGAGCAGGAGGCACGCAAGATTTTCGATTGCGTCGACATCTATCTCGCGCATTTCCGGCCGCTCAAGGCAAGCATGTCGGGACGCGAAGAAAAGGTGATGATGAAAATCGTCGTGGACGGTGCGACTGACCAGGTGCTCGGGGTCCACATTCTCGGCCACGATGCCGGCGAGATGGCGCAGCTCGTCGCCATTCCCGTGCGCATGGGCTGCAAGAAAGCCGATTTCGACGCCACGATGGCATTGCATCCAACCGCAGCGGAAGAGCTTGTTACGATGCGCACGCGGGCGGCGCGCTATGAGCGCACTCCGGGGGAGCGGGCTTAGAGTTACGCCGCGCTCGCCGGCAACGGTTCGGGTTCGATGCCCGCCTCGTTCGCCAGCGCAGGCGCGCCGGTCCTGCGCCTGCCGATAAGATCGAGCATTCCATAAACAGCGCGCCGCACGTCTTCGGTGCGCGCCTCCGTCACGCGGGAGAGCAACCATGCCGAGCACAGCGTCAGCCCGAGGATGCCGAACGTGACGATCCAATGCAGCGCAGTCGGCGACTGCGCGCGCCACGTAATTCCGAACGTGTAATCGGCCGCGGCCGCCATGAAGATCAAAAGCGGCAGGTGACAGGCATACAGTGAGTAGGAAAAGTCGGACAGGCGATCATGCGTCGGCCAGCGGCAGAGCGCCCATTCCCGCGACTGCGTGTGGCGCAGTGACAGCAGGAGATTGCAGAAGCTCAAAGCCACCGCCGCATCGGCAAGCGTCGTCCAAAGCGGCATTGTGAGCAGCTTGCCATGGACGATCAGCCGAACAGCGGCGGTCACCGCGACAAAGATTAGCAGCGCCAACGCCTTCGAGCGAATGAGCGACCGCGGCACCGACCGCACGAGAGCGCCGGCAATCCAGATGAAGCCGCCAACCAGAAAGAACACGCCGGAGATCGAGAAGCTCACCGCCAGCGCCGCGCCACAGGCAAAGCCGATAAAGCGTACGATTGGCGTCGCTCGCGTCAGCGGCAGCAGCAGAAGCGGCCAAACGATGTAGTACCAGAACTCACAGCCGAGCGACCATAGCGGGCCGTTCGTACCGAAGGCGGGGAAATAGATGCCCTGAAGGTTGAGCAGATTGGTGCCGAGCAGAGAAATATCGAAGCTGCCCGCGAAGACCGGCGATCCATACATCCCGAAACCGGGAAGGAAATGTCGCCCGACCGTGTCGAGACACCATCCGAGAAAAAGCACGGGGACGAGCACGAGATAAATGCGCACAACCCGGTCGGGGAAATATTTGGCGAGAAAAGGCTCGCTGCCGCGCGATTTCGCGATGACGTTGCCGCCGACCAGAAACCCGCTGATCACGAAAAAGACGATCACCGCCTGATGCGGAAAGCCGGTCAGGAACCACCAGACATAGGCGCCCGGCCCGTGCGGCGCCGTCATGATGTCCGACTGGCTGATAAAAAGATTGCCGGTGTGCGCGATCAGAACCGCGAAAGCCGCGACCCATCTGGCAACCACAAGGAAGCGGGAGGCCTGATGGGAGGCTTGGCTAGAGGCTTGGCTCGAGCCTTGGCGGGAAGTTGGGATTGGATGCATTGCCACACAATCGCGAGCTTAGCCTTATAGGCGCGAATGCTGGCGAATCTCCGCCCGATTGGCGGCAAGCTGCGGATGCCGAGGGAAAAACCCGGCGCTGTTGCAAGAATGCAACCTCGCCATCGCAGGTCGGCTCGTGTATAGCGACCGCCGATCCGCGCGCGGCAAGGGTTCGGCTGCTCGCGACAGGAGTTAAGGACAATGGACCGCTGGTCGCCGGATAGCTGGAGGAAGAAACCGCTCGCGCAGATGCCGGATTATGCCGATCGCGCGGCTCTCACAGCGGTCGAGCGCACGCTCGCCGGCTTCCCTCCGCTCGTATTTGCAGGTGAGGCGCGCAAGCTGAAGCGGGCGCTGGCCAAGGTCGCGGCCGGCGAGGCCTTCCTGCTCCAGGGCGGCGATTGCGCCGAGAGCTTCGCCGAGCACTCCGCCGACAATATCCGTGATTTCTTGCGTGTTTTCCTGCAGATGGCGGTGGTGATGACGTTCGCCGCGGCCTCGCCGGTGGTGAAGGTCGGGCGCATTGCCGGCCAGTTCGCCAAGCCCCGCTCGGCACCAATGGAGGAGATCGGCGGGGTCGAGCTCCCGAGCTATCGCGGCGACATCATCAACGACATCGAGTTCACGCCCGCGGCGCGCGCGCCCGATCCGCAGCGCCAGCTCGATGCCTACCGGCAATCGGCGGCAACTCTTAACCTGCTGCGTGCCTTTGCGACCGGCGGCTACGCCAATCTCGAGAACGCCCATCGCTGGATGCTCGGTTTCGTCAAGGACAGCCCGCAATCGAGCGCCTACAGGGAACTCGCCGACCGCATCACGGAGACGCTCGGGTTCATGCGCGCCATCGGCCTCGACCCGGAAGCGCATCCGGAGCTGCGGCAGACCGATTTCTACACGTCGCACGAGGCGCTGCTACTCGGCTACGAGGAGGCGATGACGCGCGTCGATTCCACGACCGGCGATCACTACGCGACGTCGGGCCATCTGATCTGGATCGGCGACCGCACCCGCCAGCCTGATCACGCGCATGTCGAATATGCGCGCGGCATCAAGAATCCGATTGGGTTGAAGTGCGGACCTTCGCTGACGCCGGAAGCACTCCTCAAGCTTATCGACATGCTCAACCCCGCTAACGAGCCGGGGCGGCTGACGCTGATCTGCCGCTTCGGTTCCGACAAAGCCGCGGATCATCTGCCGGCGCTGATCCGCGCCGTGCGTCGAGAGGGCCGCAAGGTCGTCTGGTCCTGCGATCCGATGCACGGCAACACGGTGAAGGCCGGCGCCTACAAGACGCGGCCGTTCGAGCGGATCATGAGCGAGATACGCACCTTCTTCGCCGTGCACCAGGGCGAGGGGACGTATGCCGGTGGCATCCACCTCGAGATGACCGGCAAGAACGTCACCGAATGCACCGGCGGCGCGCGCGCGATCTCCGAGGGCGAACTCAAGGACCGCTACCACACCTATTGCGATCCGCGGCTTAATGCGGAGCAGGCAATCGAGGTGGCGTTCTTGGTCGCGGACCTTTTGAAGGCCGAGCGTCTCGCACGCGGCACGCCAGAAGTGCACGCGGCGGAGTAGGGCTCCTCACCAGGGGTGGGGTGCGCCGGTTTTGTTTGTCACCGGCTTAACGGGTTTGTCGGCTCCGAGTAGGCGCTGAATGAGCGCCCACAGAGCGGCGCCCGGCTTATGGCCATACGAGCCCAACCCATGCAGCGCGTCGTACTCGGTCGCGCCGCCGCTGCGCCTATAATGATCGCGCCTCGTCTGCGCGTCTTCTTCCGCCATTCGCATTCGTTACGTCCTGATCGTGCGCGGCTGAATCCACCTTCCCCAGCCAAATTGCAAGCGGCTGCGTGCGGCCGCGGATTTGCACCTCTTGCGGCCCTTCAAACGGCCGCAGCATCTCGTCGGATAGTCCCACCGCCGCCACGGCATCATCGCTGAAGACCATTTGCGCGCCCATTCGCTTTCCGACCTCCAGCAGCCGGCTCGCGACATTGACGATATCGCCCGTCGCGGTGATGTGCTGATGCGTGTCGGCGCCGAGCCGCGAGAGCACGACGGTGCCATAGTGCACGCCAATGCGCATCCCGAGCGCATATGCGCCGGGCAGAGTGAGACCCGCGATCCAGACCTTTAGCGCGCGCCCAAGGCTGACCGCCGCATCGATCGCACGCCGCGCGTCATCGGCGCGGGGCGCAGGCAGACCGAAGACCAGCATGGCGCCGTCGCCCATAAAGCTTTCGACATAGCCATTGTAGCGCAGCGCCTCGTCTTCGATGATCGAGTGAAATTCTTTCAGGAAGTCGCGGGTGCGCTGCGCGCCGAGTTGTTCACTCAAGCCAGTGAAGCCGGAAAGATCGACAAACAAAACCGCCGCATTCTGCTGCACGGGTTCCTGCAGGAAGCGGGGATTTCTGGCGAGCGTGTCGGCGATGGCGGGCGATTGAAAGCGGCGGAACGCCTCGCGCTGCACGCGCATGCGATGTTTGCTCCTTTGCTCGAGCCAAAGTCGGAGTGAGCCGAAGGTGAGGCCCGTCGGCAGCGTCGCCGCCAGCGGCAGCGCCATGGCAAGCCAATAGTTTTGCGTGAACGCAAACACCACGATCGCGAGCCATATCACGAGCGGCGCGAATGCGAGCGCGATGCCGAGGCTGATGCGCCGCAAGGACAAAGCCAGCACAGTGAGGATCGGCAGGATCACGCTCGCCGCGAGGTCGACGCGACGTGTCGTAAGATTGCGGATCAGTCCCCCCGCGGTGATGAGATGTGCAATCGCCGTCGCCTCGACTTCCACACCGGGAAAGAGCGGGTCGAAGGCGGTCGCAAAAGTGTCTGCCGTGCCGATCGCGGTTGCGCCGACGACCGCGATGCGTCCGCGCACGGCCTCGCCGCCCCTGCCATCGAGGATCCTTTGCGCGCTAATCGTCGGTATCGTCCCGCGTGGACCATAGAAGCGCAGCGGCAGATGATAGCCGGTATCGACAGCGCTCCGCGACCCGTCGACGCGAATTGCAGTGCCCTCGATTTCCGGATCGGTTGCGGTCGCGACCGCACTCGTTCGCAACGCAAAAGACGGAAGGAGCGCGTCGCCCGAGCGGATCAACAAGGGCACGTAACGCGGCGTGCCGCCATGGTCGGCCGAGATATTGACGAGGCCGATGGCGGCCGCCTCGGCAATCGGCGAGACGGGCGAGACAATCTCCTCGGCGATCGGCAGCGCGGCCGCGAGGCCCGGGCCGAGCGATGTGTCGGAAAAAGCGTCCCCGCGTGAGAAGAGGGCGACCGCTCCAACGACGGCACGTGCGCGGCGGATCGCGTCGGCAAGCGCGGCGTCCGCCTCGGGGGGGCCGCGATCGAGGAACAGCATGTCGAGCGCGATCGCCTTCGCGCCATGCTCGGTCAGCTGGTTAACAATCTGCGCAAGCAAGGCGCGGGGCAGGGGATACGACCCGACGCGGCGCACGGTTTCATCATCGACTGCGACGATAACGATGCCGTCCGGCGACCGGCGCTCTCCGGCAATCAACAGCCGCCAGTCCTGCGTCGGCGCCTCGACGCGGTCGAGAAGTGAGCCGCGGCCTTCGAGATGCGCGAGGCCGAGAAATAGGCCCCAGGCGCCGGCCACCATCACCACCGCTAAAGCGAGACCGGCTCGCCAGGACCGCAACCGCGAAAACATCAGCGGCCGAAGCGGCCCATCAGCTTCCGCACGCGTTCCGGCGCCCAAAGATGCACGTCCATCGGCTTGCCGGGCACCACGTCCGAGCCCTCGCCCGGGCCCAAAGCCGCGGACCCGGAAGCACCCCGCTCGCTCACCTTTACCTTACCGCGCGACACAAACACGTCGGTCTGACCTTCCTTCACGTCGACGACGTAAAGCGTGCCGCGAACGGAGGCGATCGCGTGCGGCGTCAGCACCTGGAAGCCGCCGCGGCGGCCGGGCGGGACATCGACGAGCACCGCGCGGCTCGTCACCTCCACGCGATTTTGGTCGAGCACACGATATTTCGTGTCCTTCTCCGCCTCGATGGTAAGTCCGTCGCGGCAACGCAGCACCTCACGCGGCGGATCCGTCAGCATAGCAACGCGGCATCCAGCCACCGATTGTGCGTGCGCCGGCATAAGCGCCGGACGAACGAGGAAGCAAAATGCTAGGATGGCGCCGAGGCTGACAATTCTCTGGAACATGGCCGCCCCATTTCTTTCAAGAGGAGCTGGGGCTGAAAGTGTAGCACAGCCGGCGGGCGGGGCGATGTGCGGGTTCTCACGTCGCCGCCACGTGCCTGATGAGCCGCCGCGGCCTGCTTTGGTGTGCGTTACGCCGCGCGTGCCGCTCTCCATTCTAAGTGCAGCGAAGCTCCGGCTAAGCGGGCTCGTCTACGGAAAAGCGCAGTTTGAGCACCGTCTTTTTGCATTCGTCCGTCACGTACATCTGCCATTCCTCGCCGATGGGATAGCGGCCGCCCTTGTCCCTGAGAATGGCGCCCGCGGTCGTAATGGCCTGATTGCGGACCGCTTTCATGTTGACGCAGTCGGTGCCGTCATCGTCGACGAGGAATTCACCGTCGATCACATTGAAAAAGTAGCGAGGCATAGGGTGCTTCCGGTCCAGGCGGGAGCACAAGCGTCTCTCTGCCACCGGCGCCCGAGAGTTTCGGCCGATAGTGCTTTCACTCTATCACAGGCGTCGCGACGGCACACTAGTTGATCCGGCACTGAAGCTACCCTGTCGAGCCAGGCGTTAAGTACCTCAATTAGCGTAGGTTATTAATGAACCGGAGAGAGTCGGCTACCAAGCTGGATGCCACATTATTTTTTCGACACACGCGATGGTGCCGACTTCATCCGAGATGAGGAAGGCATCGAGCTCCGCGGCATCGAGGCGGCGCGCGACGAAGCAACGCGCGGACTCACCGACCTTGCCAAGGACGCGCTTCCCGGCGCTCTTCGCAGAGAACTGGCCGTCGAGGTCCGCGACGGCGCCAATCACGCGCTTCTCAGGGCCGCTCTCTGGTTTGAGGTGGCGGTCCTCGTTGCATAGCGGTTGGAATGGGCTGAGGAATGCTTGAATCTCCGTTGAACCGTCTCGTTCGAAGGCTGGAAGTCGATAGCTCGCCTCTTTCCCAGGCCGAGAAGGACGCTCTCCTTCGCCTACCCGTTACGATCAGGGAGATCGATGCAGACCAGGACATCCTCCGCGAGGGCGACCGTCCCTCGCAATGCTATGTCATCCTCGAGGGGTTCCAGTGCCGCTATAAGATGCTGCGGGACGGAGAGCGGCAAATCATGTCATTCCATATCGCGGGCGACATCCCCGATCTGCAGAGTCTGTTTCTTCAGGTGATGGACCACTCTCTGGGGACGATCACCCCGAACCGGGTGGGGTTCATCAGTCATGATACCTTGCGGGAACTTATTCGCGCGCAACCGGGGATCGGCGAGAGACTTTGGCGCGAAACGCTCATTGATGCGGCCGTTTTCCGCGAGTGGATCACCAATGTCGGCAGCCGCGATGCATATACGCGCATCGGCCATCTCATCTGTGAATTCTTCGTGCGCCTGCGCTCAGTCGGATTGGCAAAGGGCACGACGTTCAATTTCCCGATCACGCAGACCGAAATCGCCGACGCGACCGGGCTCTCCATGGTGCATGTGAATCGCAGCGTTCAGCAGTTGCGGGCGGATGGCCTGATCCACTTGGAACGCGGCGTCTGCACGATTCCTGATTTCGCGCGGCTGAAGGACGCCTCGATGTTCGAGCCGGGTTATCTGCATTTGCAAGACAGCGAAGCATTAATGGTATGAGGCTAGGCCGCAAGCATGGTCTCGACCGCAAGCCTGAGGCGCTACCTACACTCCGCCCTCTTCAGCGCGGCGGTTCTATTCTGCGGGCACGTATACGCCGGGCAGGGGGTCACTTCCCGTAATGACTTCCGGACCGAAGCCGAGGCCGCGCGCCACTGCCGCGGCAGGCCGGTGGTCTGGGTTGTCCCTCGCGACCGCAGCTACTTTGTCAAAGGCGATCGCGAATACGGTACCGCGGCAGGCGGTGCCTATATGTGCGAGGACGATGCCAAGGGAGACCAAAATCGACGGGCAAGCGGCACTCCGCGGCCGCCGCAGTGAAGCAAGCTCAAGCGGCGCATTTTAGGCAAGAAATTTCGCTGGATTTCATAAAGAAGCCAACTTACTGCAGCAACCGGTACCCCATCGGGGTAAGGTATCCTTCAGATTCGGACGCTACTACCTGGTGCGAGGCCAGGCCATGCAGATCAACCTTGTATACGACAGTCAAGCTCTAGCGGCGCCGCAAAGCTTCCGGGATGCGATCCAGGCGGCGGCTAACGTTCTCGACGCGACCTTCACGGACAACATAACGATCAACATTTCCGTGGGTTACGGCGAAATTAATGGGACGCCGGAATCCTCTGGCGGCGCCTCGGCCGGTCCTTCGCGAGGCGTGTTCGATAGCTACTCTCAGGTCCGAACCTGGCTCGCGCAGAATGCGTCCCCGGACGTCCAATCCGGGGTCGCGGCAATGCCGACGGGGACATCGATTCAGGGGCAGTCGCAAGTCATCGTCTGGCGCGCCCAGCAGCGGTTGATGGGACAGGCGGCGGCCAGCGACAGTGTTCTTGATGGCGCCGCCGGCTTTGCCACGAATATCTCCACGAACTTGCTCGAAGGGGTTGCCCTTCATGAGCTCACGCACGCGATGGGCCGGGTCCCCTACAGCGGCTCCCAGCCGGACATGTTCGATCTGTATCGGTTTAGTAGCACGGGAACCTACCTCTTCGGGAACGCGCAGCCTACGGCCGCCGCCTCCTACTTTTCACTGGATGGCGGCAGAACCGATCTCGCCGACTATGGCCGGACCTCGGATCCGAGCGATTTCCTGAACAGTAGCGGGCGCACACCAAACGACCCTTTCAACGAGTTTTACAACGCGAGCACGGTTCAGGGGCTTTCGCACATCGATATTCTGCAGATGGAAGCCCTCGGATTCCACACGACCCCGACCTCGCCCGGTGCCGTATCGATCAACGACGTCTCGATTGCCGAAGGCGACGCCGGCACGAGGGTGGCGACCTTCACGGTGACGCGGACTGGAGGGACGGCCGCCTTTAATGTGAGCTATTCCACGAGTGACGGGAGCGCGGCTGTCGCGGATCAGGATTATGTGGCGAATTCCGGCACGCTGAGCTTCGGTGTCGGCGTGAATACGCAGACAATCTCTGTGACGGTGAACGGCGATACGAGGTCGGAACCTGACCAGACGTTCTTCGTGAATATCTCCGCTGCGACAAATGGCGCGACGATCAGCGACGGTGTCGGTCAAGGAACGATCTTGAACGACGACATCATGCCGGCCGCCACGCAAGTACATGCCAATGACCTGACCTACAGCAGCACTGCTTCGGGATATAATCACTTTATCGACCTCTTAAACTTCGAGGCAAGCTATCCCGACCTCATTCGGGCCTTCGGAACGAACCAGCAGGCGATGCAGACATGGTACAATGCCAATGAGCCCAACGAGAGGCGGCCGGAAACGTTCGACGGATTGGACTACGTCGCAAGCTATGGCGATCTGATCAACGCGTTCAGATCCGCCGGATCGATGCACGCCGTACAAGACGACGGAGGGACGCATTTCATCACCGTCGGGTGGGGAGAAGGGCGCGCCACGACTTTCAACGGGCTGGATTACATTGCCAGCTATTCCGACCTGATCGCAGCTTTTGGCGCGAACAACGACGCCGGCGCTTACCATTATATCGAGAACGGCCAAAGCGAGGGGCGCACGACCACGTTCGATGGACTAGATTACATCGCGAGCTACACCGATCTTGTTCAAGCATTCGGGGTCAACGAGCAGGCAGGCGCCATGCATTACATCAACAACGGCGTCCGCGAGGGCCGAACGACCACTTTCGACGGCCTGTCATATATCGCTAATTACACTGACCTGATGCATGCCGTGGGGGCCAACAACGATGCCGGAGCGAGCCATTACATCGGCTACGGATTGTCGGAAGGCCGCTCCGCGAGCTTCGATGTCGCGGGCTACGAGGCCGCGCATCCCGATTTGCAGGGCAGGTTCGCCACCAACGACCAGTTTCTGACCGCGTACATTAACACCTACGTTGCGACGGGTCAGTTGCTGACCTAAGCGGGGTGGCTGGTGCGTGGCCGCGACGGAGATAAATTCCGCATCTGGCTGGGGGACCTGGATTCGAACCAAGATTGACGGAGTCAGAGTCCGCAGTTCTACCGTTGAACTATCCCCCAACGAAGCAGCTTGATTTTGCTTCACCTCGCGGCGCCCTTACGCCGCAAGGTCGCCCAGGCGAGGCGCGTTCTTAGCCCCTCCCGGCGAAGAGTGTCAACGCCGCGAGCCGCTCCTGGGACCCTCCATGGTCTCCCCAGCGGCGCCATGGCAGGATGCGCGCGAGACCAATAAAACGGGAGAAAGCCGATGCACATCACACGGCGGACAATGGTAGTCGCAGCTGGGGCAAGCGCCGCAAGCGCGCTCTCCGGCGGCGCAAACGCGCAGTCCTTCGAGTTCAAACCGAACCAGCGCTATCCCGATGTCTCAGTCCAGATCCTCGACCCGAGCTTCGCCAAATACCGGCTCTACAGCAGCAGCGTCGAGCTACTCGCCACCGGCATGAGATGGGCCGAGGGACCCGTCTGGTTTGGCGATGGCCGCTTCCTTCTCGTCAGCGACATCCCGAACAACCGTATCATGCGCTACGACGAGGCGACCGGCGCCTGGGGTGTGTTCCGTCAGCCCTCCAATTTCGCCAACGGCAATTCCCGCGACCGCCAGGGCAGACTGTTAAGTTGCGAGCACCTGACCCGCCGTGTCACGCGCACGGAATATGACGGCGCGATCACGGTGCTTGCCGACAATTTCGACGGCAAGCGGCTCAACTCGCCGAACGACATCGTGTGTAAGTCGGATGGTTCTATCTGGTTCACCGACCCGACATTCGGCATCGGCGGCGAATGGGAGGGCGACAAGGCGACGCCGGAATTGCCGCATTCGGTCTATCGCATTGCGCCTGATGGCAAGCTCGGGCTCGTCACCTCGGAATTAGCCGGCCCGAACGGCGTTGCCTTCTCGCCTGACGAGAAGAAGCTCTACATCATCGAATCGCGTGCCCAGCCGAGCCGCCTCATCTGGGGCTACGACGTCGGCGCCGACGGCGTGACCTTGTCCAACAAGACCAAGATCGTCGATGCCAACGGACCCGGCGCGCTCGATGGTTTTCGCGTCGATACCGAGGGAAATCTGTGGTGCGGCTGGGGCAGCAACGGCTCGCCTTCGGCGAAATCCGAGGACCTCGACGGCGTGATGGTGTTCAACCCCGAGGGTAAGGCCATCGGCTTCATCCGCCTGCCGGAGCGCTGCGCCAATCTCACTTTTGGCGGGCGCAAGAAAAACCGCTTGTTCATGGCAAGCTGCCATTCGCTCTATGCGCTTTATGTCGAAGCGCGCGGCGCGGTTTGAACGGGCGCGGATCACAAAATCGGGAAGCAGTAGACGAGATAGTAGATCGGCAGCCAGGCGCCGACGACAAAATACCAGTAGAAGGCGTTGTCGCTGACATCGGCGAAGCGTTTGGCGCGGCCGTGCTTCGTAAACATCAGCGCGGTGAGCACGACGGAATCGCCGACATCGGTGATGAGATGCGTCGCGTGCAGGCCGAGAAGAAACCAGATAATCGAGCCGTAGGCGTTCGAATCCCAGCGCGGAATCAGCATGTAGAATTCGACGAAGCGGATGGCGATCCCGACAATGCCAATCCCGGTCAGCAACACAAGAAGCCAGCGCACTTTGATGAGGTCGTGCGCATGTGCGGCGCGATCCACCATCGCGTTCGGGATGAGGCTGAGGAGCAGCAGGATCGTCAGCGCCGTTCCCGGCCAATGCACCGGGCGCGAAAAGCCGAGCGGCCAATGCGGATTGCTGAACGCGAGAAACAGGTACATCCCGATCGCGAGCGCGAAACCGGTGCCCTCGATCGCGCAAAAGCCGAGCGTGCCCCACCAGGTCGAAGCGCTCGTCCCGAAGCCGTAGGGCGGCAGGCTCGAAACATCGGCGACCGTGCGCGTCTTCATTCCTCGTCTTCCTTCATGCTCTTCGGCCAGAACCAGCCGACAAGCGTCACGCCGATGAGCGCGCTGCCCCAGACCGCCGCCCAGGGCGAGAAGATCGACGCGATGAAGGCAATTGTCGTCGCAATGGCTGCGATCAGCGGCCAGATTGAGGAGTCCGGGGATGCCTCGCGCATTTCTGGCTGCGCATCGGCAAGCGTCGTGATGAGGATCTCGCGCGTGTTGACGCTGATGCCGGACACGATTGGCAGGCTGTCGCGCTCGGCCCAGAGCGGCGTCGCGTGCGTGACAAAGGGGATGTGATCGAAATTGTGCGGGGGAGGCGGCGAGGCTGCGAGCCATTCGAGCGTGCCGGCGTCCCACGGATTCGGCCCGGCGAGCGGGCCGACACGGGCGCTACGCAGCATATTGAAGAAGAACAGCGCGAAGCTCGCGACGAGAATAAAAGCGCCGGCGCTGGAGAGCAGGTTCAACCCGTCCCAGCCGACGTCGGTCTGGTAGGTGTAGACTCGCCGCGGCATGCCCAGAATGCCGAGGATGTGCATCGGGAAGAACGCGACGTTGAAGCCGATGAAGGCGAGCCAGAAATTCCACACACCGAGACGCTCGCTCATCATGCGGCCGGTGATTTTCGGGAACCAGTAATAAGTGGCGCCGAGGAGCGGAAAGACCGCGCCGCCGATCAGCACATAATGGAAGTGCGCGACGACGAAATACGTGTCGTGCACCTGCAGATCGATCGGGATCGAGGCGACCATCACGCCGGTCATGCCGCCGAGCACGAAGATGAAGAAGAAACCGAAGACGAAGAGGAGCGGCGTGCGGATCACCGGCGTGCCGGTGAGCAAAGTCGTCAGCCAGCAGAAAATCTGCAGACCGCTCGGGATCGCGATGAGCATGCTCATGATGGTGAAGAAACTCGCACCGAGCTCGGGCAGTCCCGTCGCGAACATGTGGTGCACCCACAGGCCAAAGGCGAGCATTCCGGTCGCAACAAGCGAGATGATGACAGCGACGTGGCCGAACACCGGACGGCGCGAGAACGTCTCGATGATCGCCGAAACCATACCCGTTCCGGGAATGAAGATGATGTACACTTCGGGGTGACCGAAGAACCAGAAGAGATGCTGGAACAGGATCGCGCTGCCGCCTTCCGACGGATTGAAGAAATGCGTGCCGATCAGGCGGTCGAGGATGAGGCTCGTCGAGGCGACCATCACTGCAGGCATGGCGAAGATGATCATGAAAGCGGTGACCAGCATCGCCCAGACGAACAGCGGGATGTCGGTCAGTGTCATCCCCGGCGCGCGGTGCTTGAAGACGGTGACGATCGTCTCGACGGCAACCGCCATCGATGAGACCTCGGTAAACGTGATCATCTGCGCCCAGACGTCGGCGCGTTTGCCGATGCCGTATTGCGGGCCGGACAAGGGCACGTAAGCAAACCAGCCGACATCGGGCCCGATGTCGAGAATGAACGAGACCCAGAGGAACACGCCGCCGGCGAGATACATCCAGTAGGAGTAGGCGCCGACCTTGCCGAAGGCGATGTTGCGCGTGCCGACCATCAGCGGCACGAGATACATCGAGAAGGCCTGCATGACCGGCACGGCGAACAGGAACATCATGTTCGCGCCATGTGTCGTAAAAATCTGGTTGTAGAGGTCGGGCCCGACGACGTGCTGCTCCGGGCGCGCCAGCTGCAGGCGAATGATCGCCGCAAGCAGGCCGCCGAGCGCCAGCATGACGAACGCAGTGACGAGATAACGTCTGCCGATCTCCTTGTGATCGACGGTTGTCAGCCAGCCAATGAGTCCGGGCCGGCGTCCCCATGTATAGGCGAGGCGTTCGCGCAGTTCCGCATCTTCGAGGCCGGTATCGCGCTGGTTGGCACGGCGGGGCGTTGCAGCAGCGCGCGGCATTATTTCAATCCGATCAAATAGGCGGTGACGGCGTTGAGCTCGTCCGGCCCAAGGTGAACCGGCGGCATGTTCACGCCGGGCTTCAGGCCATGCGGATCGGCGATCCAGGCGGCGAGGCTTCCCATGTTCAGCGGCAGGACGCCGGCGCCGATATAGGCGCGGCTGCCGACATGCGTCAGATCTGGGCCGACCGTTCCGCCAGCTGGCGTGCCGCGGATCGTGTGGCAGAGCGCGCAGGGTTTGCTGACGAATACCTGCGCGCCCTTGGCGCGGTCGCTCTCCTGCGGCGTCGCCGCTGCGGCTCGTTGCGCCGCCTGCCAATTCTCGAACGCGTCGGCCGCCTCGGCGACGATCAAGAAACTCATATGCGCATGCTGCAAGCCGCAGAATTCCGCACACTGGCCGCGATAAATGCCGGGCCTTTGCGCCAAAAGCTCGATCGAATTGTTATGCCCCGGAATGAGGTCCTGCTTACCCGCAAGGCTCGGCACCCAGAAGCTGTGGATCACGTCGGTGCTTTCGAGCGACAAACGTATCGGCGTGCCGACGGGGATGTGAAGCTCGTTTGCGGTCGTAAACATTTCGCCTGGTGTCGCGCCGTCGTAGCGCACCTCCCACCACCATTGGTGGCCGATCAAGCGGACACCGGCAGTCGCAGCGCGCCCGGCAAAGAGCGGGCGCTGCGTGACGAAGCTCAACGCGGTCAGGATCGCAACGGTGAGCGCGGTGGCGGCCAGCAGCGAACCGACAATCCAGCTGTTGCGCCGATGTTTTTCATCATCGAGCATCGCAGCGTGCAGCGAAACCGCCGCGCGGTGCCGGCGCCGGATGACGATCGCGACGGCGATCATCACCGCAAGCCAGATCAAGCCAAGCACGATCGTGAAGGTGAGCGTCAGTGACCAGATGCGCTCGGCTTCAGCGCCCGCGTGATTTGCCGCCGATTGCCAATCACGGCAGCCCGAGAGCGCGCCCGCGAGAATGAAGAGGCAGGCGAGGCGGCGGATCATCACTTGCCGAGCCCCGTCGTCGGGCCGGCAGCTTTCTCGAAAGTAGCATCGCGCCGGCTCTCGCCCGGCAGGTTCGACATCGCGTCGTCGCGCGAAGGCGCGGCGGCGCTCGGCACCTTGCCGCCCATCGACACAACATAGGCGGCGATCTGCCAAATCTGATCGTCGGTGATCTTGCCGCGGAAGGACGGCATGCCGTTCGGGCGGCCCTCGCGAATCGTCGCGACGATGTTCTCGATCGAACTGCCGTAAATCCACTGGTTGTCGATCAGCGCAGGGCCCATGCCGCCGCCGCCATTCGAATGACACCCCGAGCAGTTCATTTGCTTGAACAGCGTCTTTCCCTGCGCGAGCTGGTAGGCATTCTTCTGGTAGTCCTCGCCCTTCTTCGTGCGGGCCGTGACCGGCGGATTACCCCCAGGCGAGAGTTCGACCATCGCGTTCGTCAGCGGGATTTCGGCGCCGGCAGGATCGGGGCGGATGTCGCGGATTTCGCGCTTGCACGCGCCGAGCATCGAGATCGAGGCCGCGAGAGCGACGAAGGTCGACACAGGCCTTCGCGAGCCTTGCATGCGATGCACCAACCTCAGCGTTTCCAGCCGCTCTCGTTCTAACGCTTCCCCGAAGCGGGGAATTAACAAAAGCTGTTCCGGTTCCGCTGCCGTAGAGTGGGCCGTGGCCCCGGCGGAGCGGTCAGGCGGGTTTCGCCACCTGCGCTGCGCGTCGTCGCGCCCGGAAATGCAGGCGCTGCGCTTTCAGCCATTGCCGAGCCATTGTGCGGCGAATGCTGAGCTTATCATTCGCAAGGATGGTCATGAAGCGCTCGACCAGCTCGTAGATCACGACGTCTGGCCTCACCCGTTTGATGAAGGCCCAGTCGAGATTGCTCGACCAGACGAACTCGACATCGCGCGCCGTCTCGGCGAGCATCGCAGTGAGCGCATCTCCTCGTTGCGACGAGAAGGAATCCCCGAAGATGAGGATCTTCTTCTTCGCCGCGGCTGGCGTGCGATTGAGATAGCGCACATGCGTTCCGACGTGGATCGCCGCACCGAATTCCGGCGTCTCAAGATAGCGTGCGATCGCGTTATGATAAACGCGAGTGGACTTCATTCTAAAGTCGTAGAATTTGACCGGCTCGTAAATCGGCGGGTCGAACTTGCTGCCCATGTCGAGCTTGCCGTCGATCGATTGATGCGCACGCGAGAGAAGGTCGGGCTCCGGCGCAATTCCGATCCGCTCGCAGAGCAAACGGTAGGCAAAGTAACAGCCTTCGCCGCTCCAGTGCGAGTCGGTCTTGAAGTAGAGCCGCCCTTTCTCCGGCGCGGTCCGGAACGGCTCGACCAGGTCAAGATAGACATGGGCGTAAGGCGAGCCCCGCAGCATTTCGCGCAAGCGCACTGCGGGCGAGAGCCTCCAGTCGACGATCGGCGGTTCCCAAAGCTTGTCATCGTAGATGGTCAATTTTTCCGGAACATGCGTGTGAACGTATTGGATGCCCATTTCCTTGAGGCGCCGGGCGCGACGCTCGATCAAATCGGCCCATTTGCGGACCGCACTATCCGACAATAAGGCGCTATCGCGATCGTAAAGCGAGCTGACGGAGTTGGAGCCGCCGATCAGAAAAAGCCAGCCGTCGCGGCCTTTGTGCACGAAGCTGTCGTCGAATGTGGGTGCCTTCGGCGTACCGGCCATGCCGCGTCAGCCCTTCGCGACCGCCGCGGTCTGTCCGAACAGCACTTTGCGCGCTTCGTCCGTGATCGGCTGTTTTTGCACCCACGGCTCGCCGGCCTCATAGGCGCGTAGTACAGCGGGCCGGGCGCGGATCGTCTCGAACCAGCGTTTGAGGTTGGGGAAGTCGTCGAGGTTTTGCTCGTGGCGCTTCCACGGCACGATCCAGGGATAGCTCGCCATGTCGGCAATGGAGTAGTCGCCGGCGACGAATTTGCTCTTCGAAAGCTGCCTTTCGAGCACGCCGTAGAGACGGTTGGTCTCGTTCACATAGCGATCGACTGCGTATTGGATTTTTTCAGGCGCATAGATGTTGAAATGGCCGTTCTGTCCGGCCATGGGCCCGAGCCCGCCCATCTGCCAGAACAGCCATTCGAGAACCCGCGTGCGCCCGCGCAGATCTGAAGGAATGTACTTGCCGGTCTTCTCGGCCAGGTAGAGGAGGATTGCACCGGATTCGAAAACGGGGATCGGCGCGCCGCCGCCTTTGGGTTCGGTGTCGACGATCGCCGGCATGCGATTGTTAGGCGCGATCTTCAAGAACTCGGGCGTGAACTGCTCGCCCTTGCCGATGTTGACGGGATGGATCTTGTAGGGCACGCCCGCTTCTTCCAGGAAGATCGTGATCTTGTGTCCGTTCGGGGTCGGCCAATAGTGCAGATCGATCATGCGCGTTTCTTCTCCTGCCGACAGCTTAATCGAGTTCGACGGATTCGTGATATGTGCTCTTCAGCGTCGGATCTTGCCGGTCCTTGTGGAGGACGCAATTGCCGACGACCAGCATCTCGATTTCCGTTCCCATGAAACAGCGGAATGCTTCTTCCGGCGTGCAGACGATCGGCTCGCCGCGAACGTTGAACGACGTGTTGACGAGAACCGGACACCCCGTTGCTTCTTTGAATGCGCTCAGGAGCTGCCAATAGACCGGATTGGTTTCGCGATGCACGGTCTGGACGCGGGCGGAATAGTCGACATGCGTCACTGCCGGAATCTCCGAGCGCTGCACGTTGAGCTTGTCGATGCCGAAGAGCTTTTGCTCGTCCGCACTCATCGCGCGACGGCGCCGCTCGACCACGTCGGCGACGAGCAGCATGTAAGGACTATCCTCGTCGAGTTCGAACCAGTCGCCGACGTCCTCGCGCAGCACTGACGGGGCGAAGGGGCGGAAACTCTCGCGGTATTTGACCTTGAGATTGAGAATACGCTGCATCGCCGGCGAGCGCGCGTCGCCGAGAATGGAGCGGGCGCCAAGCGCACGCGGGCCGAACTCCATGCGACCCTGAAACCAGCCGACGGCCTTGTCGTTTTGCAAGGCGTCAACCGTCTCGGCGATCATCTCGCCGCGGGTGCAGCGCGTGAAACTCGCGCCGAGAGCGGAGAGGCGCGAGCCAACAACGTCATCTGAGAACGAGGGGCCGAGATAGGCGCCCTTCATTGCGTCGATCGCATTGTGCGTCGATCGCGGCACAGAATCGTGCATGTGCTGCCCAGCGAGCGCCGCGCCGAGCGCGCCGCCGGCGTCGCCCGCCGCCGGCTGAATCCAGATGCGGTCGAACTTGCCGTCACGCAGCACCTTGCCGTTGGCAACGCAGTTCAGGGCGACGCCACCGGCGAGGCAGAGATTGCGCTCGCCGGTCTCTTCCGCAATCGAGCGCGTCAGGCGCAGCACGATCTCTTCCGTGACGGCCTGCACCGAGGCGGCAAGATCCATATGCCGCGGCGTCAAGAGTTCGTTTGGGGCTCGCGCCGGCGCGCCGAAAAGTTCATCGAACGCCGCGTTGGTCATCTTCAGACCGGTGCAATAGTCGAAATAATCCTGGTTCAAACGGAACGACCCGTCGGGCTTCAGGTCGACGATTTTGTCCAGGATGATCTGCGCATATTTCGGCTCGCCGTAAGGCGCGAGCCCCATCACCTTGTACTCGCCGGAATTGACCTTGAAGCCCGTGTAGTACGTGAAAGCCGAATAGAGCAGGCCAATCGAATGCGGGAAGTGAATCTCCTTCGCGACGCTGATGTCGCTGCCGTTGCCGATGGCGAGACTCGTTGTCGCCCATTCGCCGACGCCGTCCATCGTCAGAATCGCGGCGCGTTCAAAAGGCGAGGGGAAGAAGGCCGACGCCGCGTGGCTTAAATGATGCTCCGTGAATAGCAGGCGCCCGGTCAAATCCTCACCGTCGGACAATTCCGACAATTCGTCCGCCAGCAGCTTCTTCTGAAAGAGCTTTTCCTTGAGCCAGAGCGGAATGGCCATACGGAAGGAGCGAAACCCGCGCGGCGAAAAGGCGAGATAGGTCTCAAGCAGGCGCTCGAATTTCAGGAACGGCTTGTCGTAGAACGCAATCTGATCGACGTCGCCCAGCGAAACGCCGGCCTCTTCCAGGCAATAGCGGATGGCATGCGCGGGAAAGCCGCTGTCGTGGCGCTTGCGGGTGAAGCGCTCCTCCTGCGCCGCGGCGATGATCTCGCCATCGCGCACGATCGCGGCGGCGCTGTCGTGATAGAACGCGGAGATGCCGAGCGAGATCACGCGGCGATTCCGAAAGTTTGCGGCCGCAGTCGCATCAGAAAATCGTGTAGATAAACGGCGCGATAGCCGAGCCTTTGGTGAGGACCAAGAGCCCGCCGAGCAGAACCATCATGACCAGGATCGGAACGAGCACGAATTTGCGGCGCGCGCGGATGAACTGCCAAAGCTCCGCAATGATCGACAACATGGGGCGTCCTCAAAACTGGTTTTTCATCGAGCCGGGCAGGGGAGCCGGCGGAGCGCGCTCGATCCAATAGCTTTTCGCGGCGGGATCGAAGGCGAGGGCCAGCGGTCGCTTTTTGAACACCCGCATCAAAAGGCCGATTGGGGCGACAACGATGAAAAACAGAACCGCCATGATCACCGGATTCACGATTTTGGAGAGAACGAGCGCGAGCTGCGTCCAAACGCGATTGAAAGGCGCAAGCAATGCGGGACGAGCGAGGCTGATGGCGAGCATCGCCACGGCTGCCGCGGCAAACCATCCGGCGCCGCCATGCTCTTTCCACCAGCGGACAATCGCGACAACAGCGAAGAAGCCGGCGAAGACGAAGCCAAAGCCGCGGTCGGATGAGCCTTTGACCTCTTCTTCGCGGTCGAAGACTTCGTGCAGTCCGGCTGCGGCAAGGTTTTTCGAGGGATGGCGCGTCAAATCGTTTCCGTCTGATGGAAGGTGATCAGGCCGGCTGCAGCGGGCCGTGCGCTCTATACCAGTCGACGAGCGCCCCCACACCCTCGCGGATGCCGGTCTGCGGTCGATAGCCGGTCAACCGCTCCAAAAGATGGCAGTCCGCAAAGGTGATCGGCACGTCGCCTTTCTGCATCGGCAGGTAGTTGCGGATCGCGGGCTTGCCGAGCTTGCGTTCGATCTCCCCGATGAGGTCGAGGAGGTGTACGGGCTCGCCGCGGCCGATATTGACGATCCTGAATGGCGCGACCGGCGAAAGCGCCGGCTCGTCCGGGTTATCGGGGGCCTGGACCGGGATGCAGTCGATCAGCCGGATGACCGCCTCGACAAGATCGTCGATATAGGTGAAGTCCCGCTTCATGTCGCCGTTGTTGTAGATGTCGATCGGGCGGCCGGCCTCGATCGCATCGATGAACTTGAGTGGCGCCATGTCCGGCCGCCCCCAAGGGCCGTACACCGTGAAGAACCTAAAGATAGTGATGGGTACGTTCCACAGATGCGCCTGCGCATGAGCCATCACTTCCGTCGCCTTTTTCGAGGCAGCGTAGAGGGTTAGCGGATGACTCGTATGTTGATGCTCAACGAACGGTATGTCCTTGCTCGCGCCGTAGAGCGAACTGGTCGAGGCAATCAGGAGGTGGCGCGGCGGCGTCTCCCGCAGTGCCTCCATCAGGTTGAAGGTGCCGATGATGTTGGATTGTACGTAGGCGCGCGGGTTCTCCAGGCTGTAGCGCACGCCGGCCTGGGCCGCGAGGTGGATCACAACGTCCGGCTCCGCCGTGGCGAGCGCGGCCGCCAGCGCCGCCTCGTCCTCCAGCATACCGACATGCAGACGGAAGCTGTTGCGGCCCTCGAGCAAGGCGCGCCGCCCCGCCTTCAGCCCCTGATCATAAAACGGGGTGAGCCCGTCGTAGCCATCGACGACGTGTCCGTCGTCGAGAAGTCGTCGGCAGAGGTGGAAGCCGATGAAGCCGGCAGCGCCGGTAACGAAAATCCGCATCTGGGCGGCGCCGGACCCCGAATGAGAGGCGCCGAGGCCTACTCAATCGGAGGCGAGGGCGCAACCTGCTGCGCTCACGCCCGGCGCCTGGCGGCTTGAGGCAGCGCGGACCTCCCGGTTCGCTTGCATTGATGGGAGGTCGGGTAGCGGCGCCCGCAAGCCATTGTTCCAGCGTGGTGTGCGCCGTCGAAAGCCGGATTTTACGCTGCGCCAAAATGCTCTAGACGTGGGCCGGGGACATTCTGGGCTTGTCGAAATGGGGTTCGTCTTCAAGAGTTCGGCGGCTTGCATCTACGGCGTCCCGACGGCGCTGCTGGCCGGCGTTCTGGCAAGCGTCCCGCTAGCCGATGCCGCCGACACGCTGCCCAATCCTCCCGGAATGGCAGTGAGCGTGGCCAAGGCGCGGCGCATTTGTTTCAGCGACACGCTGCAGCTGACGGGCCGCCTTGTCGCGCGCGAGGAGGTTCCCGTCCGCCCGGATGCAGAGGGGCTGCGCGTCACGCAAATCCTGGTCGAGGATGGAGACAAGGTGACCGCCGGGCAGGTTCTCGCCCGGCTCGGCCGTACGGAAGGGCTTCCCGGAACGACGAGTCCTGTTCAGGTGACGGCACCGGCCGCCGGCATCGTGCTTCTCCCCGCACCGCCATCGCCGCGCGCCACGCGCCCGGAGCCGATGTTTCGGATCATCGTCAACGGCGAAATCGAGGCCGATATCGAGGCGCCCTCGGTCACTCTGCCTGGGATTTCGGTGGGACAGACCGCGGATGTCGATATCGCCGGAACCGGCCCGGTGCCGGGGCGCGTGCGCGCCATCTCTCCGGAGGTCGACGCCGCAACGCAGCTCGGTCATGTGCGCGTCGGCTTCAAGTCCGACAGCGTGCTGCATCTCGGCAGTTTCGCCAAAGCGACCATTGAGCGGGGGCGAACATGCGGGCCTTCGATCCCGCTGACCGCGATCCTCTATGGTGCCGAGGGCGCCGTCGTGCAGATCGTGCGTAACGGGCGCGTGCAGACGCAGCCAGTCAGGGTCGGGCTGTTGGCGGGCGAAGATGCCGAAGTGCGCGAAGGGCTTGTTCTCGGGGATATCGTCGTCAGGCGCGCCGGAACCTTCCTGCGCGAAGGGGACGTGGTGCGTCAGGTTTCTTCGGACGAGCCGAGTTGAGCTGACAAAGCGGTGATCATATCAGGGCGAACTTCTTGCCGGTTCCTGGCCTATGTTTACCTGCTTCTAGCAATGCTCGCGCCTGCCGCTGTCTCAGCGGCGGAGCAACAGCGTGTCGCGCTTGTCATCGGCAACGCCGATTACCCGGATGCAAGCGCACCTATCGTCGCCGCACTCAGGAGCGCACGCGCTGTCGCCGAGCAATTGCAAAATTCCGGCTTTGAGGTCGATGTCGCCGAGAACCTCCACAAGGAGTCGCTGCAGACGCGCGTCCAAAGTTTCTACGAAAAGATCGAGCCCGGCGCCGTCGTCGTCTTCTTCTTCAGCGGCTATGCGATTCAGGCCGCACGCCAGAACTTCATCATCCCGCTCGATGCGCTGATCTGGAAGGAAGCCGACGTTCGCCGCGAAGGCCTCAGCATCGAAGCGATGTTGGCGGCCTTTAGCCGACGTGGTGCGAGCACGCGGGTGATCGTCCTCGATGCGTCGCGCCGGAACCCATTCGAGCGGCGGTTTCGCAGCTATTCCGCCGGACTCGGCATCATCGAGACGCCGAAGAACACGATCATCATCTCGACCGCAAGTCCGGGAAAAGTCATCAGCGATTCCGACCCGGACAACAGCCTCTTCGTCGATCTGCTTCTGAAGCAAACGAGCGCACCGGGCGTTCCCGTGGCGGACGTCTTCAACCGGGCGCGTGAAGACGTGTCCCGCGCCACCAAGGGCCAGCAAGTACCCTGGGTGTCGATCAATCTTCCGAACAGAATCTACATCAGCAAGCCGCCGGTGCCGCTGCTTCCGCAAAGGCCATTGCGCGCGCAGCAAAAGATGGTGCCGGAATAGAGCGCGCAGACGGCTAGCGCGCCGTTGCCAAAATAGCTCTTTCCGCGCGATGTGCGGCGAAGGCTCAGGTTGCCTAGGTTAATGCGCGGGCCGAGGAATTGCCCGATCATGCGCGATGCCGCTCTATTTTTTCGACGTGACCGACACCGGAAACGTATTTCCAGACACAGAGGGCACAGAGCTTGCTGGGCTAGGCGAAGCTCGTCACGAAGCGCTCAGAACCCTTGGCGAGATCGCGAAAGACAAGCTGCCCGACGGGGATTTCCGAACCTTGGTCATCGAGATTCGGGAGAGCGGTGGTCCCGTTATCCTGACGGCTTCGCTTTCGTTGAACGTGTCGCGGGACCTGTAGCCGGATCGGCTTCCTCAGCCATCCGCTGCCCCTGTGCAGCGATCTTAAGCCACCACGCCTTATCGCCCTCGCCCTTGGTCCTCTCCGCTTGCAAACGGCATTCCTCCGCCGTTGGCGGCAGTGGTCGCGGCGGCTGTTGGGCATGTGGGGAGGGCCGGTTTCACCGTGATATGCGTCGCCCGGCAGAAGAATAGGTCACGTGGGCGAAGAGCCAAAAGGCGAGAAGCGCCCGCACCCAGCCCTCCAATTGCTGCCGCTCCGCCCGCCGTGTAAGTGTGGCGCCCCTTTGCCAGTCGATATTGCGGCCAACGGTCCGCTTGGGTTTCCTCATGAGAACTGGTCCGTCGTTCGGGACCTGGATTGCGCCGCTTGCTCTCGTCGTTTTTGCGGCCGCCGCGCTCATTTCGCTGTCGGCTGCGAACGCGGCCGACAAGACGGCACCGCCGAATGCCGCCGGCACATACGTGATCGTATCGCGCGCGGTGCAGGGATGTTTCTTCGATACCGTGCGGGTCAGCGGCTATCTGGTGCCGCGCCAGGAGGTCCAGATCCCTTTTGAGGCTGAGGGCTACCGCATCACGGAGGTCTCGGCGGGCGAGGGCGACAAGGTGACATCCGGGCAACAGCTTGCGAAGCTGGTGCGCCTGACGGGAGATCAATCCCCGCCGCCGCCGGCGCAATCCGCCAATACGCCGCCGGTGATCGTTCGCGCCCCGGTCGCCGGCACGATTATCAAGGCATCGGCCGCCGTCGGATCGATCGCTTCGCCGCGTGCCGAGCCGCTGTTCCGCATCGCAGCCGACGGACAGATCGAACTCGAAGCGGAAGTGCCCGGCATACAGCTCGCCAAACTCAAGCCGGATGAGCCGGCACGCGTGGAAGTCGGCATCGCGCCCGAAATCGCCGGCAAAGTGCGCCGCACGATGGTCGAGATCAATCCGGCGACGCAGCTCGGGCGGGTGCGCGTCTCCGTCGATCAGGCGCCGGGCCTCCGCTTCGGCGCGTTCGCGAAAGCCAGCATCGACGCGACGCGGCGCTGCGGCGTGTCGGTGCCACGCTCGGCCGTCGCCTACGGCACGAACGGCACCAGCATTCAGGTGGTTCAGGACAGAATCGTGGAATCGCGCAACGTGCGCGTCGGCCTCACCTCCGACAAGGACGCGGAAATTCGCGACGGCGTCAAGGAAGGCGACCTCGTCGTCGCCCACGCCGGAACGTCGTTGCGCGAGGGCGAGAAGGTGACGACCATCTTTGCCGACGAGTTCGGCCAGACGAGCCTGCGATGAGAATGAACGTTTCGGCCTGGTCGATCCGGCGCCCGCTGCCGGCGATCCTGTTTGCCGTTGTGACGGTGCTTTTGGGCGCGCTGGCTTTCACCAAGCTGCCGATCACCCGATTGCCCAATGTCGATGTCCCGATCGTCTCGGTCACGATCTCGCAATTCGGCGCGGCGCCGTCCGAACTCGAAGCGCAAGTCACGAAGGCCGTCGAGGACGGAGTGTCCGGGGTCGAGGGCGTGCGCCACATTACCTCCTCGATCACCGACGGTCTTTCGGTGACGACGATCGCCTTTCGTCTCGAGACGAATACCGATCGCGCGCTGAACGACGTGAAGGACGCCGTCACGCGCGTGCGCGCCAATCTGCCGCGCAACATCGACGAGCCGCTGATCCAGCGCGTCGATGTCGTCGGTCTCGGCATCGTCACATACGCGGCAATCTCGCCCGGCAAGACGCCGGAGCAATTGTCCTACTTCGTCGACGAGGTGGTGAAGCGGCGGCTGCAGGGCATTCGCGGTGTCGGCCGCGTCGAGCGTATCGGCGGTGTCGATCGCGAGATCTTGGTGTCGCTCGATCCCGATCGCGTGCAGGCCATTGGGCTGACCGCGGTCGATATCAGCCGGCGTCTACGCGGCACCAATGTCGACCTTGCCGGCGGTCGCGCCGAAATCGGCGGCGGCGACGAAGCGATCCGCACGTTGGCCGGCGCCAAGACGCTCGATGCGCTCGCGGCTACCGTCATCGCCTTACCCGCTGGCGGAACTGTACGCCTCGACGATCTCGGGGTGGTCACCGATACCGTCGCCGAGCCGCGCACCTTTGCGCGCGTCGATGGCGAGCCGGTCGTTGCCTTCAGCATCTTGCGGGCGAAGGGCGCGAGCGATGTCACCACCGCCAATGCGGTGGCGAGCGCCGTTGCCGACATTCATCAGACTTATCCCGACGTCGATCTGAAGCGCATCGACTCCTCGGTGGACTACACGGTCGGCAACTACCATTCGGCCATGGAGACGCTGTTCGAGGGCGCGGTCCTCGCCGTCATCGTCGTGGCGATTTTCCTCTGGGATTGGCGTGCCACGGTCATCGCCGCGATCACGCTGCCGCTGTCGATCTTTCCCGCCTTCTGGGCGATGAACGCGCTTGGCTTCTCGCTCAATCTCGTGAGCCTGCTCGCGATCACGCTTGCGACCGGCATTCTCGTCGACGATGCGATCGTCGAGATCGAAAACATCGTCCGCCATATCAGGATGGGCAAGTCAGCCTATCAGGCGGCACTCGAAGCCGCCGACGAGATCGGTCTCGCCGTCGTCGCGATCAGCCTGACGATCATCGCGATCTTTCTGCCGGCGAGCTTCATGGAGAGCATTGCCGGCCAGTTCTTCAAGCAATTCGGCCTCACCGTCTCGGTGCAGGTGCTGTTTTCGCTTCTTTGCGCGCGGCTGATCACGCCGATGCTCGCGGCCTATTTCATGAAGGACCAGGCGCACGAGGAAAAGCGCGGCGGGCGGCTGCTCGAAACATATACGCGGATCGTCGCCTGGTCGGTGCAGCATCGCTATATCACGGTCATCGCCGGCGTCGTGCTTTTCGCCCTGTCGCTCGCCAGCACGAAGCTCTTGCCGTCGGGATTCCTGCCGCCGCAGGACACGGCACGCTCGCTGCTTGCGATCGAATTGCCGCCGGGAACGCAGCTCTCGGGCACGCAGACCGTCACCGAGAACATCGTCAAGCGGCTGAAGATGCATCCCGAGATCCAAAGCGTCTTTGTCGATGGCGGCCGCATTCCGCCGGCCACTATGGAGACGCGCAAAGCGGCGCTGATCATCAATTATTCGCAGAAGAACGAGCGCTCGGTCTCCGTGCATGATCTTGAGCTGACGATCGGCCGCGAGCTCGCCGACATGCCTGATATGCGCTACTGGTTCCTCGACGATAACGGCCAGCGGCCGGTAGCGCTGATCGTCACCGGGCCGGACAGTATCACCGTCGACAATTTTGCCTCCGAACTCGCGCTGCAAATGCATCGCGTGCCGACGATCACCAATGTCGTGCCGGCCGCGACACTCGACCGGCCCGAGCTGCTCATCCGGCCGCGGCGAGATATTGCCGGCCGGCTCGGCGTCTCCACGGAGAGCCTCTCGGAAACCATCCGCGTCGCCACGATCGGCGACGTTCCTCCGGCACTGGCCAAATTCGACGCAGGCGGCCGGCTGGTGCCGATCCGCGTGCAGCTCGATTCACGCGCCCGCGCCGACAAGCAGGTGCTGGAACGGCTGAAAGTGCCGACCGGAGCGGGCACCGGCGTGCCGCTCTTGGCCATCGCCGACATCCAGCTCGGCGAAGGCCCGATCAGCATCAACCGCTACGATCGCGAGCGGCAGGCGCAAATCCAGGCCGATCTCGTGGGATCGGCGGCGCTGAGCGATGTCATGGCGGCGATTGACGCGCTGCCGCTGATGAAGAACAAGCCGCCGACAATTACCGTGAAGCAGGCCGGCGACGCCGAAACCATGGAAGAGCTGTTCTCGGGCTTTGCGACGGCGATGCGCGACGGGCTGCTCATGGTCATCACCGTGCTCATCCTGCTCTTCGGCAGTTTCCTGCAACCGATTACGATCCTTATTACTTTGCCGCTTTCGGTCGGCGGGGCGATCCTCGGCCTCCTCATCACCGGCAAGTCGATCAGCATGCCCGTCGTCATCGGCTTCATGATGCTGATGGGCATCGTCACCAAGAACGCAATCATGCTGGTCGACTTCATCATCGAGGCGCGCCACGCCGGTGTCGATCGCACGACGGCGATCGTCGATGCAGGCCGCAAGCGCGCCCGCCCGATCATCATGACGACGATCGCCATGGTCGCCGGCGTGCTGCCAAGCGCGCTCGCCTTCGGCGCGGGCGGCGAATTCCGCGCGCCGATGGCAATTGCCGTCATCGCCGGGCTGATCGTCTCGACCTTCCTGTCGCTGCTCTTCGTGCCGGCGTTCTTTGCGATGATGGACGATTGCGAAGGCGGGATACGCGGGGTCTTCTCCCGCTTCATCACGCGCGGCCGGGCACAAAGTCCTGCGCCAGTGCATGACGGCGGGATTGCAGATCACCCCGGAGCCGCTGCGCCGCATCCCGCCCCGGGCGAATAGGCGCGCAGCCGCCGCCGCGCTCGCCTTCGCCGCGGGCCTGGGCTAATCCTGCCTCACATCGCAAAATCCGAAAGAGGAACGCCCGCATGACCGAAGCCGTGATCGTCTCCACTGCCCGCACGGGGCTCGCGAAATCCTGGCGCGGCGCCTTCAACATGACGCATGGCGCGACGCTCGGCTCGTATGCGGTGAAGGCGGCGATGGAGCGGGCAAAGCTCGATCCCGGCGAGATCGAGGACGTGATCATGGGCTGCGCCAATCCGGAAGGCGCGACCGGCATGAACATCGCCCGCCAGATCGCGATTGCGGCGGGCTGCCCCGTCACCGTGCCGGGGATGACGGTCAACCGCTTCTGCTCCTCCGGCCTGCAGACGATTGCGCTCGCCGCGCAGCGCGTCATCGCCGGCGAGGCCGACATTCTCGTTGCCGGCGGCGTCGAGTCGATCTCCTGCGTGCAGAACGAGATGAACACGCACATGCTGATGGACCCCGCGCTGCAGAAGAAGAAGCCGGAAATCTACTGGCCGATGCTGCGCACGGCCGAGAAGGTCGCGGAACGCTACGGCATCCCGCGCGAGAAGCAGGACGAGTACGGTGTGCGCAGCCAGCACCGCGCCTCCGCCGCGCAGCAGGCCGGCAAATTCCGCGAGGAGATCGTGCCGGTGACGACCACGATGGCCGTCGTCAACAAAGATACGAAAGAGGTCTCGCATCACGAAGTGACGATCAATTCCGACGAAGGCATCCGCCACGACACGACCTATGAAGGCGTGTCCAAGATCAAGCCGGCGATTGAAGGCGGCGTCATTTCCGCCGGCAATGCCAGCCAGTTTTCCGATGGGGCCTCCGCCGTCGTGGTGATGAACGCCAAGACCGCCGAGAAGAAGGGCCTCACTCCGCTCGGCGTCTTCCGCGGCTTCGCGGTTGCCGGCTGCGAGCCCGACGAGATGGGCATCGGGCCGGTCTACGCCATCCCGAAGCTGCTCGAGCGCACCGGCACCAAGATCGACGACATCGATCTCTGGGAGCTGAACGAAGCTTTCGCGGTGCAGGTGATCTATTGCCGCGACAAGCTCGGCATCCCCGACGACCTCCTCAATGTCGATGGTGGGGCGATCGCCGTCGGCCACCCCTATGGCGTTTCGGGCGCGCGTCTCACCGGCCATGCGCTGATCGAGGGCAAGCGCCGCGCCGCCAAGCGCGCGATCGTGACGATGTGCATCGGCGGCGGGCAGGGCGCCGCCGGGCTGTTCGAGGTGGCTTAGAGGCAGGCCTGGACCGCGCACCTCCGCAGTGCGCGGTTCCCCAGCCCCAACCCCCAGCAATTTCTCTTATTTCAAGAACTTCGTATAAAAGCGGTCACGCTTTTCGCGCCTGGGGCGCCGGATGACCGATCGATTGCGACGATGCGCTTGCCCTGGCCCCTAGACCGGCTGCGTCCCAAAAATCTGTTCGGCAAATACGTCCTGTCGTTTGTCGGATTGGTGATCTTCGTCCTTGCTTCGAGCGGCGCGATCGAGACCTATTTCCTTTATCGCGAGACGGTGACGTCACTCGTCCATACGCAAGCCGAGAAAGCCGACGCTGCCGCCGCCTCCATCGAGCAATCCATTGCCGACCTCGAACGCAATATCAGCTGGGCGACGCGGGCGAGCTCGAACACGATCGACCTGCGCCGCAACGACTATCAGCAGCTTCTCCGCACAAATCCGGCGGTCGCTGAAGTCTTCCTCTTGGACGGAACCGGCCATGAGGTCCTGCGCGTCTCGCGCGAGCGCGTGAACGCCGCCAGCCAGGCTGATTATTCGAAGCAACCGGCCTTTCTCAACGCCACTGGCGGACGCTCCTGGTTCGGTCCGGCCTTTTTCGAGAATCGCACCCCCTACATGCTGATCGCCGTGCCGCATGCCGGGCGCAATGCCGGCGTGATGGTCGCGCAAATCGACCTCCGTTTCCTCTCGGATTTCGCGAGCAGCGTTCAGGCCGGGCGTGAGGGGACGACGCTGATCGTTTCGCAGGAGGGACGGCTGATCGCGCGTTCGAACAATCCCACCGCAGAAACGAATTCGCCCGCAGCGGGTCCGCAGATCGGCGAAGATCTCTCGCATCTGCCGCAGGTCAAAGCCCTTCGCGCGCCGCAGCCTCAATCGCTCGACATCGGCCGCGACTCTCAGGGAAATGCCGTGCTCTTTGCATCGGCGAAGGTCCCCACTTTACAGGCGGCGGTTTTCGTCGAGCAGCCGAGATCGGTTGCTTTCCACCCGGTCTACGAATTGCTGCTGCGGCTCCTGACTCTCTCCGTTCTCGCCATTGCGCTTTCTGTCATAGCCGGTATGGTGCTGGCGCGGCGCATGAGCGTTCCGATTCAGGCTTTGAAGACCGGCGCGGCGCGGCTCGGCGCCGGTGATTTCGCCCAAAAAATCGAAGTGAAGACCGGCGACGAGATCGAGGTCCTCGCGCAAGAATTCAATCACATGGCGCGGCAAATACAGGACTCGTACTCGGCCCTGGAGCAGAAGGTCGAGGAACGCACGCGCGATCTCGCGCAGACCGTCAGCGAATTGCGCGCATTGGAGGAGATCGGGCGCGCGGTTGCGTCCTCGCTCGATTTGCAGCACGTGCTGGCGACGATCGTCACGCGCGCCGTGAAACTTGCGGATGCCGACGGCGGCGCGATTTATGCTTTCGACGAGTCGCGGCATCTGTTCGAGCTTGCGGAAGCGCATGGGCTTGATCCCGCCTTCACGGACAAAGTGCGGCAGACGCCGATCGGCGACGTCGCAACACCGATGGGCGAAGCGGCGCGACAGCGCGCGCCGATCGTCGTCTCTGATCTGACTGAGCCCAGCGATTTCCCGCTGCGTGAGCCGACGCTGCAAGCGGGCTTTCACTCGCTCCTCGTCGTGCCGCTCGTCGGGGTCGAGGGCGTGCTCGGCGCACTCGTCGTGCTCCGCCGCGCGACCGGCGGCTTTTCGGAAAACACGGTCGGCCTCATGCAGATATTCGCCGACCAGTCGGTCCTCGCGATGCACAACGCGCGGCTCTTCAGGGAGGTTGAAGACAAGGGCCGCCAGCTGGCGATCGCCAGCGAGCACAAGTCGCAGTTCTTCGCCAATATGAGCCACGAACTGCGCACGCCTTTGAATGCGGTGCTCGGCTACACCGAACTGCTCGCGGATGGACTCTATGGCGACATCCCGGAGCGTGCGAAGCAGGTTCTCGAACGCGTGCAGATCAACGGAACGCATCTGCTCGCGCTGATCAACGATGTCCTCGATCTCTCGAAGATCGAAGCCGGCGAGTTGAGCCTCGGGCTTGAGGATTATTCGCTGCGCAGTGTCGTGGAGACGGTGGTCGCCCAGGCGGGGTCGCTTGCGCAAGCCAAGGGATTGGCGCTCGTCAGCGAAATTGCCGACGATCTGCCGAAAGGCTTGGGCGACGAGCGGCGTCTCGCACAGGTCGTCCTGAACATCGTCAGCAACGCGATCAAATTCACCGAGAGGGGATCGGTGACGATCTTCGCCTCAAACGTGGACGCAATGTTCGAAGTTGCGATCAAAGACACGGGGCCCGGCATCGCGCCGGAAGATCAGGCCCGCATTTTCCAGGCCTTCCAGCAGGTCGACAATTCGAATACGCGCAAGAAAGGCGGCACCGGGCTCGGGCTTTCGATCTCGCGGCGCCTCGTCGAGATGCATGGCGGCACGATCGAAGTCGAATCGGCGCTGGGTGTCGGCTCGACCTTTTATGTCAGGCTGCCGATACGCGTCGGCGAACAACGCGAGGCGGCATGAGTAGGGGTAAGTGCATTCTCATCGTCGAGGACACCGAAGATAACCGGCAGATCATGCGCGATCTTCTTACCGGCGCCGGGTTCGATCTCATCGAAGCGCATGACGGCGGTGCGGGTGTCACGATGGCGGACGAGCACAAGCCCGATCTCATCCTCATGGATTTCCAGTTGCCGGTTCTGGACGGTTACGAAGCGACGCGCCGCATCAAGGCCAATCCCGCCACGCGCGACATCCCGGTTATCGCGGTGACGTCATACGCGCTCTCGGGCGACGAGGCGAAAGCGATGGAGGTCGGCTGCAGCGGCTACATTGCCAAGCCCTTCAGCCCGCGCAAGCTGCTCGCCAAAGTGCGCGAGTTTTTGCCGGAGGCCGCCGGCTGACCCGTGCATAAGCCGCCGCTGATCCTCGCCGTCGATGACGTCGCCGAAAATCTCGACATCGTGCAGATGCGGCTCGAGGCGCAGGGCTACGGGGTCGAGACGGCAGCGGATGGCGAAGAGGCGATCGCCAGAGCGCGCGAGCTTTCGCCCGATCTGATCCTGCTCGACATCATGATGCCGAAGCTCGACGGCATCGCCGCTTTGAAAATCCTCAAGCAGGATCAGGCGCTGCGCTTCATTCCGGTCATTTTGCTGACGGCAAAAGCCGATCGCACCGATGTCATCGCCGGCCTCGAAGCGGGCGGCGACGATTATCTGACGAAGCCCATCGACCAGGCCTCGCTCACCGCGCGCGTGCGCTCGATGCTGCGCATCAAGGCGCTGAACGACGAACTCGACGCGCTCAATCAGTCGCTGGAGACGCGAGTCGCGCAGCAGGTTGCTGAAATCGAACGGGTCAGCCGCTTGCGCCGCTTCCTCGCGCCGCAAATCGCCGATGTCATCGCCTCGTCCGACGGGCAGGACAAGCTTTTGCAAAGTCACCGGCGCGAGATTTCAGTCTTGTTCTGCGATCTGCGCGGCTTCACTTCCTTTACCGAGACCAACGAGCCGGAAGAGGTGATGGGCGTCATCTCCGAGTATATTCGCGAGATGTGCGCGCTGATCGACCGCTACGAGGGGACGATCCAGGGCTTTGCCGGCGACGGGATCATCGCGCTCTTCAACGATCCCGTTCCCTGTGCCGATCATGCCGAGCGGGCGGTGCGGTTGGCGGCGGACATGCGCGACAAGGTCGCCGAGCTCGCCGCCGGCTGGTCGCGGCGGGGCCTCGATCTCGGCTGCGGGATCGGCGTCGCGCTTGGCTATGCGACGCTCGGCACGATCGGCTTCGAGCGGCGCCTCGAATACTCCGCGATCGGCAGTGTGATGAACCTCGCCTCTCGCCTCTGCGACGAGGCAAAGCCCGGCCAGATCATCGTCAGCCGGCGGGTGTTTTCCGAGGTCGAGCCGATTGTGGAGGCGGCGGAGCTCCCGCCGCTGACTCTGAAGGGCTTCAGCCGGCCGGTCCCGGCCTACGAGATCGTCAAGGTGCGCTGAGCCGAGCCGGCTGTGCATGGCATGCCGGAGGCGGGTTCCGGCGCGGCGGCGGAGCGCCTATCTTCGCGGCTTCCGCGGAGAGCCCTGTTGAGCGTCATCGATTCTGTCGGCTTCGTGCATCTGCACGTCCACACCTCCTATTCGCTGCGCGAGGGGGCGCTGGGGATCGCCAAGCTGATCAAGCTGGCCGGGGCGGACCGCCAGCCGGCGATCGCGATCACCGACACGAACAACCTCTTCGGCGCGCTCGAATTCTCGGAGAAGGCCGCCAAGGAAGGCATTCAGCCGATCATCGGCCTACAGTTGACATTGGATTTCGGCGATGGCGCCGCGCTGGGCGCGCGCCATTACGAAAACGCGGCGGGGTGGGGCAACGTCGTGCTGATCGCGCAGAACGAGGCCGGGTACCGGCATCTCATGAAGCTTGCCTCGGCTGCTTGGCTGGAAACGTCAGGCGAGCTGCCGCACCTTTCGCTGCCGCGCCTTGCCGGACACACGGAGGGCCTGATTCTGCTGACCGGCGGGCCGACCGGGCCGCTCGACCGCGCCTGTGCCGCGGGCCGGCATCAGGTCGCGAGCGCGCGGCTCGACGGGCTGATGCCGCTCTTCGACGGGCGCCTTTACGTCGAGCTGCAGCGTCACGGGCTCGAGAGCGAGCGTGGCGTCGAACCGCAGATCCTCGATCTTGCCTATCGCGCCGGCCTGCCGCTGGTCGCGACCAACGAGCCTTTCTTCGCCGCGCGCTCCGATCACGAAGCCCATGACGCGCTGCTTTGCATCGCCGAGGGCACGCTGATCAGCGATCGAAACCGCCGCCAGCTCTCGCCCGAGCATCGCTTCAAGACGCGCGCGGAAATGCTCGCGCTCTTTTCCGATCTGCCGGAAGCAACGCGCCATTCCGTCGAGATCGCGATGCGCGCGAGCTTCCGTCCGGCGACGCGAAATCCGATTCTGCCGCGTTACACGACTGGCGACGGTGCTGACGAGGCCGTCGAACTGCACCGGCAGGCCGAAAGCGGATTGGCCGAACGGCTCGCGGCACATGGGCCGGCCCCCGGATTTACGCTCGCTGATTACGAAGCGCGGCTCGCGTTCGAGCTTGACGTCATCGAGAAGATGAAATTCCCGGGTTATTTCCTGATCGTCGCCGACTTCATCAAGCACGCGAAATCGAAGGGGATACCCGTCGGCCCAGGCCGCGGCTCCGGCGCCGGATCGCTGGTCGCATACGCGCTGACGATCACCGATCTCGACCCGATGCGCTTCGGCTTGCTGTTCGAGCGCTTCCTCAATCCCGAGCGCGTGTCGATGCCGGATTTCGACATCGACTTCTGCCAGAATCGCCGCGACGAGGTGATCGCTTATGTGCGCGACCGCTACGGCGCCGATCGCGTCGCGCAGATCATCACGTTCGGCTCGTTCCTCGCCCGCGGCGTTTTGCGCAACGTTGGGCGCGTGCTGGAAATGCCGCTCGGCCAAGTCGACAAGCTCGTGAAACTCGTGCCGCAGAATCCGGCGAAGCCGGTCACGTTGCGCGAGGCGATCGACGGCGAGCCGCGCCTGCGCGAAGCCGCCGAGAACGATCCGCGCGTCGCGCAGCTTCTAAAGATCGCGCAGACGCTGGAAGGGCTTTATTCCAACGCCTCGACGCATGCGGCCGGCATCGTCATTGCCGACCGGCCGCTCGACGAGCTCGTGCCGCTCTATCGCGATCCGCGTTCCGAAATTCCGGCGACGCAGTTCAACATGAAGTGGGTCGAGCCGGCCGGGCTCGTCAAATTCGACTTCCTCGGCCTGAAAACGCTGACGGTTCTCTCAACCTGCGTCGAGCTTCTGCGCCAACGTGGCATCGACATCGATCTCGCGAAAATCCCGCTCGACGACAAGAAAACCTTTGAGGCCCTCGGCCGCGGCGAAACCGTCGGCGTATTCCAGGTGGAAAGCGGCGGCATGCGCAAGGCGCTTGTCGACATGCATGCCGACCGCTTCGAAGACATCATCGCGCTGGTCGCGCTCTACCGGCCAGGCCCGATGGCCAACATCCCGGTCTATTGCGCTGTCAAAACCGGCGAGATCGACGCCAATTACATCCATCCGAAAGTGCAGTCGGTCTTGGAGGAGACGCACGGCGTCATCATCTACCAGGAACAGGTGATGCAGATCGCGCAAATCCTGTCGGGCTTTTCGCTCGGGGAAGCCGATCTCTTGCGCCGCGCGATGGGCAAGAAGATCAAGGCGGAAATGGCGGCGCAACGCGAGCGTTTCGTCCGCGGCGCGGTCGAGCACGGCATCGAGCGCAACAAGGCCGATGAGATTTTCGACCTTTTGGCTAAATTCGCCGATTACGGCTTCAACAAGAGCCATGCCGCCGCGTACGCGCTGATCGCCTACCAAACCGCGTGGTTCAAGGCGAACTACCCCGTCGAGTTCCTCGCTGCGTCGATGACGCTCGACAAAGGCAATACCGATAAGCTCGCCGAATTCCGCAACGAGGCGCGCCGGCTCGGCATTCGTGTCGATCCGCCGTCGATCCGTGACTCCGGCGTCGATTTCGACGTGCATGCCGATGCTTCGGGCGAACTCGGCATCCGCTACGCGCTATCTGCGGTAAAGGGCGTCGGCGACGCGCAGGCGGCGGCTTTGGTGCGCGCGCGCGGCGACAAGCCGTTCGCCGATCTCGCCGATGTCGCGCGGCGGCTCAATCCACGCGAGGTCAATAAGAAGGTGCTGGAAAGCCTCGCCGCCGCAGGCGCATTCGACGAGATCGAACCGGATCGGGCGAAAGCTTTCGCGTCCGTCGAAACCCTGCTCGCGATTGCCCATCGCGGCCACGAGGATCGGGAAGCGGGACAAGTGGCGCTGTTCGGCGAGAGCGCCGCGGCACCGATCCGCCTGCCGAATATCGAGTCCTGGCCGATCGCCGAGCGTCTGCGGCGCGAATTCGATGCAGTCGGTTTCTTCCTCTCCGGCCACCCGCTCGATGCGTTCGAGCGCGTGCTCGAGAAACTGCGCGTCGAACGCTGGTCGAATTTTGCGCGCGCGGTGAAGCAGGGCGCCTCCGCGGCGCGACTCGCGGCAACCGTGCTCGACCGCTACGAGCGCCGCACGCGCACCGGCGGCAAGATCGGCATCGTCATGCTATCCGATCAGTCCGGACAATACGAAGCGATCCTGTTTAACGAGACGCTGAACCAATATCGCGATCTCCTGGAAAAGGGCGCCGCCGTGCTGGTCACCGTGCAGGCGAGCGTCGACGGCGAGGACGTGCGTGTGCGCATCCAGAGCGTGGAGCCGCTCGAACAAGCCGCGGCGCGCATTCAGAAAGGCCTGCGCATTTTCCTGCGCGATACCAAGCCGCTGTCGTCGATCGAAGCGCGCCTGCAGGGCAGGGGCGAGGGTGAGGTCTCCCTTATCGTCATGATCGAAGAGAACAAGAGCGAGGTCGAGATCAAGCTGGCCGGGCGTTTCCCCGTCTCGGCGCAAATCGCCGGCGCAATAAAAGCGATCCCCGGCATCGTTGCGGTCGAACATGTTTGATGGCGCGGCGTACAATGAGGCGTGGTTAGCGTCATTGCGAGCGCAGCGAGGCAATCCGGGTGCGACCATTCCATTGCTTGGATTGCTTCGTCGCTACGCTTCTCGCAATGACGACGGGCAGACTCACTCCCCCGGCACCACCAGATGCGCGCCCCTCGCATCCTTCTCCCACCCCAATTCCCGCCGGTAGCGTTCGAAACAGCGCGCGCCGCAGGTGAGCCGCATCAGCGCGCCTTCGGCAATCGCATGCGCGACATAGGAATTGGCCGCGACCAGCGGCCGGATCGCCTCGGCGTTCCACGCTTCGGAATGCTTGATATCCAAAATCGCGTGCAGATCGAAATAATGCCGATCGGCGGTCGGCACGCCGAGGCGTTTTAAGCCGCGCCCGATCGCGGCGGCGCGGGATGGCGCCGTCTGCTCGATGATGCCGAGCGCGCCGATCGAGTGATAGGCGTAGCGCCGGTTCCAGGCGAGGCCGGCCATCGTGTTGGCGAGGGCGAGCGATTCCCACACGGTGGTCTCGGTTTTCGGCTCGAGCCCGAGCCGGCGCGCCAGCGTCTCGAGCAGCGGCCCGTGCATGCCTTTTTCGTTGCCGCGGCCCATCTCGTCCCAGTAATTGCGCGCCAGTTCCAGCTTCGGCGCGACCGGCATTTTCACCTGCGTCAGCGCGGTCAAATCCTCGAAACCGGCTTCGCCCGCGACTTCCTGCGCCAGCACCCACTTCATCTGATCCATCGAGCAGGTGTCCGCGAGCCAGGGAAAGAGCGGGTCGCCCTGGCCTGGACCGGTTGCGGTGAGGTCGGTCAGCCACACGTCAAATCCGTCCGGGTCCGCCGGCGCTTGCGCAGCGCGCGGCGCCACGGCACGGCGCTCGCGCTCCAGAAATTCGCCTTCAAGCAGCAGCCAATCGCGGTCCTCGTTGATTTCGTCGCGCCAGTCGGTACGCGGCAGGCCGGGGACCAGGCGGCGGCGGTTGAAGGCGGCGAGACGCTGCTGCAGGTCATCTTCGCTGCAGCCGAGATCGCGCGGCGCCTCCCGGCGAACCCGATCCTCCACTAGGTCGAGCACACTTAGCTCCTCTTCGTGACGTTCAGGACGACCGCGGCGATGCGGTCGGCGGCGCGGTAGGCTTGCGCCTCGAGTTCCTCGCCGAACACGTCGGGATCAACCTCCTCGTAGGTCCAGGCGAAGTCGCTTGCCGCTAATCCAGGCAACGCGCTTTCGTGGAAAAGGTCGCGCCCGCCCACGATCGCAGTCCCTGTGTAGAGGATGAGGGTTCCCGCCGGCGCCAGGCGATCGAGCGCCGCGTCTAGGATTTTGAGCGAAAGGTCGGCGCCGAAATCGCCGCCGCCATGCCGATAGGCGCGATGTAGCGCATCGTTGAGATAGGGCGGGTTCGAGACGATGAGGTCGAACGTGCCGTCGATCTCGGCGAGGATGTCGTTGCGTTGCGTGATTGCATTTGCCGCCGCGGCCAGCGCGGCGCTGACGCGGGCGAGGCGCAGCGCGGATTCGTTTATGTCCGTCATGAGCACGCGCGCTTCAGGTGCGTGCTTAGCGATGAGGATTCCGCCGGGTCCGGCGCCGCAACCGATGTCGACGGCGTTGCGGATGGGTGTGGTTCGCTCCTTGAGGCCAGCCCGGATCGCACGCGCGAAGCGATAGGTATCCGGACCAAAGAAGACGGCATCAGGCGAAGTTGTCGGGAAAGCCGAATGGAAGAACAGTTCCCCTTGCAGCGACGAAACGCGCAAAGCGCTCCGCGCCATCCCGTTCTCCTCAACGAGAATGCCGGCCGCGCGCATCAACGAAAGCATCTCGCTTGGAACAACGTCCTGCGTAAACGGCCGGCTCCAGCCGAACACATCGCGCAGGTCTTTCGCCTCGCTGTTCTCCGGCCGCGAATTCACGCGCGCCTGCGTCGCCGGCGTGACGGTCACGAACTCGTAGCCGCAGGCGCGCAGCGCCTCTCCGAGCCGCAGCAGCGCGCGATCTGCATCGCTCAGATTGGGTTGAAGTTCTATTCCAGGGGTCATACGGTCTCGCAGCATGAGCACCATCGAGCATCTCCGCCCGAAAGGGCTTTTCATTTGGCCTTCATTCTCGCAGGCAGTCGTCGCGTCGGGAACAAAAACGATCTACATCTCAGGCCAAGTGTCCATCGATGAGAGCGGCGCACTGGTCGGAGCAGGCGATCTTGCGGCGCAGAGTGTGCAGGCGATGCGCAATGTCGGCCTCGCTCTTGCCGCCGCCGGTGCCACCTTCGCCGACGTCGTGAAGATCACGACATACGTGGTGAACTATGCGCCCGAGGACCGCGCCGTGATCGCCAAAGTGCGTGCACCTTTCTTTGCAGGGGGCGAACCGCCCGCAAGCACGCTCGTCGGTGTCACCTCGCTCGCGCTGGCGGAATGGCTCATTGAGATCGAGGCCGTCGCCGTGGTCGGTTGATGCATAAGCCGCAAGGGTAGTGGTCGCTTCGCCCGCTCGCCTTGCGCTCCCCTCGCATCTCGCCTATATGGCCGCCCATCCCACAGGCGGATTCATGCGGTTCCTGCTTTCCAAGGTTCCGCTCCGGTGGCCGGTCTCCTGACCAGCCCAAAAGTCCGCCGCGGCTCAACCGGAGAATATCTACCCAATGGCACTTCCTGATTTCACAATGCGTGGCCTCCTCGAGGCCGGCGCCCATTTCGGCCATCAATCGCACCGCTGGAATCCGAAGATGGAGCAGTACATCTTCGGCACCCGCAATAACATCCACATCATCGATCTCGCGCAGACGGTCCCGCTGCTGCATCAGGCGCTGAAGACCGTGTCCGACACGGTCGCCAAGGGCGGGCGTGTGCTCTTCGTCGGCACGAAGCGCCAGGCGTCGGAGGCGATCGCCGACGCGGCGAAGCGCTGCGCGCAATATTACATCAATTCGCGCTGGCTCGGCGGCATGCTGACCAACTGGAAGACGATCTCCGCGTCGATCTCGCGCTTACGCAAGCTCGACGAGCAGCTCGGCGAAGGCGCAAGCGGCCTCACCAAGAAGGAGCGGCTCATGCTCTCGCGCGAGCGCGAGAAGCTCGAGAAGGCGCTCGGCGGCATCAAGGACATGGGCGGCGTGCCCGACCTGATCTTCGTCATCGACACGAACAAGGAGCAACTGGCGATCAAGGAGGCGAACCGCCTCCATATTCCGATCGCGGCGATCCTCGATACCAATTCCGATCCGGATGGCATCACCTATCCGGTGCCGGGCAATGACGACGCTGGCCGCGCGATTGCACTTTATTGCGATCTCGTCGCCCGCGCCGCGATCGACGGCATTTCGCGTGGCCAGGGTGCGATCAGCGTCGATGTCGGGGCTGAGGAGGCGCCGCCTGCGGAAGAATTGCCGCCGGCGCGGCGGATTCTCGAGGCTACCGCTCCCGCCGAGGCTCCGGCCGAAGCCGGGGGCGAGATGCAATACGAAGCGCCGGCGGAAAAGTTCGAGCTTCTGTCCGCGCCGCGCGGCGCGCCCGACGATCTCGTCAAGCTCTCGGGCGTCGGGCCGCAGCTCGAGAAGAAGCTGAACGACGCCGGCGTCTATCATTACTGGCAGCTCGCCGCGATGACACCGGACGACGTGAAGACGATCGACCGCGATCTGAAGCTCAACGGCCGCATCGACCGCGACGGCTGGGTCAATCAGGCGCGCGGACTGCTCGCCGCGTAATGTGGTTTTGACGGCAGCAATCGACTGCCGTCTTTCAACTTACTTGCGCTCGCAGGTTTGCATGGATGCAAACGCGGGCAGGGAAGGACCGACTGAAATGGCCGCCATTTCCGCCAGCCTCGTCAAGGATCTTCGCGAGAAGACCGGCGCCGGCATGATGGATTGCAAGAACGCGCTGACCGAAGTCGCAGGCGACATCGAAGCCGCCGTCGATTGGCTGCGCAAGAAAGGTCTGTCGAAGGCGGCGAAGAAGTCCGGCCGCGTCGCGGCCGAAGGGCTTGTCGCGGTCGCAGTGCGCGGCAAGGACGGCGTCGTCGTCGAGGTGAATTCCGAAACCGATTTCGTCGCGCGCAACGAGGACTTCCAGAAGCTCGTGCGCTCGATCGCTGCAGCTGCGGTCGGGAAGGGCGTGACTGATGTCGATGCCTTAAAGGGCGAGAGCTATCCCGGCGGCGGCACGGTAGCCGAGGCGATCTCGCACGCGATCGCGACGATCGGCGAGAACATGACGCTGCGCCGCGCGGCGAAACTCTCGGTCTCGTCCGGGGTGATCGGGCAATACGTGCATGCGCCGATCGCCGAAGGGCTCGGCAAGATCGGCGTGATCGTCGCGCTCGAATCGACGGGCGATCAGGCGACGCTGACGCAGCTCGCGCGGCAGATCGCGATGCATGTCGCGGCGGCCTCACCGCTGGCGCTCGACGCCGCCGCGCTCGATGCCGCGACGGTCGAGCGTGAACGTAGCGTCCTGAGAGACAAGAATGCCGGCAAGCCGGCGCATGTGCTCGAAAAGATCGTCGAGTCGGGCCTGAAAACCTTCTACAAGGAGGTCGCGCTTGTCGATCAGGTCTCGATCCATGCCGAGCATAACGGCAAGACGATCGGCCAGGCGGTGAAGGAGCAGGAAGGCAAAGCGGGCGGCCCGATCAAGCTCTTGGGCTTCGTCCGCTTCGCGCTCGGCGAGGGCGTCGACAAGCCGACAGAGCCGGATTTTGCCGCCGAAGTTGCCGCCGCGGCAGGGCAGAGCTAACTCAGCGGACTTTCGCGAGGACAAGCGCCGATGAGCGTTTCCAGAGCCAAGCCGGATTGGAAACGCGTCATCATCAAATTGTCGGGCGAGGCGCTCACCGGCGGCGAAGGTTTCGGCCTCGATGCGCCGACGGTCGCCCGCATCGCCCGCGACATCGCCAGCGCCGCTTCGCTCGGTGTGGAAGTAGGCGTCGTTGTCGGTGGCGGGAATTTCTTCCGAGGGATGCAGGGGGCAGATAAGGGCATAGAGCGCGCACGCGCCGATTCGATTGGCATGCTGGCGACAGTCATGAATGCGCTCGCGCTCGAGGCGGCGCTCGAGTCGGAAAAAGCGCCGGCCCGCGCTCTCTCCGCGATTGCCATGCCGGCGCTCTGCCAGCCCTATTCGCGCCAGGCGGCGCTGCATCATCTCGCCAAAGGCCGCATCGTGGTGCTCGCCGGCGGCACCGGCAATCCGTTTTTCACGACCGACACCGGTGCCGCGCTTCGTGCCGCCGAACTCTCCGCCAATGCGGTGATGAAGGCGACGAACGTCGATGGCGTCTACACCGCCGATCCGAAGCGCGATCCGAAAGCCACCCGCTACACCGACCTCACCCACGACGAGGCGATCAGCAGGGAACTCGCCGTCATGGACACCGCCGCGTTTGCGCTGGCGCGCGAAAACCGCATTCCGATCATCGTCTTTTCCATCCGCGAAGAAGGCGCCATACGCGCCGCTCTCGAAGGCAAGGGCCACGCAACCTACGTCTGGCCAAGCTGAACTGGCCAAGCTGAACGTGTGTTCGGATGAGCCGACGCACAGGTTTGGAGGGCTCATCACGTGCATCGGCTTGCGCGATTGCTTAATATCGCTCGAATCTCTCGTCTGAAATCGCGTCCCGCCTGAGTAAAAGGCCTCATCCATGGCTGTTGCCACATTCGATCTCACCGACCTCCAGCGCCGCATGCAGGGCGCAATCGCCACGTTGAAGCATGAGCTCGGCGGATTGCGAACGGGGCGGGCCTCCGCAAGCCTCGTCGAGCCGATTCATGTCGATGCCTACGGGCAGTCGATGCCGCTCAATCAGGTCGCGAGCATCAGCATTCCCGAGCCGCGCATGATATCGATCCAGGTCTGGGACCGCTCCATGGTTAGTGCGGTCGAGAAAGCCATCCGCGATTCCAATCTAGGCCTGTCGCCGAACACGGAAGGCCAGACGCTCCGCATCCGCATTCCCGAGCTGAACGAGCAACGCCGCAAGGAACTCGTGAAAGTCGCGCACAAATATGCGGAAGAAGCCCGGGTTGCCGTGCGTCATGTACGGCGTGACGGGATTGATCTTCTGAAAAAGCTCTTGAAGGACAAGGCGATCAGCGAAGACGACGAGAAGCGCCACGAAACCGAGGTGCAGAAGGCGACCGACAAGGCTGTCGGCGAAATCGACCAGTCGCTTGCGGTCAAGGAAAAGGAAATCATGCAGGTTTAGGCAGTTCGTAGTTTTGTGTCGCATTGCGTCGGAACGCGCTCTTATGATCGGCTACGAGCGATGAATGGTGACCAGGACCCGACTTCCCGCCGCGATCATGATGGCGCGCCGCTCCACGTCGGGATCATCATGGACGGCAACGGCCGCTGGGCGGCGCAACGCGGTCTCCCTCGCATCGAGGGTCATCGCCGCGGCGTCGAGGCGCTGCGACAGGCGGTACGTGCCGCGCCCGATTTCGGCATCCGATATCTGACGCTCTACTCGTTTTCGACGGAGAATTGGACACGCCCGCCGCAGGAAGTCTCCGACCTGATGACGCTGTTGAAGCGCTTCATCCGCAATGACCTCGCCGAACTCCACAGCCACAATGTGCGGGTCAAGGTCATTGGCCTGCGCAACAATCTTGCCAATGACATCGGCGCGCTGCTGCGCGAAGCCGAGGACCTCACCCGCCACAATAGCGGCCTGACGCTCGTCATCGCCTTCAATTACGGCAGCCGTCAGGAGATTGCGCAGGCAGCAAAACTGCTTGCGGAGAAGGTCGCATCCGGACGCATCGCGCCCGATGACATCACGCCGACCACTCTCGCCAACCATCTCGACACAGCGGGTCTTCCCGACCCTGATCTAATCATCCGCACGTCAGGCGAGCGCCGGCTGTCGAATTTTTTGCTGTGGCAGGCAGCCTATGCCGAACTCGCGTTTTTGCCCATCTACTGGCCCGATTTCGACCGAGCGGCTTTTGCAGGAGCGCTCGCCGATTATGCGCATCGCGAGCGGCGGTTTGGCGGCGTCGCAGCTCCGTTGGCGGCGAAAACGGGCTCATGAATCCCGGCCTGCGGGAGCAAGGCCGCAGCTTCGCTGATCTTGGGCCCCGGATAATCTCTTCCATCGTTCTTGCAGCTGTTGCCATCGGGGTGCTGTGGGCCGGCGGCCTTTTCTTCGCGCTGTTCTGGCTTGCTGCGGCGCTTGCCGTTCTCTGGGAATGGCAAGCGCTGATCGGTGAAAGAGGGCACCGCCTGCGATTTCTGCTGGGCGCCGTCGCAATTGTGATCGCCGCAGCATTCGCCTCTTACCTCGCCCTCGGCGTTGGCTGCCTGGTACTCGCGGCTGCGGCGGTGCTCACGGCACTCTCGGGGGAACATCGGACGCGGCTATTTGCCGGGGCAGGGGTGCTCTACGCCGGCGCGCTCGTGGTCTCGGTGATCGCTCTGCGCCAATCCGACGCTTTGGGCCTGACCGCGATCGCCTGGCTCTTCGCGCTGGTCTGGGGCACGGACATCATGGCCTATTTCGGCGGAAGGCTGATCGGTGGCCCGAAGCTTTGGCCGCGTGTCTCGGCTGGGAAGACCAGGTCCGGCACGCTCGTCGGAATTTTTTGCGGCGCGCTGTTCGGCCTCGGCGTCGCCGTCATCGCCCTCGATCGTGTCGCCATCCTGCCGCTGCTTCTCCTCGGGCTTCTTCTGGCCGCGGTATCGCAAGGCGGAGATCTCGCCGAATCCGCCCTCAAACGCCGGTTCGGCGTGAAGGATTCAGGCGCGCTTATCCCCGGCCATGGCGGCGTCATGGACCGGCTCGATGGATTTACCGCCGCGTGCGTTTGCGCGGCGATGATCGGCGCGCTACGGCTCTATCCTTTCGTTGCCGCAGGTCTTTTCAGCTGGTAGGCGGATACATGCTGATGAAAGTTCAGGCGAGCGCCCGCCGGCCCGCCTCCGCGCCGCGTAGTCTCGTCGTCCTCGGCGCCACCGGATCGATTGGCCGCTCTGCCGCCGACGTCCTCGATGCCGCTCCGGGAGCCTTTGATGTCCAGGCGGTGGCTGCTTGCCGCGACGCGAAGGGCCTTGCCGCGATGGCGCGGCGGCTATCGGCGCGCTTTGCCGCGATCTGCGAGCCCGGCATGTATGCCGAGTTGAAACGCGAGCTCTCGGGATCGGGCATCGAAGTTGCCGCAGGCAAAGCAGCCGTGGTCGAGGCGGCACGCCGTCCGGCCGATCTCGTTCTTGGCGCAATTGCCGGCGCCGCCGGCGTCGAGCCGACCTATGCCGCGCTTTCCAAGGGCAGCACCATCGCGCTCGCCAACAAGGAGTGCCTGGTCTGCGCCGGGGCGCCCTTCATGCGCATGGCGGCGGAAGTGGGCGCCAAGCTCTTGCCGGTCGACAGCGAGCACAACGCGATTTTCCAAGCCCTCGGCGGGGAACCGATCGAGCGTGTCGAGCGAATGACGCTCACCGCCTCCGGAGGTCCGTTCCGCACCTGGACTGCCAACGCCATCGGCGCAGCGACACCCGAACAGGCGCTCGCACATCCGAATTGGTCGATGGGCCGGAAGGTGACGATCGACTCCGCAACCTTGATGAACAAAGGCCTGGAACTCATTGAGGCGCATTATATTTTCGGCATCACCGCTGATCGGCTTGATGTGCTGGTGCACCCGCAATCGATCGTGCATGGCCTCGTCTCCTTTGCCGACGGGTCGGTGACAGCCGGGCTCGCCGTGCCTGACATGAAGGTGCCGATCGCCCATTGCCTCGGCTTTCCGGGGCGCCTGTCGACGCCGACGCGCCGGCTCGATCTTGCGGCGATCGGTACGCTCACTTTTGAGCGCCCCGACTTCGAGCGCTTCCCGGCGCTCAAAGTCGCCATGGACGCCCTAAAAAACGGCGGCGGGCTGCCGACCGTCCTGAACGCGGCCAATGAGATCGCCGTGGAAGCGTTTCTTGAGCGGCGAATCGGCTTCGGGGATATCGCGCGCTTCGTTGCCGCGGCCTGCGAGGCGGCGCTCGCCGACGGCACGGCCAAAGAGCCGCAGAGCGTTGGCGAAGCGCTTGCCGTTGACCATGTTGTCAGAGAAAGGTCGCGCAGCCTCTTGGCCCGGACAAGTCAGTCGGGCATGGTAACCCTCCAGTAACCATGCTGGTCGGCGGCAGACCCAGCTCGGTCGGCCATTAGCCAGGCCGTGCGCTTGTTCCCGGCTCGCAAGGAGGCTTGATGTCCGCTTTCGGTCCGCTCGGTACCGTACTGATTTACGTCGTTCCGTTCCTCTTCGTCCTCACGGTCGTTGTCTTCTTCCACGAGCTCGGGCATTTCCTGGTCGGCCGCTGGTGCGGCGTGAAGGTCGACGCGTTTTCGCTAGGTTTCGGGCCTGAAATCTGCGCCTTCGTCGACCGCAAGGGGACGCGCTGGCGGCTCGCCGCGCTGCCGCTCGGCGGCTACGTCAAATTCCATGGCGACGCGAACGCCGTCAGCGGCACGCCTTCCGATGACGCTCCGCTCATGAGCGCGGCCGAGCGTTCGATCACCTTTTTCGGCCAGCCGGTCTGGAAGCGCGCCGCCGTCGTCGCGGCGGGCCCAATCGCCAATTTCATTCTGGCGATCGTGATCTTCGCTCTCCTGTTCTTCAGCTTCGGCCGCCCGGTCCTGTTGCCGCGGGTCGACTCGGTGACGCCTGGCAGCGCCGCTGAGATCGGCGGCTTCAAGCCGGGCGATATCGTCATCGCCATTGAAGGCCGTCCGATCGAGAATTTCGCCGACATGCAGCGGATCGTCTCCGTTTCCGCCGATACCCCGTTGACCTTCGTCGTCAATCGGAACGGCATTGCCACCACGTTGGAGGCAACGCCGCGGCTAAAGGAACTCTCGACACCGCTCGGCAAGACGCGCGTCGGGCTGCTCGGCGTCGAGGCCGGCTCGCATCATGAAGACTGGCGCACGGAACATTACGGTCTCCTCGCTTCGATCCGGCTCGCCGGGCAGGAGACATGGTACGTCATCGACCGCACCATGAGCTACGTCGGCGGGCTCTTCCTCGGCCGCGAATCGCCCGATCAACTATCCGGCGTCATCGGGACCGCCCAAGTCGCTGGCGAAATGGCGAAGCTCGGCTTCGGGGCGGTGCTGAATCTTGCAGCGATTCTCTCAATTTCGATCGGTCTGCTCAACCTGTTCCCGATCCCTCTGCTCGATGGCGGGCACTTGATGTACTACGCAGTCGAGGCGCTGCGCGGCCGCGCGCTCAATGAGCGGGCCCAGGAATATGGGTTCCGGCTGGGTCTCGCGATCGTCTGCGGGCTGATGATCTTCGCGACCTACAACGATCTCGCCCGTATCACGCGCCAGCTGATGCACTGGGGCTGAAGGCGCGGTTTTTTCCGCTTCTGGTCGCAGGCGGGATACGCGCTCATCCCGATCAAGGACAAGCCGCGGTCGGAAGCGGGCGGGAATGCGACATCACGTTGAAAAACCTCGGGCAAAGCGTGACTTGCTGGACACGCGTCGCGAAAATGCCGCCGCGGTCCCAGCTGAGCGATTGCAGCAATTGGTAAACCCTGTAGAAGCAAAAATTGGAAAGGTGACGCTCGACGCTAACCGCGTTTGACGCCCACCCGGTACAATGAAGGCGCGGGTCTCAAGTACCTGCGTGCGGCAAAAACGCCGCCTTGGATGGGGATCGGTTTTGATGATCAGAGGCTTTCTGAACCGGCTCGCCCTTGCGGTGGTGGTCGCCGCGGGGCTCGCGGGCTCCGTTTCGGTGGCTTTCGCCCAGAACGTCGTGGTCCACGGCAATCGCCGGATCGATACCGACACGGTTCGCTCGTACTTCACGGGAAGCGACGTCAACAAGGGCGTCGAGGACCTGCGCAAGACCGGTCTGTTCTCGACCGTGCGCGCGCGCCGCGACGGCGGCACGATTGTCGTCGACGTCGCCGAAAACAACATCATCAACCGCGTCGCCTTCGAGGGCAACAGCAAGGTCAAGACCGAATCGCTGCAGGCCGAGATCCAGTCGCGCTCACGCGGGCCTTTCGATCCGGCGCTGGTCGATGCCGACATTCAGCGCATCATGGAGATCTACCGCCGTTCCGGCCGTGCGGCCGCGAGCGTCAAATATCGCACCGTCGACCTACCGAACGGGCGTCTCGACGTCGTCTTCACGATCGACGAGGGCGCCAAAACAGGCGTGAAAGAGATCAGGTTCGTCGGCAATGAGGTTTACTCCGGCTACAGGCTGCGTGGTCTCATCCAGACGACGGAAATGAACCTCTTGTCGTTCTTCAAGAGCAGCGACGTCTACGATCCGGACAAGATCGCCGCCGATCTCGAGCTGATCCGCCGCTATTATCTGAAGAACGGTTATGCGGATTTCCGCATCGTCAATTCCGATGCGACTTACGATTCGGTGCTGCAGGGCTACATCATCACCATCACCTTGGAAGAGGGCCCGCAGTACCGGGTTGGCGACGTGCGCGTCGAGTCCCACTTGCCGGACGTGCCCTCCGAAGCGCTGCGTCCGCTGCTCGCGCTCTCGCCCGGCGACATCTACAACGGCGACGCCGTCGAGAAGTCGGTTGATCGGCTCACAAGGGAAGTCGCCAAGAGCGGTTACGCGTTCTCGCAGGTGCGGCCGCGCGGCGACCGCGACGTGGCGACGCGCACCGTCAGAATCGCTTTTGTCGTCGATGAAGGGCCGCGCGTCTACATCGAGCGCATCGACGTTCGCGGGAACACTCGTACCCGCGACTTCGTCATCCGCCGCGAGTTCGAGATCGGCGAAGGCGATGCCTATAATCGCGTGCTGATCGATCGCGCCGAGCGGCGCCTGAACAGCCTTGGTTATTTCAAGAAGGTTCGCATCACCAACCAGCCGGGCTCCTCGCCCGATCGCGTCATCATCGTCGTCGATGTCGAAGACCAGCCCACCGGCTCGTTCTCGGTCTCGGGCGGCTATTCGACGACCGACGGATTGCTGGCCGAAGTCTCCGTTAGTGAGTCGAACTTCATGGGCCGGGGCCAATTCGTCCGCGCATCGGCCACGGTGGGCCAGCGCGCCCGCGGCGTGGAGTTCAACTTCACCGAGCCATATATCTTCGATCAACCGATTGCGGCGGGCTTCGACCTCTTCGCCAAGCAGTCGGACGCATCGAACTACTCGTTCTACAAAAACACGATCGTAGGCGGGACGGTGCGCCTCGGCTTGCCAGTCACGGACGAGATCACCTTCTCACCGCGATATTCGCTGTACGGCCAGCACGTCTCGATCCCCAACGATTCGAAGCGGCCGTAT